>JAIUOT010000049.1 GCA_020161015.1 Actinomycetota bacterium | reverse complement strand
GCCATGGCCCGGCCGAGCCGGTTCATGACGTCGAGGCGTGAAGCAATAGTCAGCACCCCATGACTATACAGCAGTTGGTGACCTATCCCAGGTGGTCGATCAGACCAATAGCGCCAGTTTCGACTCCGCGGCATCCCAATCCGCCGCGGCGGACCTCCATTAAGAAGGCCTGCATGTCCCGCAGGATCGCCGCCTCCAGATCCTTCTCCAGGTAACTGTCCTTGAGGCCGAGCGCGTCTAGGATCAGCGGATCGCGGAACGTATCCCGCGGGACAGCAGAGCCCTCCGGGATCTGCGCGTTGGCGATCTCGCGCCGCTCGTATGCCTTGCGTTCGATCGCGGCCCGCAGTTCCCGGACGCTGAGGTGCTTGGCCGCCGCCTCGTCGGCGTAGAACGCCCGGGCAGGTTCCGACTTCACGGCCACAAGGGCCTTCACGTGAGTCCAGCTCAACTGCTGCGCCAACTCCGACACTCGCGCGAAGTCGGGGAACTGGCGGGCGAAACTCACCATCCTGCTGAGGTTCGACGGGTCGAAGCCGGCCCCGAACCGGGCGCCCAATTCTTGCCCCAGCGAGGCAAGAATCTCCCGCCCGTAGTCGGCTCGACCATGGCGGAGCGCGTTGACCGAGATCGCTCGCCCGACCAGCCAGTACGTCACGGTGAGCGCGGCGTTTACCTGGACGGCCGCGACCCGACGACCCTGCTCCACCAGTGCCACCACATAGGCGACGAATGCCTCGCTGTCCTGGGGGATGTCATCCGTGGGCACCAGTTCGCTCATCATGCTCCTTGTCGATCGACGACCTCATTCTTGCCCGGGTGGGGCAAGAATCACCTCCCGCACGCGTGGACACCACAACCGTGACCGCGGTCAGATTTCCATGCCCGCCGCATGGACGCTGCGATCAAGCGGGATCGGTCTACGGGCCTCCTCAAGTGCCCCAGGGCTTGGGTTATGCGTGACCGTCTCCCACACTTCGGGCTCAGCCGGCCGGGGAGCAATCCTCGGCGATGAGGACACGCCCACCCCGAGATCTTCGGCGACCGCGTCGATCAGCCTGGTCTCGAGGTCGGCGGGCTTGGTGTGGGCCAGGATCGCATCAGCGGTCGCGATCACCCGGGCCCCGGTCTCGGCGACGACCGCCTCGATGCCGTGCTCAGGGGTGGCGGCCTGGGTGGCCCAGCCGGCGACGTAGTTGAACGTGTACTGGCTGGTGTCCAAGTGGTGCGCGGCCGCGACCACGTACGCCACCGACTCTGCCTCCACCTCCCGACGGCCGCGGCACGCGCCTGCGTACGGCTCACCCGGATCGGGACGGATCAGCACGTGCGCCAGCTCGTGGGCGAGCGTCTTCACCGCTTGGGCGTCGTCCACATCGGCCCGGACCCGAACCTCCCGGCCCAGGTAGTCAGTGAGCCCATTGGCGCCGCCGCAGTCGCCGCGGCTCAGCCGGAAGCCTTCCGCCTCCACCATCTCGGCCAGCGAATCCCACAACCCCGGAGGGGCCTGACCGCGCAAGAGCGTCGGCTCAGGCGGGGACTCGACCGGAGGGTCGACCTGGCTCGCGTCGAACACACTCACCGGGCGGACTCCGACCAGCTGCCGGACGTACTGCGGCCGACCATCGTTGTCCCGGATCGGCTCACCCGTGATCCGGTCGACCAGTTCGACCTTGCGGGTGACCGGGCCGAGGATCTTGATCGACTTCTCCCCGCGCCGCACCTGGTGGCCCATCGCCTGCCAGGCCCGGTAGCCGGCGATCATCGTCGCGTCCGGCTTCTGCAGCATCGTCAGCATCACGTTGTTGAAGCTGTACCTGTGCAGCTTGGACGCCATGCCCAGCCACCGCTGCCAGGCGTCCTTGTCATCCAGGTTCGCGATCCCGTCCGCCAACTGCTCATGCAACTGCTCGACCGCCTCGCGGCGGGCCCGATCGGCAGCCTCCCGCTGCGCATCGGTCAGAGCTCGGCCGGCCATCACAGCCCCGCCCGCAGCCGCCGATACTCCTGTGCCAGCCGCTCGATCTCAGCCGGGCCGGCTCCGACAAGCTCGAGCAAGGCGATCTGTTCCAGCAGGTCGTACAGCACCAGCGGCCGATCGCGGGTCGGCGTCTCGGTCATCACCCCAGGGCTGGTCATGAGGCGCGCCGCGACCGCGTGTACACCGAGGGGACAGGACGGAAGACCCGCTTCAGGTCGTCCAGCCGGACCCGGATCAGCCGCCGTCCGGCATGCACCGCGGGCAACTCCCCGGCGGCGATCCGCTGACGCAGCAGGTCAACACTGACGCTGTACAACACGGCTGCCTGCTGCAGGGAGACGAACTCCGGCTTCACGCCGGCGGCACTCATGGTCATGGCGGGCTCCTCGATCGGTATCGCCAGCGACGCGACTGGCTACCCCCTTAAGCCTGGGAAAGGGGCCGATCCGGACAGACGATCTTCTCGGCGAGTGGCGGGAGGTGTGCGAGCGTGGGGGTCGTGGGTTCACCGCAGACGCTCAGCGAAGCCGACCGCCGGACGGTTGCCCTGTGGGCTGCCGACTGCGCCGAACGGGCGCTGCCCCTGTTCGAAGCCGAAGCACCCTCGGACGCACGTCCGGCCGACGCGATCGCCCGCGCGAAGGCGTTCGGACGCGGCGAGCTGGACGCCGCCGGACAGATCCGCCAGCGCTTCGTCGCCGGCCGTGCAGCCAGCGCCGTGGTCGGCCCGGCTGCGGTGGCTGCGGCCCGGTCCGCAGCCCAGGCGTCCGGTGTCGCGCACATGGGAGCCCACGCTCTGGGTGCCGCCGCCTACGGCGCCAAGGCCGCCGGGCTCGCCTCCGGCGAGGACGCCATTGATGCCGAGATCAGTTGGCAGCTGGACCACATGACGGACCCGGTCCGCACGGCCCTGCGTCGGCTCCCACCCCGCGGCGAGGACCCGGCCGGCCCCCTCGGCTCAGGCCTTCTCGCCTCTGGCGTCCTCGGATCGATCATCGGCAAGCTCCAGGCTGGGCTCAATGAACTCGACTGAGTTGTGGACCGACGCCTCGGCGAGTGACGTGCGGCATCTCGCTGGTCAGGGCAGGTGCCAGAAGTCTCCGGTGAGTCCGCAGTCGTCGAGGAGTCGCTGGTTGTGGTCGCGGGAGTGGGGTTGGAAGCCGGCGTCCAGACGGTCGCCGTACCAGGGCTGAGCGAGCCGCCACACGGTGGTCGCGGAGGCGATGTAGCCAGCACCCGGGTCGTGCTGTTCGGTCCACATCTCGGCGTGGTCCGTGCTGCAGAACGTCCGGATCCGGGTGCAGGTGTCGACAACGTCGTCCCACCACAGCGCTGCAGGCTTCGGGAAGCGGACGGCGAGGCCGTCCGGCGGCGGTGTGCCCGGGCCGGCGGTGTAGCTGATCGGGGTGCCGCAGTGGGGGCAGGCGGTGTCGATGCGGACGTCCAGGTCGAGGGCTGCGCTGATCCCGAACGAGTCCCAGGCGCAACCACCCCACCAGCGCCGGTCGTCATGCCCGTCGAGCGGTGTCACCACGAACGCCATCGGCGCGGCCGTGAACGGGTGCGCCATCCGGATCGCGTCGCCGTCGGGACTCAGCACGATCGCGTGGGCCCGCGCGAGGTCGCGCTGCAGGGACCGGATCGCGTCCGGGTCCGTGGCGGTGATCCGAGCCAGTTCGGCGATCGAGGGGGCCCGGCCCTCACGCACGAACGTTTCATAGACGATCGAGCGGACCCGTACGGTGTCAGCGGTCAGCATCCCAATTCCTTCCTGATGATGTCGGAATCAAGGGTGCATCCGGGCGCCCTTGACGAGCCTGTCCACGGCGTTGCGCGGCCCGCGGACCGCGATCCCGACCAGCTCCAGATTGTCGGTCCCGACCGCAGCAACCGCCGCCCGATTCGCGTCGTCGTGACCGGTGCCGAACAGATCACGGGTATAGATCGCCAGCGGCAACCCGCGACCCTGCGCACGAGCACGCATCACGCCCAACGCCTCAGCGGCCGCGGTCATCACCACCACCGGCTGGCGCAGCATCGGCAGATACTCCGCCCCGTCGGCGTCCCGGTACGGCTCCCCGACCAGGCCCGGCTCGCTGGTCGCGATCCCGCTGATCAGAAAGGCGGTCACGTTCAGCTCCTGCCAGGCCAGCAGCCCCTCGGTCAGGACGACCACGACCTTCGTGTCGAAACGGACCGGCTCTGGCGGATCTTGGGATGCGTGCACAACCCGATCCTCACCGGCCCGGCACAGCGATGTCTTGTACGTTTCTTGCATGGCCGAGGCGGTACACGCATGGCACCCGGACGTTCCCGGCGTCCGGGAAGCGCTGCACGCCACCTTCGAGCACGCCTACCCCGTCCACACCCACACTGACTGGACCGTGCTCATCGTCGACACCGGCGCTGTCGCCTACGCCCTCGACCGTGCCGAACACCACGCCACCCGCGACCTCATCACCGTCCTGCCACCCGACGTGCCCCACGACGGACGCCCCGCCGTTCCCGGACAGCCCTACCGAAAACGCGTCCTCTACTTCGAATCCGACTGGCTCCCCGGCCGCTGCATCGGCGCCGCGGTCGACAACCCCTCACTACGCGACCTGCGAGCGATCTCGATCCTGACAAGGGTCCATGCTGCGCTCGACGATCCGGGCGAAGCGATGGCCGCCGAGTCCGGTGTCCTGATGCTCCGGGACGCGCTCCTGGGCCACCTCGGCGCCCCGGCCAGCCACACCAGGGACACCCCGCTCGCCCGGCGACTACGAGACCTGCTCGACGAACGGTTCCCCGACACCATCACCATCGCCGACGCCGCCACCGCGCTCGGCGTCCACCCCAGCCACCTCGTCCGATCTTTCTCCCAGGCCTACGGCATCCCACCCCACCGCTACCTCACCGGACGCCGCGTCGACCTCGCCCGCCACCTCCTGCTCACCGGACACACCCCAGCCCAAGCAGCCACGGAGGCCGGATTCCACGACCAGGCCCACCTCACCCGCCACTTCCGCAAAACCCTCGGCACCACACCCGGCACCTACGCCGCCTGAGGACTCCGGTGGACGCCCCTCGACGACCCTCGACGACCCCTGAATCGGATCGAGTCGGACGTCCCTCGCGATGTCCAACTGACGCCCGAGTAAGCCCTCCTTGAAGGACATGGCTGTCGAGGGCCCGTTTGCTAAGGGAACGCTAAGGGAACGAGCCGAAAACAGAACCGGCTCCGACAGGCTATAAAGCCTAGTCAAAGCCGGTTTCCGAGCGCGGAGGATACGAGATTCGAACTCGTGAGGGCGTGAACCCAACCCGCTTTCCAAGCGAGCGCCATAGGCCTCTAGGCGAATCCTCCGCGGAGAAGGATACCGGGATCCGACGGGATAACTCCAACTCGGCGTCGGTGCTTGTCACGGGCACAATCCACGCGTCCGGCCGGCCGGGGTCGCCCCTGCCGGAGGCGGTCCGCGCGGCGAATCCGTCCCCGTGGCCGGGCCAAAGCGCGCGCTTCCGTGCGAGGCTGGCGCCATGCGCGTCGCCCTCGCCCAGTTCGCAGCATCGACGGATCCGGCCGGGAACCTGGCCCGCGTCCGCGAGTTCGCCACCGAGGCCGCGGCACGCTCCGCGGAGCTGGTCGTGTTCCCTGAGGCGGCGATGTCCTCTTTCGCGCGTCCGCGCGCGGAGGCGGCCGAGCCCTTCGACGGCCCGTGGGCGGGCGGCGTCCGCGCCATCGCGGCCGACCTCGGCGTCACGATCGTCGCGGGAATGTTCACCACCACGGACACGCCCCGCGTCCGCAACACCCTGCTCGTGACCGGTGGCGCCGAGGCGCGCTACGACAAGCTGCACCTCTTCGACGCCCTCGGCTACGCCGAGTCCCGCCAGATCGAGCCGGGGTCGCGGCCGGTCACCTTCGACCTGGCCGGGCACCGGGTCGGGCTCGCGACGTGCTACGACGTCCGCTTCCCAGGGCTGTTCACCCACCTCGCCGCGCTGGGGGCGGAACTGGTCGTGCTGCCCGCGTCGTGGGCTCCGGGCGAGGCCAAGCTGCACCAGTGGCGGACGCTGGTGACCGCCCGCGCGATGGACTCCACCAGCTTCGTCGTCGCGGTCGACCAGTCCGTGCCACCGGCCGTGGCGACAGGACCGGCACCCACGGGCATCGGCCACTCCCTGGTGATCGACCCGACCGGCGCGGTGCTTCTCGAACTCGGCGAGGACGACGAACTCGGGGTCGTCGACCTCGACCTGTCGGCCGTGGCCGCCGTCCGTGAGCGCCTGCCCGTGCTGCGGCACGCCGTCCCCCTGCCGCCCCTCGACTGACCGGCCCGCGTCCCTCTGCGCACGCCGCCGCTCCGCCGCTCTCCCCGCTCCGCCACTCGGCCCGCTCCGCACTCTCGCCGCTCCGCCACTCTCCTCCGCCCCGCCCCTCTCCGCCGCACCGCCACTCTCCGCCTCCGTCGAGGGCCAGCCTTGGCGTCGAGGGCTCGTACACCGGTGCTGGCCCTCGGCCACAACGCTGGCTCTCGACGCTGAGGGCTGGCCCTCGACACAGCATCACCCCTGTCCGCCGGGCCGGGCCGAAGGCCGTCCGTCGACCCAGCGGCCCACTCCCGGGCGTCGGGACACCGGGCTACCCACGCGCCACCACTGAGGGCCAGCCCTAATGCCGAGGGCTCGCGCACCGGTGCTGGCCCTCGGCGACAACGCTGGCCCTCGACGCGGAAGGGTGGCCCTCGACACCGGAGGCTGGCCCTCGACGCCCGCGGGCGGCACCGTCACGGGCGCCAGCGCACGGACGAGCGCCCGCCACCCCCGGGAGGCACGACTCGCTCCGTTCGTCGCGGGCCGGTACGCTAGGAAGCGGTTCCCCGCGCGGCGGTACCTCGCCCAACTCCCCCAGGGTCGGAAGACAGCAAGGGTAAGTGAGCTCTTCCGGGTGCGCGGGGGCCGCTGCATTTCCGGCCGGCATCGGAAATGTCACCGGCTACCCGTAAGGTTCAACCCGTGGACGAGCGCGACGACGACCTGTTCGAGGAGGAGCCGGAAGAGCTCTTCGGACAGGACGGCCCGGACCTGTTCGGCCAGGAGGGTCCCGACCTCTTCGGCGAGCCCGAGGACGCCCCGTCCGTGGAGGACCTGCCCGCCGACGTCGACGAGCCGTCCCTCGCCGGGCCGCACCGCCGCTCCGAGGAAGAGGTCACCGCGTCCCTGATGGAGGTGGTGGACGCGCTGCGCCAGCCGCACGAGCAGGTCACGCGTCCGGACACCCCGCTCGCGCTCTACCGGCGCTACCGGCCCGACACCTTCGCCGAGGTGATCGGCCAGGAGCACGTGACCGAGCCCCTCCAGCGGGCGCTCACCAACAACCGGGTCAACCACGCCTACCTGTTCTCCGGCCCGCGCGGGTGCGGCAAGACCACCTCCGCGCGCATCCTCGCCCGCTGCCTGAACTGCGCGGAGGGCCCGACGCCCACCCCGTGCGGCACCTGCCAGTCGTGTCGCGACCTCGCCCGCGGCGGCTCCGGCAGCATCGACGTGATCGAGATCGACGCGGCGTCCCACGGCGGCGTGGACGACGCCCGCGACCTGCGCGAGCGGGCGTTCTTCGCGCCGGTGCACAGCCGCTACAAGATCTACATCATCGACGAGGCGCACATGGTGACGCCGCAGGGCTTCAACGCCCTGCTCAAGGTGGTGGAGGAGCCGCCGCCCCACGTCCGCTTCGTGTTCGCCACGACCGAGCCCGACAAGGTGCTCGGCACGATCCGCTCGCGCACGCATCACTACCCCTTCCGGCTGGTGCCGCCGAAGACGCTCCAGGGCTACCTGGCCACCCTCTGCGAGGCCGAGGGCATCCCCGTCGAGCCCGCCGTGCTGCCGCTGGTGGTGCGGGCCGGCGCCGGCTCAGTGCGCGACTCGCTGTCGGTTCTCGACCAGCTCCTGGGCGGTGCCGGGGAGCACGGGGTCGGCTACGCCCAGGCCGCGGCGCTGCTCGGCTACACCCCCGACGCCCTGCTCGACGAGATCGTGGACGCCTTCGCCGCCGGCGACTCCCGCGGCGTCTTCGCCGCGGTCGACAAGGTGATCGAGGTCGGCCAGGACCCCCGCCGGTTCGCCGAGGACCTGCTGCGACGCCTCCGCGACCTGATCATCGTCGCCGCCGTGCCCGAGGCACTCGCCAGCGGCCTGGTGGACGTCTCCGGCGACCAGGGAGACCGCCTCGCCGCGCAGGCCAACGCCCTCGGTGCCGGCGAGCTGACCCGCGCCGCGGAGGTGATCGCGGTCGGGCTCACCGAGATGCGCGGCACCACCGCTCCCCGGCTGCACCTCGAACTGATGTGCGCGCGGGTCCTGCTGCCCGGCGCCGACGTGGATGGACGGGGCGTGCACGCCCGGCTCGACCGCCTCGAGCGGCGGCTCGGCATGGGGGACGGCCCGGCACCGGAAGCACGGCCCGCGGCCACCGCTCCCGCCGCTGCGTCGCCCACCCCCGCGCGGGAGACCGAGCCCGCCCACACGCGCCCCGAGCCCGCCGGGCGACCCCGCCCCGCGCGCGAGTCAGCCGAACCCCGGCCCCGCTCCCAGGCCGCCGCGACGGCGCCGGAGCAGCCGGAACAGCCAGCCTCGACCCCACCGTGGTCGACCCCGCCATCGCCGGTCGCGTCATCGCCAACCCCCCCACCGTCGACCCGCACACCGTCGGAGCCGGCCCCCGTGTCGGGACGGTCCGCCGAGGCCCCACCCCCGAGCGCGCCTCCCGCGGACGCCCGAGCGGTGGACGTCCCGGCTGCGGACGCCCCCGAGGCCGCCCCGGACGCTCCGGCCACCGGTGGCCTGGGCACGACCGACCTGCGCCGCTTCTGGCCGCAGATCCTCGAGAACGTGAAGAACCGGCGCCGCTTCACCTGGATCCTGCTCAGCCAGAACGCCCAGGTGGTCGAGGTGCGCGAGGGAGTCCTCACCCTCGGCCTGTCGAACGTGGGCGCCAGGGAGAGCTTCGGCCGCGGCGGCAGCCCGGACGTGCTCCGCGAGGCGATCCTGGAGGTCCTCGGCGTCGCCCTCCACATCGAGCCGATCGTGGACGCGTCGGCGGCGCCGGCAGCGGCGACCCCCGTCCCCTCGCCGGCAGCCCAGCCGGCTCCGGCCGTCCCGGCCCGATCGGCGGCTGCGCAGGAGGCGCGCACGAACCTGCGCGCCACCCGCTCGCAGGCGACCCCGCCCGACCCGGAGCCGGAAGAGGAGCCGAGCCGCGAGGACGACGTGGTCGAGGACTCCGCCTCCACCGACGAGCTGATGATCCGGCACCTGGGTGCGGAGCTCATCGCCGAGGACGACAACTGAGCCGGTCCACCCCCGGCACTACCATGGCGTGAGCCACCGACACGGAGGAGCAACGAATGTTCGATCCCGGGAGCGTCGACCTCCAGGGCCTGCTGCAGCAGGCGCAGGCGATGCAGGACCAGCTGGAGCAGGCGCAGGCCGCGCTGGCGGCACGCACGGTGAAGGGCACGGCCGGAGGCGACCTCGTCGAGGCGACGCTGACCGGCACCGGCGAGCTCGTCGGCCTGGTGATCAAGCCCGAGGCGTGCGACCCGACCGACACCGAGTCGCTGGCCGACCTCATCGTCGCCGCCGTCCGCGACGCCAACCACCAGGCCATGGCGCTCGCGCAGGCCACCATGCCGCAGCTGCCCGACCTCGACCTCTAGCCCGTCCGGCGCCCCGCGCCGGCACACCGTCCCGGGTCTCCGCGGGCCTCGAAGGGCCCGTGCGCGCCCCGTCCACCACCCGCCGCCGTCCCGGCGGACCGTCCGCGAGGAGAACCGTGTACGAGGGGCCCATCCAGGACCTGATCGACGAACTGGGCCGCCTGCCCGGCATCGGCCCGAAGGGTGCCCAGCGGATCGCGTTCCACATCCTCGCCACCGACAAGGCCGACGTGGAGCGCCTGGCCGCCACGCTGCGCGAGGTCACCGAGAAGGTGCGCTTCTGCGAGGTCTGCTTCAACATCTCCGAGGACGACACCTGCCGCGTCTGTCGCGACCCGCGCCGCGACCGCACCGCGATCTGCGTCGTCGAGGAGTCCAAGGACGTGATGGCGATCGAACGCACCCACGAGTTCCGCGGCCTCTACCACGTGCTCGGCGGCGCGATCAGCCCGATCGACAACGTGGGTCCCGCCGACCTCCGCATCAGCGAGCTGTGCAAGCGCCTGGCCGACGGCACGGTCACCGAGGTGATCCTGGCCACGGACCCCAACCTCGAGGGGGAGGCGACGGCCACCTTCATCTCCCGCCTGCTCATCCCGATGGGCGTCACCGTGTCCCGGCTGGCCAGTGGCCTGCCGGTGGGCGGCGACCTCGAGTACGCCGACGAGGTGACCCTCGGCCGGGCGTTCCAGGGACGGCGCCAGGTGACCGCCTGATGACCGTCCTCGCCTCTGCAGCCGTCGCGCCCGCCGGCCCTTTCCCGTCCGACCCACCGGCCCTCGACCGCGACATCCGGCTCGTCGCCAGTGACCTGGACGGCACGCTGCTCACGCGCCAGGAGCAGCTCAGCCCACGCACCATCGGGGCCATCGAGGCGGCGGTGGCCGCCGGCCTGCGCGTGGTCGCCGCCACCGGGCGCCAGCGGACCCAACTGCCCGCCGGGCTCGCGACGAGCGGCGTCAGCCACGCCGTCGCGAGCAACGGCGCCCTCGCGATCGACCTCGCCACCGGCGACGTGCTGTTCGAGGAGTTGCTCGCGCCGTCGGCCGCCAGTGACATCGTCACGTTCCTCACCGCGGAGCTCGAGGGCGTCCGCTTCAGCGCGGTGCGCGACCAGGGCGGACGCCACGTCGCCGAGCCCGGCTACCTCGAACTGCTCACGCCGCGCGAGCTCACCTTCTGGCGGGTGGACACCGTCGATCTCGCCGAGATCGTCGCCGAGCCCACGCTGAAGCTCACCGCCCGGCACCCCGAACTCGACGCCGACGGGCTGCTCGACGTGCTCACCGGGTCCGGCCTGGGCGGCTTCCACGCCACCACCTCCGGTGCCCCCTTCCTCGAGATCGCGGGGACGGGCGTCACCAAGGCCACCGGCGTCGCCCGGCTGTGCGCGCTGCTCGGGGTCGACGCCGACGGGGTGCTCGCCGCCGGCGACGCGAAGAACGACGTCGAGTTGCTCGCGTGGGCCGGCATCGGGGTTGCCATGGGCAACGCCGTGCCGGAGGCGACGGCCGTCGCCGACTGGACGACCGCCACGAACGACGCCGACGGGGTTGCCCTGGCGATCGAGCACGTCCTTTCCACGCGGATGGAGCGCAGATGACCACCACCGTGCCCGGCAGTGACCAGGCCCGCCGGCTCACCGAATGGGCGGCCGGCTGCGCCGAGCGTGCCCTTGCCACCTTCACCGGGCAGTTCCCGGACGATCTCGGCGGGGAGGCCGTCGCCGCGGCGCGCGCGTGGGCCGGCGGCACGGGGACGGCGGACGCGTGCCGCGAGGCTGCCTTCGACGTCCAGTCGACGGCTCGGGACGCGCACGACGCCGGCTACCGGGCGCTGGCCGTCGCCCTGCGCGCGGCGGCGAACGCGGCCGCCAGCGTCGACGACCCCGTTCTCGCCACCGACGCGGCGGCGCTGGCGATCGAGTCGATCACGCTGAACAGCGCCCCCTGCGAGCAGGAGTCGCACGCCGCGGGCGAGCTGCGTCAGCAGTGGGACGAGCTCGCGGACGACCTGCGCCGGTCCGTCTTCCCCGCGGAGCCGCCCCTGCCACCCGCGGCCGCCTGCGCGATCGAGCCCTGACCGGCGCGCGCCGGTCCCGGCCGGGTGGTTTCCGAGGCGTTCCACAGCGTCTGCACAGCATGGCGGAGCAGACTGGATGCCTGAACACCCGTAGGAGGTTGGAATGCGTCACTTCCCCGGTCCGGGAGGCGGAATGGGCAGCAGCAGCATGCTGTGGGGCTTCTTCGGCTTCATCGGCACCCTCGTGGTGCTGGGCCTTATCGCCCTGTTCGTCGTCTACCTGGTCAAGAAGTCCAAGGGCAAGCAGTTCGGGCCCGGGCCGATGGGCCACCACCCGCACCACCGCCCGCCGATGCCGCCGGCCCTGCAGATCCTCGACGAGCGCCTCGCCCGGGGCGAGATCGAGGTCGAGGACTACATGACCCGCAGGGCAGCCCTGCTCGGAGGCGGCGGTCCCACCAACGAGTGGACGCCGCAGGCGCCCACCCCACCCCGTCCCGAGGCCCCCGCCGCGGACGGCGGCGAACCGACGGCCTGACCGCCGAGCAACCCCGTGGCCGGTGACGACGCCACCTCCTTCACGTCACCGCCGCACGTCGACCCGGACGGCACCCGCCGTCCGGGTCTCGCCGTCCCCGGGGCCGCTGGCGCCACGCTCGGCCCGGTCGCATACAATGTGCCGGTCCGCACGGCGACGATGGGGCCATCACCCCGGAGCTGCCGGAAGAACAGAGCGCGTACGGCCGGCGTGGCCTGAGCGATCCCACTAGAACCGGCTGCGGCGAGCAAAGAAGTGGGGCGCCCCCGGGCGTCCAAGAAGGGTGGTACCGCGGGCCCTCGGGCTCGTCCCTTCGTCGAACGCCCGACGACGAAGGACCGCAGATGACCACCGATCCCGTTGCACGCCCGCTGTATCGCCCCGTGCCGGCGATGCTCGACCTGCCGGCGATGGAGCGAGAGATCCTCGACTTCTGGGCGGCGAACGACACCTTCGCCGCGTCGCTGGAGCGCACCGCCGGCGGCCGGCCGTGGACGTTCTACGAGGGCCCGCCCACCGCCAACGGCATGCCCGGCACCCACCACATCGAGGCACGGGTGTTCAAGGACGTGTTCCCTCGGTTCAAGACCATGCAGGGCTACCACGTCGAGCGGAAGGCCGGCTGGGACTGCCACGGCCTGCCGGTCGAGCTAGCGGTGGAGAAGGAGCTCGGCTTCAACGGCAAGCCCGACATCGAGGCGTTCGGCGTCGAGGCGTTCAACGCCAAGTGCCGCGAGTCGGTGAGCCGCCACGTCGACGCGTTCACCGAGCTCACCCGGCGCATGGGCTACTGGGTGAACCTGGACACGGCCTACTGGACGATGGACGCGTCCTTCGTCGAGTCGGTGTGGTGGGCGCTGAAGCAGATCCACGGCAAGGGCCTGCTCGTCGAGGACTACCGGGTGGCGCCCTACTGCCCGCGCTGCGGCACCACGCTGAGCGACCACGAGCTCGCCCAGGGCTACGAGGACGTCACCGACCCGAGCGTCTACGTCCGCTTCCCCCTGCTGTCGGGACCGCTGGCCGGGAAGGCGTCCCTGCTGGTCTGGACCACCACGCCGTGGACGCTGGTGAGCAACACCGCCGTCGCCGTCCATCCCGACGTCACCTACGTGGTCGCCACCAAGGACGAGCCGGACGGGGAGTCGCTGGTCATCGCAGAGCCGCTGGCGGAGAAGGTGCTCGGCGACGGCTGGCTGCTCGGCCAGTCCTTCACCGGGCGCGACCTGGAGCTGTGGCGCTACACACGTCCGTTCGAGCTGGTCGAGTTCCCCGACGTCGTGGGCGGCACCCACTACGTGGTGCTGGCCGAGTACGTGACCACCGAGGACGGCACCGGCCTGGTGCACCAGGCGCCCGCGTTCGGCGAGGACGACATGGCGGTCTGCCGCCAGTACGGCCTCCCGATGGTGAACCCCGTCCGCCCCGACGGCACCTTCGACGACACGCTCGACCTGGTCGGAGGCCTGTTCTTCAAGACGGCGGACAAGGTGCTCGTGGAGGACCTCCAGGCCCGCGGCCCGATGTTCCGCGTGCTGAACTACGAGCACTCCTACCCGCACTGCTGGCGCTGCCACACCACGCTGCTGTACTACGCGCAGCCGTCCTGGTACATCCGCACGACCGCCATCAAGGACGCCCTGCTGCGCGAGAACAAGGGCACCAACTGGTACCCGGAGAACATCAAGTGGGGCCGCTACGGCGACTGGCTGAACAACAACATCGACTGGGCGCTGTCGCGCTCGCGCTACTGGGGCACCCCGCTGCCGATCTGGCGGTGCGCGGCCGGCCACCAGACGTGCGTGGGCTCGCGCGCGGAACTCTCCGAGCTGACGGGGCGCGACTACTCCGCGCTCGACCCGCACCGCCCCTTCGTCGACGACGTGACGTTCGCCTGCCCGAGCTGCCAGCAGACCGCCACCCGCGTCCCCGAGGTGATCGACGCGTGGTTCGACAGCGGCTCGATGCCGTTCGCCCAGTGGGGCTACCCGTGGGCGGAGGGGTCGAAGGACGCCTTCGCCACGGCGTACCCGGCGGACTTCATCTGCGAGGCGATCGACCAGACCCGCGGCTGGTTCTACTCCCTGATGGCCGTCGGCACCCTGGTGTTCGACCAGTCGTCGTACAAGAACGTGCTGTGCCTGGGCCACATCCTCGCCGAGGACGGCCGCAAGATGAGCAAGCACCTGGGCAACATCCTCGAGCCGATCCCGCTGATGGACACCCACGGTGCGGACGCGGTGCGCTGGTTCATGGCCGCCGGGGGCTCGCCGTGGGCGTCCCGGCGCGTCGGCCACCAGACGATCACCGAGACCGTCCGCAAGGTGCTGATGACCTACCTCAACACGGTCGCGTTCCAGAGCCTGTACGCGCGAGCCAACGGGTGGACGCCGGGCACCGGGGTCGCCACCCACGTGCTCGACCGCTGGCTGGTCAGTGCCCGCAACACCCTCGTGCGGCAGGTGACCGATGCGCTGGAGGACTTCGACACCCAGCGGGCGGGCGCGTTGCTGGCGACCTTCGTCGACGACCTGTCCAACTGGTACGTCCGCCGCTCCCGCCGCCGCTTCTGGGACGGCGACGCCGGCGCCCTCCAGACGCTGCACGACACCATCGACACCGTCACCCGGCTGATGGCGCCGCTGACCCCGTTCCTGACCGAGCGGGTGTGGCAGGACCTCGTCGTGGCCACCGACGCGGACGCCCCGGCGTCCGTCCACCTGGCCAGCTGGCCGGTCGCCGACGAGGCCGCGATCGATACCCGGCTCGACGAGGCCATGCGGCTCACCCGCCGCATCGTCGAGCTCGGCCGCTCGGCCCGCTCCGAGGCGAAGGTGAAGACGCGCCAGCCGCTGGGCCGGGCGCTGATCCCGTCCAGCGCGTTCGGGCTGCTGGACGCGGACCTGCGCGCGGAGGTGATGGCCGAGCTGAACGTCGAGCGCGTGGAGTCGTTCGCGTCCGCCGGCGACCTGGTCGACTACTCCGCCAAGGGCAACTTCCGGGCGCTGGGCAAGCGGTTCGGCAAGCAGACGCCCCTGGTCGCCGCGGCCGTCGCGTCCGCGGACGCCGCGGTGCTGTCGGCCGACCTCGCCACCCACGGCAGGGCGTTCGTGCTGGTCACCGACCTCGGGGAGGTGGAGGTCTCACCGGAGGAGGTGATCGTCTCCGAGCGTCCCCGTGAGGGCTGGTCGGTGGTCAACGAGCAGGGCGAGACCGTCGCGCTCGACCTGGAGCTGACCCCCGAACTCGTCCGGGCCGGCATGGCCAGGGAGTTCATCCGGGCGGTGCAGGAGGCCCGCAAGGCGTCCGGCTTCGAGGTCTCCGACCGGATCCGGCTGTCGTGGGCCTCCGACGTGCCGGAGACGTCGGACGCGCTCCGCGCCCACGCCGCCCTGGTCGCAGAGGAGGTGCTCGCGGTGGCTGTGGACGAGGTCGACCCCTCCGTCCTGCTGTCCGAAGGGGTCACCTCGTTCAGCGACGACGAACTGGGCTTCCGGTTCACCGTCGTCCGGGACGGGCAGGACTGATGCCCGCCCCCGTCCCGGTCGTCTTCCTGCACTCCGCCGGGCTGACGCCGCAGATGTGGCAGTCGCAGGTCGAGGCGGTCGCCGTCCTCGGCGGGCAGGACGGCGAGGTGCAGGCGATCGCGCCCTGGCTCGCCGGACTCCGCCCGGGGCGTCCGGGTGAACTGTCGCTCAGCCTTGCCGCGGCAGAGGTGACCAGCACGCTCGACCGGTACGGCATGGAACGCGCCCGGCTGGTGGGGCACCAGCTGGGTGCGATGGTGGCCCTGCAGGTGGCCGCCGGAGCGCCCGACCGCGTGGCGGGGCTGGTCGTCTCCGGCGCGTTCGCGACCCCGGGACGCCTCGCGCTGCGGCTGCAGAAGTCGCTGATCCGGATGATGCCGAACCGCGCGCTCGCCGACAGCGGCGCCACCAAGGACGACCTGGTGCGCGCCCTGGACCTGATGGCCACCGCCGACCTCGGCGCCGACCTGGACCGGCTCGCCGTCCCGGTGCTCGTGGTCGCCGGTGCGACGGACCCGGGCCTGCCGGCCGCACGCCAGCTGGCCGCGCAGCTCCCGATGGCCCGGCTCGAGGTCCTCCCCGACACGGGCGCCAACCCGAGCCTCGAGGCTCCCGACGCGTACAACCGCCTGCTCGTCGACTTCCTCGCGTCCACCTGAACCCGCCCGCGTCCGTCCCTCCGCCCGGTTCCCCCCTCCGCCCGGTTCCCCCCTCCGCCCGGTTCGCCCCCGAATGCAACGCCCGCCGCCGAAATTCCGGCAGCAACCGTTGCGATCGGCAGCAAGCCGCTCTTGCGGGACGGGTGGGACGCGGACGCGGCGGGCCCCACGACCGGCTGGAGCGGGCCAAACCGGACGGGCCCTTCGGCCCGCGACGACCCACTTCGCTCGCCGACCTGCCACCGCCTCGCGCCCGAGGCCCGTCCTCCCCCCACCCACGCCGCCCTCGCCTCCCGACCACCCATTCGCGCCCCCGAGTGCAACCCTCGCTGCCGAAATTCCGGCAGCAAGCGTTGCGATCGGCAGCAAGAAGCCCCGACGGGACGGGTGAGACGCGGGGAGACCCCCGGCTCGGCCAGGCCGAGCGCGGGCCAACCCGCACAGGACCGCAGGCCGATCCACCCCGGCTGAGGGCGCCGACCCGCCCTCGCGCCGCCGCCCCGTCCTCCCGCCCACACGGCTGCCTCCCATCCCACCCCCAGCAGCATGCCTCCCATCCCACCTCGTCCGCCCGCCTCCCGTCCCCCCATCCGCCTCCCGCCGTCCCACCCCCATCCGCCTGCCGTCGCCCCCCATTCGCGCCGCCGAGTGCAACCCTTGCTGCCGGAATTTCGGCAGCACGCGTTGCGATCGGCAGCAAACGCGACCAGAGAGACGGGCGGGACGTGCCGGCGCGCGGGACGTGCCGGGACGGGCGGACGCCCGTGGGGCGGACGCGCAAGAACCGGGGGCTGACCAGCCTCGACGCTGGACGGTGCGGGCGGTGCGGGCGGGCCGGTCGTAGTGTGGGCCGGTGCCTGACCAACGCCCGCCGCAGCTCGACCCGAGAGGGTTGGCCCTCGCCTTCGGCGCGTACCTGCTGTGGGGCGCGTTTCCCCTGTACTTCAAGCTGCTCTCGGCCGCCGACCCCTTCGAGATCATCGGCCACCGGGTGTTCTGGACGTTCGTGCTGTGCCTGGCCGGAGTGCTGGTCTGGCGGGAGTGGGGGCACCTCCGCCAGGTGCTGGCCGACCGGTCGCTGTTCTGGCGGCTGAGCGCCGCCGGCCTCCTGGTCACGGTGAACTGGTCGATCTACGTGTGGGGTGTGCTCAACGACCACATCGTCGACGCGGCGCTCGGCTACTTCATCAACCCGTTGGTCACGGTGGCCCTTGCGGTGCTGGTGCTGCACGAGCGGCTGCGCACCGCGCAGAAGGTGGCCGTGGGGGTCGGCGCGGTCGCCGTCGTCGTGATCGCCGTCGGCTACGGCCAGGTGCCGTGGGTTGCCCTGTCGCTGGCGGCGTCCTTCGGGCTCTACGGGCTGATGAAGAAGCAGGTCGGGGGCATCGTCTCGCCGCTGGTCGGCCTGACCGTGGAGACGGCCCTGCTGGCCCCGCTCGCCCTGGGGTTCCTCGTGTGGCTCCAGGCCTCGGGGACGAGTGCGTACCTCGCCCACGGCCCCGGCCTGACCGTCGGGCTGACGCTGGCCGGCGTGGTGACGGCGGTGCCGCTGCTGATGTTCGCCGCGGCCAGCAGCCGCATCCCGCTGAGCATGATGGGCCTGATCCAGTACCTGACCCCGGTGATCCAGTTCTCCCTGGGCGTCTGGGTGAACCACGAGGTGATGCCCGCGCCCCGCTGGATCGGTTTCGGCCTGGTCTGGGTGGCGCTGGTCGTGCTGACCGTCGACAGCCTGCGGGCAGCGCGCACCCGCGACCTCGTGATCGAACCGGAGATCATGGACTGACGCCCGGGGCGGACGGAGCGTCGCACGGTCCTTACGCGGCGGAGATGTTGAACAGCCACTCGATGCCGAAGCGGTCCTTCACGTCGCCGTAGGTGTCGCCCCAGACCTGCGCCTGCAGGGGCTGGCCGGGCGTGCCGTCCGCGGCGAGGCGCTCGTACCAGCCGGTGAGGAGGTCGAGGTCGTCGCCCATCAGGGCCAGGTGGATGCGCGACCCGGCCCACTCCTGCTCGGCACCCGCGAGGGCGTCGGAGGCCATGATCGTGAAAGCCGGGGTGACGAGCTGCGCGTGCATGATGCCGTCGGCCGGGACGCCCTCGATGCCGTACTCCCCGAAGGTGGAGATGGCGGCCTCGCCGCCGAACACCTCCTGGTAGTAGGCCAGCGCCTCGCGGGTGTTGCCGGGGAAGTTCAGGTAGCAGAACAGCTGGACGGCCATGGCACGGCTCCTCGGGACAGGCAGCAGGGACGCTCCGACCGTATGCCGCCGCAAGGGAGGCCTGACAAGGGCGGACGGCTAAGCAGTTCCAGCCCCGGGCCGGGCTAGCGACCCAGCTGACTCAGCACCTCGGCCATCACCTGCTGGACGGCGAGCGTGTCGTCGAGCGGCATGACCGGGCTCTCGGTGAGTCCGGCGGCGAGGCACTCGCCCACGTGGATGAGCTCGTGGCAGTAGCCGACGCCCGTCCTGGGCAGGGTCAGTTCCTCCGGCTCGCGCCCGAGCAGGTGGACCGACAGCTGCTCGCCCCGGTGGAACCGCGGCTTCACCTCGACCCACCCCTTCGTCCCGGCCACCACCTGGCGGCCCGGCCCGGGCGCGGTGAACCCGATCGCCTGGGTGGAGTAGCGGCCGTCGTCCCAGCCGAGCAGGATGCCCGCCTCCCCCTCCACCCCGTTCGGGTAGAGCCCGCCGACGGCGTGGACGAGGCTCGGCGTGCCGAGGAACTGCTGGGCGAAGGAGATCACGTACACGCCCAGGTCGAGGACGGCGCCGCCGCCGAGGGCCGGGTTGAACAACCGGTCTGCCGGCTCGAACTCGCGGAACGCGAGCAGGTCTCCGTAGACGGCCCTGATCTCACCGAGTTCGCCGTCGGCGACCATCTGGCGCAGCCGCACGATCGCCGGCAGGAAGCGGGTCCACATGGCCTCCATCACGAAGACGCCCCGCTCGCGTCCTGCGCGGATGACGGCCTCGGTATCGGCCACGGACGTGGTGAACGACTTCTCTACCAGCACCGCCTTGCCTGCCTCGATCGCGGCGAGCGCCAGGTCGGTGTGCTGGCCGTGCGGGGTGGCCAGGTAGATGGCGTCCACGTCGGACGCGAACAGCTCGGCGTAGCTGCCGTGGGCCTGCAGGATGCCGAAGCGCCCCGCGAACTCCCGGGCCCGCTCGAGGGAGCGCGACCCGACAGCCACCAGCTCTGCGTCCGGCACGTGCGCGAATTCCGCCGCCACGGTGGCGGCGATCCGTCCCGGTCCGGCGATGCCCCAGCGAACGCTCATCGCAGTTCCCCCCGGTCGTCCCCCATGTCGCGGCGGCCGAGCGCCCGCCGGCGTGCCTTCAGGTGTGCGCCGACGTTGCCGAGCACCACGCTGCTGACCAGTGCGATCAGCATGGCCGGCCACCAGCCGATCTGGCCCATGATCGCCAGCAGGATCATCACCGGCCAGACGAGGCCTCCGATCGTGGTCACCACCGTCTCGGTGACCGAGGGCGGCGGTGACACCGGGCGTGGCACCAGCGGAGCGCCCGAGGCCGAGTAGACCGGGCCCTCCAGCGGCGCGTCCTGGGAGGCGTCGAACCCCGGCTGCTGCCAGGTCGGCTCCGTGTCGCCCGTGGGCGGGGGAGGTGTGCTGGTCACAGCATCATCGTAGGACGGTGCCCGCCGGAGCGCGCTCCAGCTGGACCCGCTGCTGCCAGGCGAGGAAGAGCTGCCGCTTCAGCACCGCGCTGGCCACGATGGCCAGCACCAGGGCCGACACCCAGCTCCCGGTCAGCACGGCCACCACCAGGGCGAGCGGCCAGACCAGCCGGCGCATCGTCCGCAGCGTCTCCTCCTGCGCCGTGGGCGGCGCGACCACCAGGGTCGCTGCCGGCACGAGGACGGGCCCCGACACGAGCTCTCCCGCGGGGCGGGTGTCGAAGGACGGCTGTTCCCAGTGCTGTTCGGTCGGGGCGTTGGTCATGCGTTCCACCGTAGGTCGCGGACCGGGCTGCGCCCATCAGGTGAGTCCACGACCGGACCCTGGTCCGACATCTGGCAGAGTGGAACGGTGCGGGTGGTACAGAAGTTCGGCGGGTCGTCGGTCGCCGACGCGGAGAGCATCAAGCGGGTGGCGCGACGGATCGTCTCTGCGCAGGCCGGCGGCAACGAGGTGGTCGTGGTCATCTCGGCCATGGGCGACACCACGGACGAGCTGATGGACCTGGCGCTCCAGGTGTCGCCGGAGCCGCGTCCCCGCGAGCTCGACATGCTGCTCACCGCCGGCGAGCGGATCAGCGCGGCGCTGCTGGCGATGGCGATCAACGACCTCGGCGCGACGGCACGGTCCTTCACCGGCTCCCAGGCCGGCGTGATCACGACCGGGACGCACGGCGACGCACGGATCATCGACATCACGCCCGGGCGGATCGTCTCGGCCCTGGCCGAGGGCGACGTGGTGATCGTCGCCGGCTTCCAGGGGGTGTCCCAGACCACCAAGGACGTCACCACGCTGGGACGCGGCGCGTCCGACACCACGGCGGTGGCCCTCGCCGCGGCCCTGGGCGCCGCCTACTGCGAGATCTACTCCGACGTGGACGGGGTGTTCACCGCCGACCCGCGGATCGTCCCGGGCGCCCGGCAGATCCCCCAGATCGGGTACGAGGACATGCTGGAGCTGGCCGCCAACGGCGCCAAGATCCTGCACCTGCGCTGCGTCGAGTACGCGCGGCGCGAGCACGTCCCGGTGCATGTCCGCTCGTCGTTCAGCGACCTGCCGGGCACCTGGGTGAAGGACATCGACTACGAGGAGAGTGGCATGGAGCAGCCCCTGATCGAAGGCATCGCGCATGACCGCAGCGAGGCCAAGATCACGATCGTCGGCGTGCCCGACCGAGTCGGCGAGGCCGCGGACATCTTCAGCGCGGTGGCCGACGCCGACGTGAACATCGACATGATCGTGCAGAACGTCTCCCGCGAGCACGAGCAGGCCACCGACATCTCCTTCACCCTCGCCCAGACCGACGGCGCCCGGGCCATCGCCGCGCTCCGCGAGGCGCAGGAGCGCATCGGCTTCGTGGACGTCCTCTACGACGACCAGGTCGGCAAGGTCTCCGTCGTCGGCGTCGGCATGCGCTCCCACCCGGGCGTCACCGCCCGGTTCTTCCGGGCGCTGGCGGACGCCGGCGTGAACATCGGGATGATCTCGACCTCGGAGATCCGGATCTCTGTCGTGGTCGACATCAAGGACGTCGAGACCGCCGTCCGCGCCGGCCACACCGCCTTCGGCCTCGACAGCGAGGGCGAGGCGGTCGTCTACGCCGGCACCGGGCGGTAGCCGACCGGGGCGTTCCGGCGCGCCCCGTAGACTCGAATCGTGATCTTCAAGCGCGTCGGTGAGTCCCGTCCCTACCCCGAGCACGGCTACGTGCAGAAGCAGTGGGCGGCGATCGCCCCGCAGCAGGTGCGGCTGGACGAGCTCGTCACGACCAAGCGCACGCTCGACCTCGAGGCGCTGCTGGAGGAGGACTCCACCTTCTACGGTGACCTGTTCGCCCACGTGGTGAGCTTCGAGGGTGACCTCTACCTCGAGGACGGCCTGCACCGGGCCCTCCGGGCCGCGCTGCAGCAGCGCCAGACCATGCACGCCCGCGTCCTGGAACTCAAGTAGGCTTGAACGAGGTTCGCCACCAGTCGTCTGTCCCGGGAGTGCACGTGCGCAAGGTCATCAGGGTCCTCAAGACCCCGGTCACGCTGCTGCTGCTGCTCGCGATCCTCGGCTACGGCGCGAAGTGGGGCTACGACCAGGCGACGAAGGACACCTCCAAGCCGGACGCCGCCTGCGTCATGCAGGACGTCGGCGACTACCTCACCTCGGACAAGGTGACGGTGCGCGTGCTGAACGGCGGCGAGACCGGCGGGCACGCCAAGAACACCCGCTTCTTCCTGATCTCGCACGGCTTCCACGTGACCCACTACAACAACTCCGACCGCAAGGTGGAGACCACGACGGTGATCGGCAACTCCGCCGACGACCCCGAGGTGAAGCTGGTCGCGCAGATGTTTGACGGCGCGGTCACCGAGGGTGACGGCCGCGCCGACCACGTCGTCGACGTGATCGTGCCGACGCCCTACCAGGACCGCAAGAACCCGCCCGAGCCGAAGGTCGCCGTGACCGGCCCGGTCTGCCTGCCCGTGATCACCACGGCCTCGGCCGAGCCGACCGAGGAGACGGTCACGCCCACGCCGACGCCGAGCGAGACGCCCACCAAGAAGAAGAAGTAACCGCCTGGGGGCTCACTCCCCCGGCAGCCAGCCCCCCAGGCGCCCGCCGTGGGAGATGCTGCGCAGCCGCGCCTCGACCCGGCGCCGGTCGGTGCCGTTGGTCACGATCAGCAGGTCGTCCCCGGAGCGCACGATCTGGTCGGGCTTGGGGGTGAACGGCTCGCCGTCGCGGACGATCAGCGAGACCACCGAGTTCTTCGGCAGCCGCAGCTCCCGGATCGTCACGCCGTGCAGCCGCGAGCCGCTGGCCACGTGCACCTGCATCATGTCGGCCTTGATGGTGTCGAGCGGCGCGAACTCGAACTCGACGTCGGTCGAGTCCTCCCCCGTGGAGACCCGGAGCTTGCGGGCCACCCAGGGCAGGGTCGGCGACTGGACGAGGGTGAACACGATCACGAACGCGAACACGATGTCGAACAGCGCGATCGCGTCCGGCGCCCGCGCGGCCAGGGGGACGGTGGCCATGATGATCGGCACCGCGCCGCGCAGTCCCGCCCAGGAGACGAACGCCTGGTCGCGCCACGGCACCCGGAAGATCGTGAGGCAGGCCATCACGGACAGGGGTCTGGCGACGAAGGTGAGGAACGCACCCACGGCGATCCCGACGAAGATCGACCAGGGCGACTCCCGCAAGGGCTCCGAGAGCATGCCGAGCATGACGAACAGGCCGATCTGCGCGACCCAGCCCACGCCCTCCGCGAACGACCGCGTGGCGTGCCGGTGGGGCAGCTGGCCGTTGCCGAGGACGAACGCCGTGACGTACACCGCCGCGAAGCCGGAGAGGTGGAGCATGCTGCCCAGCCCGTACGACATGACCGCCCAGCCGAGCCCGGCCAGGGGGTAGAGGCCGGACGCCGGGAGCGCGATGCTCCGGAGCGCCCGGACACCGAGCCAGCCGAGCGCCGCGCCCAGCAGCACGCCGCCGACCAGTTCCAGCACGATCATGCCGACCATCACGCCGGGGTTGTCGTGCGTCCCCCGGCCCAGCGCCCACTCGGTGGCCGTGGCGACGAGCAGCACGATCGGGGCGTCGTTGAAGCCTGACTCGGCCTCGATGACGGCGCGCAGCCGGGCCGGCAGCGGCACCTTGCGCAGCACGGAGAAGATGGCGGCGGCATCGGTGGGCGACATGATCGCCCCGAGCAGGACGGCGGTCGTCGGCGCCAGCCCGAGGACGAAGTGGGCGAAGGCCGCCACGGTGGCCACAGAGATCCCCACCCCGACCGTGGCCAGCATCACGGCGGCCGGCAGCGCGCCGCGGATCTCCGTCCAGCGCGTGGTGTAGCCGCCCTCGGCCAGGATCAGGACGAGCGCGGCGAAGCCGAGGGAGTGGGCGAGCTCTGCGTTGTCGAACTCGACGAAGAACTGCAGCCCGGCGCCGAGGCAGAGGAACAGGATCAGGGACGGCAGCCCCAGCCGCGACCCGAGGCGGGCCGCGCCGACGGCGACCAGAAGCACGACCGATCCCAGCAACAGCACCTGGTCGAGTCCCACGCCGCCTCCTCTGGCCGGAGTCTAGTGACGCGGGGCGCCGGGCACCGACTACGGCGTCCACCGGGACGTCCGGGGCGGACGCCGGGGACACACCACGGGCCGGCCGCGAAGGACCGGCCCGTGGCCGCGCCTGTCGACGCACTCACGCCCGTGAGGCACGTGGCGCCACGTGCAGGACGTCCCAGCGAGGCCCGCGAGGGCTGGCCGGCTGATCGGAGGGGTGAGTGCTCAGCTGAACAGCTCGCGGGCCCGGCCGGCAGCGACAACCGCGTCGAGGTCGCCGCCCACCTGGGCGGTGACGGCGGCTGCCACCGCTCCCTCGACGAGAGGACCATCGGCGAACTTCACGTGCGCCGCCTCCTCCTCGTCGAGGAAATCGAGGACCGACTCCACCGTCATGGTGGCCGATCCGAGGTCGGTCAGGATGGCGACGTCGTGGCCGGCCGCACGCAGCTCGGTCACGGCGTCGTTCACCTTGTCGAAGGACGTGCCGATACGCCCGTCATCGGTGCCGCCGGCCGCCCTGAGTGCCACGTCCTTGGCCATCTGGGCGGCCAGCTCCACCACCCCCTCGGCGAGTTGTACCGAGTGGGAGACGATCACCAGAGCGACGCCGCTCACAGCGCCTCCGCTGCGTCCGCGGCCGCGTTCAGGATGTACGCGGTCGAGGTCGCCCCGGGGTCCTTGTGCCCGATGGACCGCTCGCCCAGGTAGGACGCGCGACCCTTGGTGGCCTGGAGGGGGATGGTCGCCTCGGCACCCTCGGCCGCTGCCGTGGCGGCTGCGCGGAGCGCCTCGGCCGCCGTCGCCCCGCTCGCGGCTGCGGCCCGTGCCGCCTCCAGAGCCGGGGTCCAGGCGTCCACCATGGTCTTCTCACCCGTCGTCGCCTTGCCGCGGGAGACGATCCCGTCCAGCGCGCCGGCGATCAGGTCGGCCACGCCGTTGGCGTCGACGTCGCCCTCGACCGCCTTCGCCGCCCGCAGGAACGCCGTCCCGTAGAGCGGGCCGGCGGCACCGCCGACCTTCGACATCAGGGTGGAGGCCACGATCTTCAGCACGCCCTGGACGTCGGCGATGCCGCCCTCGTCCAGCTTGGCGACGACCGCCTTGAAGCCCCGGTCCATGTTCTCCCCGTGGTCCCCGTCACCGATGGCGCGATCGAGGTCGATCAACTCCATCCGGTGCTCGGCCAGGACGGCCTGGGCGCCGCGAATCCACGCGTCCGCCCAGGCCACCGACAAGCTGTCGCTCACCTGCCGCTACCTCAGAGCCCGCGGCGGAAGGCCGGGGTGAGGACGGGGGCGTCCCAGAGCTCGGTCATCTCGTCGTCGAGCTTCAGCACGGTCACCGAGCAGCCCTGCATCTCCAGCGAGGTGATGTAGTTGCCGACCAGCGAGCGGGCGACCTCCAGCCCGGCGTCCATCAGGCGCTTGCGGGCGTGGTTGTACACGATGAACAGCTCGGCCTCGGGCGTGCCGCCCATGCCGTTGACGAAGAGCAGGACCTTGCTGCCGGCCTCGGGCTTCATGTCCTCGAGGATCGGGTCGACCAGCATGTCGGTGATCTCGTCGGCGGTGGCCATCGGGACGCGCTTGCGGCCGGGCTCGCCGTGGATGCCGATACCGATCTCGATCTCGTCCTCGCCGAGGTCGAAGGAGGGCTTGCCGGCGTGCGGGACGGTGCAGGCGGTGAGCGCCATGCCCATCGAGCGGACGTTGTCGTTGACCTTCGTCGCGACGGCGAGGACGCCGTCGAGGTCGTCGCCACGCTCGGCGGCGGCGCCGGCGATCTTCTCGACCAGGACGGTGCCACCGACGCCACGGCGTCCGGCGGTCCAGGTGGAGTTCTCCACGGCCACGTCGTCATTGACCACGATCGCCTTGACCGTGATGCCCTCCATCTCGGCCATCTCGGCTGCGGTCTCGAAGTTGAGCACGTCACCGGTGTAGTTCTTCACGATGTGCAGCACGCCGGCGCCGCCGTCGACGGCCTTGGTCGCGTCGAGGATCGGGTCGGGCGTCGGGGAGGTGAAGACAGCACCGGGAACGGCCGCATCGAGCATGCCCTTGCCCACGTAGCCCGCGTGCAGCGGCTCGTGACCCGAGCCACCACCGGAGACCAGGCCGACCTTGCCCTGGACCGGAGCGTCCGCGCGAACGACGTAGTCAGGGTCGAAATGAACGGTGACCAGATCGGCGTGGGCCGCCTGGAATCCGGCCAGGGTCTCGGCCACGACATTGGCCGGATCGTTGATCAGTTTCTTCACAGGGCTCTCCTTTGAGGCGCGTTGTGGGTGGGCACAGCCAACTCTGCCGCTAACCCGTGCGGCGGAAAAGAGGCACCGCGGCGCACTTTCGTTCACGCCGACCGTGATCGCTGAACGAGTGTCAAGCGCTAACCCCCTAGTCGCGCAGCATCATCGGGCCGTCCCGGTGCTCCCGGGACGGAGGCCGGCGAAAGTTCCTGCCCGGATCGCGTCATGGTGGTGGCGGCCCGGTGTCTTCATAGGTGAGTAGGGCACCTTCGGGGGGACGTGCCCGCACTCATCGGACGGGGAGAGCTCCCCCGTCCGGCAGGAGGGTGGTGTAGCCCATTCGGGAACTGACGTCAGCACCCGACCCGCGTTTATCGTGGTGCGGAGTCAGTCAGTCGGGAGGGGTCCCAGGAATGGCAAGCGACGCTGTCGCATGACGCTGCACTCTGACGCGCCCAGCGGCCGTCCGGACGAGAACCGGACGGCGCTGGCGCGCACCACCCCGGGCGAGGCCGACGACCGGTTGCTGCTCCAGCTGAGCCGCGCCGGGGACACGGACGCCTTCGCCGAGCTCTTCCGGCGCTACCGGCCGTTCGCCGTGCGGGTGGCGGCCCGCACCAGCAGCCGCGTGGACCCGGACGATGCCTCGGCGGAGGCCTTCGCCCGCGTGTGGCACTCGCTCCGCGCGGGCGGCGGCCCGGAACGCACCTTCACGCCCTATCTGGCCGCGGCCGTCCGCAACGTCATCCTGAACTGGTCGCGCCGGCAGGAGACGCCGATCGAGCCGGCCACCCTCAGCGAGGTCATCGAGGACACCGGCGGCGGCGCAGCGGTCGAGGACACCGCGATCGCGATCTCCGAGGCCTCGATGGTCGTGCGCGCCTTCGGCACGCTTCCCGAGCGCTGGCGGACGGCCCTGTGGGCGACCGAGGTCGAGGGACGCCCGGTGGCCGAGCTGGCCGAGGAACTGCGGCTCAGCGGCAACGCCGCGTCCGCCCTGTGCCTGCGTGCCCGGGAGGGCCTGCGCGTCGCCTGGCTCCAGGCCCACGTCGAGGACTCGGCCGAGGACACCGAGTGCCGCTGGGTGCTCGAGCGCCTCGGGGCCCATGCCCGGGGACGCCTGCCGAAGGGGCAGCGCACCCGCGTCGAGGCGCACCTCGCCGAGTGCGCGTCCTGCACGGGCACCTCACGGCGGCTGGCCGTGATCGGTGGAACGCTGCGCACGGCGACCCTGTTCGCCGGGACCGGCGTGACGCTCGCCTCCCTGCGGGCGCTGGGGTTCTGGGGTGCGGGCAACACCGCCGCCGCCGCGACCCTCGGCTCCGGGGCGCGCCGCGCCGCACGCGCGACCCTCCAGCACGCCGCCGCTCCGCTGCACGCCGGGGTCGCTGCCAGCGCCGTCACCGCGGCGGCGGTCGCCGTCGCCCTGGGCCTGCCGGCCACCTCCGTCGCCGAGCAGGTCACCCATGTGGCCGCTGCGCCACCGGTGCCGACCGTTGCGTCACCGACCTGGACGCCGACGCCGACGCCGACCGTGGAACCGCCGGCCACGCCGTCCGCGACACCGACCACCCGTGAGGTCACCGCCGGCACCACCGAGCCCCTGGCCACGCCCGCGTCCCCGCGCACCAGCCCGTCGGCGACCACCGCGCCCACCCCGGATGCGAGCCCGACGACCGGCCCGACCGGGACGCCCACGCCCACCGGTACGGCGGCGCCCGGCCCGTCCGCGACCCCGGACCCGTCGGGGACACCCAGCGCCTCGCCGAGCGCGAGCGGGACCCCCGACCCGGGGACCACCGCCACGCCGAGCCCCACCCCGACGACCTCGCCGACGCCGACAGCCCCTGCGCCGAGCCCGACGCCCACGCGCACGCCGACGCCGTCCGTCCCGCCCTCGCCGACGCCGACAGCCCCGTCGCCGACAGCCCCGTCGCCCACGCCGACGTGCGTGGTGGTCGCCGTGGACCCGCTCACCGGGATCCGGATCTGCGTGATCGTCCGCGCCTGAGGCGCATCGACCCCGGGACGCGAAGAAGCCGGTGAACCCTGGGGTTCACCGGCTTCGCATGTCCCTGGGGGACACCGGCGGTGGCGGAGGGATTTGAACCCTCGGAGGGTTGCCCCTCACGCGCTTTCGAGGCGCGCTCTTTAGGCCGCTCAGACACGCCACCGCGCAGGAGTGTACCGATCACACGCCGGACCGGGCCAATCGGGAACGCCCCGCTTCCCACTGCGTCCTCCCCTCCCCGTCCCGCGCCCTGCAGGACGCCGCACGGGACCCGGGCCACCGGGCCACGCGTCAGCGGTGGGCGGAGAAGAAGTCCTGGAGGAGCTGCCCGCAGGCGGCCTCGTCGATCCCGCCGACCACCTCGGGACGGTGGTTCAGGCGCGGGTCGCGCACCACGTCCCACAACGAGGCGACCGCGCCCGCCTTCGGGTCGTAGGCGCCGAACACCAGCCGCCCCACCCGGGCCAGCACCAGGGCACCGGCGCACATCGTGCAGGGCTCGAGGGTCACCACGAGGGTGCAGTCGTCCAGCCGCCAGGAGCCGCGCAGCGCGCTCGCCCGCCGCAGGGCGAGCACTTCGGCGTGGGCGGTCGGGTCGCCGGAGGCCTCGCGCTCGTTGTGCGCCCGGGCGATCACCGCGCCGGTGCCGTCCACCACGACCGCGCCGATCGGCACGTCGGCGTGGGCGGACGCCAGCCGGGCCTCGGCGAGCGCCTCGGCCATCGCCGGCTCCCAGCGGTTCACTCGAAGTCGGCGAGCGCCTTGGCGAACTCGGGCCCGAACTTGATCCGCTGCGCGATGCGCTCGACCAGGGTCGCGGAGTCCTCGTCGTAGTCCTCGGCCATGGCCTCGAGCTCGAAGTCGTGCAGCCCGGAGTCGGCCAGGATGCCGAGGTCGCCCGCCGGACCGGACTCCTCGTCGTCCTCGGGAACCTCGACGCCGAGGAAGTCCACGACGTCACGGGCCAGCGGCCAGTCGGCGGCGGAGACCGCGTCGGACACGAAGGCCTGCACATGCTTGCCGCGCACGCGGACGATGACGAACACCTCGGAGGCGATCGACACCAGGCCGACCGCTCCCCCGTCGCCGGGCATCCGGCGCAGCTGGGTGATCAGGGCCTCGAGGTCGTTGGCCAGGTCGTAGTCGAGCGCCAGCGCGACCGGCTGGCCGTCCTCCCGGTAGAGGGCGATGACCAGGTCGATGTCGTCCTCGCCGGCGTCGTCGGGGTAGTCGTCCTCGTCGTCGTCCACGTCGGCGTCGTCGAGCTCGTCGTCGCTGACCAGGTCGTCGAGCTCGTCCATCCCCGGACGGTCGTCACCGCGATTCGGCATCTCGAACTCCGGATCCTCCGTTGCTCTCATCGCCGCCTCCTCACCTGAAGCATCGCTCCATCGTGTCAGAAGTGGGGGCGTTGGGCACAGTCCGGTCAGGGCAAATGGTGCGCCGGGCGGTGTGGGAACCTATCGGTGTGGAACTCCGTGTCATCGAGCACCCCCTGGTAGCTCACAAGATCAGCATCCTGCGCGACGAGAGCACCGCCAGCGCGACCTTCCGCCAACTCGTCGAGGAGCTGGTGACGCTGCTCGCCTACGAGGCCACCCGCGAGGTGCGCGTGGAGCCCGTGCAGGTGAAGACCCCGATCACCACCACCACGGGGGTCGGCCTCACCCGTCCCCGCCCGCTGGTCGTGCCGATCCTGCGCGCCGGCCTGGGGATGCTCGAGGGCATGATGCGGCTCATCCCCACCGCCGAGGTCGGCTTCGTCGGCATGGTGCGGGACGAGACGACCCTGCAGCCGTTCACCTACGCCGAGCGCCTGCCCAAGGACCTGTCCGGACGGCAGTGCTACGTGCTCGACCCGATGCTCGCCACCGGCGGCTCGCTGGGTGGCACCGTGCAGTTCCTGGTCGACCGCGGCGCCGACCACATCACCTGCATCTGCCTGATCGCCGCGCCCGAGGGCGTGGCGCGCATGCGTGAACTGGTCGACCCGATCGGCGTGCCCTGCACCCTGGTGTGCGCGGCCCTCGACGACCACCTGAACGAGGTCGGCTACATCGTCCCCGGCCTCGGGGACGCGGGCGACCGCCTCTACGGCCTGGCGCAGTGACCCGGACGCCGGCCGAGGCCTTCCCGCCGCTCGGCCTGCGCATCGAGGCGGGACCGCTGGTGTTGCGGTCGGTCACCGACGACGTCCTGCCCCTGCTCGTGGACGCCGCGCTGTCGGGCGTCCACGATCCTGCCGTGATGCCGTTCCTCGTCCCGTGGACCGAGGTACCGGCCGCCCGGCTGCCAGGCGACTTCGCGCGCTTCCACTGGGGCACCCGCGCGACGTGGGCTCCCGAGCACTGGCAGCTCGAACTGGCCGTGGAGTGGGACGGCGAGGTCGTGGGCTGCCAGGGATTCGCCACGCGCGATTACCTGGTCACCCTCACCGGGGAGACCGGCTCGTGGCTGGCCCGGCGCGTCCACGGGCGGGGCATCGGCACCGCCATGCGACAGGCGATCTGCGCGTTCGTCTTCGACCACCTCGGCGGTGAGCGGATCACGTCCGGCAGCTTCGCCGACAACCCGGCGTCCGCCGCGGTCAGCCGCAAGGTCGGCTACGTGCCCAACGGGACCACCCGACTGGCCCGTGGCGGCGCGCCGGTCGAGCACCAGAACTGGCTGCTGACGCCCGAGCGGCTCGTGCGCGGAGAGCCGCTCACCGTCACCGGCTCGGACGCGTTCCGGGCGTTCATCGGGCTGTCCTAGCGCTCAGGCGTCCCGGGCGAGGCCCTCGACGCGCTCGGCGAGGGGCAGGTCGAGAAGCGCGGCACCGGGTACCAGCAGCTTCGCGCCACGGATGCCGGCGCCGACGCACACCAGTTCGGTGTCGGCCACCGCGGCGTCCACCCACACCGGCCAGCCCGCGGGCAGCCCGACGGGGGTGATGCCGCCGTACTCCATGCCCGACTCGGCCACCGCCACGTCCATCGGTGCGAAAGACGCCTTGCGCACGTCGAGCCGACGCCGGACCACGGCGTTGATGTCGACCCGGCGGTGCGCCAGGGTAAGGCAGCACGCGCGGCGCTCCTCGCCCTCGCGGCGCCCCAGCACGAGGACGGCGTTCGCCATCACCTCCAGGGGCAGGTCGTGGACGCGGCACAGCGTCTCGGTGTCGGAGTGGGCGGGGTCGACCTCGAAGACCAGGGCGGAGGGCACGTGGTCGCGGACGGCGGCCAGCACGGCCGGGGGCAGCAGGTCGGGGCGCTCCAGCGCACGGACGGGATCGAGCGAGCCGAACATGGACCCGGAGTCTAGGCCACGTCCACGCAATTGTGCGATCGGGTTTGCATTCCGTCGCCACCGTGGTTTATGTTGTTCCACGCCACGCCGCACACATCTGAAAGGAGGCCGGCAAATGCAGACCATGACAAATCGGAACGGGCTCGCTGCCGGCATCGCCGGCGTCTCTTCCGTCCGGAACGGCTAGCGGTTTCGATCCGCCACCGTCCGACGGTGGCGACGCTCACGAAGCCTCGAGAACCCCTCACGGTCCCTGACCGGGGTTCCGCCCCGTCCTGATCCGGATACCCACCGGAGTATTTCCCGCCCAATGCCGGGCGGTTCCTTTGCGCGCCGCATTTGTCGGCGTGACCGAAAACCACCAATGAAGGATTCACCATGTCCATTTCCACCATTGACCGCGAACACACCCGTCCGCCGATAGCGCTGACCGCGCGCGGCATGACCTCGCACGTCGCCACCACGCTCGGGCTCTGGCTGCTGCACTGGGCCAAGCGCTCCGACCTCGCCGGGGCCACCCGCATGGAGCGGCGCCGGGCGCGGAACGAGCGCCAGGCCCGGTTCGACCGGATGCTGGAGACCGTGGCGGAGCGTCAGCTCGACGTGCAGAGCTCCGTCGCCATCCTGCGCTCGCTGCGATGAACGCCGGCTGGAACACGCGTGGCCCCGGAGGATCCCTCCGGGGCCACGTCCGTCCCTCAGCCCGGGTCGCTTCCGCGCCCTCCTGGCGTCCGCTCAACGCCGGGGTGGCCGCGTCCCACCAGCCCCACCCGCGCCGTTCGCTGCCGACTGCAACTCCCGCCACCGGAATTCCGGCAGCACGAGTGGCACTCGGGGGCGGGAACCGGTCTCGGGGACGGGGGCGCGGTGGTCACCCGCGGGCGGGTGTCGGTGCCGGCAGCCGGTGCACGACGACCGCCAGCACGGTCAGCACGAGCACCATCAGGAAGCCCATCGGCGGGGCGACGAAGGTGTTGCCGCCGATCAGGAGGAACACGTAGAAGCCGATCGTGCCGTTGTAGGCGCCGTGGAGGAACGACGGGGCCAGCACCGAGCCGGAACGGTCGCGCACCCACGAGAGCAGGAACGCCAGCGGGGTCGTCCACAGCACCATCATCGGGATGCCCCAGCCCCACTCGGCCCCGTAGTTGTGGCCGAGCATGATGATCGGCGCGTGCCACAGCCCCCACAGGACGCCGGTGAGCAGGTTCGCCCGGACCGTCCCCAGCGGACGCAGCTCCTCGGCCAGCACGCCCCGCCACCCGTACTCCTCACCGAAGGCGAAGAGGGCGTTGATGGTGAGCCCGGCGAGCAGCCCCTGGAGGATCCCGCCGGTGGCCACGACAGCCGCCGGCGGCAGCGGGGTGTCCGCGCTCATCCCGGGCACGATCTCCATCATCCGCGCCCGGAACTCGGCGTCACTGGTGACGAGGTGGCCGGCGCCGGGGACGCCCAGCACCCCGGCCAGCCAGGCCACGCCGAAACCGAGGGCGAGGATCGCCACCATGACGAGGACGGCGTAGCCGGCGCTGCGCCCGAAGGTCGGCCAGAAGTCCGTGCGCAGGCGCTGCCACTCCCTGCGCAACAGGGGGACGCGGCCGTTCCGGCGCTCGACCACCAGGCCGGCCACCAGGGGCAGCGGCATGTACAGCACCGCCGCGCCGAGCTGGATCACCAGCGTCGACCAGGCACCGGCGAGCGGCGACACCACCCGCAGCAGCACGGCGACGAATGCCGCGCCGCCCAGGGCGATGCCGTAGTACAGGCCCACGCGCGACCAGGCGACGCGGGCGGCCACGGGGGCCGACACCTGGACGCTCATCGCGACACCCCCAGGTCCCGACGCTGCTCCGCGGCGCGTCCGGCGAGGGCGAGCCCCAGCAGCACGACGCCGGAGGGGACCCACAGCAGGGCCACCAGGCCCGGCCCGGCCCACGGGCGCGGGCGTCCGTCGGTGGCCGCGGCACGCCAGAGCGTGAGGCCGGCCGACGTTGCGGCGGCCGCGGTCGCCGCAGCAACCGCCCCGGCGGAGGACGCGCCGTCGGTCCCGCGTGCCACCTGGTAAGCGGCCCAGGCCGTCGGCAGCGCGGCGACGGAGACATCCACCGCCGCGGCCGCACCGCGCGGCATCGTGCCGTCCACCCGGCCGGTCGCGCCGAGCTGGGCGGGCAGTCGCCCGGGCAGCCCGCGCCAGCGGAAGAGGTAGTGCGCGGCCACGGCTGCGGTGAGCGCGGCCGGCACGGCCAGCGCCGCCCGGAACGCGGGTTCCGGCGTGGACGTGAACGGCTCGTCCTCCGCGTCCGGCTCGATGAGCCCGAGCTTCACCGCGGCCGCGCCGACGTTCAGCGTCCAGCCCAGGCCGAACACGCGCGGCACGAAGAGGCGCTCGTCGCGGGGGTTCCACCACCGGTGCGCGACCTTCCGCGCCGTCGGCGGGGTGAAGTCGACGGGCCAGTCGCCGAAGCGCCGGCGCTCGCCGGTCCCGTCCTGCGCCTCGCCGACCCCCGCCGCCAGGCGGGCGACGTCCGCCGGCGTGGCGGACGCGTCCAGGTGGTCGGTGAAGTAGGCGGCCAGGTCCTCGCGGACGGCGTCGCGGTAGTCGGCGTCCACGGCGGCGACGGCCCGGTCGAGCCAGTCGTGCGCTGCCGCCCGTGCGCGGGGGTTGAGCTGCTCCAGTGAGGTGATCATCGTCCCTCCTCGACGATTCCGCGGACGGCTGCGGCCACCGCGGCGAAAGTGCCGGCCATGCCCGCGAGCGTGTCGCGGCCGGCCGGGGTGAGCGTGTAGTACTTGCGGGGCGGGCCGACCGGGGACTCCTGCCAGGTCGAGGTGACCAGCCCGGCCTTGGCCAGCCTGGCGACCAGCGGGTACACCGTCCCTGCGGTGATGGCGAGCTCCGGCCGTGCCGCCAGCTCCTCGACCAGTTGCGAGCCGTAGCGCGGCTCGCGGGCGAGCAGTCCGAGCACAGCCAGCTCCAGGACGCCCTTGCGCAGCTGGGATGCCCAGCCTTCCTGTTCCTTGTTCACGTCTATAGGGTAACGCCAGCTACCTTGTTACGCAAGGTAGCTGGTCGGAACAGGTACCGGGCGCCCGAGCTCACCCCGGTGCGCCTGGCGCCGGGGCCGAGACGTTAGCCTGTGCTCCATGTCCAGTCCGTGGCGTGAAGAGTTGTGGCGGCCCGTCGAGGGGTTCGCGTTCACCGACATCACCTACCACCGTGCGGTCGACGTGCCCGCGGTCCGGATCGCCTTCGACCGGCCCGAGGTGCGCAACGCGTTCCGTCCGCACACCGTCGACGAGCTGTACACCGCACTCGACCACGCCCGGAGGAGCGCGGACGTGGGGTGCGTCCTGCTCACCGGCAACGGGCCGTCACCGAAGGACGGCGGCTGGGCGTTCTGCTCGGGTGGCGACCAGCGCATCCGCGGGCGCTCCGGCTACCAGTACGCGGACGGCGACACCGCGGACACCGTGGACGCCCGGCGCGCGGCGGCGGAGGGAGGGCGCCTGCACATCCTCGAGGTGCAGCGGCTGATCCGGTTCATGCCGAAGGTCGTCATCGCCCTGGTCAACGGGTGGGCGGCCGGCGGCGGGCACTCCCTGCACGTGGTCTGCGACCTCACCATCGCCAGCGAGGAGCACGCCCGGTTCAAGCAGACGGACGCCGACGTCGGCTCGTTCGACGCCGGCTTCGGTTCCGCCTACCTCGCCCGGCAGGTCGGCCAGAAGGTCGCCCGCGAGATCTTCTTCCTCGGCGACACCTACGACGCCCGGCGCGCGTACGAGATGGGGACCGTCAACAAGGTGGTGCCGCACGCTGACCTCGAGACCGAGGGCCTGGAGTGGGCGGCGAAGGTGTGCGCCAAGAGCCCGACCGCCCAGCGCATGCTGAAGTTCGCGTTCAACGCGATCGACGACGGGCTGATCGGGCAGCAGGTGTTCGCCGGAGAGACCACCCGCCTGGCCTACATGACAGACGAGGCCGTCGAGGGCCGCGACTCCTTCCTGGAGAAGCGCCCGCCCGACTGGTCGCGGTTCCCCTACTACTACTGATCGGACCGGTCCCGGGGCGCCGGGGTCTCCCCCGCTTGCGTTATCCAACGGTGTTGGAGTAGTATCCAACACCGTTGGATAGACCCGAGGAGAACCGCATGTCCCCGCGCACGGCGAACCGTCCCAGCCTCAGCCAGGAGCAGATCGTCACCGCAGCACTGGAGCTGATCGACGAAACCGGGCTGGACGGGCACAACATGCGGGCGCTCGCCGCCCGCCTGGGCGTGGACGCGAGCACGATCTACTACCACGTGCCTTCGAAGGCGGCACTGTTCAGCCTGATCGTCGACCGCGTCATGTCCGGGTTGGACGCCGGTGTCGACGATCCCACGCAGGGCACGTCCGAGCGGCTCCTCACCGCCGCGCACGCCTTCCGCCGGGCGCTCATGGCCCACCCGAGGGCGCTGCCGCTGGTCGCCGCCCGCTCACTGCGGACCCCCGCCCAGCTCGCCGGCGTCGAGATCATCCTCGGCATCCTCTACGACGCCGGCTTCTCCGCCGTCGAGGCGATGGTGGCCCTCGACGCGATCGGCCAGACGGTGATCGGCCTGTCCAGCATCCACGCCGCCCACCTCGAGGCCGCGGCCGACGAGCCCGAGCAGCCGTGGGGCGACCTGCCCGTGGAGCGCTTCCCGCACGTGCGCCGGATGCTCTCCGAGGGCGCCTACCTGGGCTTCGACACCGAGTTCGCGATCACCGTGGAGGCTCTCGTCTCCGGCATCCTCGCCGCCCGCTCCGCCGGGACGCTCATCCCGGCCGACGCGACCCCCGTCCCCCTCGCGCAGGCGTGACCGCCCGCCCGTCCCCAGGAAGAACCCCATGCGCACCGTGCTGTCCCGTCGCGAGTACCGCCTGCTGTGGCTCGGCCAGGCCGTCAGCCACCTCGGCGACCAGTTCCACCTGATCGCGCTGCCCTGGCTGGTGCTGGCCGTCACCGGCGACCCCCTCCAGCTGGGCCTCGTGCTGGCGGCGGCCGGCGTGCCCCGCGCCGTGCTGATGCTGTTCGGCGGCGCGCTGGCCGACCGGTTCTCGCCGCGCACCCTGATGCTCGCCTCCAACGTCGTGCGGTTCGCGATCACCGTGCTCCTCGTGGTGGCCGTGGCCGGGGGCACCGTCGAGCTGTGGATGGTCTACGGCGTGGCGCTCTCCTTCGGCGTGGTCTCCGGGTTCTTCCTGCCCGCCGCGGAGGCCACACTGCCCCGCGTCCTTCCCGGCGAGGAACTCGCCGCCGGCAACTCCCTGATGATGATCGCCGACCAGGTCGCGCAGTTCGTCGGCCCGGCTCTGGCCGGCAGCATCGTCGCCCTCCTCGGCGGGGCGGCCGACGGCCGCTCCGGGCTGACCGGCATCGCGGTGGCCTTCGGCGTCGACGCCGCCACGTTCGCGTTCGCCGCACTCACCCTCGCGCTGATGCGCCCGCTGGCCGGCTTCGGCTCGGAGCACCACCCGCTGAGGGACGTCGCGGACGGGCTGCGCCACGCGTGGCACCACGACACCACCCGGACGATGGTCATCGTCATCGCCCTGGCGAACTTCCTGCTCACCGGGCCGCTGCTCGTGGGGCTGCCGGTGCTCGCGTCCACCCGGTTCGCCGAGGGCGCGGCAGCCTTCGGGATGATCCTGTCCGGCTACGCCCTGGGCAACCTGGTCGGCATGGCGGTGGCCGGGGTGGCGACCCCGTCCCCGCGGGTGCTCGGTGTACTGGGTGTGGCCATCTTCCCGTTCCTCGCTGTCATCTACGGTGCGCTCGGGCTGGTGACGTCCACCGCGGTCGCGGTGGCGCTGATGGTCGTCGGAGGAATCGGCAACGGGTACCTGTCCATCACGATCATCAGCCTGCTCCAGCGGATGACCCCGTCGCACCTGGTGGGACGCGTGATGGCGCTGCTCATGCTGTCGATGTACGGCCTCGGCCCGGTGTCACAGGTGATCGCCGGCGCGGTCCTGCAGGTGAGCGCGACCGGGCTGTTCATCGGGGCGGCCGCCGGCCTGCTCGTACCCGCCGCGCTGGCCTTCCGTCACCGCGGCATGTGGGACTTCACCCCTGCGCCGAGCCCGGCGGACGGCCTCGCCGGCGCCGCGCTCGACACGGTGCCCTGACCGGTCAGGCCCGCGCGGGCGCGAGGCGCTCGCGCACCTCGAGGGCGAGGCGGGGCACGTCGGTGAACACCGCGTCCACCCCCCAGCCGATCATGCGGGCCAGCTTCCGCTCGCCGTTCACCACCCACGGACGGACGGCGAGCCCCGCGGCGTGCGCGCGGCGGACGTAGCCCCTGCCCATCACGAAACGGGCCGGCGGGTGGATCGCACCCACGCCCAGCCGCGCCGCGTACCGCCACGGCTTGTAGAGCGGGTCGGTGTAGAGCATGCCGAGCTCCGACGGCGCCCCCAGCTCCTGGAGCCGCTTCAGCGAGTAGTGGTTGAACGTCGACAGCACCACGCGGTCGGCGATCCCGTAGGCCTCGACCGCGGCCAGGACACGCTCCTCCAGCCCGTGGTAGGCCTCGACGGAGTTCTTCAGCTCGATGTTGATGGCCACGCCGGCCGGCGCGACGACGTCCAGCACCTCGGCCAGCGTGGGGATGCCGACGCCGGCGAACCCGTCCATGCCGTCGGTGGCCTCGAGCCGGCGGAGCTGTGCGAGGGTGAACCCGACCACCGGGCCGTGTCCGTCGGTGGTGCGGTCGACCGTCTCGTCGTGGATCACGACCATCGCGCCGTCCGCGGTGAGCTGCACGTCGAACTCCACACCGTCGACGCCGATCTCCAGCGCCCGCCGGAACGCGGGGACGGTGTTCTCCGGGGCCTCTCGACGGGCGCCGCGGTGGCCCCAGATCTGGGTCATGACACTCCTCGACGACGGGCTGGCCGGATGTACCTCGCCCGGGCTCTGGCGGGCTATGGTCGGGATCGTGACTGTACGCCAAGCAACTGCCATCGACGCCATCGCCGACGCCTACACCGACCGCCTCGCCGAGCTCGACCCGCTCGCCGCGACCGAGATGGGCATTCCCGGACACGACCACCAGATGACCGACCTCTCCCCGGAGGGCCACGCCGAGCTCGCCCGGCTGAGCCGTGAGACGCTCGCCCGGCTCGCCACGGCCGAGCCGGCCGACGACGTCGACACGGTGACCGTCGCCGCCATGACCGACCGGCTGCAGCTCGCCCTCGACCTGCACGAGGCAGGGGAGTTCGAGGGCCAGCTGAACGTCATCGCCTCGCCGCTCCAGGCGCTGCGCGACGTCCTCGACCTGATGCCCACTGCCACCACCGACGACTGGGCCAACATCGCCGCGCGCGTGTCGAAGGTGCCGTGGGCCGTCCACGGCTACATCGAGTCGCTGCGGTCGGCCGCCCGGCGCGGCCTCGTGCCCGCGGCCCTCCAGGTGCAGGAGGGCATCAAGCAGGCCGCGGAGCTCGCCGACCCGTCCTCCTCGTTCTTCGTGACCTTCCTCGCCGGGGCCACCCCGGACGGCAGCCCCGCCGAGGGTGCGCTCGCCAACGACCTCGCGATGGCCGGACGCAAGGCCGCCCAGGCCTACGGCGAGCTGGTCGCGTTCCTCGGCGACGAGCTGGCCGGCCAGGCGCCTGCTGACGACGCCGTCGGCAGGGACCGCTACGCGCTGTGGTCGCGGGAGTTCGTCGGCGACGCCGTCGACCTCGACGAGACCTACGAGTGGGGCCTGGAGGAGCTCGCCCGGATGACCGCGGAGCAGGAGCGGATCATGGCCGAGATCGCCGGTCCGGGCGCAACGATGGCCGACGCCGTCGCCGCGCTCGAGGCCGACCCGTCCCGCCGGCTCCACGGCAAGGAGGCCCTCCAGCGCTGGATGCAGCAGACCGCGGACGCCGCGATCGCCGCCCTCGACGGGGTGCACTTCGGCCTCGCCGAGCCGCTGAAGACGATCGAGTGCATGATCGCGCCGACCGAGAACGGCGGCATCTACTACACCGGCCCGTCCGACGACTTCTCGCGTCCGGGCCGCATGTGGTGGTCCGTGCCGCCGGGCGTCACCGAGTTCAGCACCTGGCGCGAGAAGACGACCGTCTACCACGAGGGCGTCCCGGGCCACCACCTGCAGATCGCCCAGGCCGTGCTCAACCGCGAGCAGCTGAACTCGTGGCGACGGCTGGTCAGCTGGAGCTCCGGGCACGGCGAGGGCTGGGCGCTGTACTCCGAGCGGCTGATGGAGGAGTTCGGGTTCATGGACGACCCCGGCGACCGCCTCGGCCTGGTGGACGGCCAGCGCATGCGGGCGACGCGCGTCGTGCTCGACATCGGCGTGCACTGCCGCAAGCCCGCCCCCGCGCAGTGGGGCGGCGGCACCTGGGACGCGGAGAAGGCCTGGGAGTGCTTCAAGGCCAACGTGAACATGGACGAGGCGTTCCTGCGCTTCGAGCTCAACCGCTACCTCGGCTGGCCGGGCCAGGCCCCGTCCTACAAGATCGGCCAGCGGCTGTGGGAGGGCTACCGCGCCCGCTCGGAGGCCGCTGCGCGCGCCGCCGGTGAGGAGTTCAGCCTGAAGGACTTCCACACCCGCGCGCTCAACCTCGGCTCGGTGCCGCTCGCCGTCTTCCCGAAGGCGCTCGGCCTCGAACCCTGACCTCCGGCGCGGCACCCGTGGGTCCGGCACCGGATCCACGGGTGTTCGCTGAATTGCTGCGCACACCCGTAACCCCCGGGCCTCCTCGCGCGGTATAGCAGGTGTGGAGACGTGCCCCCGCGTCCGAGCAGGTGCTTCGCCTCCACCCGGGCCGAGTGGGGGACGATCATGCGGACCACGAGACGTGAGCGCGGGAGTGTCGCCGTGGAGTTCGCCCTGATCCTTCCGGTCCTGATGATCCTGCTGCTCGGCATCATCGAGTTCAGCTACGCGTTCCTCGTCCAGGCGTCGGTCTCCAACGCTGCCCGTCTCGGCGTCCGCAACTACGCCATCAACTACACGGCGCCAGGAGCCCAACAGGCCGCCATCGACCTGGCCAGGTCCGCCCTGACTCCCGGCGCGGAGGTCTCCGGCACGTTCTCCGCACCGTGCACCCCGATGGGCCAGACGACCCTCACCCTGACCTACCGGTACCGGTCGATCACCGGGTGGTTCGACGGGATCCTCGGCAGCCAGGTCAGCCTCAAGGGGATCGGGAGCATGCAATGCGGCGGATGACCAGGCGGCGTGGATCGCAGCGCGGTGCCACCGCGGTCACGATGGCGTTGCTGATGCTGGTGCTGATGGCGGGCGGAGCGCTCTCGGTCGACCTGGGAATGGCGTACGCCGAGCAGCAGCAGCTCCGCAACGGCGCGGACGCGGCCGCGCTCGCGATCGCGGAGTCCTGCGCCCGCGGGGCCTGCGTCGACAGTGCCGACACCTACGTGAAGGCGAACAAGCTCGACGGGAAGGCCTCCGGCACTGTCGAGGGACCGATCGGGCCCTCGACGGTGACCGTCTCTGCCCAGGCCACCCGGACCAACTACTTCGCCGGGATCCTCGGGTTCCCCACCACGGACCTCACCGCACGGGCGACCGCGCAGTGGGGCTGGCCCTCGGCGGGCGCGACCCTTCCCCTGACCTTCTCCTGGTGCGCCTTCTATGAGGCGACCGGGGGCTGGGACGACCAGGGCAAGCCGCTCGTTGCCGGGCAGACCACCGTCCACCTGATCGAGAAGAGCTGCACCCCGCCGGCCCACAACGAAGTTCCGGGCGGCTTCGGCTGGCTGACCGGAGTGAAATGCGTGTCCATGGTCGTGTCCGGGCAGTGGGTGCTCAGCGACCCCGGCAATGACGGCTCGACGTCGTGCAAGGACTTCGACTGGACCACCATCCAGAACAAGACCGTGCTGGTGCCGATCTTCGACGCGGTGAGCGGAACCGGCAGCAACGCCCAGTACAAGATCAAGGGCCTGGCCGCCTTCACCATCACCGGTTACTGCTTCTCCTCGAGCGCGAAGTGGAACGTCACCAAGTGCCCGGCGGACAAGCAGGTCAAAGGCACGTTCACCAACTACGTCGACCTCACCGGCAACTACACCATCGACGTCAACGCCACCCATTTCGGCGTTCCCACCATCAAGCTCACCTCCTGACGCGCGCCGGGCCCGGACGCCGCTCGGAGTTCAGCGCTGCCCGCGAGCCGCAGCCAGGAACCGCCGCTGGTAGCTGACCACCTGGCTCGCGGACGCGAAGCGGGCGAGGTAGCCGGGTTCGGCGGTGACCACCACGCGTCCGGCCATGTCGGCGAACTCCGGCTCGGTGAGCAGCCGGTCGATGTCGGGGTACATCGCCTCCCCCTCCAGCGAGCAGACGATCAGCCGCGTGTCCGGCAGGTCGGCCTGCCGCAGCACCCGCAGGTTGTGCCGGACGCCGTCCAGCCCGTCCGCGCCCTCGGGGTCGTCGATGCGCCGGGACGCGACCGCCCGGCGCGCGATGGCGGCGGCCACCTCCACCGGCGCGTCCGCCTCGTCGCCGGACAGCGCGTCGACGCCGACCAGGTAGTCGCGCAACTCGACCAGCGCCTCGGCGTCGTCGCGTCCGCGTTCGAGCAGCTCGGCCATCCGCCGGGTCTGGGCCAGCCGGTTGCGGATGAAGCTGTTGATGAACGCTGGCCGGGCCTGGAGGGCGAGCCGGGCCTGGTAGGGCTCGAACATCAGCGTGAAGTTCACCCGGAAGCCGTGCTCGCGCAGCCGCAGCGCGAGCCGGTGGCCGGCGAAGGCCTCCTCCGGGGTCGCGGTGTCCCAGCGGCGGCGCAGGCGCGTGTCGCCGGTGAGCAGCTCGGGAACGTTGGCCGCGCTGACCGGCCCGGTGTGCGGCACCTTGATCACCGTCCGCCACTCGCCGAGGATGTCGCGCATCTGCTCGCACTCTGCCAGCACCTTGCCGAAGTCGGGCTCGAACGGGTCGTTCAGCTCCACCGACACGTCACATCCCGGCCCCAGGATCCGGGCGATCTCGGTCATCACCTCATCCCGCGTCGAGTACCGGTGCTCGACGTTGGCCCGGGGGTTGTTGATGAACAGGTCGTAGATGATGCCGGGGTTGCAGGTGAGATTGGCGATCAGCGGTGCGACCGGCTCCAGCTCGTAGGGGTTCGCGGTGTCCGCGGAGAACAGCATCGGGGTGGGGCGCGGGACGCCGTCGGCGTCCTGGCCGATGTCGCGGACGAGGTCGGCGGACAGCAGGCCGTCCGCCGCCAGTCTCCACACCACGCGGAAGCCCGCCGGCAGGTGGCCCGGCGGGACCGCGAAGTAGTCGATGACACGGGAGAACTCCGCGGTGACGCCGAGCTGGCGGCCGTAGCGCAGGGCCTGCGCGAAGGTCTCCTCCGACAGGGGGAGGCGGGAGAGCCGGCCGACGAGCTCCTCCTCGCCGGACACCGGGGGCAGTCCGAGCGAGGCGACCTCGAAGGCGATGCCACAGGAGGTGGCCATGATCGGGATCCTTTCGACGGGGATCGAATCCCGGCCCGCCCCGCCCGGCGCGGCGGGTCCGGCGGTGTCGCCACCGCGGGACTCCCCGCGCGCGGACGGGGACGGGTCAGACGGACGAACCGCAGCCGGTCAGAAGATGCGGTTCACGATGGACGCCGGAGCCTCGAGGAGCGCCTCGATCTCGTCGTCCAGCTTCACCAGCGTCAGCGACGCACCGGCCATCTCGAGGCTGGTGCAGTACTCGCCGACGTAGCTCCTCGCGACCGTGATGCCCTGGTCGGCCAGCTTTTGCGCTGCGATGCCGAACAGCAGGTAGAGCTCGCTGATCGGGGTTCCGCCCAGGCCGTTGATCATCAGTGCGACGCGGTCGCCGGCGGTGAAGGGCAGGTCGGGCACGACCGCGCCGAGCAGTTCGTCGACGATCTCGTCCGCGCTGACCAGCTTGGCGCGACGGCGTCCGGGCTCGCCGTGGATTCCCACGCCGACCTCCATCTCGTCGTCCGCGATCTCGAACAGCGGCACGCCCTTGGCCGGCGGGGTGCAGGAGCTGAGCGCGATGCCCATCGTGCGGGTCACCGAGTTCACCTTCTCGCCGATCGCCTTCACCTCTTCCAGCGAGGCTCCCTGCTCGGACTTCGCGCCCACGGCCTTGATCACGAAGAAGTTGCCGGCCACGCCGCGGCGGCCCACGGTCCAGGTGGAGTCCTGCACCGCGACGTCGTCGTTGATGAACAGGGTGGTCACCTTGAGGCCCTCGGCCTCGGCGAGTTCCTGCGCCATCTCGAACGCCATCCGGTCCCCGGTGTAGTTGTTCACCAGCAGCAGGACGCCCTTGTCGGAGGCGACCAGCTTGGCGGTCTGGTACACGTAGTCGCTCGGCGGGGCGGCGAACACGTCACCGGGGCAGGCCGCGTCGAGCATGCCGGGGCCGACCACCATCACGTGGGCCGGCTCGTGGCCGGAGCCCGACCCCTGCACGATGCTCACCTTGTCGTGGTTGGGGGCGTCGGCCCGCATGATCAGGTTGTACTCGGGCACGTATGTGATGGTGTCCGGGTTGGCCAGGGCGATGCCCTTCAGCATCTCGGGGACGAACTGCTTGGGATCGTTGACGAACTTCTTCATGGATTTCCCTTCCTCGGGTTCGGGTTGTGGTGTGGGACGGATGGGTGGCTAGCGCTTCGACCAGGCCTCGGCCAGGGCCTCCAGCAGGACGGCGATCGCCATGGCGCCGGCGTCGACCGACCCGATGCTGCGCTCGCCGGTGTAGGACGCGCGGCCGCGCATGGCCTGCATCGTCTTGGTGTTCTCCGCCGCTGCCCGCGCGGTGACGGCCATGGCGCGCACGATCTCGGCTGCGCCGTGGCCGGCCGCCGACTCCGCCTCGAGGGTGTCGATGGCGGGGACCAGGGCGTCCAGCAGGGTCTTGTCACCCAGGTCGGCCTGACCCCTCGCCTTGATCCCCTCGACCGAGGCGCGCAGCGCGCGCACCACGTCCGCGCCCTCGATCTGGGGGTGTTCCTTCAGCTGCACCCCGGCCCGGAGCATGGCGGTGCCCCAGATCGGGCCGGAGGTGCCGCCGATCCGTGCGGAGACGGCCGCGGCGATCTTGGTGAGGAAGACACCGGGGTCGCTGCGGTCGAAGCTGTCCCACTGCTCGAGCGCGATCTCGAAGCCGCGGGCCAGCGAGTAGCCGAAGTCGCCGTCGCCGACGACGGCGTCCAGCTCCCCGAAGTAGGTCTCGTTGGCGACGATGTTCTCGGCGATGTTCCGCATCACGAACTCGACGTCGGTGATGGATCCGGTCATCTGGATTCCTCCTGGTTGGTTGGGAGCAGCTGCTCGAGGTCGGCCAGCGTGACCATCCCCTCGGGGCGGACGCCCGCCGGCGCGGACACCACGGCCAGCGGGTCGCCCGGGTCACCCAGGTGGCTGAGCACAAGGGACGCCCCGGTGAAGTCGTCGTCCGCGGTGAAGGTGCTGACCGTCACCACCACCGCGAGCCCCGCACCGCGGGCCGCCTGGACGCCGATCCCGGAGTCCTCCACGACCAGGCACTCGGCGGGGTCGAGGCGGAGGTCGTCGAGGACCTTGAGGTAGATGTCCGGTGCCGGCTTCTTCCGCGGCACGATGTCGCCGGCGAAGACGTGGCACCGCGCGGCCAGCTCCGCACCGACCGCGTGCTCGAGGACGCCCCGCACCGACGGTTCGGCGGAGGTGGACGCGACGGCGACCGTCCACCCGTGGGCGAGGGCGTCGGCGACGATCCGGTGGATGCCGGGACGGCCGGGGAGCTGGCCGTCACGCACCCGTTCGAGGAACAGCTGCGTCTTGCGGGCGTGGAGGTGCCTGATCAGGTCGGCGGCGCCGTCGGGGTCGGGCAGGTCGGAGGCGATCCGTTCCTTGCCCCCGCCGATCTTCACCTTCTCCGCGTACGTGGGCACGTCCCAGCGGACCGGCACCCCGAACTCGGCGAACGCGTCGTTGAAGGCGGGCAGGTGGCCGTCCTTCTCCGTGTCGGCCAGCACGCCGTCGCAGTCGAAGACCAGGGCCGGCATGTCAGGCCCTCCCCGCGCTGCCGAACACCTCTGCGAAATGCCTGGTCATCGCGCGGACGTCCGCGCCGACGGCGGTGAACAGCGACGGCGGGTCCCACTTCGCCTTCGCCTCCGCGTCCTTGAGGAAGGCCAGGCTCGACTGCATGAAGGTCTCCTTCAGCGCCGTCGAGATGTTCACCTTGGCGCAGCCGCGGGCGATGCAGTCACGGAACTGCTCGTCGCTCAGGCCGCTGCCGCCGTGCAGCGCGATGGGCACCGGATGGGCGTCCACGATGTCGGAGACGCGCTGGAAGTCGAGCACCGGCGCCCGCTTGTAGGTGCCGTGCGCGTTGCCGATCGCGGGGGCGAACACGTCCACGTTCGTGGCCTCGAGGTAGCGCAGCGTCACCTCGAGGGTCTGGCGCTTGGACTCCTCGTCCGAGCCGATCCCGTCCTCCTGGCCCGTGATCGACTCGATCTCGCCCTCCACATGGGCGTCGTAGCGGCGCGCCTCCGCGACCACCTCGACGGTCTGGCGCTGGTTCTCCTCCACCGGCAGCTGCGACGCATCGAACAGCACGGAGTTCCAGCCGGCGGCCAGGCAGTCGCTGATCACCTGGCGGTCGGGGCAGTGGTCGAGGTGCAGCGCGCAGGGCACCTCGATGCCCGCCGTCATGGCCTTCCACATCTGGAACAGGGTGTTCACGCCGATCGAACGGACGGTCTTCACCGAGGTCTGGAGGATCACCGGCGACCGTGCCTCGACCGCCCCCGCGAGCACGTTCTCCATGGTGAGGTCGTTGAGGATGTTGATGGCCGGGACGCCGTAGCGCTGGGCGAAGGCCGGCCTGAGGATGTCCGCCAAGGACTGGACAGCCACCATTGGCTCCTCTCGTCAGGTACGCCTTCACGCTAGGTCGGGCCGCCCGGGAGCAGGTATGGGGTAATCCCCCCACAGCCGTGTGGGGGGTGGCATGGGGGATCCGGGCGCCGGGCCGGTCGCCCCGGCGCCCGGAGCACTCAGGCGCGGGCGAGCAGCTCGGTGCGGGAGCGCACGCCGCCCTTGCGGAGGATCGCGCTCACATGCTTCTCGACGGTTTTCACCGAGATGCCCAGGCGGGAGGCGATCTGCTTGTCGGCCAGGCCCTGTTCGAGCAGGCTGCGCACCTCAGCCTCGCGCCCGGTGAGCCGGTCGGCGTCGACGGCGGGCAGGCCGCCGAGCTGTGCCAGCATCCCGCCGAAGACCAGGACGTCGCCGCGCGCCACCCCGATGACGGCGCGGCCCAGCGTCATGGCGTCCACGTCGGCCTGGACGAAGCCACGGACGCCCGCAGCCGCCCAGTCGCGCAGCTCCGCCTCGGGTGTGCCCGGGTCGATCACCGCCACGACCCCGGCGGAAGCGGCCGAGGCCCGCAGCGCGGCGACCAGTTCCGGGCCGGCGGCGCCCGGCAGGCGGGTGCCCACCAGCACGACGTCGGGACGCAGCAACCGCACGGCCTCCACCGCGGGGCCGACGTCGGCCACCTCCGCGACCACCTGCACCCCCGGCTCGCTGGCGTCGAGCATGCGGACCAGCCCGGCCCGCATCGCCGGCAACGGGTGCACCAGCACCACCCGGAGTCGAGGGCTCTCGGCCACCCCGCTCAACGCCGCGCGGTAGGGCAGGTCGGCCCTGATCCGGGTGCCCCAGCCCGGGGTCGAGTCGATGCGCACCCGTCCACCGACCTGGGCCGCGCGCGCCACGAGCCCCGGCAGCCCGACCCCCTGCCGGCGCCCCTTGTCGGGGTCGAACCCGCAGCCGTCGTCCTCCACGATCACGGCGATGCCGTCGGAGCCGTACACCAGCCCCACCCGCACGCCGGACGCGCGGGCGTGCTGCACCACGTTGGTCAGCGATTCCTGGACGATCCGCAGCACCTGGGTCTCGACGTTGCGCGGCAGGGGCTGGCGATCGCCGAACACCCGGAACGTCGCGGCCAGGTCGGACGTCGCCTGCACCCACTCCAGCTCCAGCCCGATGCTCTCCTCGAGCGGACGGCCGGCCAGCCCGGCCGGGCCCAGCCCCCAGACGGCCCGGCGTCCGGAGTTCATCGTCTCCTGGGCCGCCTGCTGGGCCTGGGTGAGCGCGGGCAGCGGGTCCTCGCCGTGGCTGACGGCGGCGTGCGCCTCGGCGATCCGCAGCGCGACTGTGGCCAGGCCGCGTCCGATGCTGTCGTGCACCTCGAGCATCGAGCGCTCGCGTTCGGAGGCCACCGCGGCCGCCTTCGCCCGCTCGGACGACTCCTCGTGCAGCCGGGAGTTGGCGATCGCGATGGCGGCGTGGGTCGCGAAGCGCTGGAGCAGCTGGGCGTCCGCGGCACCGAACCGCTGCTCGTCCGTGGCGGCGAACACGATGCAGGCACCGATCATGCTCGTGCGCACCGTGATCGGGACGCCGATCACCGCGCGGCCGTAGCGGGGCTCGTCGGGACGGATGTGACCGTTGCGCACCTGGCCGTAGCGCTCGAAGATCACCGGCTTGCCCGCGCGGGCGACCGCCCCCGTGCAGCCCTCCTCGAGCGAGAACACCATGCCGGTCTGGCAGCCCTCGTCGAGGTCGATCTCCTTCCGGTAGGTGTGGCTCACCTGGTCGATCAGGCACAACGAGCCGCTGTGGCAGCCCAGCAGCTCGACCGCGCTGCGCAGGATCTTCTCCAGGAGGGGTTGCAGCCGGAACTCCCCGGCGAGGTCGTTGGCGACAGCCGCGAGGGCGTCGTCGACCGATGCCCGTTCCCGAGCCTGGATCTGCGTCATCGCTGCCTCCACCTGGACGGGTCCAAGACTAGGCGCGCCCCCTGCGGGCCGGAAGATGCGTCCTCGGGGCCAGCCGGGGCCCGTGGCGCGGCCGGTGCAGCCCGGCCAGCGCCACCAGCCGCTGCACGCGCAGGCGGTGCGGACGGTACGGCTCCAGCAACGTGGCGAGTCCGTCGTCGTCCAGTTCGGTGCCGACCAGGGCCCAACCGACGTCGCGCGGCACGTGGTAGTCGCCGAAGCTCACCGCGTCCGCGTCGCCGAGGGCACGGGCACGGACCTCCGCGCTCGACCACACCCCGATGCCCGGCAGGCTGCGCAGGCGCGCGTCCGCGGCGTCGGGTTCTGCGGGCAGGACGCGCTCCAGCGTCGGCGCCACCCGCGCCGCAGCGACCAGCGTGCGCGAGCGGGCCGGGTCGATGCCCAGCGACAGCCACTCCCAGGACGGCACCAGCCGGACCTCCTCCGGTGAGGGGAAGGTGCGCAGGCCCAGGGACGCGCCGTGGCCGGGCGCCGGGCTGCCGTACCGCGCGAGCAGCGAGCGGATGCCGATCGTGGCCTCCTGACCGGTCACCTTCTGCTCGATCACCACCGGCACGAGCGCGTCCCAGACGCTGGCCGTGCGCGCCAGCCGCCAGTGCGGACGCCTGCGGTGCAGCTCGGCGACCACCGGGTGCAGCGGGCGGAAGCCCGACGGGTCGTCCAGGGCGCCCAGCAGGGACGGGAGCCGGTCGAGCACCCGCTCGGCGCCGGGGCCCCAGGCCTCGGCGTGCACGACGCCGGTGCCGTCGAGCGGCGAAACGGCGAGCGTCGCCGGCCCGTCCACCGTGCCCACCGCGCGCCAGTGGACGCCCTTGAGCACCCGGTGCGTCGGGTCGGCCACGCCGCGCCTGCCCGGCCCCCACACCTCGCCGACCGGGCATGGCCACGCCGGTCGCCAGTCACGGGTGCGCGGCTCGCTCACCCCGCAACGGTAGCCCGGCGCCCCGACAGGGACCGCGGCGGGAGGCTCGACAAGCCCGCCACCGGCTGCCGATAGTGGGGCCATGCTGTTCCACGAGCTCGTCGACACCTCCGCCCGGGTCGCGGCCACCGGCTCGCGGACCGCCAAGGTTGCCGCGCTGGCGCGGACCCTGCGGGCGGCCGACGCCGGGGAACTCGACGTGGTCGCGCACTTCCTCTCCGGATCGCTGCGGCAGCGCCGCACCGGCGTCGGCTGGCGCTCACTGGCCACCCGTCCCGAGCCCGCGGCCACGCCAGCCCTCGGCGTCTCCGAGGTGGACGCGGCGTTCGCCGAGCTCGCCGCGCTCGCCGGGGCGGGCTCCCAGTCCGCCCGACAGCAGGTGCTCGCCGGTCTGCTGGCCCGCGCGACCAGCGCCGAACAGTCGTTCCTGGTGGGCCTGCTCACCGGTGAGACCCGGCAGGGCGCCCTGGAGGGAGTACTCCTCGCGGCGATCGCCCAGGCGTTCGACGTGCCGCTGGAGGCGGCGCGCCGGGCGGCCATGTTCTCCGGTTCGATCCCCGTCGTGGCCGTGACCGCGCACCGGGGTGGCGAGGCGGCGCTCGCCGCGGTCGGCCTCGAGGTGGGGCGACCCGTGCTGCCCATGCTGGCCGCGAGCGCCCCCACCGTGGCGGAGGCCCTGGGCCGCTTCGCCGCGGCGCCGGTGTCGGTGGAGGCCAAGCTCGACGGCATCCGCATCCAGGTGCACCGCGACGGCGCGGCCGTGTCGGTCTACAGCCGCAGCCTCGACGACATCACCGCGCGCCTGCCGCACGTGGTGGACGCCGTCGCCGCCCTGCCCGCCGAGCGCCTCGTGCTGGACGGGGAGGCGCTCGCGCTGGGCCCCGACGGGCGTCCGATGGCCTTCCAGGACACCGCCTCTGCCGGGGCGCGGCTGCGTCCGTTCTTCTTCGACCTGCTCCACCTCGACGACCTCGACCTCGTGGACGACCCGCTGGCCACCCGCCAGGCGCGGCTCGCCGCGCTGCTGCCGTCCGGGATGATGGTCGACCGGCTGGTGACGGCGGACGCGGGCGAGGCCGAGGAGTTCTCCCGGCAGGTGCTGGCCGCCGGCCACGAGGGCGTGGTGGTCAAGGCGCTGGACGCGGGATACGCCGCGGGCCGCCGTGGGGCGGGCTGGGTGAAGGTCAAGCCCGTCCACACCCTCGACCTCGTGGTGCTCGCCGCCGAGTGGGGCAGCGGACGACGGCAGGGATGGCTGTCGAACATCCACCTCGGCGCGCGGGACCCCCGCACCGGTGGCTTCGCGATGCTCGGCAAGACGTTCAAGGGGATGACCGACGAGATGCTCGCCTGGCAGACCGCGCGGTTCCTCGTCCTGGAGACCGGCCGCGAGGGCCACGTCGTGCACCTGCGGCCCGAGCAGGTGGTCGAGGTCGCCTTCGACGGCGTCCAGCGCTCGCGGCGGTACCCGTCGGGCATGGCGCTGCGCTTCGCCCGGGTGGTGCGCTACCGCGAGGACAAGACCGCGCAGGACGCGGACACGGTGGACGCCGTCCGGGCGCTGGCGCGGTAGCCGCGCGCGTCGCCCCGCGAGGCGCGGCACCGGCCGGCGGCGCGGGCCGCACCCGCTACAGTCTCGGCAACGACTCCCGTCCCAGGAGGACCCATGCGCACCCTCGCCCGCCTCGCCACCGGCCTCGTGGCCGCTCCCCTGCTCCTGGCCGGCTGCGCCGTGCCCGGCCTGTCCGGCGCCTCCTCGGCCCCGGCCGCGTCCGCCCCCGCCACCACGGCTGCGGCCGGCGGTTCGACCCAGACGAAGGCGGAGGCGTGCGACGCGCTCAGCGCCACCATGTCGACCGCGAGCGACACGCTCAACAGCGCGGTGTCCGAGATGGGCACCGACCCGGCGAAGGCCGTGGCGGCGTTGCAGGACTTCGCCGGCTCGCTCGAGGGCGCCATCGCCGCGGTGAACAACCCGGAGGTCAAGGCCCAGGGCGAGAAGGCTGTCGCCGCGGTGAAGGCGCTCGTCGACGCCCTCAACGCGACCATCCAGGACCCGACGAAGGCCGCCGACATGGCCAGCAGCCTGAGCGCGTTCCAGACCGAGATGACCGCCTTCGCGACGCTCTGCCAGGGCTGACCGCGCTCGTGACCGCCCGGGCGGGTCGCCTCAGCCGGCGTCCCCTCGGAGCCCGAGCAGCAGGCCCACCGCGACCGTCGTCATGACGGCGGCGACGCCGAGGTCGAACACGCGCCACGCCGCGGGCCGCGCGAACAGCGGACGCAGCACCTGCGCGCCGTAGCCGAGCCCGGCGAACCACGCCACGCTGGCCACCATGGCGCCGGCGGCGAACGTCCACGGGGACGCCTGTGCGGAGGCGACCGAACCCAGCAGGACCACGGTGTCCAGGTAGACGTGGGGGTTCAGCCAGGTGAGCGCGAGCGCCGTCACGGCCACCGGGACCATCCGTCCCGCCTCGCCGCCGAAGTCCGCAACGAGCGCGACCGGGCGCACTGCACGACGCACCGCCGTGGCCGCGTACCACAACAGCACGGCGCTGCCGACGACCGTGACCCCGGCGAGCACCGGCCGGTGGGCGGAGATGACCGCGCCGACGCCGCCGGTGCCGAGAGCGATCAGGACGATGTCGCTCAGCGCGCAGATCACCACCACGACCCCGACGTGCTCGCGTCGCAGGCCCTGCCGCATCACGAAAGCGTTCTGCGCGCCGATCGCCACGATGAGGCTGAGCCCGAAGCCGAGTCCGGAGAGGGCGGTGGGAAGCACGGCTCCGACGCTACGGGCGCGGTCCTGTGAAGTCCAACGAATGTTTCTCCGGGTTCCTTAGCGTGGCTTAACCTTGGCTCCATGGACTGGGACCTCCCTCAGCTGCGCGCCCTCGCCGCCGTCGTCGACCACGGGACGCTGGAGGCGGCCGCGACCGCCCTGCACCTGACCCCGTCGGCCGTCAGCCAGCGGCTCAAGGCGCTGGAGCGATCCGTCGGCGCCGTCCTGCTGCGGCGGAGCCGACCGGTCGTCCCCACCGAGCCCGGGCGCCCCGTGCTGCGCCTGGCGCGGCAACTGGAGGCGCTCGCCGCCGACGTCGAGGCTTCGCTCGGCACGGCGTCCGCCGGCCCGCCGGAGGTGCGACTGGCCGTCAACGCCGACTCGCTGGCCACCTGGACGCTGCGCGCGCTCGCCCCGGTCGCGGGGCAGGTCCGGGTCACGTTCCTGCGCGAGGACCAGGCGCACACCACGGAGTTCCTGCGCGACGGCACGGCGATGGCCGCGATCACCAGCCAGCGCACGCCGGTGCAGGGCTGCACGGTCGAGCCGCTGGGCGCGATGCGCTACCGCCCGATCGCTTCCGCCGCCTTCGCCGAGCGCTGGTTCGCCGCCGGGGTGGACGCGGAGGCCCTCCGGCGCGCCCCGGTCGTGGTGTTCGACTCCCGAGACCAGCTCCAGTCGGAACGGCTCGCGGAGGCGGGGGTGTCGGCCGACGCCCCTCCGGTACACCTGGTGCCGGCGAGCACCCAGTTCTCCGAGGCGGTCCAGCTCGGCTACGGCTGGGGGATGCTGCCCGACCTCGAGCGGCGCACCGGCCCGGAGGTCGACCTGTCCTCTGTCCCCGGCTCCGTCCTGCGCACGGTGGACGTGGCGCTGTTCTGGCAGCAGTGGGCGCTGCACACGACCAGCCTCGACGCGGTCGCCGACGCCGTCCGCGCCGGGGCGGCGACGCTGCGCCGCTGACTCGCCGCGTCCTGGCGACGACGCCCGTGGGCGGGCCGTCAGCCGCGGCGCAGGCGCTCGCGCAACCGCATCAGCTCGCGCTTCTGCCCGCTGGTGAGGCTCTGGATGCCCTTCTCGTTGATCTGGTCGAGCAGCGCGTCGAGCTGCTCCCGATCGCTGCGGTTGCGCGACTCCTGCCGCGCCGTGGCCCGCGACACCCGGGGTGCCCGCGAGGGCGGCGCCGCCGGCCGGCCGGGCACCCACTCGTACGCGCCGAGCAGCCCGAAGCGGCGTCCGAGGATCGCGACGAAGGCGAACCCGAGGAGCAGGCTGAGCAGCGAGCCGTACCGCTGCCCGGCCAGCATCGTCACGACCTGGAGCCCGAGGATGATCGCACCGAAGATCCACGCCGGGATGCCGAAGAAGAACGGCCGGTTGGGGTACTCGGCGATCCACAGCAGCAGGACGGCCAGTTCGATCGGGCCGAGGCCGGCGAGCGCGGCGCCGCGCAGGGCGGGAAGCAGCTCGACCACCGTGGACGCCGCGGTCAGCACCGCCCAGGTGCCCACGAGCAGCCAGGCCATCCGGGTGCGCCCGACGAGGCGTTCGATGTCGGACCCGAAGTACCACAGCACCAAGGCGGTGATCACCACCCACAGGTCGTTGGCCAGCGGCCAGGTGACGATGCGCCACACCTCGCCCGCCGCCACGAGCTGGGAGTTGAAGTAGAGCGCGGACGCCAGGCCGGGCGCCACGACCCAGGCGATCCCGGACGCGACGGCGATCAGGCAGGCCAGGACGACGGTGGACACCTCGAGCCGGCCGATGCGGAACCAGGGCTCGGTCGGGGAGGCGAAGTGGCGACTCACACCTCAAGGGTGCCAGACGGGCCCCTGCGTCCCGCAACCGGCTGCCGAGGAGGGGTTTCGCTGCGGCCCTGCGCCGGGAACGCTGAAGTGCCGCCGGTGGAGACCGACGGCACTTCAGCCTTGCGCGCCCGGAGGGACTCGAACCCCCAACCTTCTGATCCGTAGTCAGATGCTCTATCCGTTGAGCCACGGGCGCCGGACAGCGTCCTCAACCTTACTTGACCGCCCCGGAACCGTCCAAACCGGCCCGGAGACGGGGAGGCCTCCCGACGCGCCCCGGACGACCCCCAAGACGCCCGGACGCCGGCCAACTCCCCCCTTGGCACCCCGCGACGACCCGCTGCGCTGCGGGCGCCGAGGGCGTCAGCGTCGGGAGACCTGCCCCTCGTCGGGACCTTAACACTGTTCATTTCCCCGTGTGGCAGACTCGGAGATGACCGAGCCGCGGATGTCGGCTCGTGCGCGGGCGCGTATTTTCGGGCCATCCCGGGCTGTTGGGGAAGGGGCTGGCGAAGATCTGCACGAATGTCCACGCGCGTGCCACACGACGTTCACGGCGCGCAGGATGTGCTATCCGCCACGGACCCCGTCCGTGCGACACGATTCGAGGAGGCTTCGTGGCCCTGGACACTCCGACCATCGCACAGACCGCACCCGCCGGTGCGCCCCCCGAGCTGGTCTCCTGGGTCACCGGCGTGGCCGAGCTCACCCTGCCCGACGCCATCCACTGGTGCGACGGTTCGGTCGAGGAGCGGGACCGGCTGTACGACCAGATGGTGGCCTCCGGGACCTTCATCCGCCTGAACCCCGACCTGCGTCCCGGCTCGTACCTCGCCCGCTCGGCGCCGTCCGACGTCGCCCGGGTCGAGGGGCGGACGTTCATCTGCTCCGTGGACGAGGCCGACGCCGGCCCGACCAACAACTGGGCCGAACCCGAGGCCATGAAGCGCACCCTCGCCGGGCTCTTCGCGGGCAGCATGCGCGGGCGGACGATGTACGTGATCCCGTTCTCGATGGGCCCCCTGGGCGGCGAGCTGACCCGGCTGGGCGTCGAGATCACCGACAGTCCCTACGTTGTGGTGAACATGCGCCTGACCACCCGCATCGGCGCGCCGGCCCTCGCCGCCATCGCCTCCGGTGCCCCCTGGGTGCCGGCGGTGCACTCGACGGGCTACCCGCTCGTCGACGAGGCGGGGGTCACCCGCCCGGACGTCCCGTGGCCGTGCAACGACACGAAGTACATCACCCACTTCCCCGAGACCCGCGAGATCTGGTCCTACGGCTCCGGCTACGGCGGCAACGCGCTGCTGGGCAAGAAGTCCTTCGCGCTGCGGATCGCGTCCGTCCTCGCCCGGGACGAGGGCTGGCTGGCCGAGCACATGCTGATCCTGCGGATCACCGGCCCCGACGGGCGCGTCTTCCACCTGACCGCGGCCTTCCCCTCGGCGTGCGGCAAGACCAACCTCGCCATGCTGCGGCCGACGATCCCCGGCTGGACGGTGGAGACCGTCGGCGACGACATCGCGTGGATGCGGCCCGGGCCGGACGGCCGGCTGTACGCGATCAACCCGGAGAACGGCTTCTTCGGAGTGGCGCCGGGGACCTCGGAACAGACCAACCCGACCTGCCTGCACGCGATCAGCCACGACACGATCTTCACCAACGTCGCGCTCACCGACGACGGCGACGTCTGGTGGGAAGGACTGACGTCCGAGCCCCCCGCGCACCTCATCGACTGGCAGGGCAACGACTGGACGCCGGGCTCCGGGCGTCCCGCGTCCCACCCGAACGGGCGGTTCACCGTCCACGCCTCCCAGGCCGAGTCGATCTCCCCGGACTGGGAGGACCCCGCGGGCGTCCCGATCGACGTCATCCTCTTCGGCGGACGCCGGGCGACCAACGTCCCGCTGATCAGCGAGTCCTACGACTGGCAGCACGGCGTGTTCGTCGGCGCCACGGTGTCGAGCGAGCAGACCGCGGCCGCCGAGGGCCTCGTGGGGGCGCTGCGCCGCGACCCGTTCGCGATGCTCCCGTTCTGCGGCTACAACATGGCCGACTACTGGGCGCACTGGCTGCGGATGGGTGCGTCGCTGGGCGAGGGGGCGCCGCGCATCTTCCAGGTGAACTGGTTCCGCAAGGACGAGGACGGCCACTGGCTGTGGCCCGGGTTCGGCGAGAACGCGCGCGCGATCGAATGGGCGCTGCGTCGGGTCGCCGGCGAGGTGGACGCCGTGGATGCGCTCTCCGGGCGCATCCCCGTCCCCGGCGACCTCAACCTCGAGGGCCTGGACCTGAGCGAGCACGACCTGGCCGCCCTCTTCGCCCTCGACCCGCAGGCCTGGGCCGAGGAGGCCGACCTGACCGAGGAGTACTTCGCCCAGTTCGGCGACCGGCTGCCCGCGGAGCTCACCGGCCAGCTGGCCGCGCTGCGGGCGCGGATCGCCGGGGCCGGTTAGTGTTCGCGCTTCCGGACTCCTGGGTCTGGGACTTCTGGACGGCCGACGACGGCGAGCGGTATCACCTGTTCTTCCTGTTCGCGTCCAAGGCCCTGAAGGACCCCGAACGGCGCCACTACCGGGCGGGGATCGGTCACGCGGTGTCCACGGACCTCGCGCACTGGACGCGGGTCGAGGACGTGCTCGTCCACGCCGCGTCCCCCGCGTTCGACGACCTGGCCACCTGGACGGGGTCGGTCGTCCGCCACCCGGACGGGACCTGGCTGCTGTTCTACACCGGCGCCACGCTGGCGGCGTCCGGCAGCAACGAGCAGCGGGTGGGCCTGGCCACGTCCCCCGACCTGTACAGCTGGACGCGGCACCCGACCCCGGTCGCGGAAGCCGACGACCGCTGGTATGAGCCGCTCGACGGTGGCTGGCACGACTGGGCGTTCCGCGACCCGTGGGTGTTCGCCGACCCGGACGGGAACGGCTGGCACATGCTGGTCACCGCCCGCGGCAACACCGGGCCGGTGGACGACCGCGGCGTCGTCGGGCACTGCTGGAGCCCCGACCTTCGCACCTGGGAGGTGCGCGAACCGCTCAGCCGGGTCGGCCAGGGGTTCGGACACCTGGAGGTGCTGCACACCGTCGAGGTGGACGGCCACCACTTCCTGCTCTTCAGCTGCCCCGGCCGCGACCTGTCCGCCGCACGCAGGGCTGCCGGCGCGGCGGGCGGGACGTGGGCCGCCACCGCGGGGTCCGCGCTCGGACCCTACGACCTCGCCGGCGCGTCGGTCATCTCACCGCCCGGGCTGTACGTGGGCCGCCTCGTGCCGCTGCGCGACACCGGTGAGTGGCGGTTCCTCGCCTTCGTCCACCAGACCCCGGACGGCGGCTTCGGCGGCACGATCATCGACCCGCTGCCGGTCTCGGTCGTCGACGGGCGCCTGGTCGTCGGCTGAGCGGCGCGGCCGCGGTGGCGTCTCAGCGGACGGGTTCCGCGGCGGGCCAGCGTCCCCTCAGGTAGGAGTCGGGGTAGCGGGCGCAGTCGTCGCACTCGAGCTCCGCGGCGGCCCGCAGCGGCCACGCCGGCTCGCGCAGCGCGACCCGGGCGAGGGCGACCGCGTCGGCGCTGCCGTCGTCCAGCACCTTCTGCGCCTGCCGCGGGTCGGTGATCAGGCCGACGGCGCACACCGGCAGCCCGGCCGAGCGCACGGCGGCCGCGAGCGGCACCTGGTAGCCGGGGCCGGCCGGGATCGGGGCCAGCACGTTGCCGCCACTGGAGACGTGCACGAGGTCGGCGCCGTGCTCGCCGAGCAGGCGTGCCACCTCGGTGGCCTCCTCGACACCGAACCCGCCGTCGGTCCACTCCGACGCGGAGATCCGCACGAACAGCGGCTTCCCTGCCGGCCAGGCCGCGCGCACCGCGTCCACGACCTCGAGCAGCAGGCGTGAGCGGCCCGCCAGGTCGCCGCCGTAGCCGTCGGTGCGCTGGTTGGACAGCGGCGACAGGAACTCGTGCAGGAGGTAGCCGTGCGCGGCGTGCACCTCGACGACGTCGAAGCCGGCGGCGTCGGCCCGGCGCGCGGCGGCTGCGAAGGCCTCGACCACGTGGGCGAGGTAGCCCGGCGTCGCCTCGGTCGGGGTCTCCAGGCCGGGGAACGGCACGGCGGACGGCCCGAAGGTCTCCCAGCCGCCGTCGTCGGCGGGCACCGAGCCCGAGCGGTGGGCGAAGGGACGGTAGGTGGACGCCTTGCGTCCGGCGTGCGCGAGCTGGATCCCCATGGCGGCGCCCTGCCCGTGGCAGAAGTCGACGACGCGCTTCCACGCGGCCGCCTGGGTGTCGTTCCACAGCCCGGGGCACTCCGGGGTGATGCGTCCCTCCGGCACCACGCCGGTCGCCTCGGCGATCAGCAGCCCGAAGCCGCCGGACGCCCGCGCTCCCAGGTGCACCAGGTGCCAGTCGGTGGGCACGCCGTCGCGCGCCTCGCACTGGTACTGGCACATGGGCGCGAGGAAGATCCGGTTCGGGATGGTCAGGTCCCGCAGCGTGAGCGGGTCGAAAAGGGACGGCATGGTTACAGGTTAGGGACGGCCCTGTTGCGCCCGGCGTGCCGTCCGCCAACCGGCCCTAGCCTCGCCTGGAGAGGTGGGGCGATGACCGACGCAGCGGGCTGGGGCGAACGTCTCGCCGCCGCGGCGACCGCCTGGGACATGACCCCGGACGAGGTCGTGGTGGCGGCGTGCCGGCGCCTGCGCCCGGGCGCGGCGCTCGACGTCGCCGCCGGCGACGGCGCGAACGCGATCTGGCTCGCGGGGCGGGGATGGCGGGTCACCGCGCTCGACCGCGCCTCGGTGGCGGTGGGACGGCTCCAGGGGCGCTCGGCGCTGCTCAACCGTCCGGTCGACGCGATCGTGGCCGACGCCGTGGCCTACCGTCCGTCGCCGGGTCGCTACGACCTGATCCTTCTCAGCTATCTCGAGCTCCCCGATCCCCAGCTGCGGCGGGTGCTGGCGAACTGCGCCACCGGCCTTGCCGAGGGCGGGACGGTGCTGGTGGTCGGCCACGACGCGGCGAACCTCGAGGGCGGCTGGGGCGGGCCCCGGGACCCGGACCTGCTGACCACCCCTGACCACCTCGCCGCCCTGCTCGGCGCGCTCGGACTGGTGGTGCGGCGGGCGGAGGTCGTCCGCCGCCAGGTGCCGGGCGACGTCGGCGTCCACACCGCGATCGACCACGTGGTCGAGGCCGTCCGTCCCGCCGCCTGAGCCTGGCGCCCGTCCCCCGCCCCTCGGACCGCCCTCGCCGCCCCTGCCGCCCACCGCCCCCGCCGAGGGCCAGCCTTGTTGCCGAGGGCCAGGACGCCGGTGCTGGCCCTCGACGTCAAGGCTGGCCCTCGAGTGCGGAGGCTGGCCCTCGGACGGACGGAGGGCGGCCCTGGCCTGGCGGGTCCGGGCACCCGAGGACGCGAGCGCGGCCGCGGGGCGAGATCAGCGGGCCGCCTCGGTGGCGAGGCGCGCGACGTGCAGGGTCAGGTACACCACCTCGTCGGTGCTGATCGGCTTCTCGAGCCGCAACTCCAGCAGCGCCTTCACCCGCTCTGCACACAGGTAGGCGTCGGGGAACGACTGCCGGATCGTGGTCGTGAAGGTCTCCGGGTTCTCCATCAGCTGCCGGTCGGTGTCCACCCGGACGAAGAAGTAGCGCAGGTGGGTGATGAACCGCGCGGCGTTGATGCTCTCGGTGTCGAAGTGCCGGTCGTAGGCGGAGTCGAGGATCTCGAACACCTGCCGGAAGAGCTCGGTCATCCGGAACGTCCGCGACAGGTCGTCGGTGGCGAACAGCGCGTTGACGAAGTGCAGGGCGATGGGCACCGCCTCGTCGGCCGGCAGGTCCACCCCGGTGCGGGCGGCGACGAGCGCGACGGCACGACGCGCCACCCGCAGCTCCCGGGGGTACAGGTGCGCGACCTCCGAACGCAGCGGGTACTCGACCGCGATGTGCTGGCGCACCCTCTTGATCGCGAAGCTGATGTGGTCGGCGAGCGGGATCACCATGCCCTGGGTGAAGGTCGTCTCCAGGTCGTCCTGCGCGTCATGGAGGATCTCCGCAGCCAGCGCGAGGTGCTCGGGCGGGATCTCGGTGAGGAACGCCGTGAGCTGCTGGACGTCGTGCTCCGCGTCCGGACGGAACCGCTGGGCGACCCGCGACTCGTCCACCGGGTCGCCGCGGCGCGCCTGGTAGCCGAGCCCTCGCCCGGTGAGCACGACCTCGCTCGCGTCGTGGTCACGGGCGAGCACGACGTTGTTGTTGAAGACCTTGAGCACTTCCATGTGCGGCCTTTCCGGCTCTGCGCCCAGTCTGCACCCGTCCCCGCTTCGCTACGCGGAGTCGACAACGCTGCCCGAACTCACGCAGCGGGACGAACGTCGCGTAGCGAAGCGGACGGGGGTCAGCGCAGGCTGGCCCCGTTGGTGCGGATGACGTCGGCGTACCAGCCGAACGACTTCTTCCGGTAGCGCTCCAGGCTGCCGGTGCCGTCGTCGTTGCGGTCGACGTAGATGAAGCCGTACCGCTTGCTCATCTGCGCCGTGCTGGCCGAGACCAGGTCGATCGGGCCCCAGGAGGTGTAGCCCATCACCTCCACGCCGTCGGCGATCGCCTCGCGCACCTGGACGAGGTGATCGTTGAGGTAGGCGATGCGATAGTCGTCGAGGACGGTCTTCACGCCGTCCACCTCGACCAACTGGTCGCGGGCGCCCAACCCGTTCTCGACGATGAACAGCGGCTTCTGCCAGCGATCCCAGAACTGGTTGAGGATGACCCTCAGGCCCTTGGGGTCGATCTGCCAGCCCCATTCGCTGGCCGGCAGGGTGGGGTTGGGCACTCCGCCCATGATGTTGCCCTCCCCAGCCGTCTTCCTGGCCGGGTCGCCGGTCTCGCACACGCTCATGTAGTAGCTGAACGACACGAAGTCGACCGTGTGGCGCAGGATCTCGCGGTCGGCGTCGGTGATGTCGAGCACGATTCCGTGCTCACGGAAGTACCGCAGCGCGTAGCCGGGGTAGGCGCCGCGCACGTGCACGTCGCTGAACATCAGGTTGGCGTGGTCGGCCTCCATGGCGGCCACGACGTCGACCGGGTCGGGCGTGAGCGGGTAGATCGGCGCCGCGATCACCATGCAGCCGACCCTGGCGTCCGGGTTCACCTCGTGGGCAACCTTGGTCGCCAGCGCGCTGGCGACCAGCTCGTGGTGGGCCGCCTGGAACAGTGCGGACGGCGACAGTTCCGCCTTGGGCGTCCCGATGCCACCGCTCATCAGCGGGAGGTGCAGGATCGAGTTGATCTCGTTGAAGGTCAGCCAGTAGGTGACCTTGTCGCGGTACCGCTCGAAGACCGTGCGGGCGAAGCGCTCGTAGAAGCCGATCAGGTCAGGGCTCACCCAGCCGTCGTAGGCCTCGGTGAGGTGCAGCGGGGTCTCGTAGTGCGAGAGCGTCACCAGCGGCTCGATCCCGTGGCGTGCGCACTCGTCGAAGACGCGGTCGTAGAAGGCGAGGCCCTCCTCGTTCGGCTCGGCGTCGTCGCCGTTGGGGAAGATCCGGCTCCAGGCGATGGAGATCCGGAACACCGAGAACCCCATCTCGGCGAACAGGGCGATGTCGGCGGCGTAGCGGTGGTAGAAGTCGATGGCCTCGAGCTTCAGGTTGTCCGGTGTCGGGGCGTCGGTGCGGGGCGCGATGCCACCGCCGGGAAGCACGTCCTGGATGGACAGGCCCTTTCCGCCCTCGGCGTAGGCGCCCTCGATCTGGTTGGCTGCGGTCGCTCCGCCCCACAGGAATCCCTGCGGGAACGGTGTCGTGGTGTCTGGCATGAGTTGTGTCTCTCCCTCTGGTCTGGGTGGGGTGTCCGGCCCGTCCGGCGCCCGGCAGGGCGGGACGGGCCGGACGGGGTTCAGCGTTCGATGACGATCGCGGTGTCGCCGTGGACGAGGCTGTGCCCCTCCGCGGGCAGGACGCCGGCGAACTGCGCGGTGTTGGTGATCACCATCACGGTGGTGGGGTCGTAGCCGGCGGCGGTGACCGCGTCCAGGTCGACGGTGGCCAGCAGGTCACCGGCCTCGACGACCTGCCCCTGGGCGACGGCAGGGGTGAAGCCCTTGCCGTTGAGCTGGACGGTGTCGATGCCGATGTGGATCAGCGCCTCGACGCCGTCCGCCGACTTGATCCCGAAGGCGTGTCCGGTGGGGAACGCGCTCACGACGGTGCCGCCGAACGGGGCGTACACGGTGCCGGCGCTCGGGACGATGCCGATGCCCTTGCCCAGCGCGCCGGATGCGAACACCTTGTCCTTGACCTGCGCCAGGGGAACGGTCTCCCCGCTCACCGGGGCGGCCACCTCGAGCGCGCCGGGAGCCGGCGGAATCAGCTCCGGCTCGGCCTCAGCGGCCGGCAGGTCGTCGAAGCCGAGCACCAGCGTGGCGGTGAGCGCGATGAGGACCGCCACGCCCACACCGATCAGCTGCATCGTGAACGAGCCGACCTGCATGTACGCGGTGAGGCCGAGCAGCGAGGGGAAGACGAACGCGTTGGACGCCGAGCCGCCGATGGCGGCGATCGCACCACCAATGGCACCGCCGGCGATGCCGTAGTAGAACGGCTTCTTCAGGCGGAGGTTGACGCCGTAGATCGCGGGCTCGGTGATGCCGGCGACGAAGCCGGACAGTGCGGAGGGACCGGCGAGCTTCTTCAGGTCGGCGTTCCTGGTCTTGATCATGACACCGAGCGCCGCGGCGGCCTGGGCGAGCACGGCGGCCGGCAGCGGACCGGTCATGATCGAGTAGCCCAGCGTGGTGTAGTCGTTCACCATGAAGGGCACGAAGCCCCAGTGCAGCCCGAACAGCACGAACACCTGCCACAGGCCGCCCATGAGGGCGCCGGCGAGCCAGGGTGCGGCGGCGAAGAGCCAGACGATTCCGCTGGAAATCGCCTTGGCGGCGTAGCTGGTCACCGGGCCGACGGTCAGGAGGGTGAGCGGCACCATGATCGCGAGCACGAGCAGGGGGGTGGTGAAGTTCCGTAGCCAGCTGGGCAGGACGGCGTTGAGGAACCGCTCGAGGTAGCTCTGCAGCCACACCGCGACGATGATCGGGATGACCGAGGAGGTGTAGGTCACCATCACGACCGGGATGCCGAAGAACGTGACCGGTTCGGTCGCGGCGGTCAGGGCGGTGATGGCCGGGTAGCACAGCGCCGCCGCGATCGCCATCGACGTGAACTGGTTGGTCCTGAACCGCTTGGCTGCGTTCACCGCGAGGAAGATCGGCAGGAACAGGAACAGGCCGTCGGCTGCGGCGTTCCAGATGACGTAGGTGGTGCCCGTGGCGTCGAGCCACCCGAACTGGGTCGCGGCGGCGAGGAAGGCCTTGAACAGGCCGGCGCCGGCCAGGGGCCACAGCGACGGCAGGAAGATCGACGAGATCAGGGCGATGAAGCGGTTGAGGAGGTTGCCCTTCTCGGCGGCGCCGTCGCCCGCGTTCTCGCCGCCGAGCGAGGAGATCTGGCCGATCTCGGCGAACACGACGGGCACGTTGTTGCCGATGACGACCTGGAACTGGCCGCCGGCCTCCATCACGGTGATCACGCCGGGCAGGCGCTCGACGGCGGCCTTGTCCGCCTTCGCGGCGTCCTTCAGGCGGAAGCGCAGGCGGGTGGCGCAGTGCGCCAGGGAGGCGACGTTGGACTCGCCCCCGACCTTCTCGAGGATGTCACCGGCCAACGTCCGGTAATCGACAGCGGGCATCTGTTCTCCTTCGAACCACGTTGTTCAGGGCCGAGAACGCAGAAAGACCCGAGCCGATACCCCGGAGGTTGCACAAGGCGAGCATGCCGAAGCTGGCTCAGGCCTTGCCTCTTGCGAGTAACAACCCTGGGGAACCGCTCAGGTTCCTGATCCGAAAAGCTAGCAGCACTCGGGATCTTGGCGCAAGGGGCCGCCCGGAGAATCTCCCGGCCCCTCGGACGGACGGGCTACCGCGCCCCCAGCGCGTCCCGGACGGTGGCCACCAGTTCGTCCCAGGAGGCGGCGAACTTCTCCACGCCCTCCGCCTCGAGCACCTCGAACACGTCGGCGAGGTCCACCCCCGCGGCGGCGACCTCGTCGAGCACCGCCCGCCCCTCGGACCCGCGGCCCTCGATGGGCTCGCCCGGCTCGCCGTGATCGGCGAAGGCCAGCAGCGTCTTCTCCGGCATGGTGTTCACCACTCCCCGGGCGACCAGCCCGGCCACGTAGAGCGTGTCGGGGTACGCCGGGTCCTTCGTCCCGGTGGACGCCCACAGCGGTCGCTGCACGTTCGCACCGCGGGCGGCGAGGGCCGCGAACCGATCCCCGGAGAACACCTCCGCGTACGCGGCGAGCGCCACCTGCGCGTTCGCGATGGCCGCGCGCCCCCGCAGGTCGGCACGGCCGAGCGACTCCAGCCGGCGGTCGACCTCCGTGTCGACCCGGGAGATGAAGAAGGACGCCACCGAGTGGATCCGGGACAGGTCCCGGCCGGCGTCGGCCGCCCGCTCGAGGCCGGCGAGGTAGGCGTCCATCACGGCGCGGTAGCGCTCGACGGAGAAGATCAGGGTGACGTTGACCGAGATGCCCGCGGCGATCGTCTCCTCGATCGCGGCCAGCCCGGCCTGCGTCGCGGGGATCTTGATCAGCACGTTCTCGCGGTCGACGATGCGGTGGAGTTCCGCCGCCTGGGTCGTGGTCGCGGCGGTGTCATGGGCCACGCCGGGCTCGACCTCGATCGAGACGCGGCCGTCGAAGCCTCCGGTGCGCGCGTAGGTGGGTGCGAACAGGTCGCAGGCGTCGCGCACGTCCGTCGTGGTCAGCGCCGTGATGGCCTCGGCCACCGTCACCTGGCCCAGCTCCTCGAGCTGGGCGGCGTAGTCGGCGCCATGCGTCAGGGCCGCGGCGAAGATCGTGGGGTTGGTGGTGACCCCGACCACGGCGTTGTCGCGGATCATCCCGGCGAGGTTGCCGCTGGCGATCCGTGCCCGGGACAGGTCGTCCAACCAGATCGAGACGCCGGCCGCGGACAGGTCCGCCAGGCGCTGGTTCATGGGTGCTCCTCCACTCGACATCGTCGGCCGGCGAGCCGGCCCCTTCCTTCGAGTGTGCGCCGCGCGGGCGGCACAGGGAAGGGGCGCGCGCGGGCGGACGGGCTCCGCCGGCGCCCCGCCGGCCCGGGGGCGCTGTGCGAGAATGACCGCCGACGAGGCGGAACGGCGTTCGGCGAGGGCGCCGGGCGACGGCGACCGGCTGGGGGAGTTGCGGTGAGGGTGGGTCCACGATGACGGCCGGGACACGGCCGCTCCCGACGGAGTTCTTCGACGCCTACGTGTTCGACCTGGACGGCACGGTCTACCTCGGTGACGAGCTGATGCCGGGTGCGGCGCGGGCGATCGCAGAACTGCGCCGGCGGGACATCCCGGTGCGCTTCCTGTCCAACAACCCGACCCGTGACCCGGACGAGTACGCGGCCAAGCTCGCCGCCCTCGGCGTCCCCACCCCGGTGGCCGACATCGCGAACACCGTCGTCACCACGGCCGCATGGCTGGCCGCGCACCACCCGGACGCCGTGGTCTTCCCGATCGCCGAGGCCCCACTGGTGCGGGCGCTGACGGCCGCCGGCCTCCGGCTGAGCGAGGACCCGGCGGAGATCGACATCGTCGTGGCCTCCTACGACCGCGCCTTCGACTACCGCAAGCTCCAGATCGCCTTCGACGCGATCTGGTTCCACAAGCGGGCGTTCCTCGTACAGACCAACCCCGACCGGTTCTGCCCCTTCCCGGGTGGCCGGGGCGAGCCGGACTGCGCGGCGATCACCGCCGCCATCGAGGCCAGCACCGGGACGACCTGCCGCCACAGCTTCGGCAAGCCCGACCCGATCATGCTCCAGACCGTGATGGACAGCCTTCCCGGGGTGTCGCTCGAGCGGGCGCTGATGGTCGGCGACCGCCTGCAGACCGACATCCGGATGGCGATCGACACCGGCATGCCGTCCGCCGTCGTGCTCACCGGCGAGGCGACGCCCACCGACGTCGCCTCCCTCCCGCCGCGGCTCGCGCCGCGCTTCGTTCTCGACCGGCTCGACCAGGTGATCCCTGCGGCGGTGTGGGACGAGCTGGGCTGGTTCGCGTCGGACCCGGACTGAGCCCGGTCCCGGGTGGCCCGGACCGGAGTGGCCGGAGCGGTCAGGGCACGAGGTGCCCGGCCGCGCGGTACAGCTCGTACCACTCCGGACGGGTGAGCTCCACGTCGGCGCCGAGCGCCGCGGCCCGGACCCGCTCGGGAGTGGTGGTGCCGAGCACCACCTGCATCCGGGCGGGGTGGCGGGTGATCCACGCGGTCGCGATGGCCTCCGGGGGGACGTCGTGGGCGGCCGCCAGGCGGTCGACCACGGCGTTCAGCTCCGGGTAGTCGGGGTTGCCGAGGAACACACCGGTGAAGAAGCCCGCCTGGAACGGCGACCACGCCTGCACGGTGATGTCGTGCAGCCGGCAGTAGTCGAGCACACCGAGGTCACGGCTGATCGACTGGTCGAGAGCCGCCATGTTCATCGCCACGCCCTGGGCGATGATCGGGGCGTGGGTGATCGACAGCTGGAGCTGGTTCGCCACGAGCGGCTGGCACACGTACTTCTTCAGCAGCTCGATCTGCGCCGGGGTGTGGTTGGAGACGCCGAAGGCGCGCACCTTGCCGGCGGCCTCCAGCTCGTCGAACGCCCGGGCCACCTCCTCCGGCTCCACCAGGGCGTCCGGGCGGTGCAGCAGCAGGACGTCGATGTAGTCGGTCCGCAGCGCCTCCAGCGATCCCTCGACCGCCTCGACCAGGTGGTCGTGGGAGAAGTCGAAGTACGGCCCGTCGGTGACGATGCCCGCCTTGGTCTGGAGGGTCACCTCCGCGCGCTGGGACGGGGTGAGGCGCAGCGCGTCCGCGAACCGGCGCTCGCACCCGTGCACCGGCGTGCCGTAGATGTCGGCGTGGTCGAAGAAGTCGATGCCCGCTTCCAGCGACGCGTCGAACAGGGCGCGCACCTCCGCGTCCGACTTCTCCTGGATGCGCATCACTCCGGTGACGACGGCGGGGACCGTGAGGTCGCTCCCGCCGAGGGGGAAGGTCTTCATGCGTGCCTCCTCAGGCGACGTGGGACAGCAGGGACAGCTCGTCGGCGGACAGCACCAGCTCGGTGGCGTGCACCGAGTCCGTGATGCTGGACGGACGGGAAGCCCCGGGGATGGGGATGACGACGGGGGCGAGCGCGAGCTCCCAGGCCAGCGCCACCTGCTGGGGGCTGACCCCGTGGTCGGCGGCGACCCGGTTGAACGCGTCGTGACGCTCGCCGAGCCCGGCCGCGTTGCGGATGCCGCCCAGCGGGCTCCACGGCAGGAAGGCGATCCCGAGCCTCGCACAGTGCTCCAGCTCGGGCAGGCTGGACCGGAAAGCCGGGGAGAACTGGTTCTGCACCGACACCAGCCGTCCGCCGAGCACCTCGTTGGCCTCGTCGATCTGCGCGACGCCGGCGTTGGAGATCCCGGCCAGCTGGATCACGCCCTCCTCCAGCAGCTCGGCCAGCGCGCCGACCGACTCGGCGTACGGCACGCGAGGGTCGGGACGGTGGAACTGGTACAGGCCGATCGCCTCGACGCCGAGCCGACGGGCGGATGCCTTCGCCGCCTCCTTCAGGTACTCCGGACGCCCGTCCTGGGTCCAGCTGCCGTCCCCGGGACGCAGGTGCCCGCCCTTCGTGGCCACCAGGACCTGGGAGGTGTCGCCGCCGTAGCTCTTCAGCGCCTTCGCGATCAGCTCCTCGTTGTGGCCCACCTCGCCGGCGTGCAGGTGGTAGGCGTCGGCGGTGTCGATCAGCGTCACGCCCGCGTCCAGCGCGGCGTGGATGGTCGCGACCGACCGCTCGGCGTCCGGGCGTCCCTCGATCGACATCGGCATGCCGCCGAGACCGATCGCGCCGACCGTGCGGGGGCCGAGGTTCCTCTGGATCATGCACACACCTTCCTCGTGGCGACGGCGGTGGGTGCCGGCGCTCGACTGCCACCATAGGCGTGGCCTAACCTAGAAGTCCAACAACTGTTTCTTCTCTGTTTCAGAAGGATGACTGATGGATCTGCGCCAGATGGAGTACGTGCTCGCGCTCGCCGACGAGCAGAACTTCACCCGGGCGGCGTCCCTGTGCGGGGTGTCCCAGTCGGGGCTGTCGGCGTCGATCCGGGCTCTGGAGGAGGAGCTCGGCAGCGAGCTCTTCGCGCGCACGACACGCAGGGTCGAGCCGACCGACGCGGGCCTGGCACTGCTGCCGCACGCCCGCGAGCTCCTGCTCCAGGCCAGGGCCGGACGGGACGCCGTCGTGCGCGTGACCCGCACCCTGTCGGGCCAGCTGCGCGTGGGTGCCGAGCAGTGCCTGGGCGTGGTCGACGTGCCCGAACTGCTCGAGCGGTTCCACCACCGCTACCCGCAGGTGAGCATCCACTTCACCCAGGCCGGCTCCTACGAGCTGCTCGACATGCTGCGGGCCAACGAGCTGGACGCGGCCTTCGTGGCGACGTCCGACCACCTGGGTTCGCTGACCCGCACCGAGATCGCGCGCAAGCCGTTCGTGCTGCTGTGCCCGCCCGGGCACCCCCTCGCCGGGCGTGGACGCGTGCAGTGGGCCGACCTGGACGGCGCCGACGTCGTGGACTTCCACGAGTCGTGGGCCGTCCGCGCGATCAACGACGAGGTGGCGCGCGCCCGCGGCTTCCACCGCGTCGTCCGGTGCACGGTCAACGACATCCACACGCTCCTCGACCTCGTGCACCGCGGGCTGGGCGTGGCGATGGTGCCGAACTCCATCGCGGCGAAACCGCAGGCGGCCGGGCTCTCTGTCGTCCCGCTCCCCCAGCAGGCCGGGGAGTGGGTGGTGTCGGTGGTCACCCCGACCAACGGCGCCGCGTCTGCGGCGGCCGTCCACCTGCTGGAGCTGCTGCCCGCGAGCGTGGCCTGCGGCGTGCCGGCCTGAGCGCCGAAGGGATCGCCGGCTCCGGCTCAGCCGACGCGGCCGCGCCACCAGTGGGACCGGTGGAACGCCGCGAAGCCCAGGTCCCGGTACAGCGGCAGGTCCGATCCCACGTACGCGGTGTGGGCGCCGAGCGCGGCCGCCCGGCGCAGCGACTCCTGCACGGCCGCGCGGGCCAGACCCCCGCGGCGATGACCGGGCTCGGTGCACACCGGCTCGACCATCAGCAGGCCCGCGGACGGCTCGAGGAAGATCCCGCAGTAGGCCGCGTACTCGCCGTCGGGCGCGACCACGATCGTGTTCAGCTCCGGCACCAGGGACGGCGCGCTGACCGACTCCTTGCGCCACCGCAGCGTCTCCTCGTCCTCCGGCACCGGATCGGGATGGCCGAAACCGCGGTGCAGGCAACGGTTGAGCCGGTGCAGGTCCACCCCCTCGGCGAGGCTGCTGAGCCGGTAGCCCTCGGGGAGGCGGGGAGCGGGGACGCCCTCGAGGGTGCGCACCGACATGTCCTCCGTCCACGGCATCGCCTCGTAGCCGCGCGTCGCGAGCAGCGCGGCGAGGTCGGGCTCGTCCTCGCCGACGGGGATGGCAACCGTCCCTTCCGCCGCGAGGGCGCGCTCGGCGTGGGCCACCAGGTCGGGCAGCAGCTCGGCCCGGTGAGCGGGGTCGACCGCGAGGTACGCCTCGCCGAGGGCGCTCTCGTGGGTGGCGAGCGCGACGACGCGTCCGCCCGCCTCCCACACCCCGATCCGGTCGAGGTGGCCGCGATCGAGGTACGGCAGGCAGAACGCCCACTCCCAGCGCGCCCAGAGGAACTCCGGGGAGCACACCGGATCGCGGGAGTTCAGCCCGAGCAGGAAGGCGCGGACGGCGGCGAAGTCCGCGTCGCCGGTGGTGCCGGCGCCGCGGTAGGGGCGCGGGGAGCTGAGCGCAGCCACGGACTCGCCTCTCGATCTCAGGACCGGACGGGAACGGGCTCGCCCCTGGTCGCCGTAATCATGGCGTGCCCGGGCTCCCGCCGGGGCGCGTTCCGCGAGGTTTCCACTGTCCGTGCGCGCTCGGACGAGGACCCCGGCCGAGGCAGCTAGCCCCATCCCCGCGTCCCAAACGTGGTAGGTGTGCGCCGCAGGACGGCGTAACCCCAGCGCCCCACGGTGCGGTCTGGGGTGTGTGACGACAGGGACAGGTGGCGGCAGGCGACGGGGGAGCGTCGCGCCGGCCACCGGGGGGTGGTGCGGCCGGCGGCGCCACGGGGCGCTGCGCGAGCAGCGGGCCCGCCGGCCGCGCCCCAGGTGGGGCCTGCTGGTGGCCGCCCTGCTGCTACCGGCGCTCGGGGGGTGCGCGCCGGCGCAGCGCGACAGCGCGGACAGCGCTGTCCGCGCCGGGACGACATTCGCCTGGGCGGTGCTCGGCGACGTCCCGGAAGGGGTGGGCCAGCTCCGGCAGCTTCCGGACGTGATCGACCGCCTGAGTGCGGCGCCCGGTGTCCGGATGGCGTTCCACCTGGGCGGCATCAAGGGGCTCAGGCCGTGCAGCGACGGCTACTACCGGCAGGTCCGCGAGGCCTTCGACCGGTCCCGGGTGCCGCTGGCCTACACCTTCGGCGGCGAGGAGTGGCTCGACTGCGGCCGGAGCGAGAACGGGGGCTTCGACCCGCAGGAGCGGCTGGCCGCGCTCCGGCACACGTTCGTGCCGCGCCCGGGGTACACCCTCGGGCGGCCCGTGCCGGTCGACTCACAGGCCGGGACGGGCTTCCCGGAGAACCTCGTCCTCGTGCGGCCACCGGTGACCTTCGCCGCGTTCCACACGGTCGAGGCCGCGCTCGACCCGGTGCCGGGCCACTCGCCGCGTTCGCTGCCCTTCCTGGTGGCGGAGGAGGCGGGGCGCTCGGACGCCGCGGTTCGGCTCATCCGGGAGGGGTTCCGCTCCGCGGCGTCGATGCAGAGCGCGGCCGTGGTGCTGCTCACCCACGCCGACCTGTTCCCCCCGGGCGCGCCCGACCCGGCCACCGTCCGCGCGTACCGACCGGTCGTCCGGGCGATCGCGGCGGGCACCCGGGGGTTCCGCGGCGAGGTGTACCTGTTCACCGCCGACCGGCGCTCCCACGTCACGGACGCGCCGCTGGCGCGCGGCTCACGCTGGCCGGACGCCTACGACGTCGCGCCTCTCGACACGCTCACCCGGGTCACCGTGGACGGTGGCGCCGGCGCCACCAGCTACCTGTCGGTGACCGCCCGGCGCCATGCGCGGCCCGTGGTGAGCTGGACGAGGGTGCGCGTCCCGGGCCAGGCACCGGCAGCGGCAGCGGCAGCGGGACCCTAGCGCCGCCCAGGAACCGGAAACGCCCCTCCCGCAGATCCCCAGGGAGGGGCGTTTCCTCAGCTCCGGGTCAGCAGGGTCAGGACGCGGGGGCCGGGAGGTCGCGCACCGAGCCCCGGGCCATCAGCGGCATGGGGACGAGGGTCTCGGCGGGCGGGGCACCGTCGAGGACGAGCTCCATCGCCGTGCGCCCCATCTCCCGGTAGGGGATCTGCATAGTGGTGAGTTGCGGCCGGAGGTAACTGGCGAGGTACTCGTCGTCGAAGGACACGACGGAGAGGTCGTCCGGGATCCGCACGCCCCGCTCCTGCGCAGCCTGGTAGATGCCGAAGGCCACGCGGTCGTTCGCGGCGACGATGGCGGTGACCTCGACGTTGTCGAGGATCTCGGCAGCCCCGCGGTAGCCGAGGTCGGGCTCCCAGGACATGCCGTCGACCTGGTGGACGAACTCCAGCCCGTACTCGGCCATCGCCGCGTCCAGCCCCGCGTACCGGCTGCCGATCGTTACCGACAGTGCGGGGTCGAGGAGCGCCTCGGAGCGTCCGACGAAGGCGATCCGCCGGTGCCCGCGCCGGAGCAGGTGGCCGACCACGTCGTAGCCGGCGCGGAACTCGTCCGGCAGGACGCACGCGTGGCCGGTGGTGGAGCGTGCGTTCACCAGCACCACGGGGACGTCCACGGGCACCGGCGGCACCTCCATCTGCTTGGCGCCCATCAGCCCGAAGATGATGCCGTCGGCCTGGCGGTCGAGCATCAGCTCCAGCGAGCTCGCGACCCGGTCCAGCCGCCGCCCGGACTCGCTGATCAGGACGGTGTGGTCGCGCTCCTCCGCCGCCTCGAGCAGGCCCCGGATCATCGCCGACGCGTAGCGCGTGATCGTCACCTCGTCGGAGATGAACCCGACGGTGCGGGTCTTGCCCAGGCGCAGGCCGCGGGCGGCGGGGTTCGGCCGATAGTTCAGCTTGGCGGCCGCGGCCCGCACGCGCTCCGCGGCCTCGGCGGACAGCCTGGAGTTCGGGCGGTCGTTCAGCACCATGCTGACCGTGGTGATGGACAGCCCGGCCAGCTGGGCCACGTCGGCCAGGGTGGCTCGCTTCGCCATCGTTCCTCCACGTTCAGCTCGTCGACGACCGAATGATACCGGTACCACTTGCAGAATCCTTTTAGCAGGCTCTTGCAAGCCTCAGCGAGCCATGCTACCTTCGTCGTGCTAAATCCTTTTAGCACCCCGAACTCCCCGGGTTCTCCCGGGCACATCCAACGGAGGAAGAGTGCTCAAGCGCACAGCAAGGCTGCTCGCCACGACGTTCGTCGCCGCATCCCTGACCTTGTCGGTCACCGCGTGCTCGAAGGGCGGAGCCACCAGCACCCAGGCCGCCTCTGGCGGCACCCAGACCCTGACCCTGTGGACCCACAACGCCGGCAACAAGGGCGAGCTCGCGGCCATCCAGAGCGTGGTCGACGACTACAACGCCTCGCAGACCGCCTACAAGGTGGACCTCCAGGCCTTCCCGCAGGACTCCTACAACCAGTCGGTCGTCGCCGCGGCCGCGGCGAAGAAGCTGCCCTGCATCCTCGACATCGACCAGCCGAACGTGGCCAACTGGGCCTGGGCCGGTTACCTGGCCCCGATCGAGGGCATGGACGACATCCTGTCGAAGTACCTGCCCTCCACCGTCGCCAAGTGGAACGGGAAGACCTACGCGTACGGCTACTACGACGTGTCACTGACCTGGGTCACCCGCGAGTCGATCCTGAAGAAGTACGGCATCCGCGTCCCGACCATCGACCAGCCCTGGACCGGCGAGGAGTTCGCGTCCGCCCTGGCGAAGGTCAAGGCGTCCGGAGACTTCACCTACCCGGCCGACCTGGCCACCGGGTGGACCGGTGAGTGGTGGCCCTACGGGTACTCGCCCTTCCTGCAGAGCTTCGGGGGCGACCTGATCAACCGCACCGACTTCTCCAGCGCGGAGGGCGTCCTCAACGGCGATGCCGCCGTGAAGTGGGGCGAGTGGTTCCAGGGCCTGGCGAAGGACGGGATGATCTCCAAGAAGTCGAGCGCAGACCCGACGGCCGACTTCATCAACGGCAAGACCGCCTTCCTCTGGAACGGCTCGTGGACCGCCGTGCCGGTGCGCGAGAAGGTCAAGGACGTCGTCTTCGCCCCGCCGGTCGACTTCGGCGACGGGCCCAAGGTGGGCGGCGGCTCCTGGACGTGGGGCTACTCCACCGGCTGCGCCAGCCCCGAGGGTGCGCTCGACTACCTGAAGTTCGCCGCCCAGGACAAGTACGTCGCCAAGGTCGCCAAGGACACCAACAACATCCCGACCACCGACGCCGCGGCAGCGATGGTGCCCGGCTTCGAGCCCGGCGGCGAGAACGACGTCTTCCGCCAGTACTCGAAGAAGTTCACCGTGATGCGGCCCGAGACCCCGGGCTACCCGTTCCTCGCGACGGCCTTCACCAAGGGCGCGCAGGACATCCTGAACGGCGCAGACGTGAAGAAGACGCTGGACCAGATGGTCGCCGACATCGACGACAACCAGAAGGCGAACAACTTCTTCCAGCAGTGACCCCAGCCGGCCCGGGAGGGGATCCTCGCCCCCTCCCGGGCCACCCCGCCCCGTCCCTCGTCGCATGATCCGCCCTCAGAGAGGAGCCGCAGTGAGCGTCGTCGAAGCAGCCGAGCACACCGCCCCACCAGTCGTCCGTGGCCGCAGCCACAAGCGGAACAAGCGCTCCACCTCGGTGGCGCTCGCCATGCTGGTCCCGGCCGCCGTGCTGATGGTCGTGTTCCTGATCATCCCGATCTTCCTGACCTTCGGGCTGGCGTTCACCAACGCACGCCTGATCTCCCCCGTCCCCGCCCGGTTCGTCGGGCTGGACAACTTCGTCCGCCTGTTCGAGAACGAGACCTTCTGGCGGTCACTGCTGAACACGGTGGTCTTCACCATCGTGATCGTCCCGGTGCAGTCGGGGCTGGCGCTCGGGCTCGCCCTCCTGGTGAACGCCAAGGTGCGCGGCACGAACTTCTTCCGGACGGTCTACTTCCTGCCGGTGGTGACCTCGATGGTCGTGGTCTCGATGCTGTGGCTGTTCATGTACCAGCCGGACGGGCTGATCAACGTCCTCCTGGCCAAGGTCGGGATCACCGGCCCCGACTGGCTGGGCGACCCCAACACGGCCCTGTTCGCGATCATCGTGCTGTCGATCTGGCAGGCCGTCGGCTTCCACATGGTCATCTGGCTCTCCGGCCTGCAGACGATCCCCGGCGAGCTCTACGAGGCGGCCTCGATCGACGGCGCGTCGAAGTGGCAGCAGTTCGCCCACGTCACCTGGCCGGGCCTGCGCCAGACCAGCATCTTCATCCTGATCACGATCACGATCGCCGCGTTCTCCCTGTTCACCCAGGTGAACATCATGACCCAGGGCGGACCCCTGGACTCGACGTCGACGCTCGTCTACATGGCCGTCTTCACCGGCTTCCAGCAGCAGCAGACGGGCTACGCCGCGGCGATCTCGCTGGTGTTCTTCGCCCTCGTTCTCACCGTCTCGCTCATCCAGCGCTACCTCACCCGCGACAAGGAGGCCATCCGATGAGCGACCACCTCGCCCACGTCGCCGACACCACCACGACCGAGCCCCGGACGGCGGGCTCGCGCGACAACCGGCTGTCCGGCGCCCTCGTGATGGCGCTCCGCGTCCTGCTGTGCCTCGTCTTCGGGCTGCCCCTGGTGTTCATGATCGTCTCGAGCTTCAAGCCGGACACCCAGATCTTCGCGGACCTGGCTTCGTGGTCGGCGTTCCTGCCCGTCGGTGACGTCAGCCTCGCCAACTACACCGGCCTGATGGACCGGGTGCCGTTCGTGACCTTCATGGTCAACTCGGTCTTCATCTCCGTCTGCACGGTCGTGCTCGGGCTGCTGGTGAACTCGATGGCGGCGTTCGCGCTCTCCCGGATCGAGTTCCGGGGCCAGAAGGTGGTGCTCGGCATCGTGCTGGCGACGCTGATCGTGCCGTTCGAGACGATGGCCCTGCCCCTGCTGTGGTGGGTGAACACCATCCCCTACTTCGACGGCTCGCAGGGCTGGCTGGACACCTACGCCGTCCAGATCATCCCGTTCCTGGCCAACGCCTTCTCGATCTACCTCTTCTACCAGTACTTCGACTCGATCCCGAAGGAGCTGGACGAGGCCGCAACGGTGGACGGGGCCGGCTGGTTCAGGATCTACCGCAGCATCGTGATGCCGCTGTCCGGGCCGGCCGTCGCGACGGTCGCCATCCTGACCTTCCTGCCCGCCTGGAACTCCTACCTGTGGCCGCTGATGGTCGTGCAGTCCGAGTCCCTGCGACCGGTCATGGTCGGCATCGACTACTTCAAGCAGGCCACCGGGAGCTCGGGGACCGCCTGGGGCCAGATCATGGCGTACGCGACCATGATCACCGTCCCCGTGCTCGCGTTGTTCATCGGCTTCCAGCGCGCGTTCATCAACTCGATCGCGTCCTCGGGGGTGAAGGGCTGATGCTCGCCTTCGACCACGACTGGGTGTGGGACTTCTGGACGGTGGACGACGGGAAGCGGTACCACCTGTTCTTCCTCCACGCACCGAAGTCGCTCGGCGACCCGGACGCCCGCCACTACAACGCCGGCATCGGGCACGCCGTCTCCGACGACCTCGTGAACTGGACGCGGGTGCAGGACGCCCTCGCCCACGGCGAGCCGGGGGACTTCGACGAGCTGGCGACCTGGACCGGCTCGATCGTCCGCCACCCCGACGGCACCTGGTTCCAGTTCTACACCGGGTCGCGCCCGGCCCCCGGCGGCAGCAACATCCAGTCCATCGGCTACGCCACGTCCGACGACCTGTTCACCTGGACCAAGCACGGCCAGGTCGCCCGGGCCGACCCGCGCTGGTACGAGCGGCTCGAGGACAACGGGTGGCACGACGAGGCGTTCCGCGACCCCTGGGTGATGCCCGACCCCGACGGCGACGGCTGGCACATGCTGGTCACGGCACGGGGGAACACCGGGCCCTTCGACGACCGCGGCGTCGTCGGGCACGCCTGGAGCCCCGATCTGCGGACCTGGGAGGTCCGCGCACCGCTGACCGAGGTCGGCCAGGGCTTCGGCCAGCTCGAGGTGATGTTCGACGTCGAGATCGGGGGCCGGCGCTACCTGCTCTTCAGCTGCCTGGACGGCGACCTGGCCGAGGCCCGCAAGGGCTCTGTGGCCGGCGGCACCTGGGCGGCGAGGGCGGACTCCCCGCTCGGGCCCTACGACATCGCCGGCGCGACCGTGGTGTCGCCACCGGGCCTGTACGTCGGCCGGCTCGTCCGGCTCCGCGGCACCGACGAGTGGAGGTTCCTCGCGTTCGTCAACAACGCCGGCGACGGAAGCTTCGGCGGGACCATCATCGATCCCCTGCCGGTGGTGGTCACCGGGGACGGCTTCCGGGTGGGCTGACGGGACGCCGCCCGCGGGTCCGTGATCGGCGTCCCCTGATCGCCGTCCCGGGTCCGCGGCCGGCCCCCCGGTCGTAGGCTGGAAGTGCGGAGTTGTTGTCGCCCCGCGGGTCCGAGGGAGGCCAGGCGATGACCGATTTCACTCGTCGTTTCGATGTCGTGATCGGCGCTCCCGTCCACGACGTCTTCGAGTACTGCCGCGATCCGCAGCACCTCTTCGCCGGCTGGCCGCAGCTCGAGGTCACCGAGGTCGTGATCACTCCGGACGGTGTGGGCACCACCGCGCGCATCACGGGCAGGTTCCTCAACGGGCTGATGGTCGAGCGGATCGAGCGGGAGTTCACCGAGGTGGTTCCCGGGGAGCGGATCGTCAGCCGGGCGCACGCGACGGTTGACTTTGCGGGACGGACGAGGGAGGTCGCCAACGGCCCCGTCTTCACCTGGCTGTTCGCGGCAGAGGGGGGCGGCACGAGGCTCACCCTGGTCGTCCTCGAGGAGGGCCTCTCCTGGTGGGCGAGCGCGCTGGAGTCGGTGAGCGCAGCGGTGATGGCGAAGACCATGCAGGGCATGCTGTCGGCGATCCGGAACGGCGTCGAGCACGGCGACCCGTCGGCGCTCCGGCCCGGGGGGGGCCGCCGGCCGGTCGACCTGCGCAACCTCCCCGGGGAGCTCCTCTTCCGGCTCGCGACGGCCCACACCGACGTCCTGACCCGACGATTCGGTGCCGCGACCGCGCGCACGATCCGGCACGAGATGCTGCAGGAGTACCGGTCCCTCGTTCCCGGACTGCCCGACCTCGGGGGTCGCCGCAACCCGGAGGCGATGTCCATGGTCCTGGCCCCGTGGGCACTGGCGCTGTACCGGGTGGTCCTGCGGCACGGCGGCTCTGTCGAGGACGCAGGGGAGGCGATCCACTACGCCGTCAGGTCGCTGTATGGCCGCCTGCCGCAGCGCGTGCGCCGGTCGATCGGGCGCTCCACCACAGGGGAGAGGGCCCGGCGGAAGGCCCGCTGGTTCGCCGAACACCACTACCCCGGCAACTGGGTCTACGCCTTCGTCGACGGCGACGGCCAGCCGTTCGACTTCGGGCTCGACGCGACGCAGTGCGCCATCGTCACCTACCTGCACGCCCAGTCCGCCGACGAGCTCACCCCGTACCTGTGCGACCTCGACTACGTCGTGTTCGAGGCCCTCGGCCTGGGCCTCACCCGCACCGGGACGCTGGCCTGGGGCTGCGACCGCTGCGACTTCCGGGTCACCAACCCCGGCAGCACGACCAGCACCTGGCCGCCGCTCTTCGTCGAGCGGAGCTGCGGGGTGCCGCGGCCGGCCGGAGCCGGAGCAGGGGCGTCGTCCTCAGGCCCGTGCTGACCTGTGCCCGGGGAGGCACGGACGCGGACACGCCCCTCCCGAGTGACCCTCGGAAGGGGCGTGTCCGTCCGGCACTGGCGGAGGTGCGGGGATTTGAACCCCGGATCGGGTTGAAGCCCGAAACCCGCTTAGCAGGCGGGCGCCATAGACCGGACTAGGCGACACCTCCAGACCGCACGCCAGCCTACAAGGCCGCGCTCCGCAGCGGCAAAGTGAACCGTAACCGGGCAGTTTGGCGCAGCCGGTACCCTTGATCCGGCCCACCATCTGTAGTAAGGACGCCACCTGCCATGAGCCAGGACTCCCCCGCGCCCGACGGCGTGTCCGCACGTCGCGCCGTCGACGACACCCCCGGCGAGCCCGCCGGACCCGCGAGGCGCGTGGCGCCCGGCCGGTCGTTCTCGGGCGCGCTCGGATGGACGGTGCTGGGCACGATGATCCCCGGGCTGGGCCTGCTCAAGGCGGGACGCCGGGTCGCCGGCAGCCTCGTCCTCGGTGCCTTTCTCCTGCTCATCGGCGGTGGCGTATACCTCGCGCTCAACCGTGACCTCGCGACCCGGCTCGCGGTGGCCCCGGGCGTCCTCCAGGGTGTGGCGATCGGCCTGGGCGTCGGCGCCCTCGCCTGGGTGCTGGTGATCGGTTTCACCCACCTGTCGCTGCGTCCGGCCAACCCCGGCATCGGGCAGCGGGTCGCCGGTGCCGCCGTCGTGGGCCTGCTGTCGTTCGTCGTGGCCGCCCCGATGGCGTTCGGCGCCAACCTGGCCTGGACCGCCGGCAACGCCCTCGACACCATCATCGGCACCGACGACACCCCGAACTCGACCCAGCCGACGATCAACGTCGAGGACCCGTGGAAGGACAAGGACCGCCTCAACATCCTGATCATCGGCGGCGACTCCGGCACCGGACGGTCGGCGTCCCAGGGGGACCGCACCGACACCGTGATCGTGGCGTCCATCGACACCCACTCCGGCGCGACCACCCTGTTCACGCTGCCCCGCAACACCGAGAAGATGCCCTTCCCGAAGGACTCGCCGCTCCACAAGTACTACCCGAACGGCTTCACCTCCGGCAGCACCGACCTGTACACCCGCTCGCAGTTCCTGCTCAACGCGATGTACCGGGTGGTGCCGACGAAGGTGCCCCACGATGTGCTCGGCAAGACCAAGGACTTCGGCGCCAGCGTCATGAAGGTGTCGGTCGGCGAGGCGCTCGGCCTCCAGGTCGACTACTTCGTCAAGGTGAACATGGACGGGTTCAAGGACTTCATCAACGCGATGGGCGGGATCACGCTGAACGTGAATTACCGCATCCCGATCGGTGGCCAGACCGACGCGCACATCAAGCCCACCGACTACATCGAGCCCGGGCCCAACCAGCACATGAACGGTCGCGAGGCCCTGTGGTACGCGCGCGGTCGCTACGGCCTCGACGACTACAAGCGCATGGAGCGCCAGCGCTGCGTGATCAACGCCGTGGTGCAGCAGACCACGCCGGACAAGGTGCTCGCCAACTTCCAGGCCATCGCCGCGGCGGGCGAGAACACCATCACCACCGACGTGCCGCGCAACATGCTGTCCAACCTGGCCACGCTCGGCCTGAAGGTGAAGAACACCAAGCTGCGCAGCGTCACCTTCACCCCCGGGGTCGCCGGCTTCAAGTCCTACGACCCCGACTGGGCCAAGGTCCAGGCGCGCGTCAAGAAGGCGCTGAAGGAGACCGCGGCCGGGGTCGAGCCCACGCCCACGGCGAGCGCCAGCGGGACGCCGACCGCATCAGGCAGCGCCACGCCCACCTCAACCGCCTCGCCCACCAAGAGCAGCACGGCGAAGGCCAAGAGCGACGACCTCGAAGAGGTGTGCGGGTACCACCCGGAGAAGGGCTGATCCTGCCGGCAGCGTGCGGGCCGTCTCAGGCGCGGTAGCCGCGACTCTGGTCGAGCCGGCGGGCGATGTCGGCACCCAGCGCGTCGAAGTCGTCGCGCCGCCCACGGGGCACGGCCAGCAGCACGCGGGTGCCGTCGGCAAGGAAGAGGGTGAGCCGCCCGGAAGCGCTGGTGACCCGGCGGACGTCGGCCCACCGTCCCGACTGTGCGGAGTCGCGTCCCTGGATCGCGTAGCCGTCCTCGTCCAGGACCACCTGCATGCGGGCCGCACGGGCCACCCACCACGATGCCCCGAAGAGCCCGGCGCCCAGCACGAGCGCCAGCAGTCCCCCGACGGTGAGCAGGAGGTTGCGGTCGAGCAGTTCGGCCATCAGCACCAGCACCAGGCCGACCAGCATCAGCAACGCCGACAGCGCGAGCGCGCGCAGCGCCGGTCGCTGGCGCACCTGGTGGGTGGTTGCCGCCACTTGTCCCCCGTCCGTCGGCAGGCGCGGCGAGGGTGGGATTCGAACCCACGGAGCCGTGAAGCTCGGCCGCTTTCAAGGCGGCTGCACTAGTCCACTATGCGACCTCGCCCGCGGCGGCCCATCTTACTGACGCGCCCTGTGGCCGCCACCCGGCGTCCCGTCCGTGCGCGGGCCCGTCGCGGGATGGGAGGCTGGACGCATGCGCATCGTCACCGTCACCGAGCCGGGCGGCCCCGAGAACCTGGTGGTCGCCGACGCCCCCCTCCCCGTCGCGGGGCCGGGCGAGATCGTCGTCCGCGTGCTCGCCGCAGGGGTGAACCGGGCGGACCTGCTCCAGCGGCAGGGCCACTACCCGCCGCCCCCCGGAACGAGCGAGGTGATCGGCCTGGAGGTCTCCGGCACCGTCCACGAGCTCGGGGACGGCGTGGACGGCTGGACCCCCGGCGACGCGTGCGTCGCCCTCCTGGCCGGTGGCGGGTACGCCGAGTACGTCCTCGTGCCCGCCGGGCAGGTGTTCGCCCCGCCGCCGGGCGTCGACCCGGTCAGCGCTGCGGGACTCGTCGAGGTGGCGACCACGGTCGCGTCCAACTTCGACCACGTGCACCTGGCCGCGGGGGAGACCGTCCTCATCCACGGCGGCGCAGGGGGCATCGGCACCTTCGCGATCCAGTACGCGAAGGCCCTCGGCGCCCGGGTGCTGGTCACCGCCGGCTCCCCGGCCAAGCTCGAACTGTGCCGCAGCCTCGGTGCGGACGTCGCCCTCGACTACCACGACGACTGGGTCGCCGGCGTGGCGGAGGCCACCGACCGCCGCGGCGCGGACGTGATCCTCGACGTCATGGGCGCGAAGTACCTCGAGCCGAACGTCGCGTCCCTGGCGATGGACGGCCGGCTGGTCGTCATCGGTCTCCAGGGCGGACGCAAGGGCACGCTCGACCTCAACCGGCTGCTGACCCGGCGGGCGACCGTGACGGCGACGAGCCTGCGGTTCCGTCCCGCCGACCAGAAGGCGGCCATCTGTGCCGCCGTCGTCGAGCGCGTGTGGCCCCTGGTCGCCGACGGCCGGATCCGGCTCGCGCCCGAGACCCGGTTCCCCCTCGAGCGGGTCGCCGACGCCCATCGCCACCTCGAGTCCGGCGACAACACCGGCAAGGTGATCCTCACCCTCTGACGCGTCCCCCCACCCCGTTCCTGCTACCGAGTGCAACTCCCGCTGCCGGAATTCCGGCAGCGGGAGTTGCAGTCGGGGGCAAACGCGGAGATCGGCGGGCGGGGAGCGGCGGAGGGAGCGGCGGCGCGGACGGGGGTCAGCGGATGGATCAGCTGCGCCAGGTGCGCCAGAGGCGGGCGTACTCGCCGTCGCGGGACAACAGCTCGGAGTGGGAGCCGAGCTCTGCCACGCGTCCGTCGATCACCACGGCGATGCGGTCGGCGTCGTGGGCGGTGTGCAGGCGGTGGGCGATGGCGATCACCGTCCGGTCGGCGAGCAGCGCCGCCATCGACCCCTCTAGGTGCCGGGCGGTGCGCGGGTCGATCAGCGAGGTGGCCTCGTCCAGCACCAGGGTGTGCGGGTCGGCGACCATCAGCCGGGCGAGGGCCACCTGCTGCGCCTGCGCGGGCGTGAGGTGCACCCGCCCGTGGCCGAGCACCGTGTCCAGGCCCTGGGGCAGCCGCTCGACCCAGTCGAGGGCGTCGACGGCCCGCAGCGCCTCGGTGACCGCGCGGTCGACCTCCGCCCCGGCGAGCTGCCGGTCCCTGGCCAGCACGATGTTGTCCCGCACCGTGCCCACGAACACGTGGTGCTCCTGCGTCACCAGCGCCACCTCGGTGCGCAGCACGTCGAGCGGGAGGTCCATCACGTCCACGCCGCCGATGTCGACCTCGCGGGTCCGCGGGCCGTTGATGCCGGCCAGCAGCCGTCCCAGCGTCGACTTCCCCGAACCGGACGGCCCGACGATCGCCAGCCGCTCACCCGGCTTGAGGTCGAGGTCGATCCCGTGCAGCACGTCCGTCCCGGGGCGGTACGCGAAGCGCAGGTCGGTGCCGACCACCTCGGTGCCGTCGGGACGGGCGTCCCCGGGGACGCGGTCCTCCGGCACCTCGGCCACGCCCAGCAGGCGCGTGGTCGCGGCCAGTCCCACCTGGAGGGTGTCGAAGACCTGGATCAGGCGGTCCATCGGCTCGACCAGGCCCTGGACGTAGATGGCCGCGGTGGTGATCTGGCCGAGCGTGACCCACCCCTGCGAGTAGCCCCAGGTGCCGAGCAGCACGACCCCGACCAGCGGCAACTGGTAGGAGACGTCGAGGAAGATGAAGAAGAGGTTCCGCAGCGTCATCGTGTAGCGCTCGGCCTGGTTCGACTCGGCGATGTCGGCGTCGCCGATGGCGATCCGGCGCTCACCGATGCCGAGCGCCTCCACCGTCCGCGCGCCCTCGACCGTCTCGGTCGTCGTCGAGTTGATGCGGCTGTACGTGCCCGACTCGGTGATGTAGCCGGCGCCGGCGTGCTTCAGGTAGTGCCGGGTGGCCAGGACGAGGACAACCAGCGACCCGGCGATCGAGATCGCCAGGAACGGCGAGTTGAGCACGAGCGCCACCAGGCTCGCCACCACCAGCACCGACGACATCACCAGTTGCGGGAAGGCCCAGCGCACCGACTGGCTCATCTTCGACACGTCGGAGGTGATCCGGGTCAGCAGGTCGCCGCTGGAGGCCGACTCGACCCGGCTCAGCGGGAGCCGGAGCACCGTGCCGACGATCTCCTCGCGGGCAGCGGCCAGCAGGTCGTAGCCCAGGACGGCGGACGCGCGGCGCCCGGCGAACACGAGGGCGGCCTGGACGACGACCACCACGACCACGCCGGAGATGATCGCGTCGACCTGTACCAGCGCGGCGGAGCCTCCGGTGACGGCGTCCACGAGGTCGCCCAGGAGCCGCGGGACGACCAGTCCGGCGACGGCCGCGGCGAGGTTGGCGCCGACGGTGACGGCGAACAGGCCCTTGCGGGTGCTGAGCAGGCGCTTGACGAACGCCCAGGCCGCCGCGTTGCCGGCGACCGGCAGTCCCCGCTCCGGGTTGCGGGAGTCGGCGTAGAAGGCCCGCGCCCGCTCGCCGCGCAGCCGGTGGCGTTCGCGCAGCGCCGCCAGCCGCCGCCCCCAGGGCAGGCCGGGGGTGACCAGCAGCGCCGGCGGGATCCGGTCGTCGCCCGGGATCGCCCAGCTGTCGGCCGGGTGGTCGTCCTGGACGGCGTCAGCGGGTCCGGGCAGGTCCGCGGCGTCCGGCCGGCCCTCCCCCGGCTCGGGGAGAATGCCGGTGATCGGCGGGGTCATTCGTCGTCCTCCATGCCTCTTCCGACGATCGCGCGGTAGCGCGGGTCGGCCAGCAGGTCGGCGTGCCGACCGCGCGCGACCTCGCGCCCGTCGACCAGCAGGGACACCTCGTCGGCGTGGTGCAGCAGCAACGGGGACGCGGTCATCACCACGGTGGTGCGCCCGCGCCGGTGCGGCACGAGACGCTCGGCGATCGCGGCCTCGGTGTGGGCGTCGACCGCCGACGTGGGTTCGACGAGCACGAGGACCTCCGGGTCGAGCAGCAGGGCGCGCGCCAGCACCACCCGTTGGCGCTGCCCCCCGGACAGCCCGCGCCCCAACTCGTCGATCCGGCCCTCCCAGCCGCCGGGCAGGCCGGCGAACACGTCCTCCGCAGCGGCCGTGTGGAGCACAGCCTCGGCCTCCGCCCGCGAGTGGGTCCCCCACGGGTCGAGCGCTTCCTGCAGAATGCCGGCGAACAACTGGCTCGCCGTGTCGCTCACCACGACGGTCCGCCGCAGCGCAGCGAGTGGCACCCGGCTGTAGTCGACGCCGTCCGCGGAGACCCCCCACTCGGCACCGGCGACCTCGGCGTCCGCCGCGGCGGCGCGTGCCCGGCGGACGTCCCGGTCCCGCTGCGCGCGGCGCGCGGCGCGCCCGGTCAGTTCGTCGTCCTCCTCCGCGTCGGGGGCGGACTGCTGGGTCGGCAGGTACCGTCCCAGCCGGTCGGCCAGGGCGGCCGAGTCCTCGGGGACGGCGCTGACGACCGCGAGGAACCGTCCCGGCTCCACGGCCACGCCGGAGGCGGCGTCCACGAGCCTCGGGCGCGGCGACAGCGGCTCCGTCCCCTCGGAGAAGGGCACCTCCGGAGCGAGCAGGGCGATCGTCTTGCGCGCGGAGACCAGGCCCTGTACCCACTTCTGGGCGAACTCGAAGAAGGTCTGGAGGGGCCACACCAGGAACAGCGCGTAGCCGACGAAGCTGATCAGCTGGCCCACGCTCAGCCGCCCGGCGAGCATCTCGTGCGAGCCCAGCCAGACCAGCGCCACCAGCATGAGCCCGGACAGCAGCACGCTGATCGTCTCGGTCACCGCCTGCCAGGTACCGGTGGCGACGCCGAGCCGGCGCACCTTCTGCGACTGGACGGCGTAGTTGGCCCCGAACGTCCGCTCGCCGCCGATGCCGCGCAGGATGCGCAGCCCGGACACGATGTCGGTGGCCATCGACGTGAGCTCGCCGGTCTGCGTGCGCTCGGCGGTCTGCGCCTGGTTGAGCGGACGCAGCACCGGTGACGCGGCCCCGACGAGCAGGGGCGCGGCGATGAGCACCACCCAGCCCAGCGGCGGGGAGGTGGTGAACATCAGCGTGCACACCAGGGCGAACGCCGCCAGCGAGCCGAGCCCGCGCGAGACCACCTCGACGGTCTGGCCGAAGGTGTTGGAGTCCGACGACGAGATGCTCAGCACCTCGCCGGTGGGGAGCCGGCGGCTCAGCACGTGGCCCAGCTGGACGGCCTTCCGGGTGACCAGCTTCTGCGTGCCGTACAGCGCGATCAGCCAGCCGCGGACCGCGAGGGTGTGCTGGGTGATGCCGGCCGCTGCCCCCAGAAGGATCACCACCGTCAGCAGGGACGCCCACCCCAGCGTGGCCACCATGTCACCGCTCAGCACACCGGAGTCGATGGCCTTGCCGAGCAGCAGTGGGCTCAGCGCCCCGGGCAGGAACCAGACGAGTCCCGCCACGGCCATGGCCGCGACGACGTCCCACTGCGCGCGCAGCAGCCAGGCCAGGAACCTGGCCGGGCTACGGGTGTCGGGCCGGGACGTCTCCGCCGGGGTGTACGCGTCGACGTGCGGTGGGAAGTCATGCATAGCCGACAAACATTACGCCCCCTTCCCCGACCTGTCAGCGCGCAACCTTGCGCCCTCGCCCCGTCCTCGCCCCACCCCGTCCTCGCCCCGTTCCCGCCACCGATCGCAACGCTCGCTGCCGGAATTCCGGCGGCGAGCGTTGCGATCGGCAGCAAACGCGGAGGGGTGGGGAGAGGTGGGGGTGCCTAGAATCGGGGCCATCCGAGTGAGGAGCCGCCAGATGCAGGTCGACTTCGCCCCGTCCGAGCAGTCCACGGTCGGCATAGAGTGGGAGCTGGCCATCGTCGACCTCGCGAGCGGCGAGCTGACGCCGGCGGCACCCACGGTGCTCCAGGCGTGCGGCGGGGGCGAGGACGCACCGATCCGCAAGGAGTACCTCCAGGACATGGTGGAGATCGTCTCCGGCGTGCACCGCACCGTGGCGGCGGCGGTCGAGGACGTCGCCCACCACCTGCGCGAGGTGCAGCGGGTGGCGGCCCCGCTCGGCCTGGGCGTGGTGGGCGCCGGCACGCACCCGTTCAGCCCGGCCTCCGCCCAGCCGCGGTTCGAGGGCCCGCGCTACGACGTGGTGGCCGAGCGCACCGGCTACTGGGGACGCCGGATGGCGATCTGCGGCACGCACGTCCACGTCGGCATCGACCACAAGGACAAGGCGCTGCCGGTCACCACGGGCCTGGCCCGGTTCTACCCGTACCTGCTGGCCATCACCTGCTCCTCACCGTTCTGGGAGGGCGAGGACACCGGCTACGCGTCCCAGCGCACCATGCTCTTCCAGCAGCTGCCCACCAACGGCCTGCCCTATCCGATGTCACGCTGGACCGAGTTCGAGGCGTACGCGGAGGAGCTGCTCGAGTGCGGCATGATCAGCGTCCCCGGCGAGATCCGCTGGGACGTCCGCCCGTCGCCGAGGTTCGGCACGGTGGAGAACCGCACCGGCGACGCCGTCCCCACCCTGGCAGAACTGGCGTGCGTGGCGGCGCTCACGCAGTGCTTCGCCGAGCACGTGTCCCGCACCTACTCCAGCGACCAGACATTCGAGTCGCTCCCGCCGTGGCTGGTGCGCGAGAACAAGTGGCGCGCGGCCCGCTACGGGCTCGACGCCCACGTGATCACGCCGAACCGGCTGCGCCGCGAGGTGCCGCTGCGCGAGGGGCTGGCCCAGTGGCTGGAACGGCTCACGCCGGTCGCCCGCGACCTCGGCTGCGAGGACGAGCTGCGCTTCGCCGCGGAGCTGTCCGCGCACGGGGCGAGCTACGAGCGGCAGCGGGCGGCGGGCGGGCCGCAGGAGGCGCTGCGCCTGCTGCTGGACGAAACCGGACGCCGCACGCCGTTTCGCCGTTAACCTCTCTTCCGTGAAACCGTTCCTGCTGCTGGCCACCCGCGACCACAACGAGGCCGCGGCGGCCGAGTACCGCTCCGTCCTGCGCCACGCGGGGCTCGAGCCCGGCCAGCTCCAGCACATCCGGGTGGAGTCCGAGCCGCTCCCCGCCCTCGAGCTGTCGGAGTACTCCGGCGTGATCCTGGGCGGAAGCTCGTTCAACATCTCCGACGCGCAGAAGACCCCCATCCAGGAGCGGGTCGAGGCCGACCTGCTGGCGCTGCTGGACGAGATCGTCGACACCGACTACCCGTTCCTGGGCATGTGCTACGGGGTGGGCGCGGTCACCACCCACCTCGGCGGGACGGTGGACCGCACGTACGGCGAGCCGGTCGGCGCCACCGAGATCACGCTCACCGACGAGGGCGTGCGGGACCCGCTGACGGCCGGCATCAGCCCGCGCTTCCACGCGTTCGTCGGCCACAAGGAGGCCGCCAACGGCACCCCGCCCGGAGTGGCGGTGCTCGCCACCGGCCAGGACTGTCCCCTCCAGATGTACCGGGTGGGCGCCAACGTGTACGTGACGCAGTTCCATCCCGAACTGGACGCCGACGACCTGGCCGCGCGCATGCGGATCTACCAGCACGCCGGCTACTTCGACCCCGCAGAGCTCGACGAGCTGATCGCGATGGCCTACGCCAGCAGCGTCGACGGCCAGCAGCACCTCGTGCTGCGCAACTTCGTGGGACGGTACGCGCGCTGAGCCCGTCCCTCCCGGCACTCAGCGCAGGCGGTAGGCGCGGAACAGCACGGCGTTCGCCACGCCGAGCGCCCGTCCCGCCGCAGCGGTGACCCCGCCGATCAGCTCCCTGGGGGACGGGTGGCCGCTCAGGTCGCCCAGGTAGCCGGCGTGGGCCTCGAGGGAGGCGATCCCCCGCTCGACGGGCTCGCCCGACACGTCCACCCCGTGGGTGGGACGGTTGTCGCCGGAGACCAGCAGCCAGGTCGCCCCCCACTTGGCCAACCCCTCCTGCGCGGCGAGCTCGGGGAAGACCCAGGTGTTGTCCGCATCCCGCACGGCGTCCGCGCAGGCCAGGCCGGCCGCCCGGTGGTCGGCCTGGTTGAGGCCGGCCACGAACTCGACGTCCCACGAGCCGGTGACGACGACGTCCGGACGGAACCGGCGGATCTCGCGGGCGATGTCGCGACGCAGGTCCAGGGAGTACACCAGCATGCCGTCGGGGTGGTCGAGCACGGTGAGCGCACGGACGCCGACCGCGTCGCAGGCCGCGCGCTGCTCACCGGCCCGCAGGACGCGGGTCTCCTCCGGCGGACGCTGCATGCCCGCCTCGCCGCCGGTCAGCAGGAGGTACGCCACCTCGACGCCCCGCGACGTCCACCGGGCCACGGCCGCGGACGTGCCGTACTCGACGTCGTCGGGATGCGCCACGACGCAGAGCACCCGCCGGAAGTCCTCGTCGGGCAGCAGGTCGACCTTCGGTTCATCCATGCCCCCAAACCTAGGGCCGCCCGCCCCGGTCGTGGAGTGTCACCACTGCCCCCGCGGCAGGGCGCTCAGTGCGCGCGCATCCTCGAAAGGCACGGACCCTGGAGGGGCGCGACGCGCCAGGCCAGGCCCGCCTGCCCGTCCCGGCCCAGGCGCAGGCGCAGCGTGTGCGGGGTGTCGGTGAGGACGAGTCGCACGTGCAGGTCGCCCTGCTCGTCCGCACCGGCCGCGACCGCGACCGGGACGCGCACGTCGCCCAGTTGCAGGTGCTGGCGGCGCCACGACCCCGGTTGTGCCACCAGCTCCACCGGGTGGCCCTCGGCGAGGAGGGACAGGCGCAGCTCGCCGCCGTCCCGCTCGGCACGCACGTCGGCGACGTCCGGGGCGCGTCCGGGCTCCTCGCCCGGGTCGACCATCGCCGGGTCGAGGGGGACGGCGCCCGACGCCCGCCAGGCGGTGCCGCGACCGGTGTCCGGCGGCACCGCCACGCGCGCAGTCGCCCCGGCCGGCCCGTCCGGGAGGCCAGGGACGACCAGGTGCTCCCAGACCAGGTCGACGAGCAACTGCGTGCACGACTGGGCCGACTGGATCGCCACGACCAGCCCGCGCGCCGGCAGCACGAAGGCGAACTGGCCGTAGGCGCCGTCGAGCCGGTAGCCCTCCCGGCCCATCCACACCTGGTAGCCGTAGCCCAGCCCCCAGTCGGGGTGCGGGTCGGTGGTGTCGACGTGCCGGGCCGTCGCCCGCGCGACCCAGCCCTCGGGCAGCAACCGGCGTCCGTGCCACACGCCGTCACAGCGCAGCAGCTCGCCCAGGGCGGCCAGCCCGTCGATGGACAGGTGCAGACCCGTCCAGCCCAGGCACCGGCCCAGGGCGTCGGTGTCCCACGTCGCCTCGATGCCGAGCGGCTCCAGCAGCCGCGGACGCAGGTAGTCCAGCAGGTCCTGGCCGGTGTGCCGGCGGATGAGCTCGCCCAGGAGGAACGAGGCGCCGTTGTGGTAGACGTGCACCGAGCCGACCGGCTCCTGCGGACGCTGCGCGAGGAAGGCCGGCACCCACTCCGCGGCGGGACGGGCCTGCATCGCCTCGAGCGTGTCGGCGGTGTGGCCGGTCGACATCGACAGCAGGTGGTGGACGGTGATCGAGGCCACGCGGTCGTCGAGCGGCGACCCGTCCGGCGCGCCCCCCACCAGGTCGGCCACGCGGTCGTCGAGGGCGAACCGCCCCTCGGCCACGGCGAGGCCGACGGCGGTCGCGGTGACGGTCTTGCTGACCGAGTACACGAGCGCGAGGTCGCCGGGGACGTACGGCTCCCACTGGCAACGGCCGACCACGACGCCGTCGCGCAGCACCACCAGCGCGTGGAGCTCCAGCTCCGGGAGCGCGGCGGCCGCGGCGACGAAGTCGGTCAGCAGGGGCGTTCCTTGGGCGAGTTCTCCGCGGTCAGCATCGGGTTGCGCACCACCACGTCGCCGAGGGCGTCGTCGATGCGCGACATGATCTCGGGGCTGAGCACCACGCCGGACGCCGCCACGTTCTCGCGGATCTGCCGCGGGCGCGAGGCCCCGATGATCGCGCAGGCGACGTTCGGGTTCTGGAGCACCCACGCCACGGCGAGCTGGGCCATGGTGAGTTCGAGCTCGTCCGCGATCGGCCTCAGCCGCTGGACGGCGACGAGGACGTCCTCGCCCATCAGGCGCTGGATGAACGTCGAGCCGCCCTTCTCGTCCGTCGCACGGGAGTTCTTGGGCGGCGCCTCGCCGGGCAGGTACTTGCCGCTGAGCACGCCCTGCGCGACCGGCGACCAGCAGATCTGGGAGACGCCCAGTTCGGCGGAGGTCGGGACGATCCACTCCTCGATGACCCGCCACAGCATCGAGTACTGGGGCTGGTTCGACACGAGCTGGAAGCCGAGGTCCTTCGCCAGGTCGTGGGCCGACCGGATCTGGTTGGCATCCCACTCGCTGACCCCGATGTAGAGCGCCTTGCCCGAGCGGACCACGTCGGCGAACGCCTGCATGGTCTCCTCCAGCGGCGTCTCGTGGTCGTAGCGGTGGGCCTGGTACAGGTCGACGTAGTCGGTGCCGAGCCGGCGCAGCGACCCGTTGACCGACTCCATGATGTGCTTGCGCGACAGCCCGCAGTCGTTCGGGCCCTTGGGGCCGGTCGGCCAGTACACCTTCGTGAAGATCTCCAGCGACTCGCGCCGCTGGCCCTTGAGCGCCTGCCCGAGCACCGACTCCGCGACCGTGTTGGCGTAGACGTCGGCGGTGTCGAAGCTGGTGATGCCGGCCTCGAGGGCGGCGTGGACGCAGCGCTCGGCGATCTCGTTCTCGACCTGGGACCCGTGGGTGATCCAGTTGCCGTAGCAGATCTCGGAGACCTTCAGCCCGGAGTTGCCGAGGTAGCGGAACTTCACGCGCGGGTCTCCTGCTCGATCTTGTCTTCGTCCCCGGCGGCGTCGACCTCCGCCTCCTCGGTATCGCCCTCGACCAGGTCCTCCCCGGCCTCCGCCGGCTCCTCCTCGGCCACCGCTTCGGCGGCCGGCTCCTCCGCCGGGGCGTCCGCGGGCTCGGGGTCGGCCAGCGGGTTGACGATCGCCGCCCCGCCGAGGGTCGCCAGCATCTGGCGGACGTTGGTCAGCTGCGCGGTGATCGCGTCGCGACGGGACGTGGCGGCCTGGAGCTCGCGCTCGGACTCGCGACGGATCTTCTCCGCGGCCAGGCGGGCGGCGTCGACGTGCTGGCCGGCCTCCTCGCGGGCTGCCTTGACGTGGGCCTCGGCCTGCGCCTTCGCCTCTGCGAGCGTCCGGTCGGCCTCGGCCTCGATCGCGGCCTGGCGCTCCAGGGAGCGGGCGATCGCCTGCTCGTTGGCCGCCATCTGCGCGGCGAACTCCTCCGCGGCCTTGTCGCGGCGCTCGGCCAGCGTCTTCTCGAAGTCCGCGGCAGCGGCAGCGGCGCGCGCACGCTGGTGCTCGTAGACCGCCTCGGCCTCCTCGCGGCGGGCGGTGGCCTCGCGGTCGGCGTAGTCGAGGATCTCGTCGGACTGCCGCTTCGCGGCCTCCAGCACCCGGGTGGCCTCGGCGTCGGTGCGGCTGGTCACGTCGGCGGCGTACCGGTCGGCGGAGCTGCGTGCCTGCTCGGCCGCGGCCTCGGCGTCGGCGACCAGCTTGTCCGCGTCCGCCTTCGCCTTCGCCCGCATCTCGGCGGCCTCGTCCTCGGCGAGCTTCAGCATCTTGCCGATGCGCGCGCCGAGGTCGCTGAAGGACGGCGGGGCGGCCTCCTTCTCCTCCTGCTCCAGGGCGGCGATCCGGCTGCGGTACGCGTTCGCCTGCTCCTCCAGCTGCGCCACCTGGGAGGTGAGCTTGGTGACCGCGACGGCCGTGTTGCCGGACTCAGCACGAGCCTGGTCGAGCGCGCGGTGGAGGTCGGCGAAGGCCTTGTCGACCTCGCCCGGCTCGTAGCCGCGCATGACCGTCCGGAAGGCCGGGTTCTGCTGGGTCATGATCCTTCTTCCATTTCTTGCCGGGGATTCTGGTGGGGACGTTCGGGGACGGCGAGCGCCTCGATGACCCCGGACAGGTGCCCGAGTTGGGCGTTGATGTCGTCACGGCGGCGGGCCAGCTGGGCCACCTCTGCGCGGGCGCGGTCCATCAGGGCGCGTGCCTCCGCGCGCACGGCGTCCGCGTCGATCCGTGCCTGGCTGAGCAGCGAGACCGCCTCGTCGCGCGAGGCTCGGGCGGCCTCGAAGGTGTCGCGCTGGAGCTTCTCGAGGTCGGCGGCGGTGCGCTCGCGGATGAGCTTCGCGCCGGCCTCGGCCTCGGCCAGGCGGCGCTCGGCCCGCTCCACCTGGGCACGGGCCTCGGAGCGGGCGCTGCTCAGCAGCCGGTCACACTCCTCCTGCACCTGACGCCGGGTGTGGGCGGCGTCCCGCTCTGCGGCGTCGAGGACGGCGCGGGCGCGGGCCTGGAGGTCCTCGGCCACGGCGGTGGCCTCGGCCATCATCGCCTGGTTGCGGTGGGTCGTGGTCGTGAGCGCCAGCTCCACGCGCTCGCGCACCTGCCGGGCGTGCTCGGCGAGCTCGTTGTGCGTCTGGCGGCGGGCGGCCTCGGCCTCGGCGGCCACGCTGGCGCGCAGCTCCGCCATCGCCTGTTCCGTCCACGCCACGTGCGCTGCGGCCGCGGCCAGCTGCTCGTCCGCCTTGGCCTGCGCCTCTGCGGCCAGGGCCTCGCGCTCGGCCTGCGCCTGGGCGTGCGCGCGGGCCGACTCGGTCTCGAACTCGTTGCGGTCGGCCACCAGCTGCGCCTGGAGGTGGGCCACCTCCTCGTCCAGCTCCGCCCTGCGTGCGGCGAGCTCGTCCATGACGTGGCCGCGCATCGCGGAGAGCTCGGCCTCGAGCATGTCCCTGCGCTGGGCCTCCTCGGACTCCTGCGCGCGGCGACGGTCGGACAACTCGGCGTCCACCGCGCTCACCCGGGCGTCCAGGCGCTGGCGCACCTCGTCCTCCGTGCGCCGGGCGGTGTTCATCACGGTGGCGGCCTTGACCTGCCCGTCCTGCACGATCCGCTCGGCCTCCGCGCGCGCGGCGGCGATCACCTCCGCTGCGGTGCGCTCTGCGGTCTGGGTGATCAGGGCCGACTGCTCGGTGGCGTCGGAGAGCAGGGTGATCGCGTCCTGGCGGGCCTCGTCCAGCCGGGCGGCGGCGGAGACCATCGCCTCCTCCGCGGCGGCCTTGTGCTCGGCCACCTCGCGGGCGAGCTGGTCGTTCAGTTCGCGGTTCCGGGCCGTCTCGGCGCGCACGGCATCCGCCTCAGCCTGGGCTTCGGTGCGGAGCTGATCAGCCAGGTTCTGCGCCTGGGTCAGGATTTCGGTGGCCTGCCTGGTCAGCTCGTTGCCGGCCGGCTGGGCGGGGGGACGCACGGCAGGATCGAGCACGAAGTCATGATCCAAGGGCGACAAGGCAAAAGGCAACCCGGCACGGAGTGTCGCGGCGACTCTCTGAGGCAGAGGTCAAGCCTTGGCGGATCCTGTGTGTTTCCCAGCTCCCGGGACGCCCGTCCGGCAGGGTCCGGTGAGACTCGCCGGGGGGCCCGCGGAACGGGGTCGGTACAGTTCTTCTCCGTGCGTTACCTGTCCACCCGCGGCCTTCCGGACGACCCCCGGCCGACCTTCAGCGACATCCTGCTGGAGGGCCTCGCGCCCGACGGCGGGCTGTACCTGCCCGAGTCGTACCCGCGACTGGACGCGGCGACGCTGGCGTCCTGGCGGACGCTGCTGGAGACCGGCGGGTACGCCTCGCTCGCCCACGCCGTCCTCTCGCTGTTCGTCGACGACATCGGGTCGGACGCCCTCCGCGGCATCTGCGAGCGTGCCTACAACGACACGGTGTTCTCCAGCCCCGAGATCGTGCCCGTCAGCCGGCTTTCGGGCGGGCTGTGGCTGGCCCACCTCTCCGGGGGCCCGACGGCAGCGTTCAAGGACCTGGCCATGCAGCTGCTCGGCCAGCTCTTCGAGTACGAGCTGGAGCGCCGCGACCAGGAGCTGAACATCCTCGGCGCGACCAGCGGAGACACCGGCTCGGCCGCGGAGTACGCGATGCGCGGGCTGCCCCGGGTGCGGGTGTTCATGCTCACCCCGGCGGGCCGGATGACCCCGTTCCAGCAGGCGCAGATGTTCAGCCTCGACGAGGAGTCCATCGTCAACGTCGCGGTCGACGGGGTCTTCGACGACTGCCAGGACCTGGTCAAGGCGGTGGCCGGTGACCTCGACTTCAAGCGCCGCTACTCCCTCGGAGCGGTGAACTCGATCAACTGGGCGCGCCTGGTCGCCCAGGTCGTGTACTACGTGGCCGCCTGGCTGAGGGTGACCTCCGCAGACGACGAGCGGGTCTCGTTCTGCGTGCCCACCGGCAACTTCGGCAACATCATGGCCGGGCACATCGCCCGGATGATGGGGGTGCCGATCGACACCCTCGTGCTGGCCACGAACGAGAACAACGTGCTCGACGAGTTCTTCCGCACCGGGGTCTACCGGGTGCGGGGGGCATCGGAGACCCACGCCACGTCCTCGCCCTCGATGGACATCTCGAAGGCGTCCAACGTCGAGCGGTTCGTCTTCGACCTGCTGGGACGCGACGCCGCGCGGGTGCGCGAGCTGTTCGGCGTCCGGCTGCCGCGCGACGGGTTCTTCGACCTGTCCGGGACCCCCGAGTTCGCCTCGCTGCGGGAACGGTTCGGATTCGTCTCCGGGTCGTCCACCCACGCCGACCGGCTGGCCACCATCGCCGCCGTGTGGGCCCGTGACGGTGTGCTGATCGACCCGCACACCGCCGACGGGGTGGGCGTGGCCGCCTCCTTCGCCGAGCCCGGCGTCCCGATGATCGTCACCGAGACGGCGTTGCCGGTGAAGTTCGCAGAGACCATCGCCGAGGCGATCGGCCGCGAGCCCGAGCGTCCGGCCCGGTTCGCCGGGATCGAGGACCTGCCCCGCGTCGTCGTCCCGCTGCCCAACGACGTCGGGGCCCTGAAGGCCCTGATCGCGGAGCGCGTCCCCGCCTGAGCCTCCCGCGCCGCCCCGAGGCCGGCGCCGCTACAGCGCCAGGCCGCGGCGCTCCAGCAGGTGCGCCAGATCGGGATCGGCGCCGCGGTAGTCGCGGAACGCGTCCATGGCGTCGATCGAGCCGCCCCTGGCGAGCAGGCGGCGACGGAAACGCTCGCCGTTCTCCCTGGTCAGGCCGCCGTTGGCGAGCATGAAGGCCGCGGTGTCCGCGTCCAGCACCTCGGACCAGATGTAGGAGTAGTAGCCGGCGTCGTACCCGCCCTCGAAGGTGTGCCGGAAGTAGCTCGAACGGTACCGGGGCGGGACGAGGTCGTCGCCGAGCCCGACCGAGGCGAGGGCTGCCTTCTCGAACTCCTCCACCTGCGCGGGGTCGGTGGGGAGTTCCTCCAGCGGCGTCCGGTGCCAGACCTGGTCGAGCAGTGCCGCCCCCAGGTACTCGGTGGTCTTGAACCCCTGCTGGAACAGGGTCGACCCGCGCAGGGTCTCCACCCACTCGGCCGGCATGGGTTCGCCGGTCTCGTGGTGGACGGCGTAGCGGCGCAGGATCTGCGGGTCGAGCGCCCACATCTCGTTCACCTGGGACGGGTACTCGACGAAGTCACGCGGCGTCTCCGTGCCCGACTGGGACGGGTAGCGGGTGTCGGAGAGCAGCCCGTGCAGCGCGTGCCCGAACTCGTGGAAGAGCGTGATCACGTCGTCCCACGTCATCAGCGTGGGCTGCCCCGTCGGCGGCTTCACGAGGTTGGAGTTGTTGGTCACCACCGGGAGCTGGCCGAGCAGGTGGTTCTGGTCGACGAGATTGTTCATCCAGGCGCCGCCCTGCTTGCCGGGACGGGTGTAGAAGTCGGCGACGAACAGCCCGATCGGTGTGCCGTCGGCCTCGGCCACCTCGAACACGCGCGCCTCGTCGGTGTGTCCGCGGAGGTCGTCCCGCTCGGTGAATGTGATCCCGTACAGGCCGTTCGCCGCGGCGAAGACGCCGTCGTGCAGCACGCGCTCGAGCTCCAGGTAGGGCCGCAGCAGGCCCGCGTCCAGGCTGTAGCGCTCGGTGCGCAGCAGCTCGGCGACGTACTGCCAGTCCCAGGCGGCGAGCGGCTCGGACGGCTCCAGGCGGCGCCACACCGGCTCCATGTCCGCCGCCTCGGCGCGGGCGTTGGCCGCGGCAGCCGGGGCGAGACGCGTGAGGAGGTCCCAGACGGCCTCGCCGGTGCGGGCGCAGGCGTCCGCCGCGATGTAGGCCGCGTGGTTGGCGAACCCCAGCAGGTTGGCGCGCTCGGCGCGCAGCCGGGCCAGTTCGACGACGAGCGGACGGGTGTCGTGCTCGCCTCCCAGGCCACGGCCCACGGCGGCCCGGTGGAGGCGCTCGCGCAGCCCGCGGTGGCGGAGCACGTCCAGCGGGCGCTGGCCCGAGGTGTGGTCGAGCTCGATCAGCCAGCCCTGGTCGTGGCCCTGCTCGGACGCGCGCTCGCGCGCCCCGTCGATCTCGGCCTCGCTGAGGCCGTCCAGCTCGGCCGGGTCGGTGACCAGCACCGCGGCGGCGTTCAGCCCGGCGAGCGCCCGGCGTCCGAACTCGGACTGCACCTCAGCGATCCGGTGGTTGAGCGCGCGCAACCGCTCCTGGTCGGCCTCGGGCAGGTTGACGCCCGACCGCTCGAAGGCCAGCAGGCGGCGCTCCAGCCAGTAGGCCGACTGCGGGTCGAGCTCGACCTCGCCGGCCTCGACCCGGCGGGCCAGCGCCGCGACCCGCTGGTAGAGGCCGCGGTCGAGGTAGATGGCGTCCGAGTGCGCGGCCAGCTGCGGGGCGATGGCCGCCTCCACGGCGTCGAGGACGTCGTTGGTGTCCGCGGCCTGCTTGGCGTAGAAGGCGTTCAGCGTGCGGGTGAGCAGGCGTCCGGACGACTCCCACGCCTCGATCACCGACGCCACGGTCGGCTCCGAGGTGTCGGCCGCGATGGCCGCCAGCTCCGCCAGGTGCTCGGCCATGCCCGCCTCCGCGGCCGGCTGGTAGTGCTCGTCGCGGATCGCCGCGAAGTCGGGCAGCTCGTACGGCAGGACGGAGGGCGCGGCGAACGGGTTGTCAGTGGCAAGCGGCATGTCGCCATCCTTACCCAGCGACGGCGTCCGAGGCGAGCCCGCGCGCGGCGCGCCGTGATCCCTGCCTCGACGCTCGTCCCGCGTCCGGCTCCGGCCTCCCCGTCCGACGACCAGCCTCCGTCATCGAGGACCAGCCCTAACGTCGAGGGCCAGCACCCCCGTCCTGGCCCTCGGCCACAAGGCTGGTCCTCACCGAAGGGATGGGGGACGGCAGCCACCTCCGACGGCTGTGGCGCTGCGGCCACGCGGGGCGACCGGCGGCCACGGCCTTCCCGTCCCCTCAGAACCAGCCTTGTCATCGAGGGCCAGCCTTCGTGATCGAGAGCCAGCCCCTGTGATCGAGGACCAGCCCTAACGTCGAGGGCCAGCACCCCCGGCCTGGCCCTCGGCCACAAGGCTGGCCCTCGGCACGGGCGGCGGACGGAAGCCGGGCACAAGGCTGGCCCTCGACGCGGACGACGGACGGAAGCCGGGTGACGCTGGCCTCCGCGCGGGCGGCGGACGGTGGACAGGAAGCCGACGTCAGCGAACCTCCGGCGCAGTCGGCGGACACGAGGCGGCGTGACGCCCGCCCGGCGGTCCTTCGGACGCCCTGCGGGGGACGGAGCCAGCGATCAGGCGGACGCCCTGCGCGGGACGGAGCCGGCGATCATGGCGAACGCGGCGAGGTTCACCAGGAGCAGGGTCCACTCCTGCCATCCCATCGACGCCGACACGGCGAACACCGCACCGGCCAGGCATACGGCACCGGCGATCAGGTGACCCACCCGCGACCGGGCGACCACCGCGCGGGTGAGCAGCCCGTACACCAGCGCAGCAACGCCGAAGCCGACACCGACGATCCCCGCAGCCACCTGCGAGCCGGGGGCGAAGAAGTAGAGCCAGACCGCCAGCACCAGCGAGAGCGCGGCGAGGAGTCCCAGCGCCAGCGCCGCGCCGAGCCGCAGACGGGCACGCAGCGAACCCGGTCCGCCGCTCGCGGCGGGTCGCGGTGGGGCGGACGGTGCGGGCACGGGCCAACGCTAGCGCGTCGCGCCGTCCACCCTGCACACCCCGTGAACCTCGCAACCCACGCCCGCACTCCCTGCACCGCCGACGGCGGCGCGCCCTGCCCGGAGCCGCCACCGTTCGAGCCCCGAACGGCCACGCCGTCACCGGGCGGGCCCTAGTCTGGGCCGATGGGACTCTCGCCCGTCGAACTCGTCGGCTACCTGGCCTCTGCCCTGGTGGTGGCCTCCCTCGCGATGACCTCCGTGGTGCGCCTGCGCATCGTGTCGCTCATCGGCTCTGTGGTGTTCGTGGCCTACGGCGTGCTGCTGCCGTCGGTCCCGATCATCCTCACGAACGCCGCCGTCGCGGGCCTGAACATCTGGTTCCTGCGCAAGGAGTTTGCGCCCAACCGCGACCTCGGCGCCGTGCCGATCGGGCCGGACGCCCCGTTCCTGCTCGACTTCCTGCGGTCCCACGCTGCCGACATCGGCAGCTTCCACCCGGGTTTCGATGCCCCCGCGGACGGTGACGTCGTGCTGCTGCTCACCCGGGACGGCCTGCCGGCCGGCGCGCTGGTGGGGACTCCGGACGACCGCACCCTCCGGGTCCGGCTCGACTACGTGATGCAGGCCTACCGCGACTCGCGGATCGGGAAATGGCTCTACGGCGCGGGCTCCAAGGTGTTCACCGACGCGGGGTTCGACCGCCTCGTCGCCGACCCGGGGACGGAGTCCCACCGCGCCTACCTGCTGCGCGTCGGCTTCACCGAGGGGCCTGACGGGCTGGTGCTGCAACTACGCCCTTGAGCCGCACCCCGGGGAAGTTGAACAATCAACCATGGATCTCCTCGGACTGCCGCTCCACCCGCTCGTCGTCCACGCCGCCGTGGTGCTGCTGCCCCTGACCGCGCTGGGCGCCCTGCTGATCGCGACGTCCGCGCGTGCCCGGAAGCGCTACGGCTCACTCGTGGCGGCCGGCGCGGTCGTCGCGCTCGGTGCGGTGGTCGGGGCCCGGCTCACCGGCGAGACGCTCAACGGGGGCACCGCCGCTGGTACCCCCGTGATGGCGACGCACATCACCTGGGGCCTGCTCGCGCCCTGGCCGGCCGCAGCGCTGGTGGTGGCCACGCTCCTGCTCGTGCTCGCCGGACGGGGCGGCAACCGCCCGCTGCTGATGACGGCCGCGCTGCTCACCGTGGTGGCAGCACTGGCGAGCATCGCCGTCATCGTCGTCGTGGGACACGCCGGTGCCACGGCGGTGTGGGGCGCGACCGCCTGACCGCCCGCTCTCGGACGACAGGCGGACGGGAGAAGGCCGGGCGGATCCGGCAGCGACGTCCGCCTACTCGCAGAGCCCGAAAGCCCCGGCCTGGACGTGCAGCGGCTTGTTGCCGGCCCCGACGAAGAAGATCTTGTTCGGCAGGATGAAGCGCTTGCTGCCGTCACCGAGGCCGAGGTCCTCCAGCTTCCCCTTCGGGTAGGCGGCCTTGAGCTGGGAGAACGTCAGCGTGAGCGGCACGTCGTCCTGCATCACCAGCGGCGCCGGGAGGGTCTTGGTGGGGTCGAAGCCCCACGCGGCGAGTGTCCGCGGCGACTTCTTCGAGCCGTCCGCCGCGTCGTACTCCACCCAGAACTTGCCCCAGCTCACCGTCTGGGACCACGGGCTGCCCTCGTCGAGCTGGCAGCGGATGCCCTGGTAGCTCTCGTCCGGCTCGCCCAGCTGCGCCTCGAGCAGGGCGGTGACGTCCACCTGCTTCGCGCCGAAGGAGTAGACCCCGAGGCCGTCGCCGCGCAGCTCCAGCGCGCCCGGGTCCTCGGTGGGCGTCGGCGTGGGGGTCGTCGGGGTCACGGTCGGAGTGACGGTGGGCGTCGGGGTGACGGACGGCGTCGCCGTCGCGCTGGGCGTGACCGCGGGCACGGGGGACGTCGTGGCGCAGGCAGCCAGGCCGACCACGAGCAGGGGAGCGAGCAGCAGGGACAACCGGCGGGACATCGTGGCCTCCTCGGCGGACGGGTCAGCACAAGTGAAACACCCCCGTCCCCCGGGATCGGCGCCGCCACGCCCTCCACGCACTAGCCTGAAGCCCCACCCACCGAAGGGACGGCCATGGCACAGGCGACCAGGCGGATCGGCATCCTCACCGCGGGCGGGGACAGCCCCGGCCTCAACGCGGCCATCCGCGGCTTCGGGAAGGCGGCCATCAACAACGGCTGGCAGCTGATCGGCTTCCGCGACGGCATCCGCGGCCTTGTGGAGAACCGGCACACGCCGCTGGACTCGAAGGCCCTGTCGGGCATCCTCACCGTCGGCGGCACGATCCTGGGCACCAGCCGCGACAAGGTGCACCGCATGGCCATCGACGGCGAGGTGCGCGACATGCGTCCCCAGGTGGTCGAGAACTACGAGAAGGAGGGCCTCTCCGCCCTCGTGCTCCTCGGCGGCGGGGGGACGGCGAAGAACGCGATGCGCCTGGCCGAGGCCGGCCTGAACGTGATCACCCTGCCGAAGACGATCGACAACGACATCGCCCGCACCGACACCAGCTTCGGCTTCGCCACCGCGATGGAGATCGCGACCGAGGCGGTCGACCGGCTGCACAGCACCGCGCACAGCCACCACCGCATCATCCTCACCGAGATCATGGGCCACCGCGCGGGCTGGCTGACGCTGGGTGCCGGCATCGCTGGCGGCGCCGACATCATCCTGTTGCCCGAGATCCCGTACTCGGTCGAGAGCGTGGCCGCGACGATCAAGGAGCGCCTGAACAGGGGCAGCACCTTCAGCGTGGTCGCGGTTGCGGAGGGCGCGCGGGACACGCAGGACTGGGCCGACTACGAGGCCGCGCAGCTGCTGGTCAAGGCGGCGAAGACGCCGGAGGCCGTCCGCGCGGCGAAGGCCCACCTGGCCAACGTCGAGGACACCCAGCGCGAGCACACCTTCAAGCTGGCCCGCGAGCTGGAGGCGGCCACCGGCCTGGAGTCGCGGGTGTCGATCCTCGGCTACGTGCAGCGCGGCGGGACGCCGTGCGCCGCGGACCGCCTGCTCGCGTCGCGCCTGGGGACGGCCGCCGCCTGGGCGGTCGGCAAGGAGCAGTACGGCGTGATGGTGGCCGCGCGCGGCGAGGGCACAGAACTCGTGCCGCTGGAGGAGGTGGCCGGGCAGCTCAAGCTCGTCCCCATCGACCACGAGTGGGTGCAGACGGCCCGCAAGCTGGGCACCGGGCTCGGCGACTGAGCCGGGGGTCCCCATGGACAGGCGCTTCTCGCAGGTGGACGTGTTCGGCGCGGGGCCGGGCCCGTCGGGCAACCCGCTGGCGGTGGTGCACGACGCCACCGGGCTGGACGACGCAGCGATGCAGGCGTTCGCCGAGTGGATGAACCTGTCCGAGACGGCGTTCCTGCTGCCCCCGGCAGCGGCGGGCGCGGACTACCGGGTGCGGATCTTCACGCCCACCGGGGAGCTGCCGTTCGCCGGGCACCCGACCCTGGGCAGCGCACACGCGTGGCTGTCCGCCGGCGGTGTGCCACGGACGCAGGGCGAGGTCGTGCAGGAGTGCGGCGTCGGCCTGGTCCGGGTGCGCAGGGACGCCGACCGCCTCTCCTTCGCCGCGCCGCCGCGCCGCCGAACCGGCCCGCTCGACGAGGCCCACCTCGCGATCGCCGAGGCGGCCCTGGGGATCCCCCGCACCGACTGGGTGTCGCACGAGTGGGGCGACAACGGCCCGCCGTGGATGATGGTCCAGCTCGAGGACGCCGGCGCCGTAAGACGGGCCTGGGTGGACCGCACCCAGCTCGGCGTCCACGACCACCTCGGGCTCGTCGGCCTCGCCGCCGACGGCTACGCCTACGAGGTGCGCGGCGTGCTCGCCGGGTTCGAGGACCCGGTCACCGGCAGCCTGAACGCCGCGGTCGCCCAGTGGCTGCGCGGCCGCGGGGACGTGCCCGCCGCCTACGTGGCCACGCAGGGCTCCCAGGTCGGTCGCCACGGCGAGGTCTTCGTCGACGACGACGGCACCGACGTCTGGATCGGCGGCCGGGCGCGGACGGTTGTCGACGGCCGCGTCGACCTGTAGGTACGCGGCCGGGAACCGCCGGCCCGGGGCCGAGGGCCCGTCCGTCCGGAGCCCGGCAGCCGGGCCCCGAGGGATCAGCCCAGCGTCCGGAGGTACAGGTCGAGGTTGCCCGCGCGGTCGTCCGACCAGACGATGCGCGTCCCCGAGACGACCGGGTTGCCGCTCCAGCCCGCATGGTCGGTCACCCGGGTCTCGGTGCCGGTGGCGAAGTCGTAGGCGTAGACCTCGGTGTTGTCGGTCCCGTTGCGCTCGTCCATCCACACCACCCGCGTGCCGGAGATGTTCGGGAACCACTGGTTCCCCGAGGCGGTGGTGAGCCGCGTCTCCACCCCGGTCGCCAGGTTGAACGCGTAGACGTCGAGGTCCAGCCCGCCGTTGCGGTCGTCGGTCCACACCACGCGGTTGCCGGAGATCTTCGGGATGGTCTGGCCGCCGGTGTCCGTGGTCAGCCGGCGCTCCTTCCTCGTGGACAGGTTGTAGCTGTAGATGTCGTGGTTGCCGTTACGGAAGTCCTGCCAGACGACCACCGACCCGGAGATGTCGCACGATGCGGCCGAGGACGCCTTCGGCGACACCGCGCGTTCCTTCTTCGTCCGCAGGTTGTAGACCCACACGCGGTTGCTCCGCTCGTAGCAGACGTTGCGCCCGCTGATCTCGACCTCGACGCCGCCCGCGCTGCTGATCCGCTTGTGGGTGCCGGTGGCCAGGTTGTGGTACCAGACACCGCTGTTGCGCCCGTTCCCGTAGTCGACCCAGACCACCCGGTTGCCCGAGATCGCCGCCCGCCCCATGGCCGTGTGCTTCGGGGTGAGCACGCGGCTCCTGCCCGTGCTCAGGTTGAGCACGCGGATGTCGTAGAGCGACTCCGGGTCGTTCGGGTCGCCCACGAGGCGCTCGTTGCGGTCGTCGGAGAACACGACGTACTTGCCCGACATCTCCGGCCACGTCTGCTGGGAGGGGCTCGTGGTGAGGCGCCGCTCCACTGCCGGTGCTGCCCCGGTGGCGGCCGGCACGCCCACGGTGAGGGTGGTGACCGCCAGTCCGAACGCGATCCCGATACGAAGGACCACATCAACCCGTCGCAGCTTCATCGCCGGCCTCCGGTTCGCGGGATCTTCCCCGACGGGTTCAATGCTATTCCCGTTCGAAGCCAGTGGCGGGTCCGGCGCCGGCACGTAGTCCACCGGTCTCGGCCCCCGGCCGGGGCGTTCACCCGGAATATCCCGCGGACTACGCTGGTTGCGTTCCTTGAATCGAGGTAGGCCCATGCCCGCACTGCGTTCCCGCACCGTCACCCACGGCCGCAACATGGCCGGAGCCCGCGCCCTGTGGCGTGCCACCGGCCTGGTCGACTCCGACTTCGGCAAGCCGATCGTCGCGATCGCCAACTCGTTCACCCAGTTCGTCCCCGGGCACGTGCACCTGAAGGAGATGGGTGCGCTCGTCGCCGGGGCCGTCGCGGAGGCCGGCGGTGTGGGACGGGAGTTCAACACCATCGCCGTGGACGACGGCATCGCGATGGGCCACGCCGGCATGCTCTACTCGCTGCCGAGCCGTGAGCTGATCGCCGACTCCGTGGAGTACATGGTGAACGCGCACTGCGCCGACGCGCTGGTGTGCATCTCCAACTGCGACAAGATCACCCCCGGCATGCTGCTGGCCGCGCTGCGGCTGAACATCCCGACCGTCTTCGTCTCGGGTGGCGCGATGGAGGCCGGCAAGGCGCACATCGTGGACGGGGTGGCGACGACCCGCCTCGACCTGATCGACGCGATGTACAAGGCGGTCGACGACAGCGTCTCCGACGCCCAGCTGCTCGAGATCGAGCAGAACGCCTGCCCGACCTGCGGGTCGTGCTCGGGCATGTTCACCGCGAACTCGATGAACTGCCTGCTCGAGGTGATCGGGCTGGCCCTGCCGGGCAACGGCTCGACGCTGGCGACCTCCGCCGCCCGCAAGGACCTGTTCACCACCGCGGGGAAGCTCGTGGTGGAGCTGGCCAAGCGCTGGTACGACGAGGAGGACGCCTCGGTGCTGCCGAAGGCGATCGCCACCAAGCCCGCGTTCGAGAACGCGATGCGGGTCGATATCGCGATGGGCGGCTCCACCAACACCGTCCTCCACCTGCTGGCAGCCGCGCACGAGGCCGGCGTCGACTTCGACTCCGACGACATCGACGCGCTGTCGCGCACCACCCCGTGCCTGTGCAAGGTCGCGCCGAATACGACGTCGTACTACATGGAGGACGTGCACCGCGCCGGCGGCATCGTCGCGATCATGGGCGAACTCGACCGTGGCGGCCTGTTCGACCACGGCGTCCACGCCGTGCACTCCCCGGACGTGGCCACGTGGCTGGCGAACTGGGACATCCGCGGCGGCAGCCCGCTGCCCGAGGCCGTCGAGCTGTTCCACGCCGCCCCCGGCGGCGTGCGCACGACAGAGCCGTTCTCCTCGACGGTCCGCTGGGACACCCTCGACACCGACGCGGAGAACGGCTGCATCCGGTCGGTCGCGACCCCGTACACCGTCGAGGGCGGGCTGGCCATCCTCAAGGGCAACCTGGCCGAGGACGGCGCGATCGTGAAGACCGCGGGCGTGCCGGCCGACCAGTGGACGTTCCGGGGTACCGCGATCGTCACCGAGAGCCAGGAGGAGGCCGTCGAGGCGATCCTCGGCAAGCGGGTCAAGCCCGGCCACGTGGTGGTGGTCCGTTACGAGGGGCCCAAGGGCGGCCCGGGCATGCAGGAGATGCTGTACCCGACGTCCTACCTGAAGGGGCTGGGGCTGGGCCCGCAGTGCGCGCTGATCACCGACGGCCGCTTCTCCGGAGGGTCGTCCGGCCTGTCGATCGGCCACGTCTCGCCCGAGGCCGCTGCCGGGGGCACGATCGGCCTGGTCGAGGACGGCGACCTGATCGAGATCTCGATCCCCGACCGCTCCGTGACGCTGCTGGTGGACGACACCACGCTCGCCGAGCGACGGGCGCGTCGTGACGAGCTCGGCTGGAAGCCCGCCCACCGCGAGCGCCACGTGTCGCCGGCGCTGCGGGTCTACGCTGCGATGGCCCTCAGCGCGGACAAGGGCGCGGCCCGCTCGGTCGAACAGATCGAGAACCCGGCGCCGCGTCCCGCCCCGACCGCTGTCGGCTGAGGTGGACCGGGACGACGCCAGGACGCACGATCCCTCGGTGGGCGACCGCCCGAGGGTCCGTGCGCTGCTGATGGACGCCGACGGCGTCACCCAGTACCCCCACGCGGGCTGGCTGACGGAGATGGCTCGCCTCGGCGGGCCCCGGTTCGTCGCGGACGCCTTCCGCCACGAGAAGACCACCCTGACCGGGCGGGCCGACCTGCGCGAGCTCCTCACCGCCCTGCTCGAGCGTGACGGCCGGGACTGCACCGCAGACGACATCCTCCAGGTCTGGTACCGGGTGGAACTCGACGAGCGGATGCTCGACCTCGTCGACCGGGTCCGGGCGGCCGGGGTGACGACGGCGCTGGCGACCAACCAGCAGAGCTACCGGGGCGGCTTCATGCTCGCGAACCTGCCCTACGACGAGCACTTCGACCACCAGTTCCACTCCTTCCGGGTGGGCCTGGCCAAGCCGGACCCGGCGTTCTTCACCCACATCGTCGAGACACTCGGCATCGCACCGTCGGAGGCGGTCTTCGTCGACGACATGGCCGTCAACGTCCGCGGGGCCCGTCGCGCGGGCCTCCAGGCCGTCCACTTCGCCGGCACGGACACCTACGGCCACCTGCGCTCCCGGCTGCGCGCGCTCGGCGTCCCCGGGGTGTGAGGGCGCTCGGACGAGCGGGTAGCCTCTGCCCGTGGTCGAGTTCACCCTGACCGTGGACGACCTCGTCGCGTTCGCCGCCTGGCAGGCGAAGGCGTCCGGCGAGGAGGATCCGCGGCGCGCCCGGATGCGCCTGGTGGGCGCGTGGCTCGTCGGCGGTGCGGCCTACCTGGCCATGTTCGCGGTGTCGACCCTGCCGTTCCTGCTCTCCCGGCTGCTGGAGCTCGCCGGGGCGGCCGAGCTGGTCTCTATCCTCGTCGGCGCCGCGGTGGGCTGGTGGGAGTGGCAGCGCGGACGGGCGGGCGAGTGGCTGCTGGCCCGCCGCTATCGCACGAAGGCCCGCGTGGCGCTGGAACAGACCGGGACGACCCGCCGGCTCGAACTCGACGACGACGGCCTCACGATCCTCGCCGGCCGGCGCAGCACCCACGTCCCCTGGTCACGGATCTCCCGGGTCGTGGAGACCGACGACCACGTGTTCGTCTACACCGGCCCGGACGCCGCGCACGTCATCCCGCGACGGGCGGGCGGAGCGGTCACCGACCTCGTCGCGACGCTGCGCTCCCGCCTGGCCTGAGCGTCGCCCCCACTTCCTCCGCCGCCGGCCCTGGGCCCGGCGTCACCAGCCAAGCGCGCCGGCCAGCCGGTCCAGGCCGCGCTCGATCACGTCCGGGGCGTTCGTGACGTACGACAGCCGCATCGTCGAGCGGTCTGGCTCGGCGGCGAAGAACGGCCAGCCCGGCACGTAGGCGACACCCGCGTCGACCGCCGCCGGCAGCGTGACGGCGGTGTCGGCGCCACCACCCAGCCGGGCCCACAGGAACATGCCGCCCTCGGGCCTGGTCACCTCCGCGCCCGCGGGGAGCCGGGACGCCAGGCCGGAGGCCATCGCGTCCCTGCGCTCGCGGTAGACGTCCACGACGCGGGCGATGTGGGCATCGAGGTCGCAGGTGGCGAGGTAGCGGGCGACGGCCAGCTGGTCGGTGACCGCCGACTGGAGCCCGACGGCCTGCTTGGCGACCTCGACCGCGCGCAGGATGGGGCCCTCGGCCCGGAGCCACCCGATCCGCACCCCGGGGGCCATCACCTTCGAGGCCGAGTTCAGCAGGACCGTCTGGGCGCCCATGCCGGGCAGCGCGGCCAGCGGCGCGGCCGCCTCGCCCTCGAACCGCAGCTCGCCGTACGGGTCGTCCTCGAGCAGCGGGACGCCGGTGCGCAGCAGCACGTCGGCCACCTCCCGCCGGCGCGCGGCGGGCATCGAGCGGCCGGTCGGGTTCTGGAAGGTCGGGATCAGGTAGACGAAGCGCGGACGGTGCGCGGCGATGGCCGCGTTCAGGGCGTCCGGCAGCATCCCGTGGTCGTCGGACGCGACGGCCACCAGCCGCGCGCCGGCGAGGCTGAACGCCTGGACGGCCGCCAGGTAGGTGGGCTGCTCGACCAGCACGACGTCGCCCGGGTCGAGCAGCGCCTGGCCCACGAGGAAGATGCCCTCCTGCGAACCGCTGGTCACCTGCACCTGGTCGGGGGTGGTCGGCAGCTGCCGGGCCATCCGGGCGGCGACCTGCTCCAGCAGCTCCGGCTCACCCTGGGTGGACGCGTACTGCAGCGCGCGGCGACCCTGTGTGGACAGCACGTGGTCGAACGCCGCACGGAAGTCGTCGAGGGCGAACAGCGAGCCGTCCGGGATGCCGCCGGCGAACGAGATCACGTCCCCGCGGTTGACCACCGCGAGGATGTCACGCACCGGTGACGTCGTGACGCCCGAGAACCGCTCGGCCAGCTGGAATCCCCTGCTCATGCCCGGATCGTGCCACGCCGCGGGCAGCGGCGGACTGCGCCGTCCGGCCCTCGGTCCGGCGAGCCGCCGCACCTGCTCAGGGCGCGAGTCGCTCCTTCAGCCACGAACCATCCGCGAGGCGGAAGCGGACGCGGTCGTGCAGGCGGCTGCGGCGTCCCTGCCAGAACTCCCAGGTGTCGGGCACCACCCGGAACCCGCCCCAGTGCTCCGGACGCGGCGGGTTCAGCCCGTACCGCGCCGACGCCTTCGCCGCGTTGGACAGCAGCACGCCGCGACTCGCGATCACCTCGCTCTGCGGGGACGCCCACGCGCCGATCCGCGAGTCGAGCGGACGGGTCACGAAGTAGGCGTCGGACTCCTCCGCAGACGTCCGTTCGGCCACGCCCTCGACACGCACCACCCGTTCCCGCTCCGGCCAGTGGAACTGCAGCGCGGCGTGCGGGTTGGCCGCGAGCTCGCGCCCCTTCCTGCTGCCGTAGTTGGTGAAGAACACCAGGCCGCGCTCGTCCGCGCCCTTGAGCAGCACGACGCGGGTGGACGGCCGACCGTCCTCGCCGACGGTCGCCAGCGTCATCGCGCTCGGCTCGGGCACGCCGGCGGCGACGGCGTCGGCGAGCCAGCGCTGGAAGAGCGCCAGCGGTGCGTTGCCGGCGTCCGCCTCGTCCAGGCTGCCGTGCTCGTAGCTCTTGCGCAGGTCCTTGAGGTCCACGCGGGCAGCCTATGCCGCCTGCGCCGGCCGCCGCGCAGCGGTCAGGCCCGCGGTTCGCCGCGGACGGCGACCGCCGGCGGGCGGTCCCCCCGGAGCGAGGCCACCATGTCGGCCACCTGGCGGGTGGCGGCGACGTCGTGGGCGCGGAACACGACCGTGCCCAGCCAGGCGGCGACGGCGGTCGCGGCGAGCGTGCCGAACAGCCGCTGGTCGACCGGCAGGTCGAGGGTCTCCCCGACGAAGTCCTTGCGGCTGAGCGCCTGCAGCACCGGGTAGCCCAGCCCGGCGATCGCCCCCGTCGCAGCGAGCACCCGAAGGGAGTTGCGGGTGGTCTTGCCGAAGTCGAGGGTCGGATCCACCAGCACACGCTCCGCCGGGACGCCGGCCGCGACCGCGCGGGCGGCGCCGCCGGCCAGCACGGCGAGCACGTCACGGACGACGTCGTCGGGGTCGGGGCCGTAGCTGATGTCGACCGGATCGGTGCGCGGCGGGAGCCCGCCGGTGTGCGAGACGACATAGCCGGCGCCCAGCTCCGCGGCGACCGCCACGAGTTCGGGGTCCGCCCCCGCCCACGTGTCGTTGACGAGGTCGATGCCCGCGTCCGCGCAGGCCGTGGCGACCTCGGCCCGCCACGTGTCCAGGCTGAGCAGCAGGGACGGGTGGCGCTCGCGAACCGCGAGCAGGAACGGGCGCACGCGCTCGATCTCCTGCGCCGGACCGACCTCCTCACCCTCCTGCCCTGCCCGCACCCCGCCCACGTCGATCAGGTCGGCGCCCTCGGCCACCAGCCGGTCGACCGCGGCCAGTCCGGGGCCGAGGTCGGTGTAGCGCGCGGCGGCGTAGAAGGAGTCCGGAGTCCGGTTGACGATGCCCATCACCGCCGGGTGCCCGGCGTCGAACCGGCGTCCGCGCAGCACCAGGGACGGGGTGGGGATCGGCGGGCTCGGCCAGGTTTCGCTCACGCCACCACTGTGCCGCACCCGGCAAGGCCGTCCCCGGTGACGGGCCGTCCGTCGCGCGCGTCCGGCCCACGCCGTCCGCGCCGCCGCGAGGGGCTGGCCGCGGAGCCCGCCGGAGGCCAAGATGGCCGAGCAGGAGGAACCATGTCCCACAGCGTGCTGCCCGCCACCACGGCCACCGGCTTCCGGTCCGTCCGCCAGGCCCCGCCCAGCAGGGAGGAGCGGTTCGCCCTCGGGCGGGCGCTGCGCGAGCAGGTGCCCTACCAGCGGCTCGGCGAGTGGGCCGACAGCTCGGCGCGCTTCGACCCGATCGCCCTGATCGCGATGAGCCACGTGGGCCGCGTCCCCGACCTGGTCGGCATCCGGGTGGCCCGGATGGCCACCTCGCCGTACGGGTTCCTGCGCGGGTCGGCGGTCGTGATGGCCGCTGACGTGGCGTCCCTGCCGTCGACCGGCATCCACCCCGTGGTCTGCGGGGACGCACACCTGGGCAACTTCGGCTTCTACCGGTCGCCCGAGGGCGCGCAGGTGATCGACCTCAACGACTTCGACGAGGCACACCCCGGCGGCTGGGAGTGGGACCTGCGCCGGCTGGTGGCGAGCGTCTGGGTGGCCGGGCGCGAGAACGGCTACAGCGAGGACTCCTGCGGCGCGTCCGTGCGCTCGTGCGTGGTGGCGTACGCGGCCGAGGTGGCCGGCCTGGCCACGCAACCGCTGCTCGCCCGCTCCTACAACCGGCTGGACGTCTCGAGCCTCCACTCCTCGGTGGCCGACGCCACCCTCCGGGCGGAGATCAAGCGGGCGGCCCGGACCGCGCGGAAGCGCACCAGCGACCGGGTGCTGCCCAAGCTGACCGGGGAGGTGGACGGTCACCGCCGGATCATCCCCGAGCCCCCGATCACGACCTCGGTGGACGAGGCGGAGGCTGCCGCGATCGCGGCCGGCCTGGACGACTACCTGGCCACCCTCGCTCCCCACTGGCGGCGGGTCGTCGCCGGCTACACCGTGGAGGACGTGGCGCACCGTGTGGTCGGCGTCGGGTCGGTCGGGCTGCGTGCCTACGTGGTGCTGCTGGTGGGGTCGACGCCGGACGACGTGCTCTTCCTCCAGCTGAAGGAGGCCCGCCGCTCGGTGCTGGCCCGTTTCGTCCACGGCGACGACGCGTGGCACGCCCACCAGGGCCAGCGGGTGGTGGAGTACCAGCAGGCGCTGCAGACCGTGAGCGACCCGCTGCTGGGCTGGACGACGATCGAGGGGCGCGAGTACTACGTCCGCCAGTTCCGGAACATGAAGGGCACCGTGCCGCTCAACGCCATCCGGGAGGAGGCGCTGACCGACTACGCCGGCATCGTCGGCCACCTGCTCGCGAAGGGCCACGCCCGGACGTCCGGGGCCTCGATGATCGCCGGCTACCTCGGGGACGGTGCTGCCGCCGGAGACGCGCTCGCGACCTTCGCTCGCCGCTACGCCGACCAGACCGAGGCCGACCACGCCGCCCTGCTCGCCGCCGCCCGGTCCGGCAAGCTCCCGATGTCGGACGACGCCCACATGGGCTCCGCCTTCCGTCCCGGCTGATCGGGCGGGCGCTCGCCACCCCGCCGCCCACCCCCTCGCGCCCCGCCGCCCGCCCCCCACCCGCGTTTGCTGCCGAGTGCAACTCCCGCTACCGGAATTCCGGTAGCGGGAGTTGCGCTCGGGGGCGGGAGCAACGGGTGGGACGGCGCGTCCCACCCGGACACCCATGGGGCCGGGGCGTTCGCGAGGGCGGGACGTTCACGAGACGGTAACCCGCCGCGGGGCGCAGCGTCCCCCTGCACCGGTGGACGGGCCGCTAGCTTGTGGTCCGCTCCGTCGCCGACCCAAGGAGAGCCATGACACCCGACACCGACTCCGCCGCCGCCGCGCTCGCCAGCCTGCCCGCCGCCATCATCAGCTTCATCCTCGCGGTGCTGATGGTCGTCGCCCTCTGGAAGATCTTCACCAAGGCCGGCGAACCCGGCTGGGCGTCGATCGTCCCGTTGTACAACACCTTTGTCCTGTTCCGGATCGCCGGGCTCAACCCGTGGCTGTTCCTGCTGCTGCTGATCCCCGTGGTCAACCTCGTGATCGCGATCGTCGTGGCCATCAAGCTGGGCGCGGCCTTCGGCAAGGGCGGCGGGTGGTCGTTCTTCCTGCTGGTGATCTTCTCCGTGATCGGCTTCCTGATCCTCGGGTTCGGCAGCGCGACCTACCGCAAGCCCGCCACGGCCTGACCTCCGTCCCCGACCCCCACCACGGTTTGCCCCCGAACGCAACTCCCGCTACCGGAATTCCGGTAGCGGGAGTTGCAGTCGGGGGCGCGGGCGACGGGTGGGACGGGTGGGACGCCGCCGGGCGCGGACGCGGACCCGGGCGCGGGCCCGTCTGGGCCCGCGTCAGCCGATCTCGACCAGGAGGTCGCCGCCCTCCACGGCCTGGGCGTGGCCGATCGCGACGCGCCGGACGACGCCCGACACCGGGGTGGTGATCGAGGCCTCCATCTTCATCGCCTCGATCGTGGCCACCTGCTGCCCGGCCGACACCTCGTCTCCGACGTCCACCGTGAGCGTCACCACGCCGGCGAACGGCGCGGGCACCTGGCCGGGAACCGACGGGTTCGCCCGCTCAGCCACCGCGACGGTCGAGGTCACCGACTCGTCGCGGACGGTGACCACCCGCATCTGGCCGTTCACCGTGCACATCACCTGGCGCATGCCGCGGTCGTCCGGGTCGCCGATCGCCGAGATGCCCAGCAGCAGCGACTTGCCGCGCTCGAGCTCGACCTCGACCTCCTCGCCCTGGCGCAGGCCGTGCAGGAACTCCACGGTCGGCACCACCGACAGCTCCGAGTACGCCTCGACGGCCTCCTCGTAGTCGCGCAGCGGGCCGGGGAAGAGCAGCCGGTTCAGCGTCCGGCGGGGGGTGGACGCCAGCTCGGCCGCGTCCTCGTCCGACAACTCGGTCACCACCGGCCTCGTCGCCCTCCCGGCGAGCGCCTTCGTGCGGAACGGCTCCGGCCACCCCCCGGGCGGGTCGCCGAGGTCGCCGTTGAGGAAGCCGATCACCGAGTCGGGGATGTCGTACTTCTCCGGGTGCGCCTCGAAGTCGGCCGGGTCGGCCTTGCGTCCGACCAGCGCCAGGGCCAGGTCGCCGACGACCTTCGAGGACGGCGTGACCTTCACGATGTTGCCGAGGATCCGGTTCGCGGCGGCGTACATGTCCTCGATCGCCTCGAACCGGTCGCCCAGGCCGAGAGCCATGGCCTGCTGGCGCAGGTTCGACAGCTGGCCGCCGGGGATCTCGTGGACGTAGACCCGCCCGGTGGGGCCGGGCAGGCCGGACTCGAACGGCCCGTACAGCTTGCGGACCGCCTCGAAGTAGGGCTCCAGCGCGGTGACCGCGCGCAGGCTCAGCCCCGTGTCCCGCTCGGTGTCCTCCAGCGCGGCCACCAGGGCGGACATCGACACCTGGGACGTCGTCCCGGCCATGGACGCCGCCGCGACGTCCACCGCGTCCACCCCGGCGTCGACGGCGGCCAGCAGCGTGCCGAGCTGGCCGCCCGCGGTGTCGTGGGTGTGCAGGTGCACCGGCAGGTCGAAGTTCGACCGCAGCGCGGTCACCAGCTTCGCCGCGGCCGGCGCCCGCAGGAGGCCCGCCATGTCCTTGATCGCGAGCACGTGCGCCCCCGCCTCGACCAGCTGTTCGGCGAGCCGCAGGTAGTAGTCGAGGGTGTAGAGCGTCTCGCCCGGAGAGGTCATGTTGCCCGTGTAGCACAGCGCCGCCTCCGCGACGGCGTGGTCGGTCTCGAGCACGGCCTCGATCGCCGGACGGATCTGGTCGACGTTGTTCAGCGCGTCGAAGATGCGGAACACGTCCAGCCCGGACGCCGCCGCCTCGTGCACGAACGCCTTCGTCACCGCGAGCGGGTACGGCGTGTAGCCCACCGTGTTGCGGCCGCGGAGCAGCATCTGCAGCGGCAGGTTGGGCATGGCCTTGTGCAGCGCGTCGAGACGGTCCCACGGGTCCTCCTTGAGGAACCGCAGCGCGACGTCGTAGGTCGCCCCGCCCCACGCCTCGACGCTGAGCAGCTGCGGCAGCGTCCGGGCGATCACCGGGGCGACGTGCAGCAGGTCGCGGGTGCGCACCCGCGTGGCCAGCAGCGACTGGTGGGCGTCGCGGAAGGTGGTGTCGGTGACCGCCACCGGCACCTGGGCGCGGAGGTCGGCCGCCCACCGGGCGGGCCCCACCTCGAGGAGGTGCTGGCGCGAGCCGGACGGCGGCGGCGCGGCGGCGAGGTCCTTGCCAAGGACGGGGAGCTTCACCTGCGGGCGCAGCCGCGTCCGCGCCTCGCCGTGCGGGCGGTTCACGCTCACCTCCGCCAGGTAGGTCAGCAGCTTCGTGCCGCGGTCGGCGGGGATGTGGTAGTGCAGCAGGTGGGGGCGCTCGTCGATGAAGGACGTGGACGTGTTGCCGGCGAGGAAGTCGGGATCGGAGATGACGGCCTCGAGGAACGGGATGTTCGTCGACACCCCCCGAACCCGGAACTCGGTCAGTGCCCGGTAGGCCCTGCGGGCCGCGCTGCGCAGGTCGCTGCCCCGGCAGGTGACCTTCACCAGCATCGAGTCGAAGTGCGCGCTCACCGCGGAGCCGGCGAACACCACGCCACCGTCCAGCCGGACGCCGGCGCCGCCGGGGGTGCGGTAGACCGAGATCGTCCCGGTGTCGGGACGGAAGCCGTTCGCCGGGTCCTCGGTGGTCACGCGGCACTGGAGGGCCACGCCGCGCACCTGGATCGCGTCCTGGGTGAGGCCCATGCCGACGAGGGTCTCGCCGGCCGCGATCCGGATCTGCGAGCTGACCAGGTCGACGTTGGTCACCTCCTCGGTGACGGTGTGCTCCACCTGGATGCGCGGGTTCATCTCGATGAAGACGTAGCTGCCGTCCTCGCCGAGCAGGAACTCGACGGTGCCGGCGTTGACGTAGCCGATGTGCCGGGCGAAGCGGACGGCGTCGGAGCAGATCCGGCGGCGCAGCCCCGGGTCGAGGTTGGGCGCCGGCGCGATCTCGACGACCTTCTGGTGGCGCCGCTGCACCGAGCAGTCCCGCTCGAACAGGTGGATCACCTCGCCGGTACCGTCGGCCAGCACCTGCACCTCGATGTGCCGGGGGCGGATCACCGCCTGCTCCAGGTACATCCGGGAGTCCCCGAAGGCCGACTCGGCCTCGCGCATGGCCTCGGCCAGCGCTGCCGGCAGCAGTTCGGGGTCGTCGACCCTGCGCATGCCGCGTCCGCCACCGCCGCTGACCGCCTTCACGAACAGCGGGAAGCCGATCTCCCCGGCCGCGGCGACGAGGGTGTCGACGTCCTTGCTCGGCTCCGACCCGCGCAGGGTCGGCAGCCCCGACTCGCGGGCCGCCTGGATGGCGCGCGCCTTGTTGCCGGTGAGTTCGAGGACGCCCTGGCTGGGGCCGATGAACGTGATGCCGGCCGCGGCGCAGGCCTGGGCGAGGTCGGGGTTCTCCGAAAGGAAGCCGTACCCGGGGTAGATCGCGTCCGCGCCCGCGTGCCGGGCGGCCTCGATGAAGCCGGCCACGTCCAGGTAGGCGCGGACGGGGTGCCCGTGCTCGCCGATCTCGTAGGACTCGTCGGCCTTCAGGCGGTACTCGGCGTGCCGATCCTCGTAGGGGAACACCGCCACGGTGGCCACCCCGAGTTCTGTGGCGGCGCGGAACGCGCGGACGGCGATCTCACCCCGGTTCGCGACCAGGATCTTGCGGAACATCGAGCCTCCCTGTCGTGCATGGGCGTTCTGGAACTCTATTCGCTGGCGGCACGGCGCGGGCAGCCCGGGTCTCAGTCGCCGCGCGACCAGCTCGGGGGGACGTCCCGGGCGCGTCGCAGCCCGAGCGCACGGCCCGCCTCCAGCGCCTCCCGTCCCCGGGACGTGTCGAGGACGTCGAGGCCGATCGCCCGCCGTCCGGCCGCGTCGGGTTCGAGCAGCAGCACCTGCGTGCCGGACGCTGCCAGCGCCGCGGCCTGGTTCGCCGGGCGCCGGTGCGCCCGCACCGAGGGCGCCAGCGGGGCGAGGGCGACGGCCGCGTCCGCCCCGTCGGCGAGGTCGAGGTTCGCCGGCGAGCGCAGGCCGCCGTCGAACAGCAGCCGTCCGGCGACCGTGACCGCGGGGAAGACCCCCGGTACCGCGCAACTCGCCGCCACCGCGCGGGCGAGGTCGACCGGCGCCCGCCCGGTGAGGTAGGCGGGACGGCCGGTGGCCGCGTCGGTGGCGACGACGACGAGCCCGGCGGGCCAGGGGCGTCCGGCCAGGGCGGAGAAGCGGCCGACCCAGTCCCGCTCCGCCCGGGCCGTCCACGTGCGCCGCGCACGCTCCCCCAGCCAGGCCAGGGCGTGCCGGCGGCTGGGGAACACCTGGGCGCCGGCCAGGGCGAGCGGGGCGAGCCCGAGCCGCCCGGCGCGTCCCGTCCCGAGCACGTCCAGCGGCGGGAGGTCGCCGGTCGCGGCCAGCCACGCCGCCACGACGGCGCCGGCGGAGGTGCCCACCACGAGCCCGGCGTCGAGGTCCACGCCGGCGTCCCGCAGCCCGGCCAGCACGCCGGCCTGCCACGCGATGCCGGTGGCGCCGCCGCTGCCCAGCACGAGCGCCCGCTGTCCTCCCCCGCCCACCCCTCGATTCTGCCCCGGCGCGGCCGGGGTGCGCCGCCGCGGCGCGTCGGGGCCGATCGGTGGCCGCCGGGCCACCCGGCGCGGCACACTGTCGGCAGGCCCCCTCGGAAGTGAGGTTCCCGATGCGACGCGGTGTCCTCGTGTGGCTGTCGCTGCTGCTCCTGGCCGGGTGCACCCCGGCCCCGGCGTGGTCGCCCGGCCCGATCGTCGTGGAGTCGGCCACCCCGACGGGCGCGACCCCGACCACCAGCCCGTCGGAGAGCGGGACGCCGAGCGCGACGCCGTCGTCGACCGCGCCGACCGTGCCGTCGGTGTCGGGTGCGATCAACGCCAACGCCTACGAGAGTGCCCACTTCGCCAGCCCCACCGGACGCATCTGGTGCGCGATCTACGCCGACAACGCCCTGTGCCACTTCCCCTTCGGCATGGACATGTCGAAGGTGCCGCCGTCGGAGGAGGTGTGCCCCGGTGCCGAGCTCGACGTGACCGGCGTCTCGGTGATCTCCACGGCCGACTACTTCTGCAGCGGCGGCGCGGAGGCCCTGCCGCAGACCAACGGGATGTACGTCGGCTGGTGGAAGGGCAAGGGCCTGCCGTCGGTCACCTACGACGGCCAGAAGATGGCCGTGCTGCCCTACGGCCGCGCGCTGCGCAAGGGCAACTACGTCTGCGCCAGCGAGAAGGTCGGTGTCACCTGCGCCAACACCAAGACCGGCAACGGGTTCCGGGTCGCCCTGGCGGGGGTCACCTTCATCTCCTGACCCGTCCGCGGACCTCGGCGCGTGAGCGCCGCCGCAGGCGTGGACGGACGCCCTCGCCGCGACCCGTCGCGTGGGTATCGTGTCGGCCATGTCCGTGCCGGCGTCCGAGACCAGCAGCGCGCTGCTGGACGCGTACCGGCGACATCCCGCCCGCGGCGGGGTCGACGAGCTGATCACCGACGCCGGCCCACGCCCCCACGCAGAAGCGCTCGCCGCGACCATCGAGGCCATGGGGTTGGGCGGCCTGCTCGCGGCGCGCGCGGAGGCGTCCGGGCTGGTCGAGGACGAGGGCATCACCTACGGCGCCGCCCACTCCGGCGTCCGTGAGCCGTGGCTGATCGACCCCCTGCCGCTGCCACTGGACGCGGGCGAGTGGGCCGGACTGGAGCGCGGGCTGGTGCAGCGAGCGGTGCTCCTGGACGCCGTGCTCACCGACCTGTACTCGACTCGGACGCTGTTGCGCAGCGGCGTCCTTCCACCCGCGGCCGTGCTGTCGCACCCGGGGTTCACCCGTCCCGCCGACCACCTCGACCCCGCGCAGCGCCGCCAGCTCGTGCTCACCGCCACCGACCTGGGGCGGGACGAAGACGGCGCCTGGCGCGTGATCTCCGACCGGACGCAGGCGCCGGCGGGCGCCGGCTACGCCATGGCGACCCGCCGGATCGTCAGCCGCGTCCTGGCCGGGCTGCACCGCACCAGCGACCTGGCGCGGCTGCGCGGCTTCTTCCACGCGATGACCGGCGCGCTGCTCGACGCGGCCCCCGGCGGCTCGGAGACGCCGCGGGTGGTCCTGCTGTCGCCCGGCTCGGGCAGCGAGATCGCCTACGACCACGGCCTGCTGGCCACCATGCTCGGCTTCCCCCTCGCCGAGGCCGACGACCTCGTGGTGAGCAGGGGACGGGTGTGGCTGCGCGCCGGCGACGACCTGGAGCCCGTGGACGTGGTGCTGCGCCGGGTCGACGCCCTGCTGTCCGACCCGCTGGAGTTCCGCGGCAACTCGGAGGTGGGCCTGCCCGGGATGATCGAGACCGCGCGGCAGCGGGCGGTGACCGTGGTGAACCCGGTCGGCGCCGGCGTGCTGGACAACCCCGCCCTGATCGCCCACCTGCGGCCCGTGGCCCGCGCCCTTCTCGGCGAGGACCTGCTGCTCGACTCCCCGCGCACGTGGTGGTGCGGCACGCCCGCGGAGCTCAGCCACGTGCTGTCCGGCCTGGACCACCTCGTGGTCAAGCCGGTCGCCCGCAGCGGCGCCGCCGGGGTGCGCTACGGGTGGCGGCTGACGGCCGCCGAGCGGGAGGAGCTGGCCGCCCGGATCCGGGAGGAACCGTGGGCGTGGTGCGGGCAGGAGCCCGTCCAGCTGTCGACGGCCCCGGTGGTCACCCCGTCGGGCCTGGAGCCGCGCCGCTTCGTGCTGCGCGCGTTCGGTGCGGCGTCCGCCGACTCCTACCACTTCCTCCCCGGGGGGCTGGGCCGGGTCGCGTCCGCGGTGGGGGAGCGCACGGTCTCCAGCGCAGCCGGGACGCTGGCGAAGGACGTCTGGGTACCGGCGGCGGCCACGGAGAAGGCAGAGCCGGAGCGCGTCCGGCGCCGCCTGGCGGTCGCCCCCCGGGAATCGGCCGTCCCACCCCGCGTGGCGCGCACCCTGATGACGATCGGCGCGCTCGCGGAGCGGGCCGAGGGCACGGCCCGCCTGGTGAAGGTGGCCGACGACCTCGCCGAGGACTTCGGCTCGCGTCCCGGCACCACGGGGGCAGCGGCGTCCGCCCGGCTGGTCGACACGGTCTCGCTCATCACCTCCGTCGAGCGCTGGTACGCCGAGTCGGCGCTGGGCTACCTGACCCGGGTCGCGCTCGACCCCGCCTCCTCCGGCGGGGTGCATCACAGCGCCCGCCGGCTGTCGGCGGAGGCGCAGGAGGTGCGCGACCTGATGAGCGTGGACATCTGGAGCGTGTTCAGCCGGCTGGAGCGGACGCTCGGCGCGCGCCCGGCGGACGACGAGGCGCTGCAGCCCCTGCTGGCGGACGTGCTGGAATCCCTGCTCGCCTACTCGGGGATCATGGCGCAGAGCATGGTGCGGGACTCGTCCTGGGCCTTCCTCGACGCGGGCAGCAGGCTGGAGCGTGCCCGGCACACCGTCTCGCTGCTGCGGCACACGCTGCTGGACCGTCCCGGCGACCCCGGCGCCGAGCTCGTCGCGGACGCCGTGCTGCGGGCCTGCGAGAGCATCATCACCCACCGCCGCCGCGCGGCCGCGGGCACCGGCCCGGCGACCGCTGCGGAGTCGGTGCGCCCGCTGCTGGTGCACGACGCGGCCAACCCGCGCTCGGTGGCCCACCAGCTGGCGGCGCTCGCCTCCGACCTGCGGCTGGCCGGCGACGAGCCGCTGGCCGGGCAGGCGGAGGCCCTGCTCGCCGGCCTCGACGCCGTCGCGGACGCCGCACCCGCGGACACCGACGCCCGGCTGGGGCAGCTGGCCGCCGCGCTGACCTCCCTGGGGCAGCGGATCGCGCAGCGCCACTTCGTCCGCCAGGCGAGCCGCCGCACGGCGGAGGCCACCTGGTCGACCCCGAGGCAGGTGGGCTGATGATCGTCACCGGACGGCGCCGCTACCGGGTGCGCCACGTCACCCGCTACACCTACGACGACGTGCTCGAGGCCTGCTACAACCGCGGGCTGCTCCAGCCCCGGGAGGTGCCCGGCCAGGTCGTGATCAGCTCCGAGGTGGTCGCCACTCCGCCCTCCGAGGTGGTCACCACCCACCTGGACTACTTCGGGAACCCGTCGGTGTACCTCGAGTGCCGCACGCCCACCCGGGAGCTCGTCGTGGCCGCGACGAGCGTGGTGGAGGTGGACCGGCCCGTCCCGGACCTCGCCGAGCTGGACGCGTGGACGGTGTCGGCCGCCGCGGACGAGCTGGCCCGCAGCACCGACCCGGTGGAGTGGGCGGAGTTCACGCTGCCGTCCCCGCTGGTGGCCCTGGGGCCGGCCGTGCGCGCCTACGCCGCGGACGTGCTGGCGCCCGGACGCCCCCTGGGCGAGGCGGTCGGGGCGCTGGTGCACCGCATCCACCACGACTTCCGCTACGCGCAGGGGGCGACCTCGGTCCGCACGACGCTGGCCGAGCTGCTGGACCTGCGCCAGGGCGTCTGCCAGGACTTCGCCCACCTCGCCGTCGGGTGCCTGCGCGCCGCCGGGCTGCCGGCCCGCTACGTCAGCGGCTACCTCGAGACCGCACCCCCGCCGGGCAGGGAGAAGCTGCAGGGTGCGGACGCCACGCACGCGTGGGCGGCCGTCGCGGTGCCCGGCGGGACGTGGGTGGACCTCGACCCGACGAACGACCACCTCACCGACTCGCGCTACATCGTGACGGCCTGGGGCCGTGACTTCTCCGACGTCTCCCCCCTGCGCGGCGTGGTGTTCACCGAGGCCGGCAGCTCCAGCCTCACCGTCGAGGTGGACGTCGACCCCCTCCCCCTTCCCGACTGAGCGCCGCCGCCTCAGGAGACGAACGGCTCCAGGTTGCGCAGCACCAGGTGCGGTTCGAGCAGCACCTGGCGCGGCCTGGTCGCCGGGCCCTCGCTGAGGAGGATGTCGATCAGGCGCTGGGCCGCCGCCTCCACGGGCTGGGCGACGCTGGAGATGCCCAGCGCGCGGGCCACCGGGGTGTCGTCGAAGCCGATCACCGGCAGGGTCGTCCCCGCCCGCCGCAGGGCGGTCACCGCACCGAAGGCAAGCGTGTCGCTGCCGCAGACGAGGGCGGTCGCGCCGCGCGCCTGGAGCCGCCGGGCGGCCTCCGCGCCCACCCGCGCGGTGTCGAACGCGACAACCTCCTGCAGGTCCTCGGGGTCGGGTCCGGCGCCGGCCACCCCGTCGCGCCAGCCGCTGCGCCGGTCGTCGCAGACGCCGGGCGCCTCCGGCCCGATGTAGCCGATGCGGGTGTGCCCGAGCGCGCGCAGGTGGGACGTCGCGGCCAGGGTGCCCGCGCGCCCGTCCACGTCCACCCACGAGTGCGCGGCCGCCTCGTCACCCCAGGGCCGTCCGAACGCGACGAAGGGGATGCTGCGCTGCACCAGCAGGCCCGGACGCGGGTCGCCGGCGTAGGTGTCGGTGAGGACGGCGGCGTCGATCGCCCAGTCGTGGTGGAGCTCCGACAGCAGCCGCACCTCGTCGGCCGCGTCGCGGGCGCTGAGCAGGCTGATCCGGTAGCCGCGCTGCTGTGCGTACTCGGTGATGCGGTGGGTGAAGCGGTCCATCAGGGTGCCGTTGACCCCGTCCCCGGCCGGGTAGAGGCGCAGGGCGATGGCCATCGGGCGCTGCGTGTGCGGCACGCGACGTCCCGGGGCCGGCCGGTAGCCGGTGCCCTCGAGGGCGGCGAGCACGCGACGGCGGGTGCTCTCGGTGACGAGTTCTGGATTGTTCAGCACGTTGGAGACGGTCTGGCGGGACACCCCCAGCTCGCGCGCAAGGCTGCCCAGCGTCGGACGGCCCTCCAGCCGCGCCGCCCCGTCCCCCATCGGCCGGCCCTCCGTCTCGCGCGCCCGGCACCCCGGGCGCCCGCCAGTATCACCATCCCGGCGAGTCCTTCGTCAAGCGGGCCCGCGGGGCTGGTTTCATCGGTGGAGACGTTGCCAGCCCGCTGTGCCCGCGCTGGGCCCGACCCCTGGGAGTGAGCAATGACCGGTAGCCGTCCCGTCGCCCTGACCGGCACCGACGCCGCCGGCTGGCAGGTGTCGTCCACCGACACCGATCCCGGCCGTCTCAGCCACCGTGAGACCGTCTTCACGATCGGCAACGGCAACCTCAGCCTGCGCGGCTCGCTGGAGGAGGGGCACCCGCAGGAGCTGGCCGGCTCGTTCATGCACCGGGTGTGGGACGACATGCCCGTCCACGCCACCGAGCTGGCATGCCTGCCCCGCTGGTGGGGCCTCGACCTGTGGCTGGACGGCCGCCGCGTGCGCGAGGAGGAGGGCGCGTCAGGACGCCAGGTGCTCGACCTGCGCAGCGGGCTGCTGGCGCGCGAGTTCGCCTGGCCGGCCGACGCGGATGCGGAGCTGGCGGTCCGGCACGAGCGGTTCATCAGCCTCGTCGAGCCCCACGGCGCGATGCTGCGCACCACCGTCCGCCTGGCCGGGGGCGAGGCCGACCTCCGGGTGCGGGTCGGGGCGAGCATGCACGTCGAGAACACCGGGCTGCTGCACTGGCGCCTTGTCGGCCAGTCGGCGAGCGAGGACGGCATCACGCTGGTCACGGTCACCCGGGCGACCGGGATCCCCGTGGCGGTCGTCGTCCGGACGACGGTGTCCCAGCCCGCGGCGTTCACCCCGGGCGACGCGGACGGCGCGCCGTCCGGGGACTACCGGCTGCGGCTGCGCGCCGGCGAGCCGGTCGAGATCGTGCGCTCGGTCGGGATCGTGCCCGGCCTGGACACCGAGCTGCCCCTGGCGATGGCCCGCGAGGTGTCCGAGCGCCTGGGCGGGCTGGGCTGGGCCTCGGCCCTGGCCGCCTCCGGCGCGGCATGGGGCCAGGTCTGGGCCGACAGCGACATCGAGATCGACGGCGACCCGGAGGCGCAGCTCGCCGTGCGCTTCAACCTGTTCCAGCTGGTGTGCGCCGCCCCGCGGTTCACCGAGGACGCGAGCATCGGCGCGAAGGGCCTGTCCGGCTACGGGTACCGCCACCACGTGTTCTGGGACACCGAGTCGTTCATGCTGCCGTTCTTCACCTTCACCCAGCCCGACGTGGCCCGCAACATGCTCGCCTACCGCCACCGGCGCCTCGCCGGCGCGCGCGCGAAGGCCGCCGCCGGGGGGTTCGCCGGCGCGCAGTTCCCGTGGGAGAGCGCAGGGACGGGCCAGGAGGTGACCCCGCCGTGGCTGGAGGACCCGGCCGACCCGGCCAGCCGCGTCCGCATCTGGACCGGCGACCTCGAACTGCACATCACCGCGGACATCGCCCTGGCGGTGATGCAGTACTGGCGGGCCACCGGCGACGACGAGTTCCTGCGCCGCGAGGGGGCAGAGCTGCTGCTGGACGGCGCCCGCTACTGGGCCTCGCGCGCCGAGCCGGACGACGCGGGCGGCTTCCACTACCGGGACGTGATCGGGCCCGACGAGTACCACGAGCACGTCGACGACAACGCCTACACCAACGCGCTGGCCGCCTGGCACCTGTCGACGGCCGAGCGGGTTCTGGTCTGGCTGGAGCGGACGGTGCCCGGGCGGGCGGCGGCCCTGGCCGCGTCCCTCGGCATCGACGCTGCGGAGCGGGAGCGGTGGGCGAGCGTGGCTGCGGGGATCGTCCGCGGACGCGTGGAGGGGGGCGTCATCGAGCAGTTCGCCGGCTACTTCGACCTGGCGGACGTGGACCTGGCGCGGCTGCGCAACCCGTCCCGGTCGGCGTCCATGCAGTCGCTGCTGGGCATCGAGGGCGTCCAGCACACGCGCAACATCAAGCAACCGGACGTGCTCATGCTGGCGTTCCAGCTGCCACGGCTGTTCGACCAGGAGTCGCTGCGGGCGAACGTCGCGTACTACGACGTGCGCACCGACCACGAGCACGGCTCGAGCCTGGGGCCGGCGGTCAGCGCCGCGGTGGCGGCCCGGGCCGGCGAGCCGGCGACGGCGTACACGCACTTCCTGCGGGCAGCCCGCGCCGACCTCGAGGACGTGCGGGGCAACGCGTCGGACGGCATCCACGGCGCGTCCGCCGGTGGCCTGTGGCAGGCCGTCGTCTTCGGGTTCGCCGGCCTCACCCTCACCCGCGACGGCTGGGAGGTCCACCCCGCACTGCCGCCGGAGTGGACCCGCCTGACGTTCACCTTCCGCCACCGCGGCGCCCGCCACGTCGTCGAGCTCCCCTGATCCGGCGACCCGTCCGCCGCCGTCAGCCAGCGTCCCCACGCGAGGGCCAGCCTTCCCACGCGAGGGCCCTTCCCGCGTGAGCGCCAGCCTTCCCAAGCGAGGGCCAGCCTCCAGCGTCGAGGGCCAGCCTTGGCGTCGAGGGCCAGCACCTGTGCACGAGCCCTCGGCCATAACGCTGGCCCTCGATGGTGAGCGGGGTCTGGCGGAGCGGGTCTGGCGGGGGGCGCCGACGAAGGGGGGGTCTGGCCGGGGGCGCCGGCGGAGCGTGGTCTGGCCGCACGGGGGACCGGCGGAGCGGGTCGCCGGCGGAGCGGTCAGCTGCCGCTGCCCAGGCCGTAGACCTGGCTGTAGCCCGTCGAGGTGTCGGTGATGCGGACGCTGACGATGCCGTTCGGGTCGATCCGGTAGGCCTCCTCGACGGTCGGACCGTGTCCCCAGCGCTCCACCGGAACGTGGTCGAGCCGTGCGCGCCCCTGGAGCGACGGGTCGAAGGGGAACCGGACCTCGGCGATGGGCGCCAGGTCGCCGCTCGGCTCGCCGGCGGCGTCCACGTCCGCGTACTCGACGAACCGGTACCAGCCGACGTTGTGGACGGCCCGGTAGCGCCGGGTCACCACCAGCTCGCCGTGCGCAGGCAGCGCGGTATTGCGGTCGACGAGCTGGTCGAACCCGATGGCCCTGCCCCGGTCGAGCTCGCGGAACACGCCGAAGCCCCGCCAGAGGCGGTCGGTCAGCGAGTAGCCGGACGCCGGGTCCGCGGCGATCGCCAGCCCGATGGCCGTGGACGCCGCCGGGTACGGCGAGCGGTGCACCCGGCGTCCGAACCGTTCGCGCAGCAGCCGCGGCACGAGCGGCAGGCCGCTGCCACCCCCCACGAGGTAGATGCCGGCCACCTGGCCGCTCAGCTGGTCGATCTCGTCCGCCAGCTCGGACACCAGCGGCGCCATCGCCTCCAGGCTGGCCAGCACGAGACCCTCCGTCGCAGCGTAGAAGTCGGCGACCGACACCGTCACCGGGGCGCCGGCGACCTCGACGGTGATCCGCTTGGACTGCGGGCTGAGCCGCTCCTTCGCCTCCCGGCACTCCTCCAGCAGGGCGGCGCGCTCCGCGGCGGGCACGGACGGCCGTCCCGCGGCCTCCAGCGCCAGCTCGGCGAGCACCTGGTCGAAGTCGTCGCCGCCGAGGCGGTTCACCCCGACCGAGCCCACCACGTCGTGCCGGGTCCCGGCCACCTCCACCAGGGACGCGTCGAAGGTGCCCCCGCCCAGGTCGTAGACGAGCACCTGGTTGCGTCGGGAGGTCAGCGTCCGCCCCTGCCGGTGGCTGTACTCGAAGCCGGCGGCGGACGGCTCGTTCACCAGCCCGGCCACGTCGAAGCCCGCCTGGCGGAACGCCTCGAGCGTCAGGAAGCGCTGCGCCCCGTGCGCGTGGGCGGGCACCGACACCACCGTCCGGCGGCTCGTGGCGGCACGGAACTCCCCGGCGATGTTGGACGCGTTGCCCAGCGCCGTCCGCAGCGCGGTCAGGTACCCGGTGAGCACCTCGAGGAGCCCGAAGGTCCTCGTCCCGATCACCACGGGCGTGGTGGCGGTGGCGGACGGCTGCCCGAGCAGTCGCTTGACCGAGCGCACGTGCGGCGCTCCGTCCCGCACGGCGGCGACGGCTTCGAAGCCGTGGACGAGCCGGGAGCCGCGCAGTGCGACCAGGGACGGGAAGTACTCCTGGGCGTCCCCGTCGGTGTCGAGGAAGGCGACCACCGGGTAGTTGCCCCGGTCGGCGCGCGCGACCAGGGTGCGGGTGGTTCCGAAGTCGACGCCCAGCTGCATGGTTGCCAACCTAACCCGCGCCGGCGGTCGGCCGCGATCCGGCCCGCGACCTGGGCGGGCTCTGTGGGAGCGCTCCGGACGTGGCAGGCAATCCCACACGCCGACCCGCCAGAGGCCACGCGGTCCCACGGGTAACAATTCGAGGCTTTCGCCACGCGACGCCTCCCCGGGGTGGAGGATTGGCCCCATGGTCCCGGTCATTGGGGGTACGGGTATGCCTTGCGAGGTGTGCCGGCAGGTCCATCGCGACCTGTCCCGGGTGCTCGGCACCTCCGCCCCGGACGACTGGATGTCGGTCACGGCGGGCGAGCGCCTGGAGGCCGAGCTGACCCCCGACGTGTGCATCATGCCGTTCCGCGGCGAGACGCGGCACTTCATCCGCGGCCACATCCAGCTGCCCGTCACCCTGCCCGAGCCGGACGTCTTCGTGTGGTCGGTCTGGGTCGAGGTGGACGAGGCCTCGATGGCAGCGATCGCCCACACCTGGAGCGACCCGAACCGGGCGGCCTCGGCCCCGCTCAGTGGACGGCTGGCCACGGAACTGCCCTACGAACAGCCCACGCGCGGCCTCCAGATCACGATCTACACCCGCGACCCCGGCATGACGCCGCTGCTGATGATCTCGCCCAGCTCGCACCACCAGCTGGCGGACGAGCAGCGCGAGGGCATCGCGCTGCACCGCGTGGCGGAGTTTGCCGAGCTCGTCCAGCGTTGAAACGGGCATGAGCGACTTCTTCGAGCTGTTCAACCCCGGCCTGCGGCACACCCGCGAGCAGAAGGACCTCGAGAAGATGCTCGTGGTCGAGGCCGACAAGGGCGGGACGGGTCCGCAACCCCTCGACCTCGACTCCGGTCAGGTGGTGTTGCGCATGCCGTCGCGTGCCTATCCTGAGCCGATGCAGACGCCGAAGGCCCCCGAACCGGACGACAAGGACTGGACGTTCGTCCTCGACCGCGCGTGCCCCGAGTGCGGCTACACCGCCGCGTCGGTGGATGCCCACGACCTGCCCCGGCTCGTGCTCGAGTCGACGTCGGCCTGGGCGCAGGTGCTCGCGCGCCCGGACGTCGCCACCCGCCCCGCAGCGCAGGTGTGGTCACCGCTGGAGTACGGGTGCCACGTGCGGGACGTGCTGCGCATCTTCACCGGGCGCGCGACGCTCATCCGCACCCAGGACAACCCGGTGTTCCCGAACTGGGACCAGGACGCGACCGCCCTGGAGGAGCGCTACTGGGAGCAGGACCCGGCGACGGTGTCGTCGGAGATCGCCGACGCCGCACAGGAGAACGCCGCCGGCTGGACGGACGTGGCCGAGCACGAGTGGTCGCGTCCCGGCACCCGCAGCAACGGTTCTGCCTTCACCCTCGACACCCTCGGCCGCTACATGCTCCACGACCTGCGCCACCACCTGCACGACGTGGGCGCCGCCTGAGCCCTCGGACGGCACAGCACGGCGCGTCCGCGCCGACAGGTCAGGGCACGTCGCCCACCGGCGCCGACTCGAGTGCGGGGACGGCTCCCGCCTCGTCGAGGCCGTCCCGCCGTGCCTCGTCGAGCGCGGCCTCGGTGAGGGTCCGGCCGAGCGCGATGAGCTCCTCTGCCCGGTGGAACTCCATGGCCTTGGCCGCGTCCCCCGGGACGCTCACCAGCACGTCGGGTGGCATCGCGGCGAGGCGGTAGCGGGTGATCAGCGCGCCCATCGTGTCCAGGGACATGGCGGTCACGTCGGCGATGCCCAGCCCCGGCGGCGGCGGCTCGAAGGCCGGCGCTGCCGTGTCGTCCTCGGCGTTGTGGCCCTTGCCGAACCGGGCGAGGATCGAGGCCACGAAGTCGTTCTCCCACACCCCCGACGCGCCCTTGAGGAACCGGTCGAGCCACTCCGTCGGGGGTCGCTGGGCCGAGCTCTCCCTGGTCGGAGTCCCGGGGGGGCGGCCCTTCTCGCCGCTGAGGTTGACCGCGACGGTCAGGTCCGCGTCCACGCCGATCACCGGGTCCATCGGCACCGGGTTGAGGACGCCGCCGTCCACCAGCAGCCGGCCGTTGACCATGATCGGCGTGATCAGCGCAGGGATGGCCACGGACGCGCGGATGGCCACGTCCACCGGCCCGGACGTGAACCAGACCTCCCGGCGGGCACCGATGTCGGTCGCCACCGCCGTGTAGGGGATCGGCAGGTCCTCGATGAGAGCGCCGTCGAGGATCTCGCTCATGCGGGCGAGCACGCGTTCCAGCCGGATCGCCCCCGGCCCGGTGAGGGCCGGGTCCAGCAGGCGGAGGACGTCGCGCTGGGAGAGGCTGGTGACCCACTCGGTGTACTCCTCCAGCTTGCCGGCGGCGAGGAGGCCGCCGACGAGGGCGCCCATCGAGCTGCCGGCCACGGCGACGACCTCGTAGCCCCGCTCCGCCAGCACCTGGATCGCGCCGATGTGGGCGTAGCCCCGCGCTCCGCCCGAGCCGAGGACCAGTGCCACCCGCTTGCCGCTCATGCGTCCATTATGTTGCGCGGCCGCCCGAGGTGACGCCGCGCCGGCGTCCGTTGGCCGCCCCGGTATCGTGCTGGGCATGAGCCAGCCGCAGGAGCCGCCCGCCTACGGCTGCTACCGCCACCCTGATCGTCCGACGTACATCCGGTGCCAGCGGTGCGGACGCCCGATCTGCGGCGACTGCATGATCAGCGCAGCGGTCGGCTTCCAGTGCCCGGAGTGCGTGGCGACGGGCGCACGCCAGACCCGGCAGAACGAGGGCGTGTACGGCGGGACACGGTCCCGGAACCCGCAGGCCACGACGCTCACCCTGATCGCGGTCAACGTGGTGGTGTGGGTGGGCATCCTGCTCACCGGCGGCTACAACAGCCGGCTCTTCGACGCGCTCGCGCTGATGCCCGCCGGGCGTTGCGGCTCGGTGGCGCAGCCGGACTCGTTCTACCCCGACGCCGGTCGCGCGGTCTGCGAGGCGATGGCGGACGGACGCTGGCTGCCCGGCGTCGCCGACGGGTGGTTCTGGCAGGTGGTGACCAGCGCCTTCACCCACGTGGACGTGATCCACATCGGCCTGAACCTCATCAACCTGTGGTTCCTCGGGCCGTCCCTGGAACAGGTGCTCGGGCGCGGCCGGTTCCTCGCGGTCTGCGGGCTCTCCGCCCTCGGGGCATCGGCGGCGGTCATGTGGCTGTCGAACCCGCAGTCGCAGACCAACGGCGCGTCCGGGATCGTGTTCGGGCTGCTCGGCGCGCTGGGGGTGATCGCGTACAAGGTGCACGGCGACGTGCGGACGATCCTGATCCTCCTCGGCGTCAACCTCGCCTACAGCTTCATCGGCGCCGGCATCTCGTGGCAGGGACACATCGGCGGGCTCCTCGCCGGCGCCCTCGTCACCGCCCTGATCGCCTACGCGCCGCGGGAGTCACGCCGGCGCTTCCAGGTCGTGGGGATGTCCGCCCTGGCCGTCGTCCTGCTCGTGCTGATTGTCGTCCGGGCCCTGCAACTGGCCTGAAGACCCGCGCTCGGCGCCCCTCGCCCCCGGCCCCCCGGCCCCCGGCCCCCGGCCCGCCCGCGCCCCTCACGCGTCCCACCCGTCCCAGCCGTCCCACCCGCTGGGTTCGCTGCCGAGTGCAACCCTCGCCACCGGAATTCCGGCAGCAGGAGTTGCGATCGGCAGCAAACGGCACGGCCGGGGCGACGAGGAGGGACGCGGCCGCCGTCAGTAGCTGAGCAGCAGGAGTGCGATCGGCAGCAGGCGGTGTCCCTGGGACGGCGCCACGACGCGCCGGCTCCGTCGTTCCGCTGGCCTCCGCCGAGCGGCCTCCGTCCCACCCGTCCCACCCGCTGCGTTCGCTGCCGAGTGCAACCCTCGCCACCGGAATTCCGGCAGCACGAGTTGCGATCGGCAGCAAACGGGACGGGCGGGACACGGGACGGGCGGGACGGGGGACGGGGACGCCGCCGCGGCGAGACCGGGTCAGGAATCCACGGCGTCCCGCTCTGCCCTGCACGTCGCGATCAGGCTGGTGGTGATCACGATGGCGAGGATCCCGACGATCACGCCGAGGGAGACCAGGGTGTCCACCTCGGGGACCCAGGTCCACAGGCCGTGGGCCCAGTGCATGACGAGCTTCGCGCCGATGAAGGCCAGGATCGCGGCCAGCCCGTACCCGAGGTGAACCAGCGCGCCGAGCGCGCCCTCGAGGACGAAGTACAGCGCGCGCAGGCCGAGCAGGGCGAAGGCGTTCGTGACGAACACCAGGTACGGGTCGCCGGTGATGCCGTAGACGGCCGGGACGGAGTCCACCGCGAACACCACGTCGGTGGCGAGGATGGCCAGCGTGGCGAGGGCGAGCGGGGTGATGGCCCGGCGTCCTGCCTCGACCACAGTCATGCGGCGCCCGCGGTAGCCGTCGGTGACCGGCCAGAAGCGTCGCACGAGCTTCACGATCCGCAGGTCGTTGGGGTGGATCTCGTGCTCGGCGGGGTTGAGGGTGTCCCGCAGAACCTTGACGGCCGTCGCCAGCAGGATCGCGCCGAACAGCAGGAACGTCCACGAGAAGTTGGCGAGCATGGCTGCGCCCAGCGCGATGAAGACGCCGCGCAGCACCAGGGCACCGGCCACGCCGATCAGCAGCACCCGCTGCTGGAGTTCACGCGGGACGGCGAAGGACGCCAGCAGCAGCATGAACACGAACAGGTTGTCGACGCTCAGCGACTTCTCCACCAGGTAGCCGGCGTAGAACTCCAGTCCGCGCTGGGAGCCGAACGCCTGCCAGATCCACACGCCGAAGGCGAGCGGGAGCGCGATGTAGAACGCCGACCAGGCGAGGGCCTCCTTCATGGAGACCTCGTGGGGCTTGCGGGTGATGAGGAAGTCCAGCCCGAAGAGGACGAGGACGGCGGCGATGCTGATCGCCCACAGCTCAGGGGAGCCGATGGCGATCTCGAGCACGGGGTAGGTCATGAAAGGCCTCTCTCACTGCGTTTCAGCGTGAGGTCTCCTTCGCCTCGGTCGAGGCGCATCCGCGGGGGCCGATCACGAACCCGTACTGACCGCCGGACGACTTGGGAAGTACTCCCCTCGGCGAGAAGTGTAGGGGCAGGCTCCGAATGTCGACAAATGTCCTTGCCCAGCCCTCGGACGTCCCCGCGCAGTGGCCCGCCGGCGGACGGAGCGGGGCGTCCCCGCTACAGGGCACCGTCGTGGCCGGCTCCGCTCCCCAGCGTCCGGCGCAGTGCCTTCACGGCCCGGTTCTGGAGCACCTTGACCGCGCCGGCCGACTTGCCGATGATCTGGGCGGTCTCCTCCACCGAGAACTGGTCCAGCACCCGCAGCACGATGACGGCGCGCTGGTCGGGGGTGAGCACGTCCAGCACCTCGAGCACGGACGCCCGCTGGAGCATGTCGCGGTCGGCCGCCTCGTGGTGGTGGAGCCGGTCCAGGGTCTCCGGCACCGAGCCGGTCGCCGACACGGGACGGCGTCCCCCTGCCCGCCAGGAGTCCACCAGCCGGCTGCGGGCGATGGTGAACGCCCAGGCCCGGAAGGCCGCCTCCCCGCCCTCGAAGCCGTGCAGGTTCCGCACGATGTGGACGAAGCACTCCGCCAGGAGGTCCTCCGGCTCGGCGGCACCCTGCGTGGCCAGGAACCGGAGCAGGGTGGGCGCGAGGTCGCGGTAGAGCTCCGCCCACGCCCAGTCAGCCCCCTCGTCAGCGGCGGAGAGGACCAGTGAGAAGCGGGAGCCGAGCGGCAAGGCGGGAGTCGTTCTACTCGCGGGTCATGTCAGCGACAGGGTATCGCCGGACCGGCGTGGGGGCGCGGGCGGCGCGAGCCCACCGTCCAGCCCTGCGCACAAGCACCCACGCACCGGTGGCCCGCCGCGCGGTCACGACGCGGGGTCATGGGGTGGGGGTCGGGGTCGCCTCGCTCTTGCCGGACTTGCCCTTGTTGCTCGGCGTGGCCTTCGGGGTGGGCGTCGGCTTCGACGTCGACTTCCCCTGGTTGGCCTTCGCCGTGTTGTCCTTGCCCGGGTTCTCCTTGCCGGAGTTGCCGTTGGTGCAGGACGCGTTGCCCTCGCCCTTGCCGTTGCCGCAGTTCCCGGTGGCGCCGTGGGTCGCCGTCGGGGTGCCCGAAGGCCGGACGGGAACCGTCGCGGGTGGCTGCGTGGGGGTACCCGGCCCGCTGGCCGTGGGATCCGCGGTGGACGGGCCGGTGGGACCGGTCGTCGAGGCGGGCGCGTCGGGCGTCGTGCCCGGCGTGAGGATCAGGTCGGGAAGGAGCTGGAGCGGGTTGACGCCCAACGCGGCCGCGACGCCCGCTCCGGCGGTGAGGGCGAACAAGGCCGCCGCGCCCGTGGCGGCGAGCGCACGGCGGAACCTCGTCCGGACCCCGCTCGGCACTGTCTGCCGATGGTCCCGAAGCCGTGAGGTGCCGACGAGCCGGACCTCACGGGCGACAACGGCCAGGTGATGTTCCTCGACGGCGGACACGTTGCTCGGGGGGCAGTTCGCCTCGAGGTCACCGAGGAAGGCCGAGACCTTCCCCCACTGGGGGTCGTCGGTCGGGACGGCGCCGGCCACCAGCCGGTCGAAGTCCACCTCGTCGATACCCATGATCACCTCTCCACCCGGATAACCGTCCGCGACCACCCGGAGGTTACGCGCCCGCGCCCTCGTTTCCCGCCACTTCGGCGTCCCTGGCCTCGGTGAAGGCGCGGACGCAGGCGCGGATGTCGTCGTCGGTGTGTCCTGCGGAGAGCTGGACGCGGATCCGCGCCCGGCCCTTCGGCACCACCGGGTAGCTGAACGCGATCACGTAGACGCCGGCGGCGAGCATGCGGTCGGCGATCCGTCCGGCGAGGCGGGCCCCGTCCTCGCCGGGGAACATCACCGGCACGATCGGGTGCGCTCCGGGAAGGAGCTCGAACCCCGCGGCGGACATCAGTTCGCGGAAGAGCGCGGCGTTGGCGGCGAGTCGCTGCCGGGCGGCGGCCGAGGAGCTGACCAGGTCGAGCGCCTCCAGGGACCCCGCGACCACCGCCGGGGCCACCGAGTTCGAGAACAGGTAGGGACGGGCCCGCTGCCGCAGGAGCGCGACCACCTCCGCCGGGCCGCTCACGTAGCCGCCGGACGCGCCGCCCAGCGCCTTGCCGAGGGTCCCCGTGAGGATGTCCACCCGGTCGGCGACGCCGAAGAGCTCGGGGGTGCCGCGTCCGTGCTCGCCGATGAAACCGACAGCGTGGGAGTCGTCCACCAGCACCAGGGCGCCGTGGGCCTCTGCCAGGTCGCAGATCCCCGGCAGGGGGGCGAAGGAGCCGTCCATCGAGAAGACACCGTCGGTGACGACCACCTTCCGCCGGGCCGTGGCCGCCGCCCGGAGCTGCGCCTCGAGGTCGGCGAGGTCGCGGTTGCGGTAGCGGAACCGCTGCGCCTTCGACAGCCGGATGCCGTCGATCAGCGAGGCGTGGTTGAGCTCGTCGGAGATGATCGCGTCCCGCTCGTCGAAGAGCACCTCGAACACGCCGCCGTTGGCGTCGAAGCAGCTGGAGAACAGGATCGTGTCGTCGGTCCCGAGGAACTCGCTGAGGTGCTTCTCCAGCCGGGTGTGGAGGCTCTGGGTGCCGCAGATGAACCGCACGGAGGCCATGCCGAAGCCCCACTCGTCCAGCGCCCATTTCGCCGCGCCGACCACCGTGGGGTTGTCGGCGAGCCCCAGGTAGTTGTTCGCGCAGAAGTTCAGCACGGGCCCCGCCGGTGTCGCGATGTGGGCCGACTGCCGCGTGGTGATCTCGCGTTCGCTCTTGTACAGCCCGGCGTCCCGGATCTCGTCGAGGGTCGCTGCCAGGTCATCACGAAAGGCGTACATGACCCGAAGCCTAATCCCGGGTCGTGGCGCGATCAGGCCACTCGAGCGGTGCCGTCCGCGCTCACCGGGCGGCCGCGCGTCCCACGACGGCCGGATCGCGACGCGTGCTCAGCTCCAGTCGAGAATGACCTTGCCGCACTCCCCGCTGCGGGCGGTCGCGAACGCCTCCGCCCAGTCCGCGGCGGGGAACCGGTGCGTGATGACCGAGCGGACGGCGTCGGCGAACGACGGGGAGGTGGCCAGCATCGAGCTCATCAGGTACCAGGTCTCGTACATCTCCCGGCCGTAGATGCCCTTGATGGTGATCATGTGGGTGATCACCCGGCCCCAGTCGATCGGGTAGGGGTCCTCGGGCAGGCCCAGCATGGCGACCTTGGCGCCGTGGTTGAGGTTGGCGAGCATCTCGGTGACCGCGGACGGCGCGCCCGACATCTCCAGGCCGATGTCGAAGCCCTCCAGCATGGCGAGCTCGCGCTGCGCGTCGGCGATCCGCGTCCGCGCCACGTTGACGCAGAGGTCGGCACCGGCCACCTTCGCCAGGTCGAGGCGGTAGTCGCTGACGTCGGTGACCACCACGTGCTTGGCCCCCGCGTGGCGGACGATCGCCGCAGCCATCACCCCGATCGGCCCGGCCCCGGTGACGAGCACGTCCTCGCCGACCACCGGCCACTGGAGGGCGGTGTGGGTGGCGTTGCCGAGCGGGTCGAAGATCGCGCCGAGCTCCGGGTCGATGGACTCCGGCTGGAGCCACACGTTCGAGGCGGGCAGCACGACGTAGTCGGCGAAGGCGCCGTTGGTGTTGACCCCCAGCCCGACGGTGTGGATGCACACGTGGCGGCGTCCCGCGCGGCAGTTGCGGCAGCGTCCGCAGACGATGTGGCCCTCGCCGGACGCCCGGTCGCCGGGGCGGATCCCGGTGACCTCCGCCCCGACCTCGACCACCTCGCCGTAGAACTCGTGACCGATCACCAGCGGCGCGACCACCGTGGACGCGGCCCAGTCGTCCCAGCCCTCCAGGTGCAGGTCGGTGCCGCACAGGCCCGCCCGCATCACCCGGATCTTCACCTGGTCGGGGCCGCAGGACGGCTCCGGCACGTCGACGAGTTCCAGTCCCGGACCGGGCGCCGTCTTCACCAATGCACGCATGACTACCTCCGTCACCAACGCTATCGACATTCCGGCCTCCCGAGCGCCAGCCCCGGACGTCGAGGGCCAGCCTTACGGCCGAGGGCCAGTACCGGCGTGCTGGCCCTCGGCAACAAGGCTGGCCCTCGGTGAACGAGGCGGGCCTCGACGTGCGGGGAGGAGCGGGGGACGGGGGCGAAGGTCAGGCGGACGGCCGCAGGTGAGAGACGGCCGACCGCTAAGGACGCGTCAAGGTCCACCGCCCCGGCGCCAAGGACGCGTCAAGGACGCACGCCGGCACCGCCCGCACGGCGTTGGCTGGAGGGGTGACCACGTCCTTCCGGCTGCCCAAGCGGCTGCTCGTCGGCAATCCGATGCACTCCGGCCAGCTCAGCGAGACCCTGCTGCCCAAGCGGCTCGCCCTGCCCGTCTACTGCTCCGACCCGATCTCGTCCAACGCCTACGCCACCCAGGAGATCGTCCTGGTGCTGGCCCTCGGCGGCGCCACCATGGTGCTGTTCACCCCGTGGGTCGCGCTGCTGGTTGTGTCCCTGCTGGCGCTGGTGACGCTCAGCTACCGGCAGACCTGCCACGCCTACCCCGACGGCGGCGGTGCGTACGCGGTCAGCCGCGCGAACCTCGGACGCAACGCCTCGCTCGTCGCCGCGGCCGCGCTGATGGTCGACTACGTGATGACCGTCGCGGTGTCGATCGCCTCCGGCGTGGAGAACCTCGTCTCCGCGTTCCCCGGGCTGCGCCCGCACAGCGTCCTGCTCTGCCTGGTGTTCATCCTCGTCCTCACGGTGATGAACCTGCGCGGCGTCCGCGAATCGGGAACCCTGTTCGCCATCCCGACCTACGGCTTCATCCTGAGCGTCTTCGTGATGCTCGGGGTCGGCTTCTGGAACGCGTTCACCGGCCACACCCCGGTCGCGGAGTCCGCGGGGCTCGGCTTCGCCAACACCAGCCCGGCCGGTGCAGCGCTGGTGATCCTGCTGCTGCGGGCGTTCGCGTCCGGCTGCACCTCGCTCACCGGCGTCGAGGCGGTGAGCAACGGCGTCCCGACCTTCCGTGAGCCGAAGGCGCACAACGCCGCGCTGACGCTGCTGATGATGGGCGGGCTGAGCATCGCGATGATGATGGGCATCTCCGTGCTGAGCACGTGGTCGAACCTGCACATCGCCGACAGCCTCTCCGAGCTCACCAACGTGCCCGCCGGCTACGAGCAGCGGACGGTGCTCGCCCAGCTCTCCGCCGCCGTCTTCGGCAACAACTCCCTCGGCTTCTTCGCCGTGCAGGGCTTCACCACGCTGATCCTCGTGCTGGCGGCGAACACCGCGTTCAACGGCTTCCCGATCCTGTCCTCGATCCTCGCCGAGGACCGCTACATGCCCAAGCAGCTGGGACGCCGCGGCGACCGCCTGGTCTTCAGCAACGGCATCATCATCCTCGCCTCGATCGCGGCCGGCCTGATCGTCGCGTTCAACGGCTCGGTGACCCGGCTGATCCAGCTGTACATCCTCGGGGTCTTCGTCTCCTTCACCCTCAGCCAGGCGGGCATGGTCGTCTACTGGCGCCGCCGCGCCGCCGAGAGCCGCTGGTCGGCCACGCTGCTGGGCTCGATGCTGGTGAACGCGATCGGCGCGATCGCCACGGCCGTCGTCCTGGTGATCGTCCTGCTCACCAAGTTCACCCACGGCGCCTACCTGGTGGTGGTGGCGATCCCGCTGCTGTTCTTCCTGATGCTGCGGATCCACCGCCACTACTCGCGCGTCTCGCGCCAGCTGGCACCGCGCGCCGCCGGGATCACCCTGCCCAGCCGGATCCACGCGGTCGTGCTGATCAGCCAGCTCAATGAGCCGTCCCTGAAGGCGCTCGCCTTCGCGCGGGCGATCCGTCCCAGCACCATCACGGCGCTCCGGGTCGACACCAACGCCGCTCGCACCAGGAAGCTGGTGGACGACTGGGCCGCGCGCGACATCCCCGTTCCGCTGACCATCGTGTCCTCCGCCTACCGCGACCTCACCGATCCGGTCCTGAGCTACCTGTCGCGGATCCACATCGGCCCACGGGACGTGGTGCAGGTGTTCATCCCCGAATACGTGGTGGGGCACTGGTGGGAGCAGGTGCTGCACAACCAGAGCGCGCTGCGACTGAAGACGCGCCTGCTCTACATGCCGGGCGTGATGGTGACGAGCGTCCCCTACCAGCTGAGCTCGGCCGAGCCGTTCGCCCTCGGGCGTCCCGGCACCGCAGCGGACGCGCCCGCCGTGCCCGGTGCCGGGGCCGTTCCCCCGCCGCCGTCGCCCGGAGGTCCCACGGACGCGGCGAGCACTCCTTCCGCGGTTCCGCCTGCCGCCGGCGATCGGAGTCTGGCAGGCTCGGTGAGGTGAGCCAGGAGTTGGGGGACGGGCCGCGCAGCGGCCTGGGCACCCGCCTGTCCCGGCGACGGCAGCTCTACGGGTTCGGGGTGGCCGCCCTGGGGCCGGCGGCGCTCACGGTCGCCCTGGTCCCGGTACGGGACAACCTCGGCCTGGACACCGTCCTGCTGCTGTTCGTGCTGGCCTCGGTGGGGGCGTCCGCCCTGGGCGGCATCCTGCCGGCGCTGGCCGCGTCCGCCATCAGCTTCGGGCTGGCGAACTTCTTCTTCACCCGCCCCTACGGCACGCTCCTCGTGGCGAACAACGCCGAGCTCATCGACCTGGTGATCTTCCTCGCGGTCGCCGCGCTCGTGGGCGTCGTCACCGAGATCGGCGCCCGGTCGCGCGGCCACGCCGAGCGCGCCCTCGTCCAGGCCGAGTGGCTGGCCGAGCTCGGCAACCGCGAGCACGAGCCGGAGTCGGTGGAGCTGGCCCTGTCGGAGGCGCGCGCCCTCTACGGCATGCACGCGGTGCGGCTGGTGGAGGACGGCCGGGTGCTGGCCGGTTCGGGCTCGCCGGGAGCCGACGACACGCTGATCACTGTGCCGGCGGGGGAGAACCTGCAGCTGGAGCTCAGCGGCCCGGAGCGGATCGGTGAGGACCGGAGCCTGCTCACCTCGCTCGCGCTGACCGCGGGGCGCCTGTGGCGCACCCGCCAGCTCGCCGAGCAGGCCCGCCGGGCCGAGGAGCTGGGGCGCATCGACGAGCTGAGGGCGAGTCTCCTGGCCGCGGTCGGCCACGACCTGCGCAACCCCCTGGCCGCGATCACCGCGGCCGCCACGACCCTGCGCCAGACCGACATCGAGCTCGACCCGGACGACGAGTCCGAGCTGCTGGAGACCATCGAGGAGCACGCGGGGCGCCTCAACGACATCATCGGCAACCTCCTCGACATGACCCGGCTCCAGGCCGGTGCGCTGTCCGTCCATCCCCGGCCCACCGCGCTGCTGGAGGTGCTGGCGGGCGTCGTCCGCCTCGGCGAGGGACGCGTGGAGCTGGCCATCCCCGAGGACCTTCCGCTGATCAGGGCGGACGCGGGCCTGCTCGAGCGCGTCCTCGCCAACCTCGTGGCCAACGCCGACCGGCACCTGCCCGAGGGCGAGAAGGTGCAGGTGTCGGCAGAGCACACCGGGACCCACGTCGCCGTCCGGGTGGTCGACCACGGGCCGGGCGTGGCGCCGGAGCGGTTCGAGGAGATCTTCGCGCCCTTCCAGCACTTCGGCGACCGCAGCACCACCGGCGTCGGCCTCGGCCTGGCGATTGCGCGCGGCTTCACCGAGGCGATGGGCGGTACCCTCACCCCGTCCCGGACGCCCGGTGGGGGGCTGACCATGACCGTGACCCTGGAGGTGGCCGATGCCACGGCTGCTGATCGTTGAGGACGAGCCGGCCCTGCGCCGCGCGCTCACCATCAACCTGAAGGCGCGCCACTACGAGGTGGACGCGGTCGCGACGGGGGCCGCCGCGCTGCGCGCTGCCGCGTCCGCCCCGGTCGACCTGGTGATCGTCGACCTCGGCCTGCCCGACCTCGACGGTGTCGAGGTGATCGCCGGCCTGCGCGGCTGGTCCACCGTCCCGATCATCGTGCTGTCCGCCCGCGACAGCCAGGCGCAGAAGGTGCAGGCGCTGGACGCCGGCGCCGACGACTACGTCACCAAGCCGTTCGGCATGGACGAACTGGTGGCGCGGGTGCGGGCGGCGCTGCGCCGCGCGGACGTCCAGGACCTCGCGGTGGGCCCGGTCGTGACCACGCCGTCGTTCACCATCGACCTCGCGGCCAAGCGCGCCGTCCGGCACGGCGCGGAGGTGCGGCTGACACCGACCGAGTGGCACCTGGTCGAAGCCCTCGTCCGGCGTCCCGGGACGCTCGTCAGCGGTGCCCACCTGCTCGCGGAGGTGTGGGGACCCGGCTACGAGAAGGAGACCAACTACCTGCGGGTCTACTTCGCCCAGCTGCGTCGCAAGCTCGAGGACTCCCCGAGCCACCCGCGCCACTTCATCACCGAGCCCGGCGTGGGGTACCGCTTCGAGCCGTGACGGCGTGCGTCCCTCTGGTCGCGCAGCCCCGCCCGACGTCCGGATCCCGGACGCGCGACTTCCGAGGGCCAGCCTTGTCGCCGAGGGCCAGCACCGGGGTGCTGGCCCTCGGCGACAAGGCTGGCCCTCGGTGCTGGGGGCTGGCCCTCGGCGGAGGACGCGGCCCAGGGGGCCGACCCACGACTGCGGGCCGGCCAGCGTCCCGAGCGGGACGCGGTCACCGGGTTGGCAGGCCGCGCCCGGACGCGCGACAGGCCGGGACGATCACGTCCCGGCCTGCCTGTGGTGCGCTGTCGGTCAGCCCCAGTTGTAGGTGCTGGCGTTCGGGTCGGCGGAGTTGTCGATGACCACGGTCTTCATGATCTTGTCAGCGAGCGTCTGCTTCTGCGCGTCCCACAGCGGGAACAGCCAGCCGATGTAGCAGATGATCGTGTCGACGATGTGCGCCAGCTGGCGGACGATGCCGTTCGTGACGCCGATCGGCTGGCCGGTCTCGGCGCTGATCAGCTTGGTCTTGGCCAGGCTGCGGCCGAAGGTCACACCGGTGGTGCCGCTCTTGTAGCCGAGGTAGGCGTACCAGCCCAGGATCAGCACCCACTGCACGGTGGTCCCGAGCCAGTAGGAGATGTTGGTCAGGATGCCGGTGACGATGCCGATCACGACGCCTGCGGCCACGTAGTCGATCAGGCCGCCGAGCGCGCGCTTGGGCCAGTCGGCCAGCGGGGCGCCGGTCACGGACGTGGCCGCGGCCGGGGCCACGGGGTACGGCGGCTGCGGAGCGCCGAATTGCCCGGGCGGGGGCGGCGGGAAGGCGGCCGGGGGCTCCGGGTACCCGGGCGTGGGCGGCGGAGCGTACCCACCGGCGGCGGGCGGCTCGTAGCCACCCGTCGGCGCGGGCGGCGGCGTGTAGGCCGGCGGCTCAGCGGCGGGCGGCGGGGTGAAGGCCGGCGGGGGCGTGTAGGCGGGCGGCGTGGCGGGCGCGGCCGGCTCCGAGGCCGAAGGAGGCTGGTAGCCGGGAACAGCGTCGCTCGGGTCCGGCGTGGTCGAGTTCTGGTCGGACATGCTCTCTCCCTGGTTGGAATGGTGATCCTGATACTAGGGCCGTCGGGCCCCCAGAGGGTATGGGGTCATAATGACGGCGTGCCGCATTTCCGCGCCCACGAAGCGACCGGTGCCCGCACGGCACTGAAATCCGCCGCAGCCTTCGGCGCGGTGGGGCTCGGCCTGAGCGCTGTCTACGCCTTCAGCGGGTTCGGGATTCCGTGTCCGTGGCGCTATCTCACCCACACGTTGTGTCCATTCTGCGGAGCGACGACGATGGGCGCGCACCTGCTTCAGGGCGATTTCGCGGCCGCCTGGGCAGCCAATCAATTCGTGTTTCTGATTCTCGCCGGGCTCGCGGTCGCATGCGTGTTCTGGGTGGTCGAACTCCTCGGCGGCAGTGTGCCGCGCCCGCGGGGACGGCTGGCCGACCAGCGCGCGTGGTACGCCGCGCTGGGCGTCGCGGCGGTGGCGTTCGCCGTCGTCCGCAACCTCGTGCCGCTGGGCTGAGCCCCGTCCGGCCGCGACCGCGCGAGCACCCACGGAGGGGACGGCCGGAGTCCGCGGTGATGAATTCGCCGCCCGACCGGGACGCCGTCCGACCCGTCCCTGACACGTCCGGACGCAAAAAGCGGACGCCCGGACCGAAGCCCGGGCGCCCACCCGCGAACCGGCTCAATTGGGGAGCCGAGCTCAGTTCGCTACCCGGCACCGATCGATCGAGGAAGGGCCGCCACCCCTCCAGGCCGAAACGACGCCGAGAGCTTTCGACCGACAGGACCGCCTCCCCCGTGAGCCGGCGCAGCCGGCACCCGGAGGTGCGAACCCAGGGCACATTATCCGCGTCCGCCGAAACCCTCGCGGGCTTCTGGCAGAACTCCGGCGGAACCCGCCCGGCCGGGCCCCTACCCGGTGGGCTTCCTGCACCCCGCAGCCCGCGTGCCGTCACCGTGCGACGCCACCGCGGCCAGTCCTGTTTGTCGTTACCCCTCTGCGACACCTCGCGAGGTTCGGGCAGCGCCACGTCGCCGTGCCTGCACCCGTGCAGGCCCTCGCAGGGGCGATCCCGCGGACGTGGGCCCCATCCACGCGTCCGATCGACCGTCCCTGGCCTGCTCGACGGACCGGCGGCGACCGTACGAAAACCCCCTCGTACAGCGGCCGACAAGCCCAAACCCCTCCAGGTATCGCTCAAACCTTGCCCGACGAGCGATGTGTGGGCCAATGAGGGACTAACCTTTGTCAAAGCCACCGCACGAGGGCTTGACCTGGATCAATTCCTCGCGGGGTGTAGCGAGAACTGCGTAGCCGGGGTGCCCCTTCATCCCGGGTGGGCGAGGAGGAACAGATGAACGCCGAGGGTGCGGTCACCGGTCACGCGATGCGGAGCCTCAGGCTCCTGCTCGAGGCCTACGCCGGCTGCGAATTGCCGCAGTGGGACCTCTTCGGGACCAACGTCCGTGTACTCCGCGTGGAGCCCGGGGCCGTGCTGTTCCGGGTCGGCGAGCACCACCCGTACATCTACTTCGTGCAGCGCGGGCTGTTCAAGGCCCAGATGCCGTCCGAGGGCGACCGGATGACCACGGTCTTCTTCCCCGAGGAGGGCGACGTGCTCGCCTCGATGTCCGCGCTGGGCAGCGACGGCGTGCGCCGGGTCGCCGCGCGCGGCCTCCATCCGCGCGCCGAGACGCTGCGCGCGGCGGTCGAGGCGGAGTCCACCCACACGATCACCGCCATCGAGCCCAGCCTGCTGCTGAGGGTGAATTACCGGGTGATCGAGCACCTCAGCACCCAGCACCTCCAGTGGGCCCGGCTGACCACGACGATCGCGCTGATGCACGCCACCACGCTCCAGGCGGACGCCGGGTGGCTGCGCAGCACGCCGGAGCAGCGCTACCGCAGCCTGCTGCGCGAGCACCCCGGCCTGGTGCAACGGGTCACCCAGCGCGACCTGGCCAGTTACCTGAACATCACCGACGTGGCCCTGAGCCGGATCGCCAAGCGCGTGCGCGGGGAGGCCGTGCCGAGCACTCCGCAGACCCCGCCCGAGGCCGACGACCTCGTCGCGACCACCCCGTCCCTCGGCGTGGTCGGCTGACCCGCCCGCGCGCCCGCCCGCCCCACTCGCCCGCCCGGCCCGTCCCCCGCTGCCGTTTGCTGCCGATCGCAACTCCCGCTACCGGAACTCCGGCAGCGAGGGTTGCGATCGGTGGCGAACGCGATGGGTGGGACGGGTGGGACCGGGGGACGGGTGGGGCCGGGGGACGGGCGGCGATCGGCGGGCGGTCTGGCCGGGTGTCGGGCCCTCACCTAGCATGGCGGGGATGACCGGTTCCCCTGCTCCCTCGCGTCCGCCCCGCAGGCGCGGACGGTGAGCGCCCCCGCCGTCCTGTGGCTGCGACGCGACCTGCGCCGGGCCGACCACCCCGCGCTCGGTGCGGCGGCCACCCACGGCGACGTGCTGCCGGTATTCGTGCTCGACCCCGCCTTCTTCGACACGGCCGGACCGGTGCGCCAGGGCTGGCTGGCCGCCACGCTGCGGGCCCTGGACGCGTCGTATGAGGGACGGCTGTGCCTGCGCGCGGGCGACCCGGCCACGGTGATCCCGGAGCTGGTGCGCGAGGTCGGGGCGGCGTCGGTCCACGTGTCGACCGAGACCGAGCCCGGCGGCGCGGCGCGCGACGCGGCCGTGCGCGCGACCCTCGCGGCGGCGGGCGTCGACTGGGTGGAGACCGGCTCGCCCTACGCCGTCACCCCCGGACGGGTGGTGAACCAGTCGGGAGAGGGCTACAAGGTCTTCACGCCGTTCCTCAGGGCGTGGCGCGAGCACGGCTGGCGGGGCCCGGCGGTGGAACCGGACGGCGTCCGTCTCCTGGCCGCCGACGGCGATCCCGCGGCCTGGCGCCGGGTGGACGCCGCGCTGGCCGCGTGCCCGATCCCCCTCCCCCCCGCGGGCGAGGACGCCGCCCGGGCCCGGTGGGCGGAGTTCCTCGGATCGGGGCTGGCCGGCTACGACACCGACCGCGACCGCCCCGACCTGGCCGCGACGTCCCGGCTCTCGCCGTACCTGAAGTTCGGCGTGGTGCACCCGCGGACGCTGCTCGCCGACCTGCAGGGACGCACCGGAAAGGCCGTCGAGCGGTTCACCGCAGAGCTGGCGTGGCGGGAGTTCTACGCCGACGTGCTGCACCGCCACCCGGCGTCGCTGGCCGGCGACCTGAACCCGCTCGGCGTGGCCTACGACGAGCCCGGCGAGGGCTTCGAGGCCTGGCGGGACGGGCGCACCGGCTTCCCGGTCGTCGACGCCGGCATGCGTCAGCTCCTCGCCACCGGCTGGATGCACAACCGGGTGAGGATGATCACGGCGAGCTTCCTCACCAAGGACCTGCACCTGTGGTGGCCGGTCGGCGCCCGCCATTTCCTCGACCACCTGATCGACGGCGACCTCGCCTCCAACACGCACGGCTGGCAGTGGACGGCCGGCACCGGCACGGATGCGGCCCCCTACTTCCGGGTCTTCAACCCCGTCACGCAGGGCGAGAAGTTCGACCCGCACGGCGACTACGTCCGTCGCTGGGTGCCGGAGCTGGCCCACGTCCGGGGGGCTGCGGTGCACCGGCCGTGGGACGTCGCGGACGGCTACGCGCGCGGGTACCCGCGCCCCATCCTCGACCACGCCGCAGAGCGCCTCGAGGCGCTCGCCCGCTACCAGCGCCGCTGAGGGTGCGGGTCCGGGCGGGACGGCCGGTCAGCCCCGGGTGTAGACCCGCCCCGGCTTCGGCGAGGACCCGAGCAGTTCGGGGACGGTGACCAGCGTGAACCCCTTCGCCCTCAGCCCGTCGATGATCCGGGCGTAGGCGTGGCGGGTGCTGGGCCACACGTCGTGGGTGAGGATGATCGACCCGCGCCGGGCGTGCGCGACCACGCGCCGGGCAACGGTGGACGCCGTGTGGTCCTTCCAGTCCAGCGGGTCGACGTTCCAGAGCACGAGCGCCTGCCCGCGCGCCCTCGCCACTGCCCGCACGTCCCCGTCCACCTGGCCGAACGGCGGGCGGACGAGCCGCGGCCGCGTGCCGGTGATCCGCGTCAGCACGGCGTCGGTGCGGGCGAGCTGGGAGCGCACCTGCTTCCGGGACAGGTGCCAGAACTGCGGGTGGTTCCAGGAGTGGTTGCCCACGGCGTGCCCGTCGGCGACCATCCGGCGGACGATGCCGGGATGGGCCCGAGCGTGCTCGCCGAGCACGAAGAAGGTCACCCTCGCGTCCTTGCGCCGCAGCAGGTCGAGCAGGTGCGACGTACCGCCGACCGGGCCGTCGTCGAGCGTCAGCGCGACGCACGCGAGCTTCGCGCAGTCCACCGGCCCCTGGCCGGCAACCGGTGCGGTGTCGTCGGCCGGTGCCGCGCCGGGGTCCGGCGTCGGGTCGGCGACCAGCGCCGGAGCGCCGTCCACGGCGGCCGGGAGCCCGGTGCCGCCCAGGCGCGCGTCGACGGGGGCCGGACGCCAGGCGGCCACGGTGGTGGTCGAGGCCAGAGGGGCCGCGGAAACCGGCTGCCACAGGCCGCAGAGCAGCGAGACCCCTGCCAGGACGACGACGGACCGCCACTGCCTGGACATGCCTCGAGGGTAGATCACCTCCGCCCCCGGGGCACGCCCGCGGCGCTCACCGGCGCGTGCCCGGCCTCCCGGACCGCCGGGGCGTGAGTGAGAATGGACGGATGCAGCCCGATGCCCCGCTCTACGACCGCGTCGGCGGCCACGAGACCTTCGTCCGACTGGTGGCGGAGTTCTACCGGGGCGTCGCGTCCGACCCGCCGCTGCGGGCGCTCTACCCGGAGGAGGACCTCGGCCCGGCCGCCGACCGGCTGCGGCTGTTCCTCGAGCAGTACTGGGGCGGCCCCCACACGTACTCCGACACCCGGGGGCATCCCCGGCTGCGGATCCGTCACGCGCCCTTCGCCGTCACCCCCGACATGCGGGACCGGTGGCTGCGGCACATGAACGCCGCCCTGGACTCCCTCGCGCTGCCGGAGCCGGAGCTGTCGGAGTTCCGCGAGTACGTCACCCGGGCGGCGGCGTTCATGGTGAACAGCTTCGACTGAGCGCCCCCGCCCGGTTCACGGCACGGGTCGGACGGCACGGGTTCACGACACGGTCGCCCCGGAACGGTCAGGGCGTCGTCGTCGCGCCCGGCACCTCGGTGGCGGCCCCGGTCGGGGCGTCGGTCGGTGGCGCGGTCTGGGTCGGCGTCGTAGTCGGCGTCGGGGTCGGGGTCGGGGTCGGCGTGGCCGGGTCCGTCGTGCTGGGCGTCGGCGTCGGCGTCACCGTCGCGGTCGGAGTGGGGGTCGGCGTGCTGCTCGTGCGGGAGCGGGGCACGACCTGGGAAACGGTGGTCCCGTCGTTCCCGCTGAGCGAGCGGCCGAGCCCCAGTTCCACGACCGTGATGGCGGCCAGCGCCACGAGGAAGATCGATCCCACGGTGATCGCCGCCACCGCCCAGAAGGTCCTGCTCCTCCGCCGGCCGGGTGGCGGCACATCGGTGGCCCCGGCCGCCGTCCCGGGGGCCGTCTCGTCCCGGGGAGCGCGGAAGACCGAGTCGAGGATCTCCGTCCGCTCACCCTCGACGGCCGGGAGCAGCGCCGTGTCGCCGCCGTCGGCGGCGAGCGGCGTCCCGTCCGCCTCCCCGGTGCGCACCCTCTCGTACCCGCGCTGGATGGCCTCGGTCACCCGGCGGTGCGTGCGGTCGATCCCGGCGCTGTAGAGGGTGCCGCCGATACCGCCGACGATGCTCGCCACCGCGGCACCGAAGATCGTGCCCGCGACCCCCAGCTGGGAGCCGATCGCCGCAGCGGTCGCCGCGGCGAGCGCCCCGCCCGCGATCTGGGGGAGCGAGAAGGTGACCTTGATCGGCTCCCGCTCCTCGGGCTCGTGCCCCTTGTCCTGCACCTGCGTCACATCCCTCAACAGTCCGACCCTCGAGGGTAGCCAATCCGGCCAAGGTCGCCCAGCGGGCCCCGGAGCGGGTCAGTCGTGAACGCCGACCTGGTCGGCGATGAGCCGCGCGATGCGGCGCGCGGCGTCGGGCTTGGCGGCCCGCCGGCTGGCCTCGGAGGCGGCCCGGCGCGCCTCGGGGCTCTCGACCCAGTCGCGCAGGGCTGCCACCACCTCGCGCGGGCGCGGTGCCCAGACTCCTGCCTTCAGCTGCTCGACGTAGGTCACGTTGCCGTCCTCCTGCCCGGGCAGGCGGGCGTACAGCACCAGCGGCAGGCCGCTGATGAACGCCTCGCTGATCGTGCCCGGGCCGGCCTTGGTGACGAGCATGTCCGAGGCGGCCATGAACTGGGGCATCTCCGTGGTGAAGCCGTACAGGTGCACCGGCATCCGCCAGTCCACGCGCTCGAGCTCCGCCTTCAGCTCGGCGTTGCGGCCACAGATGACCACAAGGGTGGCGTCGAGCCGTGCCTCGTTGATGGCCTTCGCCACCCGCTTCAGCGGGCCCATGCCGTCCCCGCCGCCGACCAGCAGGATCACCGGCAGGTCGGTCCGCCAGCCCATCCGCTGCCGCCAGGCGAGGCGGTCGGGCATCGGGTGGGTGAACCGCTCGGCCACGGGCAGGCCGATCACCCGCAGGTTGCCCTCGGCGATGCCGTACTCGATGGCCTTCTCCCGGGCCTCGTCCGTCGCCACGACCACCAGGTCGGCGCGCCGGTCGAACCACAGCGCGTGGGTGGAGACCAGGTCGGTGACCACGGTGAGGTACGGACGCGGAGACTTCCGCATGGCCCGCATCAGGTGGGAGTTGACCAGCGGGTGGACCGACACGATCAGGTCGGCGGGGTTCTCCCGGATCAGCCGCTGGGCGCCCTTGCGGACGTAGGGGTAGGAGATCTGGGTGACCGCGCGCGAGCGGTTGCGTCCATCGGAGGCCCGGAAGGTGAAGCCCCAGGCCTGCGGCACGCGGGAGATCGGCGGGTAGATCTCCGGTGCGAACTTCAGCGGGCTCGGGTAGTACTCGCGGAAGAAGTCGACCATCCGGGCGTCGAAACGTCCCGGGAACTCCAGCTCCAGGGCCTCGATCATCGCCTCCGTGGCGGAGCGGTGCCCGCCACCGGTGTCGGAGAACAGGAACAGGACGCGCTTCCGGGGCTCGGGGTGTCCCGGTCCCGTCGGTTCAGTCATCGGCACTCCGTATCGGCTGACGCGCCCGCGGCGCTCGACCCAGCATCGCACAACGACGACCCGGGCGCCGCGCCCACGACGCGGCACGTCGTCCCGCCGGGGCGGGGCGGGTGGGACTCAGGCCTTGATGGTGATCCGGGCGGTGCTGTTGGGCAGTTCCACCCAGGTCTTGCCGGGGGCCATCTTCAGCGGCGAGCCGTCCTCGAGGGTGAACTGGAAGACCTCGTCCACCTCACCCTTGCTCCAGGTGCCGGTCACGACCTTGCCGCCGTGGGCGTAGTAGAAGTCGCCCTCGGCGTTGATGATCTGGTGGATGGGCTCCATGTGGTACGGGCCGGTGGTCCTGATCTTGCCGCTGGCGTAGATCTTGCCGAAGACCTGCTTGGCCTTGATCACCAGGACGTTGTCGGTGGAGATCCGGGTGCCGTCGGCCATCACGTGCTTGCCCCACGGCATCGAGCGGAGGTAGCGGCCGGCCTTCTCGCTCCAGGTGTAGGTCATCGGGTAGGTGTTCTTCCGCATCCACGGGACGACGATCGTGCGCGCGTCCTCGCCGGCGACCTCCGTGCTCACCTCCGCGTCGCTGGCCGCCCACGGGAAGTACATCTGCTGCGGGCCGTCGGGGAACTTCTTGGTCTGCTTGGCCAGCACCTTCGGGTGGCAGGCGACCGCGCGGTCGTAGTAGGTGACGCCGTTGAGCGTGCGCACCCGGTTGCCGAGGATGCTGTAGGCCCCGGTGCCCTTGGTGGTCATGTACTGCTTGCTCGACACGATCATGTCGTCGAACTCCTTGGCGTACTTCAGCACCCACGGGTAGGCGCCGGTACTGCCGATGATCGCGTTGATCGGGCTGAGCATGGGGATGTCGACCGGACGGATCGAGCGGACGGGGTTCACGGTGTCGGCGAACTCGGAGTGGAACACCGGCACCAGGCGGGTGCTGGACCTGCCCACCGCTGCGGGGTAGCCGTCCAGCTGGACGTAGACGATGTCGGCCTTGTCGAGGCCGATCTGCGGGTGCTCGTTCTTGTTGTCCGGGACCTTCACGGCCACGGCGATGTGGCGCGCGTCGTCGGGGTTCTTCAGCGGCTCGCCGGTCAGCGGCCAGCGGGGCGTGGTGTCGACGGTCTCCGTCGGGGTCGGGGTGGCGGACGCCGTCCCGGGCGCGGTCGTCGGGGTGCCCGAGGGCGGGGTGAGGGCGTTCGACTCCGTTGAGCAACCCACCAGGGCTGCGCCCGCGACGCCCATGGCGCCCAGCACCGCTGCGCGACGAGTGACCGGTTCCATCTGTTCCTCCGTTGTACCTGGCCGGGCGGCCGGGGGGCGCGTGCTCCCCGCACCATGGTAGGGGTGCGCGCGCTCCGTCCCGGACAGGCGTCCGCGCGGCCCGCGGCTTCACGGCCGATCCACAGGAACACCGGGAGCGGAAGTACCATCGCGGCCATGAGCCTGCCGCCTCCCGCCGGGTTCGGCGGGTACCCCCCGCACCCCGCGTACGGGCCGGCCGCGGGCCTGCGCTTCTCCACGATCCTCGGCGACGGCATCGCGCTGCTGCGCAGGGGCTTCGGCCCGATGGCCCTGCTGGGGCTCGGCGTCGGCGTCGTGAACGCCGGGATCACCATCGGGCTGTACGCCGCCTTCGCCACGCCCTTCCTGGTGGCCTTCGCCAGCCTCAACCTCAGCGGCGTCCTGGTGAACCTCACCGTTGCCGTCACCGCGACCACCCTGCTCGGGTGGCTGGTGCAGGCGCAGGCCGGTGCGATGGTCGTCCACCTGACCGAGTCGGTCGCCGCCGGGCGCCCGGCCGAACTCGCGGACGCGGCGCGGGCGACGCGCGGCGTCCTGACCCGGGTCCTCGTGCCCTACCTGCTGGCCGCGGCCGGCGTCCTGCTCGCCGTCGGCGGCGTCCTGGCCTGGTTCCAGCAGGTGGTGGCTGCCGCGCGCACCGACCGCACGACAGCGGCGTCCACCGTGCTGACCTTCCTGCTGCTCCTGCTGGCGGGCTACCTGGTGGCCGCCGTGGTCGGGGCGGTGCTCTCTGCCCGCTGGTTCTGCTTCCTGCCCGTCGTCGCCCTGGAGCGGGCGCCCGGCTTCGTCGCGCTGGGACGGTCCTGGCGGCTCACCCGGGACGTCGCGTGGACGGTGTTCGGCGTCCAGCTGGTCACCGGGGTGGTGCTCTCGATCGTGAACGGCATGGTCGGGCAGATCGCCGCAGCCCCCCTCGGCGGGGACCCCGGGAGCACCCTCGGCGGGCTGCAGGACGCCGTCGACCAGAGCCTGCCGGCCGTCGCCGTCAGCGCGCTCGCGGGCACGCTGGTGCAGGCGGTCGCCGTGCCGCTGCTGGTGGTGATGTCCACGGTGGTCTACCGCGCACGGACGCGACCGGTCGCGCCGCCCGCCTGGGGACCGCAGGGCTGGGGACCCCAGGGCTGGGGACCGCAGGGCGGCTGGCCTCCCCCGCCGCCCCGGTAGGGCTCAGGCCTCGTAGTCGACGCAGACCCGGGTGGTCGCCGCAGCCCGGAGGAACGCGCCCACGGCGACGTGGTCGGGGTGCGTCGCGTAGGCCCGCAGTGCCTCCGGCGTGGTGAACTCCGAGTAGAGCACGAGGTCGTAGCTGTGCTCGAAGGGGTCGACCGGGATGACGGGCTCGAGCGTGAGCAGCCCCGGCACCAGCCCACGCAGGCCCAGCAGCCGGTCGCGGGCGGTCTCCAGGTTGGCCTGCTTGTCCGCGCCCCCGGCCTCGTCGGCGAAGGTCCACATCACGATGTGCTTGATCACGGCGGACAGCCTACGCAGGACGGACGTCGCCGTCCCGGTGCACGGACGGCGCCCCCCGCACCAGGCCGAGCAGCTCGTGCCAGGCCTCGATCTTGGTGCGCTCGCGGCCGCGGAGGCCGCCACGATCGATCTCCGCGGCGTCGATGCGCCGCCAGTCCTCCAGCGTGCTGGGCCGCACGCCGCGCGCGGCCAGCAGCGCCTCGAGGTCGGCCGGCTCGCGGTGGGGGAGGGTGGAGAGGTCCTCGAGCAGTGCGGCGACGGTCTCTGCGGCGTCCTTCTTGTTCGAGCCGATCAGGCCGACCGGGCCCCGCTTGATCCAGCCGACCGCGTACTCGCCGGGACGGGCCGAGCCGTCGGGCTCCAGCACCCGCCCCTCGAGGTTGGGGATGCGTCCCTCGGCGTAGGGGACGCCGGGCAGCGGCACGCCGCGGTACCCGATCGAGCGCAGCACCAGCTCTGCCGGAACGGTGAGCGGCGCACCGCCGCCACCGGTCGGCTCGAAGCGGACCGACCGCACCCGGCCGTCGCCGGCCAGCTCGGCCGGGCGGTGCCAGAACAGCAGGTGCAGCCGCCGGGGCGCGGACGCAGGGGACGCGGCGAGCGCCCGTCCGATGGCGGCGAGGTTCGCCCGGGCGTGCCGCTCGAGCCCGGCGTCGTCGATCGCGGCGAGGTCGCAGCCCTCGAGGGTGACCGCGATGCCGGGGGTCTCCAGCAGCTCCCTCAGCTCCGGGGTGGTGAACGCCGCGTGCTCGGGACCGCGCCGGCCGACCAGCCACACGTCCTCGATGCGCGCGGCGCAGAGTTCGGCGAGCACCGCGTCCGGCATGTCGGTGGCGCTCAGGTCGGCCGGGTCCTTCAGCAGGATGCGGGCCACGTCGACCGCCACGTTGCCGACACCCACCACGACGACCGAGCGGACGCCGTCCAGCGGCTGCGCCTCCGCGTCGGGGTGGCCGGAGTACCAGGAGACGAACTGGCGGGCCGAGCGGCTCCCCGGCAGGTCCTCGCCCGGAATCCCCAGCCGGCGGTCGTCGGCGGCCCCGACCGCGTAGACGACGGCGTCGTAGCCGCTGCGCAGCTCGGCCGCGGTGACGTCCCTGCCGAACTCGACCAGCCCGAGGAAGCGCACGTCCGGCGCCTCGAACACCCGCGCCAGCGTGGTCGCCACCGCCTTGATGGAGGCGTGGTCGGGCGCGACGCCGTAGCGCAGCAGGCCGAACGGCGTGGGCAGGCGGTCGAAGATGTCGATCGCGGGCGGCTCGGCGGCCTGCGCCAGCAGGGCGGCGGCGGTGAACAGCCCGGACGGGCCCGCGCCCACGATCGCGACGCGTCGCTGCTCGCCCATCAACGCCCCTCCCGTGGCACGCCCGATGCCTGCGATTGTGGCCGCTGCGGTGCCGCCGTGGCTACGCCTCCGCGCGGGAGAGCCGCACGGTGGTCAGGATCGGCTGGCGCTGCCCGCCGACGTGGACGACCTCGTCGCCGTCCACCCTGAGCTGGCTGGCGTGGTGGGCCAGCGCGTCCCTCACCCGCGGCAGGTACCGCTCGAGGGCGAACGCCTGCGCGCCCTCCACGGACGTGCGCGGCTCGGAGACCACCTCGACCAGCGGGACGCCGGCCAGGGCCGCGGCGGCGACGGCGACGTGGTGGCACGCGACGTGGTCGGGATGCCCGTAGCCGCCGAGCTCGTCGTAGGACACCAGCACGTCCGCTCCGAACGAGCCGAGGAAGGCCGCCAGGTCGGCGGCGGCCTCCCCCGCGTCGGCGAGGGCGAGGCTGTCGGGGCCGGCCTGCCCGCCGGGCCCGGCGACGGTCTCTTCCTCGTCGAGCCAGCGCATGCCGGAGTCGGTGTAGCGGCGGGGTGCCAGGCCGGCGGCCCGCGCCGGCGGCATCCCCAGGAAGCAGTGGTCGCGAACCCCCAGTTCGGCCAGGGCACCGGCGAGCTCGCCGACCCGGTGCTCGACCAGCGCGGGTGTGCCCGCCAGCCGCGCCAGCGGCCCGGGCACGACGTCGCCGAGCTCGCCCCGCGTGGCGGTCACGACCGCCACAGCGTGGCCGTCGTCCACCAGGGCGGCCAGCAGCACACCGGTGGCCAGCGTCTCGTCGTCGGGGTGGGCGTGCAGGAACACGACCCGGGAGCCGGCCGGCAGCATCAGGACTCCCCGAGCAGCTCGCGGTAGACCGCGACCAGCCGCTGCGCGGCCCACGTCCACTCGAACCGCCGGGCGTGCACCCGCGAGACCCGGCTCATCCGGTCCAGCAGGCCGGGAACCATCAGCAGCCGGGTGAGCGCGAGGGCCCAGTCCTCGGGGCGACGGGAGTCCATCAGCTGCCCGGTGACGCCGTGCGCGACCGCCTCGCGCAGGCCGCCGGCCGCCGCAGCGATCACCGGCGTCTCGCTGGCGGCCGCCTCCAGTGCCACCAGCCCGAAGGTCTCCGAGTGCGAGGGGACCAGCACGACCCGGGCGCCCCGCAGCAGTCGGGCGAGCTCCGGGCGCGGCTGGGCGCCGACGAAGGTCACGTGGCTGGCCAGGCCGAGCTCGGTGACCATCACCTGCAGGTCGCGCTCGTAACTGGCGAACGCCGAGGACGCGTCCCCCGCGACGACCAGGTGCGGACGGATCTCGGGGTCGACCTGCGCGAGGGCCTGGATGGCCAGGTCGGGACCTTTCAGCGGTTCGAGCCGGGCGGCCACCAGCACGTACCCGTGCGGCCAGGCCCGGGGGCTGGACGCGGGCCACTGCCAGGGCTGCTCGTCGGGTCCGAGCGGACGGAACTGATCGTGGTCGACGCCCGGGGAGACGATCGACACGCGCTCCGCGTCCGCGCCGCAGCGGTCGATCACGGTCTGGGCCTCGGCGGCGGAGATCGCGACCACCGCCTGCGAACGGGTGGCGACCAGGGCCTCGCCGGGCACCCGGCGCGGCGACTCGGGCGGCTCGCCCGCCGACAGCGGGGAGCCGGGCATGGCCGCCACCGAGTGGAAGCTCTGCACGTGCGGCACGCCCCAGGACTCAGCCACCGGCAGGGCGGCGACGCCGGACATCCAGTGGTGGGAGTGCACGACGTCCGGCGGCGCGAGGCGCGCCAGGCCGGCGGAGAACTCGTCGATGTGCTCGTCGATCGCGCTCTTGGCCAGCGGCGTGCGCGGGCCGGCGTCCAGGTGGCGCAGCACCACGTTCGGCAGCAGCTCCACCTCGTCCGGGTCGTCGGGCGAGGAGCGGCGCGTGACCAGCTCGACCCGGTGCCCGAGCGCGGCGAGCGCCTCGGCCTGGCAGCGCTCGACGACGTTCATGCCGCCGGCGTCACCGGTTCCCGGGAGGGTGGCGGGGGAGGTGTGCATCGAGACGAAGAGGATGCGGAGCGAGCCTGACACGCAGGGGAGCTTAGCCGCGTGCAGGCAGGCCCCCGCGGAGTGGCAGGATGCTGCGGTGACCCCTACCGCTCCCCGACCGTCCGGCGCGTCCGGGCTCCAGGCCGAGGTGGGTCCACAGTGGCTGTTCCTGGTGATCCTCGCCGGCCTCGGCATGGTGGGCCCGTTCTCGATCGACACGATGTTCCCCGCGTTCGCGCGCATGGGGACCGAGTTCGGTGCGAGCGAGCTGGCGATGCAGCAGGTGGTCAGCGTGTACATGCTCTTCTTCGCGGTGATGAGCCTCGTCCACGGCCCGCTGTCGGACGCGCTGGGCCGCAAGCCGGTGGTGGTGGCGGGCACGCTGGCCTACATCGCCGCGTCCGTCGGCTGCGCGCTCGCGCCCTCCCTCCCGGTGCTGCTGGTGTTCCGCGCGCTCCAGGGGCTGAGCGCCGGGGCCGGGGTGATCGTCAGCCGGGCGATGGTCCGCGACGTGTACGCCGACCACGAGGCGCAGCGCGTGATGAGCCACATCGCGATGATCTTCGGCCTCGCGCCCGCGCTCGCCCCCATCGCCGGTGGCCTCCTGCTCGGCTGGAGCGGGTGGCGGGGGATCTTCTGGGCCCTGGTCGGGCTGGGCATCGTGCTGCTGGTACTGGTCTGGGCGTTCATGCCCGAGACCCATCCGGCCGAGCGCCGCAGCCGGCTGGACGTCCGCGCACTGGGAGCGGGGATCGGCGCGGTCTGGCGCAACCCCCACGGACGCCGGCTGGCGTTCACGGCCATGCTCAACAACGGGGCGATGTTCCTGTTCGTGGCGTCCGCGCCGTTGTTCGTGGTGAACCTCCTCGGGCTGGGCGAGAACGACTTCTGGGTCCTCTTCGTCCCGCTGATCTCCGGACTCGTGATCGGCTCGTGGGTGAGCGGCCGGCTCGCCGGTCGGATGAGCGGCAGCCGGCTGGCCAGCCTCGGCTACCGGATCAGCCTGGTCGCCGTCGGCGCCAAGCTCGTGCTGAGCCTCGTCCCGGCGACCAGGGCGCTGCCGTGGGCCGTCCTGCCGCTGCCGGTGCTCACCTTCGGCATCGCGCTGGCGTTCCCCGTGCTGACGCTGGCGATGCTCGACCTGTTCCCCGACAACCGGGGCGCTGCCTCCTCGGTGCAGAACTTCCTCGCGCTGCTGGGCAACACCGTCATCTCCGGGGCGATCGCCCCCGCCCTCGGCTTCTCGCAGTGGGCGCTCGCGGCGGGCTCCCTCGTGCTGATCGGCAGCGGGTGGCTGCTCTGGCGGCGCCATCTCGCCGTCGCGCCCGCCGTCCCCCGGGGGCCGGAGGACGCGGCTGCCTACGAACCGATCGAGGACCTGTAGCGGGTCGGCGCGCTGCTAGCGTCTCCGGCGTGATCGACCCTGACGCATCGGTGCTCCTCGAGTCCGACGACCTCCGCGTGCAACTGCTCCCCCTCGGCGCCACCCTGTGCCGCTTCGAGGTGCGCCTCGCCGACGGCAGCTGGCGCAACATCATGCTCGGCGCCCCCGACGTGGACGCCTACCGCGGCCCCAACCGGTACATCGGCGCGACGGTGGGCCGGGTGGCGAACCGGATCGCGGGTGCCCGGTTCCTGCTGGACGGGACCGAGTACCGGCTGGACGCCAACGAGGGACCGAACACCCTGCACAGCGGCGACGACGGCTACGACGCGCGCGACTGGACGATCGACGGCCGCGGCCCGGACTGGGTCGAGTTCGCCCTGACCAGCCCCGACGGCGACGGCGGCTTCCCCGGGACCCTCCGGCTGACCGCTCGCTACGAGCTGGTGCCGGGCGGCGCACAGGTCACCTACCGCGGCACCACCGACGCCCCCACGGTGGTCAACGTCACCACGCACCCGTACGTGAACGTCGCGGGCGAGGCCTCGGGCACCACGGACGACCAGGTGCTGGTCGTGCACGCGTCCCGCTTCACGCCGACCGACGCCGACGGCCTCCCCACCGGAGAGGTGCGCGACGTGGCCGGGACGGCGGTCGACTTCCGAGCGGGTCGGCGCCTCGGGGGCGCACGCGACGGCGTGCAGGCCGAGGGCATCGCCCGCAACGAGGGCCTCGACCACAACTTCGTGGTGGACGGCACCGGGCTGCGCGAGCACTGCCGGCTCACCGGCGCGGACGGCGTCACGCTCACCGTGGTCAGCGACCAGCCCGCCCTCCAGGTGTACGGCGGCGAGCACTTCGACGGGACCCAGGTGGGCACGTCGGGGGGGCCGTACGTCCGCCGCGCGGGCCTGGCCCTGGAGGCGCAGGGCTTCCCCGACGCCCCGAACCACCCGACGTTCCCCAGCATCGTGCTGAGGCCGGGCGAGGAGTACCGGCACACCACGCGCTGGCTGGTCTCCCTGGCCTCGTCCTGACCAAGGGTCGTGGACCCGGTGGGACGGGGTGGGTTCCGTCCGTCTGGTATCGGTTGTCACGCGACACGCCGACGACACGCCGGTGGTCGCGGAATTGGTGGAGAAAGTTCCGCTAAACCTCTTGCGGTCCAAATCGTGGAGGACTAGAAATACGTCTTGCCGGGCCACTTCG
>JAIUOT010000048.1 GCA_020161015.1 Actinomycetota bacterium | reverse complement strand
TTCGGGCGTGTCAGGTCCAGATCTCGGGCCAGTTCCGCCGGGTAAGCGGGATGGTCGAGCAGGGTCAAGATGATCCGGGATCGAGTGGGGTCGGCCAGTGCACGACCCAGGCGGTTCATCACGTCGAGACGCGAAGCAATGGTCAGCATGGACTAAACTATACAGCGCGCACTGAACACTCGGTCACAGGCGTCAGCCCAGATCGCATGCCCGTAAGGGGAACCCTCACCGGACACCACCGCTACTTATCGAGAGGAACGACGGCACGCCTGGCGGGCTGTCCCGTAAGACCCGTCCGGTGAACTGTCCGGTGAAGGGAGGCTATATGACACACTGGGGAGCATGTCCCCCTTGAAGGTCGGCTATGCCCGAGTCTCCACCGACGAGCAGGACCTGACCGCGCAGCGTGACGGACTCGCGGCGTTCGGCGTCGATCCCAAGCGCATCTACGTCGATCACGGGCTCACGGGCCGCAACGCCGACCGTGAGGGCCTGCGGCAGGCGCTGGCTGCCTGTCGGGACGGCGATACGTTCGTGGTCACCAAGCTCGATCGGCTGGCGCGTTCAGTCCGTGATGCCCACCAGATCGCCGACGACCTCGCGGCGCGGGAAGTGAAGCTGAGCATCGCCGGATCGGTGTACGACCCGACCGACCCGATGGGGAAACTGTTGTTCAACGTGCTGGCGATGGTCGCCGAATTCGAAGCCGACCTCATCCGTGCCCGCACCCGCGAGGGGATGAAGGTCGCCAAGGCCAAGGGCCGGCTGCGCGGGAAGTCACCGAAACTCACCCCCCGGCAAGAAGCTCACCTCGTCCAGCTACATGCCGCCGACGAGCACACCGTGGGCGAGCTGGCCGAGCTGTTCAGCGTGGGCCGCTCCACGGTCTACCGCGCCCTTCAGCGCGCCGAGCGCGGGCGCGAGAACGCCTTGCAGTAGGTGCGTCGTGGACGCTCGAGCGCGGTGGCGAATCCTCAGGCTCCACGTCGAGGACCAGGTGCCCCTCGCGCGCTTAGCTCGCGAGACCGATGTAGGGCTGCGGACCCTGGAGCGCTGGCACGCCCGCTACCGCGCCGACGGCTACGCCGGACTGGAGACAGCCTCGCGAGCGGACACCGGCTCCCGCCGCCTTCCGCCCGACCTCGTCCACCTGATCGAGGGCCTGGCACTGAGCAAGCCGCGGCCGGCCATCGCCACCATCCACCGCAAAGTCACCGGCATCTGCGCCGCCCGGAAGTGGCCGGTCCCCTCCTACTCGGTGGTGTGGGACATCGTGCGGACCCTGGATCCCGGCATGGTCACCCTCGCCCTGGAGGGCGCAGCGTCCTACCGCGACAAGCACGAGCTGGTGCTCCGCCGGCAAGCAGAGCTGCCCAACGCGATGTGGCAATCCGATCACACCATGCTCGACATCCTGGTGGTGGGCACCGACGGCAAGCCCGCACGGCCATGGCTGACAACGATCCTCGACGACTGCTCCCGGGCGGTCTGCGGCTACACAGCCTTCCTGGGCGCACCGTCGGCGATGAACACCGCCCTGGCGCTGCGCCAAGCGATCTGGCACAAGACCGACCCGGCCTGGCCGATGTGCGGCCTGCCCGACGTGCTCTACGTCGACCACGGCAGCGACTTCACCAGTGACCAGCTCGCCCACACCGCCGTCGACCTCCACATCCGACTGATCCACTCCACCGTCGCCCGACCCCAGGGACGGGGCAAGATCGAGCGGTTCTTCGGCACCATCAACACCGAGCTACTCGCCACCCTGCCCGGACACATCACCGAAGGGCACCCCTGGCCGACACCGAAACTGTCCCTGGCCGAACTCGATAGCGCCCTGGAGGCGTTCGTGGCCACCTACAACGACCGCACGCACAGCGAGCTCGGAACCTCCCCGCGCAGCGCGTGGATCGCCGACGGCTGGCTGCCCCGAATGCCCGAGAGCCTGGAAGACCTCGACGGACTGCTGTTAACCGTCGCCAAGACCCGCGTCGTGCGCCGCGATGGCATCCGCTTCCAGGGCCTGCGCTACGTCTCCCCAACTCTGGCCGGCTACGTCGGACGCTCGGTCGTGATCCGCTACGACCCCCGCGACATCACCGAGATCCGCGTCTTCGATCACGACGAATTCGTCTGCAAGGCCGTCAACCAAGAGCACCACGACCAGAAGGTCAGCCTCAAGGAGATCCAGGCCGCGCGCAACGCCCGCCGCCGGGCGCTGCGAGCCGGCATCAACGAACGCATCGCCCTCGTGGCCGCACCTACCGAGACACCACGGATCACCGAAGCACCGACTCCGGCGCCGAGGTCGGCGTTGAAGATCTACAAGGAGGACCTCAGGTGAGCCAGCGCTTCATCGTCACCAAGGAGCACCGCCGCTTCACCGAGTTCGCCGACGCCGTGCGCCGCGGGCACACCATCGGTTTGTGCTTCGGATCAGCCGGCGTAGGAAAGACACTCTCCGCACGCCGCTACGCACACTACGAGAAGGCTCATGACCTGCTGACCTACTGGGGGCCGCGCTCCGACAACGACGCCAAGATCTACGCCGCCTTGAACCGGAGCCGCACCGTGCTCTACACCCCCAGCGTGCTGACCACCCCGCGGACCCTGAAGGACGAGCTGACCCAAGCCATCAACCGCACCAACATGTGCATCGAGCAGCACCTCGTACCTCCCGGCACGGCCACTCCCGAGGCCTGGGGATGGCGACACGGCAGGAACTACGTGGAGCTGATCATCGTCGACGAGGCCGAACGACTACGTCCCGCCGCGCTGGAACTGCTGCGCGATCGCTACGACCGCGACGACATCGCCCTGATCCTGATCGGCATGCCCGGCCTGGAGAAGCAGTTCAGCCACTACCCCCAGTTCTACAGCCGAGTCGGCTTCGCCCACCAGTACCGGCCCCTGGGACAAGACGAACTGCTGTTCGTCCTCGAGCGACACTGGCGATCCCTCGGCAAGCCCCTCGACCCCGACGACTTCACCGACGCCCAAGCCATCGCAGCCATCGCACGGATCACCCGCGGCAACTTCCGGCTCCTCGAACGCCTCTTCCCCCAGATCCAGCGGGTCCTGAAGATCAACGAACTCGACACCATCACCAACGACGTCATCGAAGCCGCACAGAGCACCCTGGTCATCGGTGTCACCTGACCCCGCCACGAAGCGACCGAAGAACCCCGCCATTCAGCAGACGAAGTCACAGTCAGGCGGTCATGGAGCGTGTTGCTCTGGGGTACACCCCATTGCCGCACATTGGGTTCACCCCATTGCCACACCGGCACATGGGCTGGGTACTAGCTGACACCCCAGTCGCGCTGGGCAGCCTCCGAAGCGACGGCGGTCTGCTGGGCCAGCCGCTCATCGAGTCGCTCAACTGCCAGCCGGACCAGGTCGCTTGGCCAGTCGTGAGGCGCTCGAAGGATTCCTTGCGCCTGTGTCATCGTCAGCTTGGTGACGGCGCTGGCAGTAAGCGTGCCGGGCGGAATGTCGCGCCGGGCCCCCTTGAACAGGGCTGCATCCAGTCGATGCTTGCTTTGTGCCACCATCACACGGACGATCGAGTTGAGAGCTTGGCCTGCACCCCAGAAGTTGGGGAGTCCTTCCCTGGCGCCACGGGCGAGGTAGGGCAAAGACGCGTCGCTTGCGAGGGTCCACAACAGGGTGCTCAGGTGCGCGTTGGGCGAGACCTTTCTCAGGCGGAGGGAGTCGTCGAGGACGAGCCTGCGGACGTTCGGTTCGGCCGCTCTGTACCTGGTCAATGAACCCGCGACGGCCGACAGCCTTCGACGGTCAAGCGACTCAGCAAGTTGGTTCAGGGAGCCTGTCGTGCTCTCGATGACACGGACGCCCGCCACTTGCAGCGTGTATGTGAGGTACGTCATCGCAGCGAGGTCGTCCGAGACTCGGCCTGCCTCCGCCTGCCACCAGCCGGGATCCGCGCAGTTTCGCGCGGCCTCCAACCGCCAGTTCAGCACTTCGAGCCAGGACGCTCCAGCCTTGATTGAGATCGACGACTGCTTCGTGTCCACCACGTCGAGAGGGGCGAGAGGCAGTGCCTCTCTCAGCGGCCACGGGGTGCCGCTCCAAAGGGTCGCCAGTTCCGCGAATGCCTCCTTCCACGGATCCTTCTGTGCCCAGTTCGCGTCTTTCGCGTGGATGGCCTCGATGCGTCGCACCTGCTCCTTCCACGCAATCGAAGCCGAGCGAGTGCGTCGCTTCGGAGCCGTAGTCGTTGGCCCTGGGTTGGCGGTAGCCGACCAGCGGTTACTCGATTGCTTGAGGTGGTCGTAGAAGGGCAGCGCGCTGCAACTGCGCGCGACACGTGCGTAGGTGTCCTGTGGGTCAAGGTCGGCAGGCGGGTCGAACAGGCCTTCGCCGATCTCGCCCAAGGCGTGCACCACCAGCGAATCCACAACGGGCCTTGATCGCGATTCGATCAGTGTCGTGAGGAGCGGGTAGGACGGAGTTACTTCTGCTCCAGCCTCCTCAAGCATGCGGGTCGCGCCCGAGTCAGGCGGGCGGAGTTGGCATAGGTCAGAGAGGCTGCGTATCCACTGCTCTGGCGGCAATCCGTCCCGAGACGACCAGAGCAGCCGGCTAGCCGCCTCGACCCCGTTCAGCTGGCGCAGGAGCAGAACGATCGATGTGCGGTCATCCTCGGCATTCCACTTCGCCAGACGTCGAGAGAGGATCTCGACCGCTTGCTCTGCACCGGCCCCGGGGGAGAGCTGGGCTGAGGACGAGTCGCCCTGGAGCAGGCCGTCAGTGGATAGCGTCGGCCCTGTCCCGCCGACCACGAGTTCGGCGGCATCTTCGATGACTTGCCGCATCTGGCCGGCGAACACGCGATCATCGAGCAGCAGCTTCGCGGCGGTCTTGCCGATCGGGTGTACTCCGAACCTCGGGTCGTCCCGCAACTCACGCAGCAGGTAGACGATCGATGGGGTCTCTCCAGGCGAGAACTCCCCGGCGAAGAAGCGCATGACATTTGACCAGTACGGCCGGCGGATGAGCACACTGAGGGTGGCCTGGCGGCTGTTCTGGTTCGAGTTGTTTGGGGACATGTCGTGGATATGTTCCGCCGCGAAGTACTCCCGCAATGGCTGGACTTCAAACTGGAACTCGTCTGAGTCAACGTCTCTTGCGACAAGGCAGAGGACACGTCCGGTCACAGAAGTGAAGATCTCATCGATCACCTCCGCCGACTGCCCGCGCGGCACTAGGTATCCCGTCAACAGGTCCTTCAGATCTGACCTGGAGATCGTTCCATCGGACTGCTGCAGTTCGATGCGCGAGTGGATATGCCAAGCCAAGAGCTTGTGGAACGGCAGGACCAGGTCCTTCTTGGTCGCTACCAGCGCGTGTTCGGACTCGCGGTCCCAGAACACGTCGATGTACCGGGCGTACAGATCGGTCCTCCTCTCAGGAAGGACCGCCCGCCGCTGCATCAGGTGAAGCAGAATGGCGAGTTGCATCGGGTTGCCAGCCAACTCGGCCACGTGCCCGAGCGCCATGCTTGCGACGAATGTCTCCTTCAATGCGTCGATCTGGTCGGGCTTGAGCCTCGCGCTCTTGGCCCACCGTTCGAGGTACAGGATCCGGAGGGGAGTTGTTAGCTTCTCTAGAAAGAGTGGGGAGAACTCCGGCTCTCGCCAGATCGGACGGCCGACACGGCCCGGCCTGGTGGCAACGAGTACAACCGTGTCCCTTCCGAGACTCTCCAAACGCGCACGAGTGTCGCGGATCTCGCTGGCGATCTCCTCTCGTTCTGTCAGGTCGGCAACCTCGTCCAAGCCGTCAAGAGCCAGCAGGAGCGGCCGGGCAGCCAGGACATCCGTCAGGGCTTTGTGCGCAAACTGCATGCCACTTCGCTCGGCGACCAACTCAAGGATGTATCGCTCGATGGTCGTCACGTGCGCCTTGCTCGGTTTCCTCGAGCCCGGCCGTGAGCCATGGTTCGACTGGCGCCACCTGCGCCTCCACTCGGCATACTTCGGGAGTTCGATCCGGATCGGGGTGCGGACGCACTCGGAGACCGAAGTCAGACCCGCCGCCAATGGCGAGTAGGCCTCTGGTTTTCCGAGCAGTCGCGCGCGGTGGTACTGACAGAGGTACTGCAGGAGCGTTGTCTTGCCTTGGCCTGGCCCGCCGACGATCACGGCGCTGCCCTTCCAGTCAGCGTGGAGCAGGACCTGCGCGGCGCCGACGTGCCCAACGAGGTCCGTGCTATCGAGTTCAAGATCGTCCCCGTCCTCGCCCTTCGTCGCTGGTCCTAGCCTTGCCATCCAGGTTGCAGCTGGGCTCTCAGCGAAGGTGACGACAGGCACGTCGACGAAGAGGCTGTCGACGCTGATGCCGACGAGGTCGACCTGGCGGAACTGCACGCCATCGTCCTGCTCGTATTGCGCAGCGACGGCGGCCACGAGTGCATCCTCTGCTCGCTTCCTGTCTGCCGCCCCTTGACGCGCCTCGCGCAGTGCGCGCTCGCCGCAGAACTCCTGCGCCCAAGAGTCGCCGAACATTGCAGCGATCAGGTTCGGGGATCCGCGCAGCTTGCGGGAGACGGTCTCCTGACCCCACGCGTCGATCATGAGATCGCCCGAGTATGCCTCTTGGAGGCGGGAGATTGCGTTCACCTTCTGGGTGTCGTCCTCAACCGGCGCGGCGGTGACTAGGACGAACTTCGTGGCCGCAAACAACCTGTCGTTCTGGCCAGACTGCGTGAGCCGGGGCGGCCCTGCGTAGTCGTGGACCGCGTCCGTGATCTGCTTTGGGGTGATGGACTGGTAACGGCGGACTTGGTAGAGCACTGTTGAGCCGTCCATGAGTGTCTCGACGATGTCCAGCCCGTACTGCTTCTGGCCCCTGCGGCCGTAGAAGTGCACCGATTGGTTCGTGCCAAGCGAAACCAGTTCTGCTACAAGGCGTTCAAATGCCTCGGGATCTATGCTGGACAGTGGGAGAACCGGAGGATTCTTCACCGGCGTGGGCACGCTCTGCTGCGTCAGCGCCCCGAGACCGTCTAGTGTCAGTTCGTCCACGCTCTCGGTAGCGCCAGACTCGGTTCCGTCCGGCCTCAACATCGCCTGCGGCGTCCTTCCTGAACCCTCGGCTTCTCCTGCATAAGGCTAGCCAGCCGAAGCGTTGCGCGGTTGGTGCACGCCGGGCAAGACCTCGACCCTGGGCAAACGGGGCTCCGCCAACCCCGTCGCAACTGCCGCGGGTGACTACGCAGGCACCAGCTTCATGCGATCCCGCCCGAGTCCGTTTGGGCGTTGCGACACATCGGAGCAACAGACGTATCGGCGACGTTGCCCATGAGTAGCGGAGGCCTAACCGTGCTTGAGGACCACAGGGATGACGGCCAGGGCGACTTTGCGGCCCTCGTCGTCGGCAGTGAGGATGTAGTCGACAACGTTGTGTGGCTGGCCATCCGGCTTCGTCAGGACGTGTCGCGGGTGCTGCTCGACGGCGGTGTGCAGGCTGGCGATCGTCGCGGCCGGATTGGCGGTTCGGATGAAGACGAGGAGTGCCGCCTTGCTGTCGCGCCAGACGAGGTAGTTCAGGAGCTGGTCGAGAGCGGCCGCGATGGTCTTCGGGCCGCGCCAGACCTTGCACTCAGCGATGAATACGTTGCGGTTCTCGTGGCGTACCAAGACGTCGGTCTTGCCGGCACCGTTGAAGAGTTCGCCGCCGGCCTTGCCCTCCCAGTACGAGTTGAGGGTTCCGAGCAGCAGGTCACGCAGATCCTCCTCGCCTAGCTTGTTGCCGGCGTTGGGCGTGCGTTCGAGACTTCGAGCCCAGGAGACGGTGGCTTGCACCACATCGCGGTAAATCGCCTCTTCCAAGACGGGCTCGGGCACGAACTCGGACTGATGCCTGCGTGTGTCGAGAGTGACCTGCTTGCGCTGGGCAGGGACACTCGGTGGGCGGTTGCCAGTTGACCGCGCCGGAATCCCGAGGGAGTCGGTGAGCGCCCGATCGGCGAGAATGCGCTTCTTCCTCGCTTCGTACTCGTTCCGGAGGCCGCGGTCGACGTTGCGTCTGAACTCTTCGAGATCGTTGTTTGCCCACTCCACTCGCTGGCTCACAGAGTCCCGCAGCCCCTTCGTCCTGGCTTCGACAAGTTCGCGGCTGAGTTCGCGTTCGGTGATCTCGAGCACGAGTTCGCCACCGCGGACATCGCCAACCGTTCCGGACAAGCTCGTCGTCCGAGCGTTGTACTTGAGCATGTCGCCGGTGCCGTCGATGGGAAATCGGATGACGATCCGACTGGCCGGAACTCTGTACACCCTGTCCCGCTCGAACTGGTCCCTGACATCCAGAGTGGTCTCGCTCACCGGGTGCATGACGGAGTTGTCCCAGTCGATCCTGATCGGTGCAGGGAGGTGCTTCTGCAGGAGTGCCTCGACGAGAACGTCCTCGTTCTCAGACACGAGATAGTCCGGCGCTAGGCTCGCGAGTTCGCTGGATGCCCGCTGCGTCCGCTCGTTCAGGTAGGTCTCCAGTCTTGGCTCCCCCCAACATTGCGGACGCCTCCTTTGCTCAGTGTTCTTGTCCCTGCCATCTCTCAGCTCAGTATGGGCAGCATGTCTGACACTCAGTCGTGGCGCGCCCAGGAGGGCGATGGCGAACCGAGGACCGTCAGAGGCGACGTCTAGCGTGAGACCCATGAAGCTTGAGACCGCCGGGTACGACCGGCTCTGGGCATGCTTTGCTGGAGCGCCCGCGCGGCTGCAGGATCGTGTCGTCGCGCTGGTCGGTTCGCGTGAAGTCGAGGTCGGCTACGGATGGTCCGAGGATCTCCCGGATGATCTACGCAGGTGGCACAGCCCTGCGCTCATCGAAGGCATGGTTCTTCTTGCCGAAGCGACGACGCCGTGCGCCCGGGAGGCCGACGACAACCTGCACGAGCTGCTGGATGCACGGACGATCCTCATAGCCGGCCAGGCGATCGAGTCCGTGGGTCGTGGCCTGCGATCGAGTGCGGCAGTTCCCTTGGGCACGTGAGATCTGGGTGGGAGTGCAGTGGCGGGTGGCATTCCGCGACGGCACCAGCGTCACGTTCCCAGAGAACACCGGAGACGCCGCTCGGGACGATCTCGCTGTACAGCTGGCAAGCGCTCTCGTGTCACTCCTGGCCGCCAAAGCGGTGCTGCCCTGAGGTCCGTTCGCGGTCCACGCCACAGGTCCGGCGCAATCGGCTACACCCAACCGACATTTTCACCCGAAGGATGTCAGACCAATCGCGAAGGGTCGATGCCGTTCGATGACACGGCTGTCCCTTGGGCGGCATCCTTACTCGCAAGGAGGTCACTCACGTGATTCACGAGAACGATCTGCCGCGATGGCAGGCGAAGCTGGAGCAGATCGGGCAAGCGGCGTCGCAGGACGAGGAAGTCCTCGATAGGTGGGCCGGATTCGACGAGTTGCGCTCTGTGCGTGATGCCGAGATGCGCGCGTTCATCAACCAGTTCCAGAGCGATGGCGACATCGAGGGGTTCCGGCGGTCGGTGGACGAGTGGACCCGAAGGCCGGGTCCGTACATGGCGTTTCGCGGGTTCGGACAGATGTGGCTCAACCAGGTGGTCAAGTACACGCCGGACGGCGACGGCGAGCCGGCGCGCGTGCTCCAGCGGGCGCTGGAGACCCCCCACACGCTGGCGGAGTCGGTGGAAAAGGTGAGCGCGGTGGTGGCGGCGACCCAGAACATCGGGACCGGCGCAACGCGCCCGCAGGCTGCCCGGATTCCGTACGTGCTGTCGTTGTTCTGGGTCACCGATCCAGTCACTCCGGCCTGGCCAGTGATGTGGGACAGCGCTAACAAGGTGATGGGTGATCTGGGTTGGCTGCGAGCGCCGACCGCTCTGGATCGTTGGCCCGACTTCGTTGAGGTCGCTCGTTCGCTGTTCCCTGTCGAGACCTACAAGTTTGGAAACCTGTTGTGGTACTTGAGCGAGCACAAGTTCATTGGTCTGAATCCTCAGCTTCCGAGTATGTGTGCCGAAGCGGCCGATCTGATGTCCCGGTACAAGCGCGGTGACGGCTACGAAGATGATGGTGCGGCGGAGCGGGCGCAGTCGCTGGCGCTCCAACTCAGGGGCGAGTTGAGCTTCGCAGCGGAGGGGCTCGTCGAGAGCCTGAGCGCTCGGACCGGCAGGCAGCTCAAGCCGCAGAAGGTCGACACGCGGGTCGCTTTCGACAGGACTGCTGCGTTTCGTGCTGACGCCTACGCCAGCTGGGCGGTCAGCGACGAGGCGTATGCGCCGAGCTTGCGGCTGTGGGCGACCCGGTCCGGGCTGGCGATGGGCCTTCACGCCTACGGTGACGACCCGACGACACTCGGCCGGCTCTCGGAACGCATGTCGCCCGCACTTCCAGCCGGGATGACGTTCTTCCGGATCCAGCCCCACCTGAGTGGGGACCGCCTCGTCCCGGTTGATGTGTTCAGGGACGGGCAGATCTTCGTCGGCCGGTGGTGGCCCTGGGATGAGGTGCCCGCCGGTCTTGGCCTCGGCGACGCCGTCCTCGACGTCGCCGAGGCACTCGTCCCTGCGCTCGATCTCGTCGCCGGGCCTTCGGCCGTGCCGACGCCTGCGACCCCAGGGCCGGACGCGCTTGACGAACTCGCGTGGCTCGCTGAGAAGTTCCGCAGCGACCGGCCATATCCGAATGACGGTGACGCTTGGCAGCAGGAAGAACGGGCGAAGTTCGCCGACATGCTCAGCGCCAACAATCTGGTCGTCTTCGATCTCGACGTGTTCCGCAAGCTTGTCAACACCGGCCGGTACGGACGCCCAGGCCCGCAGTCAGTACTCAACGCCAGCCTCAGCTCGATGGATTCGATCACACTGGACTCGTTCGCGCACAAGCTCCACCAGATCCTGTGGGACGACGAGCCGGTCGCGAAGCGGATCGACCGCGGCCTGGACTGGAACGACTTGGGAACCAGGGGCCTTGGCGAATCCGTCCTGATGAAGATGCTGGCGATCGTGGATCCTGGCCGGTTCCTGCCGGTCTTCCCGCTCACCGGTCCGCACGGCAAGATCGCCATGCTTCGCAGGCTGGGCCTCCCCGAGCCGGATCAGACGCTCTCGCGGGGCGAGCAGCAACTCGTCGCGAACGACGCGCTCAGGAACCGGCTCGAGCAACTCTTCCCCGATGACCCGTGGGGACAGGCGCAGTTCGGCTACTGGCTGCTTGAGAACGACCTCGATGAGATCAGCCCGGATGTTGATCTGCTCGAGACGGCGGCCGGGGAGTTGCTGGTGCCGAGGCGATTCCTGGAGGAGATCAGGGAGCTGCTTCTGGAGAAGGGACAAGTGGTGTTCTACGGGCCGCCCGGCACGGGAAAGACCTACGTCGCGGACAAGTTCGCTGCCGCGATCCAGCCCGATCCGGACCGGCGGATGCTCGTCCAGTTCCACCCCTCGATGTCGTACGAGGACTTCTTCGAGGGCTATCGGCCCCGAACTGACGAGGCCGGCCAGATGACGTATGAGTTGCGCAAGGGGCCGCTGGCATTGATGGCGGAGAAGGCGGAGTCCGCGCCGGGACAGCCGCACGTCCTGATCATCGACGAGCTGAACCGGGCGAACCTCCCACGGGTCTTTGGTGAGCTGCTCTACCTGCTCGAATACCGACGCAAATGGGTGCGCACCCAATACCGGGCCGACGAGCCATTCGAGCTGCCCGCAAACCTCTACTTCATCGGCACGATGAACACGGCGGATCGCTCGATCGCGATGATCGATGCAGCACTGCGACGCCGCTTCCACTTCATCCCGTTCGTGCCGAACGAAGGCCCGCTCAGGGACGTCCTACGGGACTGGCTCAAGGCCAACGAGGAACCCGCGTGGGTGGCTTCCCTAGTCGATGCGGTCAACGATCAGCTGAAGGGTCTACTGCGCGGCAGCCATCTGCTCATCGGCCACTCACACTTCATGGCGGATGGCGCCGGCAAAGGAAAGGCGACCGTCCTCGACAACCAGCGGCTTCGACGAATCTGGGACTACGGCATCTACCCGATGATCGAGGATCAGCTCTACGGCAAGCCTGAGCGGCTGGCCGAGTTCACCTGGGACGCAGTAGTCAAGAAGTATGGCCCGGGATCCGCCACCGCTGCGGACGAACAGGACGCGCTGGACGCCGAACAGGACTCCGATGGCGGCTAGTGCCATCCCGCTCGTCGAGTACCAGACCTCGGCACCGGTGCAGCTGGGCAGGGGTGACCTCCGACTGCTCGAGGGCGTGGCGAGGGATCGCCTCTGGGCCATCCCGACCACAGAGCCCGGATGGTTCACCCTGCGGGCGTCCTCCTGGGTCGGCACCGTGGACCTGGACTCAGTTCGGGTACGGATCACCCCGAAAGTAGAGAACCTACAGAACGTCCTCATGATGTTCGCCTCGGTCGCCGGGCTCGCTGACTGGTCGCCGCGCATCTCCGACTTCGCCAAATCAGATCTTGTGGAAGGCATCGCCGAACTGGTCCTTCGCGCGGTCGACCAGGCGACTCGCAGAGGGTTGCTCCACGGCTACCAGACTCGCGAGGACCGCCTATCTGTGCTGCGCGGACGCCTCCTCGTGTCCGAACTCGTCTCCCGACCGTGGGAGGTCTGGCCCGCCCCTTGCCGCTTCGATGAGTTCACTGCAGATGTACCCGAGAACCGAGTGCTCCTCGCAGCAGTCAAGGCGATACGCCGATGGTCCGTGCCACCGGAGGTCCGCAGGCTGGGTGCGGATCTCACGACTCGCTTCTACGAGGTGTCCGACTCTGAGACGCCTTCGCTGGAGGCCGAACTGATTCGCGAGAGCCCACTCAACGAGCATTACCTGCCCGCCCTCGCTCTTGCCGGCATCGTGCTCGAGGGCCTGGGACTCGCGCACGCGGCCGGCGCCGCAGAGGGTACCTCCTTCCTGATCGATATGAACAAGCTTTACGAGCGGTGGATCGGGGCAGAACTGTCGACACGGCTGTGGCCGACGCTCCAGGTGGTCGAGCAAGAGTGGGTCGCGCTCAGCCGCCGGCCATCCGTCTCCATGCAGCCCGATCTGCTGTTCCGCACTGCTCGCGGCTGGGCCCTGGTGGGCGACGTGAAGTACAAGCTGACGGGATCCGGGCTCGCCCGAAATCCCGACTACTACCAACTCCTTGCGTACGCGACAGCTCTGCGACTACGCCGAGGCATCCTCGTGTACTGCCAGGCCGAGGACGCACCGCAGAAGCGGATAGACGTGGTCGGTAGCGGCAAAGAGCTCCACTGCTATCCCCTCGACCTCGGCGGCGACTGGCCTGAAGTGCGCCTTCGTCTCGATGCGCTTGCAGCCGCCGTCGCGGAGTTGAGTGTCTGACGAGGCCGCTGCCTACCCGGCAGCAGCTCGGAGTTCGCGAGCGTAGTTCGCGGCGTTCGGGTGCTCCCGAACGGCTTGGACGAGGGTGATGTGGTCGCCGGAGGACACATTGCGGCCGGCCTGGTCGGGCGTCCACTCTGCGGCCGCGAGCGCGGCTGCGATGTGAGGTTCGTCGACCGCGATGCCAGCGGAGATCCACGCCAGCATCTCCTGGGGACGGATGCCGTACCCGGCCCACCGCTCGGCGAGTCCGTCAGCGTTGCGGAGCCCCAGCTGCCGCAGTGCTTGCTCGTGTTCCTGGCTGTCCATCGCGGTCTACCTCCTGCTGGCCGGTGATGCGGCACGGGTTCCACCCTGATACGGCGAGCCGTCTTCGTCGGGCATGTCGCGGTCGCGTGTCGCCAGTGAAGGCCGGTTAATGAGCGACGACATCAGCGGTACTCGCTCAGCCCGAGGTGCTGGCGGCTGGTCATCGGATCCTGGTGGAAGTCGGCGATCACGTTGACCCGGTCGTCGAAGTCGATGTTGCCTTCGAGCCGGACGTGCCGACCGGACTGCGGGTGGACACCGACGGCGAAGAAGAACGGGTTTAGTGCGCCGCGCAGCCGGTGTTCCTCGATCCAGCCGATCACCGTCCAGCCGGTTGCCTGGCTGCCGTAGGTGACTTCCCAGCGGGGCAGCTCTGTCGGCCGATTGGTTGCGGCCAGCAGCTTGCGGACGCTGACTGTGGGCTCCTCTGAGGCTCTCGATGTGGCAGCAGGCATGGCACCCTCCCCGCAGGTAGTCGAACATGCGTTCGATATTGTGCCCCTCCGGGACGAATTACGAAAGCCGCGATGAGAGTAGATCACCTGCGATCTGAGGCCACCTGGAGAGACCCAGATCTGTCTGAGCGCCGACACCACACCGACACGTTTGGGCTATTCGAACAGTTTTCACTACTTGATGAACCCGAAAAGCAGCCTCTGACTACGGTGTTTACAGCGACCCCAGCAAGATTCGAACTTGCGACACAAGGTTTAGGAAACCTCTGCTCTATCCCCTGAGCTATGGGGCCCGGACGCCCTTGCGGGCTTCACAAGCCTACCGCCTGACGGCACTGTCCCCCGGCCGAGTGACGGCGCGGCTGGCTAGGGGTGAAACAACCTGTGAGTGGGCTGGGAATTCGCGATTCGAGTTTGAATTGCCGCCCGGTTCGGCTAGAGTCCTCAATCGAGAGTGACGCACACGATGTTGTCTCCTGGGGGTGGGTAGACGGCTTCAAGCCCTTCGCGGTGCGTCACTCTCGCTGTGTCCGCAGGTCCCTCGCGCGGACGCCCGCCGGCCCGGTGGCCGCGAGGTCTCAGCAGGCGCCGCGGAGGCGCGTCCCGTCCCGTCCCGGCTAGCATCGCCGCATGAGCCCCACCGCCCTCGAGCAGTGCCTGGACAAGATGCGTGCCGCGGGGATCAGCCGTGCCGCCATGGACAACTTCGCCCACTACTGGCAGCTGTGCGCCTCGGGCGCGACCGGCCTGATCCGGGAGGACACCATCCGTCCCCTGACCGACCCGCCCCGGCTCGACCAGGTCGAGGTGGACGACGCCGCCGCGCGCGATGCCCTGCAGAAGACGGTGATCATCAAGCTCAACGGCGGGCTGGGCACCTCGATGGGCCTGGACCGCGCCAAGACACTGCTCCCGGTGCTCGAGGGACGGACGTTCCTCGACCTCATCGTCGACCAGGTGCGCTACGCCCGCGAGCGCTACGAAGCCCGCCTGCCACTGCTGTTCATGAACAGCTTCCGCACCCGGGAGGACACCCTCACCCACCTCGAGCGCTACCCGGGGCTCGCCGTCGACGGGCTCCCGCTGGACTTCCTGCAGAACGCAGAGCCCAAGATCCTGGCCGACAGCCTCGCGCCGGTGCCCTGGCCCGCCGATCCCGGCCAGGAGTGGTGCCCGCCGGGTCACGGCGACCTCTACCCGGCGCTGCTGGGCACCGGGGTGCTGGACGCCCTGGTGGACGCCGGCTTCCGCTACGCGTCGGTCGCCAACGGCGACAACCTCGGTGCCGCACCGAACGCGCGACTGGCCGGCTGGTTCGCCGCGTCCGGTGCGCCGTACGCGGCCGAGGTGTGTCCGCGGACGGTGAACGACCGCAAGGGCGGGCACCTCGCCATCCGGATCTCCGACGGACAGCTGATCCTGCGCGACACCGCCCAGACGGCGCCCGAGGAGATGGAGTTCTTCACCGACGAGTTCCGCCACCCGTACTTCCACGCCAACAACCTGTGGCTCGACCTGGTCCAGCTTCGCGACACCCTCGCCGAGCGCGGGGGCGTGCTGGGCCTCCCGCTGATCCGCAACGAGAAGACCGTCGACCCCGCGGACCCCACCTCACCCAGGGTGATCCAGCTGGAGAGCGCGATGGGCGCGGCGATCGAGGTGTTCCCCGGAGCGACGGCGATCGCCGTCGGGCGTGACCGCTTCCTGCCGGTGAAGACCACCAACGAGCTGCTGCTGCTGCGCTCCGACGTCTTCGAGCTCGAGCCGGACGGTCGCCTGCACAGCCGCGTGGAGCGCATCCCGGAGATCGATCTGGACGGACGCCACTACCGGCTCATCGACGACTTCGACGCGCTCGTCACCGTGGTGCCGTCGCTGCGGGGCGCCACGTCGCTGCGGGTGCGCGGGGAGTGGCACTTCGACGCCCCGGCGGCGGTCGTGGGCGCGGTCGACCTGCCCGACGACGGCACCCCGCACTCCTTCCGGTGAGCGGACGCTGGCACTCCGCGCTCGGGTACGCGCTGACCGGTGAGGAGCTGGACCTGCCGGAGGTGCAGGCGCCCGATCCGGCTGGGCTCGTGGACGACCTGGCCTCCCTCGGGTGGACGCGGACGCGGATCGCCGATCATGCCCGTCAGGTGCTCGAGGCCGAGCAGGGGTGGCCGCACCTCGTCCCGGCGACCCTGCGGGCGGGCTGCGGCGCCGCGCAACTGGCGGCGCTGATGGGCCGGGTGCGGGAGCTCCTCGACCTCACCACCCTCGAGACACGCCCGCCCTCGGGGCGCCGGCGGCTGAACGCAGACGAGCTCCGGCTGCTGCGGGAGGTCCCCCCGCACCACGGCGCCTGAAGCGCGCCGCCGTCGCCAACTATGCCCGCGCCCGGAGCAGGTCGCGGATCTCGGCGAGCAGTTCCTCCGAGGTCGGTGCGGCGGGCTGGTCGGGCTGCGGCCTCGAGAGCCGCTCCTTGACGGCGTCGTAGGGCCGGACAAGCCCGAAGTACACGATGGCGGCCGTCACCACGAAGGTCACCACAGCGGTGATGAAGGTGCCGACATTCACTCCGCCGATCGCGACGCTGCTGAAATCGGGTTGCGCCCCGAGTTTCCCGATCACGTCCATCACCAGTTGGGTGAACGTGGTCACGACAGCGGTGAATGCGGTCGCCATGATGAATGCAACGGCCAGTTCGATCAGGTTCCCGCGCATCAGGAAATCCCTGAATCCCTTCATCTGCCTGCCCTCTTTCCGGTTCGGTGGACTCCGCACGCTACCGGCCGCCTCAGCGAAGGGCGAAGCTCAGGCCAGAGACCGACATCGCGGCGGTGACCGCCGCCGCCTGCGCGGAGGTGACCTCCAGCAGGACCAGCGAGGGGTCGGCGCCGCCGAGCGGCCCCGCGTCCGACGGGGCGATGGCGACCACCCGCACACCCGCGGCGATGACGCCGAAGCCCGAGCCGGCGGCGCTCGCGCCGAGCACGTCGATCCGCTGGCCCGTGCGCAGCAATGCCACCGTGCCGGTGGTGCCGAAGGTGACCGGCAGCGCGAGCAGCCCCGGCCCGACACCGCCGGCCCCGTCGAGGAGCACCGACGCGGTGAGCGCCTGGCGCTCAGGGACGTCGACGACCACCGTCCGCCCGACGAGCTGATCGGGATCGCCCTCCGCCCCCTCCGGCACGGCCTGCGGCGGCAGGAGGGCGACGGTGAGGTCGGAGGGGGTGAGCGTAGCGCCACCGGGAACCGTCCGGGCGGCGATGACCACCGCCACGCCCCCGGACGAACGGGGGCCGACGGCGGCCAGCCCGCTGAGGACGGCGACGGCGAGGAGGAGCGCGGCGATGCCGCGGCGGTGCCAGCGGAACGCGCGGCGGAGCGGGTCGATCAGGCGCATACCTTGATCTTCGGCCGACGTCGCTCCGGGAGCGTCAGGCGTCCACAGGCTCAGGCCGCGCTGCTGGCCCCTGTGGATGACGCCGCCGTGGCCGGCGCGCTGTCAACCGGGGCCGGCTTGGCCGGGGTCGCGGCGTTGGCCTTGCCCTTGCTGCGGTTGTCAGTGGCGTAGAAGCCGGATCCCTTGAACACGACGCCGACGGCGTTGAACACCTTGCGCAGGGTTCCGTCGCACTCCGCGCACTCGGTGAGGGGGTCGTCGGTGAACTTCTGGACGACTTCCACATCCGTGCCGCACGAGGTGCACCGGTACTGGTAGGTGGGCATGTCACTTCCTACAGGATCGACAGGGACGGTCAAATGGTAGCCAGCACCCTGGGGAACGAGGAAATCGCCGGCACTATTCCGCGTCGATGCGCCGCCGCTCGGTGACCACGAGGTGGACGGGAACGTCCCAGCTGTCGGTCGGCACGTCGGGCAGCACCTCCTCGTCGAAGAGCAGCAATCCGCGCCGGGCGTGCGCCGCTGACCAGGCCAGGGCCCGGTCGTACCACCCGCCGCCGGTGCCCAGCCGGCGTCCGTCCGGGGTGCCGGCCAGCCCCGGGAGCCAGACCCAGCCGGCCGTGCCCAGCGCCTCAGGGCCGAGGGGGGGCCCGGTGGGGGCGGCGATGCCGAGCGGGCCGGGCGCGAGGTCGTCGGGACCGGTGTACCAGGCCCAGTCCGGTGCGCGCCGCAGCACCGGGAGAAGCACCCGGACGTCCGCCTGGCGCAGGTGCTCGATGAGGGCGAGGGTGTCCGGCTCGCCGGGACGGGAGACGTACGCTGCGACCACGGGGACGCCCGCGCAGGCCGCGAGCGCACGGGCCGTCCGGGCGTCGTCCCCGGCGGGATCGGAGGGACGGGACGCTCGCGCAGCCCCGATCCGGAGGCGCAGTTCGGCCTTCTCGCCGGATCGGGTGGCTCGCGGCTGGCCTTCGCGGCCGTCGCTGGTCACTGACTTATCGTAGGGCGCATGGCCCTCTTCACCCGAGCCGGGGACGGCACGCAGCCCGCGCCCGCGGTCGAGCCGGTGCCGGCCGTGCCGGCCACGTTCCCCGACGCTCCGGCGGCGGGCCCTTCCGGACGCCGCACCCTCGACGCCCACCGGGAGTTCCTGCTGCGGCACGTGCACAGCGAGGCCCCGCTCGGCATCGCCCTGCTGGACGCCGCCGGCCTGGCCATCTGCGAGACGATCGTCGCCGACCTCGATCTGCCGACCTTCACCTCCGCCACCGTGGACGGGTGGGCGCTGCGCGCGTCCAACCTCGTGGGGGCGAGCCCCCACCTGCCGGTGATCCTGCCCGTGGTGGACGAGATCGGGCCCGGCCCGTACCGGGGCGCACCCCTGCCCAAGGGCACGGCCGTGCGCGTCGCCGCCGGCGCGCCGGTCCCCGAGGGCGCGGACGCCGTGGTCGCGCTGGGGGAGGGCCTCGCCGTGGGCGACGAGGTGCAGTTCACCTCGGAGGCCGCCTTCGGCCAGAACCTGCGGCCGGCCGGGTCGCAGATCGCGGACGGCACCCCGCTCGTCACCTCCGGCACGGTGCTCACCCCGCGCGTGCTCGGGCTGATCGCGGAGGTCGGCCACGACAAGGTGCTGGCGCGTCCCCGTCCGCGCGTGGTCGTACTCACCGCCGACGCCACCCTCGTCGAGCCCGGGCTCCCCCTGACCCGGCTCGACCAGACCTACGACGCCTGCACCACGATGCTGGCCGCCGCGGCCCGCGCGGACGGCGCACAGGTGTTCGCCGCGGGGATCGTCGCCGCGGAGCCGAAGGCGCTGGCCACCACGATCTCCGAGCAGCTCGTCCGGGCCGACCTGCTGCTGCTCGTGGCCGCGGACGACGACCTCGAGGCCGTGTTCGGCGCCCAGGACGTCCTCGACGTGGCCGAGGTGGACGGCTTCGCCGGCCGCCTGCTGTTCGCCCTCGTCGGGGCCGAGAGGTCGCCCGTCCTCGTGCTGCCCCCCGGTGCGGTCGCCGCCCAGCTCGCGTACGTGTGCTTCGGGCGTCCGCTCGTGCAGAGGCTCGCCGGCGCCGACTGGCCGCCCCTCGCCGAGGAGCCGGTGGAGCTCACCGTTCCCGTGGCGACCGACCCCGTCCTCACCCGCCTCGTGCTGGCCCGGCGCGAGGGCGACGAGGCACGGCCCCTGGACGCCCTCGGTGCCGGCACCGTCGAACTGGCCGCAGCGAACGCGGTGCTGGTCGTCCCGCCCGGCGCGGGGCCCCTGCCGGCGCACGTGGCCGTCTCCTGCCGGTCGCTGGACTAGACGCCGTCGATGGCGGGACCGTCCTGGCCGGTGCGCCTGGAGCACCCCCCGGTCACCCTGCGTCCGCTGCGTCGCAGGGACGAGGCGGAGTGGGCGCGCATCCGGCAGCTCTCGCCGTCCTGGTTCCGTCCCTGGGACTCCAGCAGGCCGCCCAGCTCGCCCGAGCCCAGCATGAGCTTCGCGCAGCTCGTCACCGTGTTCGGCCGCAGGGCGCGCCGCGGGCAGATGCTGCCGTGGGCCGTCGAGTACACCCCTGAGGGGGGCAAGCCGGTGTTCGCCGGCCAGGTGACGGTCTCCGGCATCACCCGTGGCTCGGCGTGCTGGGCGCACGTCGGCTACTGGGTGGACCCGCGCTGGGCGGGCCGCGGGATCATCCCCACCGCCGTCGCGATGGCCGCGGACTACTGCTTCGACGTGCTCTGCCTGCACCGCATCGAGATCGCGATCCGTCCCGAGAACGCCAACAGCCTCGCCGTGGTGCGCAAGCTCGGCGCGCGTTACGAGGGACGCCGCGAGCGCTACATGCACGTGGACGGTGCCTGGCGCGACCACGACGTGTTCGTCCTCAGCCCCGAGGACCACCCCGGCGGCGTGCTCGCCAGGTACGAGGCCGGACGGCGCGAGCGCGGCTAATCCTCGACACTCCGCCCCGGGTGGGCCGGATGCGACCGCGCGCCGAATACGGTTCGGGTGTGGGTACGACCGGGCTGATCTTCGCAGTGATCGCTGCCGCCTGGCTGATGTACCTCGTGCCCTACTTTCTGCACCACCGGGGCGACGACCTGGCCGACGAGGCGGTGGGTGAGATCCCCTTCAGCCCCGCGGTGACGATCGTCCGGAGCGGGACGTCGCTGGCCGAGGCGGATGCCGGGACGGCGACCGTGTCGACCCCGCTGACGCGCCGCGCCCAGCTGCGCGAGCTGCACCTGCGTGACCGTGAGGCGGCCCAGCGGCGCCGCCGGGTCCTGATCTTCCTGCTGGTCGTCCAGCTGATCGTGGCCGTGCTGGCCGCGGTCGGCATCGGCGCCTGGTGGGCAGCGGTGATCCCGTCGGTGCTGATCGCGACGTTCCTTGTCATCGCCCGGTTCAGCGTCCGCGCGATGCGCGCGGACCTGGCCCGGCGCGCGGCCGCGATCAGGGAGTGCCCCGACGAGCAGACGGTCGCGATCTCGCTGAGCCCCGCCGAGTCGGCCGAGCACGAGCACTCGATCGAGCTCAGCGTGCCGGTGACCCCCGTGTCGTCGCTGTGGGACCCGATCCCGATCACCCGTCCCACCTACGTGTCCAAGCCCCTCGCCCCCCGCACCGTCCGCACCATCGACCTGACCGCCCCCGTGGCGACGCCGGGACGGATCCCCGTCACCGCCGACCCGATCGAGGCGACGGAGGCCGAGCCGGAGGCGCAGGAGGACGTGGGCTGAGCGTCCGCGCCGCAGCGGGTCCGCCGAACGGAGGGGTGTGATGGCAGGAGTGGCCGTCGTCGGGCACCTCACTGTCGACATCACCCCACAGCTGCCCGGGCCACCCGTCCTCCGCCCCGGTGTGCTCGCCCAGGTGGGGCCGGCGGCGGTCGCGCTCGGCGGTGCGGTGGGCAACACCGGACGCGTGCTCGCCGTCCTCGGCGTGCCGGTCGTGGGCACGGCGGCCATCGGCGGGGACGACTTCGGGCGGATCGTCATCGACCGGTTCGCGGGCCTGGCCGGCTTCGAGTTCCGCCCGCAGCTGTGCGACCGGGCCACCGGCTACACGATCGTGGTGGAGCCGCCCGCGACCGACCGGACGTTCTGGCACCACCCCGGGGCCAACGCCGCGCTGCGCCTGGACGAGGTGGGGCTGGACGGCCTCGACCTGGTGCACTTCGGCTACCCGTCCCTGATGCCGGGGGTGTGCGCCGACCAGGGCGCGGGCCTGGCCGGCTTCCTGGCCCGCGCCGCGGGCGAGGGGCTGGTCACCAGCCTCGACCTGGCGTGGGTCGACCCGCGCTCGGAGGCGGCGGCGGTGGACTGGCCGGCGTTCCTGCGGGCCGCGCTGCCGTCGGTCGACGTGCTCACCCCCAGCTACGACGACCTGGCCAGCCCGCTCGGCCTCGATGCGTCCTGGGACCCGTCCCGGGGTCGGGCACTGGTCGAGGAGCTTCTGGGGTGGGGAGCCGGCGTCGTGATGCTCAGCGCGGGCGAGCACGGCGTGCTGCTGGGCGTCGCGGGCCGGGACCGGCTCGGACGACTCGCGCGCTACGGCGGTGACCTGTCGGCATGGGCGGGGGTCCGGCTCGCCCTGCCGCCCGCCCCGGTGCGGCGCATCGCCACGACCGTGGGTGCGGGGGACGCCGCCACGGCGGGCCTGCTGGCCGCCCTGCGGCGGGGACGCGGACCGCAGGACGCGCTCCGCTTCGCCACGCAGGTGGCGGCCGCCGTGATCGAGCAGGGCGGCACCGGCGCGTTCACCGGCCTGCCTGCTTGAGGTGGACTTGACCCTGGCTTAGGGCGTGCCCATCACCGGTGTCCGTAGCGTCGACGCCATGAGACTCCGCACTCCGATCCCGGCCGGACATGCGCTCGGTCCGCTGGGCTGACCCCTCGCCGGAGCCCGCGCTCCCCGCGCCCGCGGGGGGCCGGCCGGCCGAGCTCCCGGCGGGGGACGCCGGTCCCGGCGCCACCCGTCCGTTGCTCGGGTTCGCGGCGCTGGCGGCGGCGCTGGCGATGATCGTCCTCGACGGCACCGTCGTCGGCGTTGCGCTGCCGGCGATCCTCGACGACCTCGACCTGGGGCTCAGCGACGCGCAGTGGATCAACAGCGTCTACCCGGTGGTGGTCGCCGCGCTCCTGCTGACCTTCGGCCGCCTCGGTGATCGCCACGGCAGGCGGCTGCTCCTGGTGACCGGCGTGGTGGTCTTCGCCGCGGCCAGCCTGACCGCGGCAGGCGCGCAGGACGCCGGGGAGCTGATCTGGTCACGGTGCGTGCAGGGCGTCGGCGGCGCGATGATCCTGCCGGCGACCGTCTCCAACCTGAACGCGATGTTCCGGGGACGCAGCCGCGCGCTCGCCTTCGGCCTGTGGGGAGCGGTGATGGCCGCTGCGGCAGCGGTCGGCCCCCTGCTCGGTGGCTGGCTGACGACCGCGCTCGACTGGCGCTGGGTCTTCCTCGTCAACCTGCCGGTGGCCGCGGTCGTGGTGGTCCTCGCCCTCATCGCGGTGCCGGAGACGCGCGGTGCTGCCGGGGACGGGTTCGACGGGTGGGGGCTGCTGCTGAGCGCGTCCGGGCTCGCCCTGGTGGTGTTCGGTCTCATCGAGGGACCGTCGCTGGGCTGGGTCCGGCCGGTGGGCGAGGTCACGGTCCTCGGCCTGCCCTGGCCGTCCGGTGCGCCGGTGTCCCCGGTGTTGCCCGCCCTCCTGGCCGGGCTGGCCGCGACCGCCGGCTTCCTCGCCGTCGAGGCGCGCCGCGCCCGTGCCGGCCGGGCGGTGGTCCTCGACCTCTCGCTGTTCCAGGTGCCGGCCTTCGCCTGGGGCAACCTGGCAGCGGGCGTGGTCGCGGTGGGGGAATTCGCCCTCCTCCTGGGGTTGCCGCTCTACCTGGTCTACGCCATGCGCCTGTCGGTGCTGGAGGCGGGCTGGGTTCTCGCCGCGATGGCGATCGGCGCCTTCCTCGCCGGCGCGCGGGCACGAGCGCTGTCCGCGCGGCTCGGCGCGCCTCGCGTGGTGACCCTCGGCCTCGCGATCGAACTCGTCGCGGCCGTGGTGGGGGCCGTCGCGGTCCCGGCGCAGCCCGCGGCCTGGGTGCTCGGCGGCATCCTGGCCGCCTACGGGCTGGGACTCGGCCTGGCCGCAGCCCAGCTGACGTCGGTCGTGCTGGCCGGTGTGCCGGTGGCACAGTCCGGCGTGGCCTCCGCCACCCAGAGCACCGTCCGCCAGCTGGGGTCGGCCCTGGGCGCGGCGCTGGCCGGCACCACCCTGTCGGTGGGCTTCGCGGTGACGGTGCCGGCGCGGCTCGCGCTGGTCCCCGGGGTGAGTGCCGACGACGCGCTGACCATGGTCGACTACATGACCGGGACAGCCGGCGCGGTGATCGCGATGATCCGGGCCAAGGGCACCGGCGGCTACTTCGGCGCACTCGGCCCTGCGGTGGCCGACCAGTTGTCGATCGCGTTCGCCCAGTGCGTGGGCGCGGTGCTGTGGGTCGCCGCGGCGTTCATCGCGCTGGGCCTCGTGGCGGCGCTCCGCCTCGAGCGCCGCCATCGCTGACCTTTCCGTGGCGCCCCGGGTGGTCGAGACCGGGTCGGCGAGGGGGTGTCGGGGCGACGCGTCCAGGGAGCGGGGGGTTGCTTAGCATCGCTAGGGATGCTTGTTTGGCATCTCTAGCGATGCTAAGCTGAAGCTCCTCAACGAGATCAGGACGCGAAAGGGGGCTGGGATGGCTGCAGCAATCGGCGCAATCAAGGGGTTCTTCCACATCGTCACGGGCGATGTGTCGCGATGGGACTCGCCGCAACACATGGTGACGATCCTCGACGTCCTCGAGTCCCCTCATTCCGAACTCTGAAGCCGGGGCCCTCGGGACAGTAGTCTTCGGTCTGTGTTGACGACGTCGCAGGCGGCCGAGCTGGTGGGCATCCCCAAGGAGCAGTTCCGCTCGGCGATGTCCAAGGAGCGCAAGAACGGCAAGGAGTTCCACGCACCCAAGGAGCTGTGGGCCGACGCCCGGACGCCGCTGTGGGACGAGAAGAAGGTGCTCGCGTGGGCGAAGGCCCGCAAGAAGCGCAAGAAGCGCAAGAAGGACCAGGACTGAGCTGACGGCCGGACGGAGACGTCCGGCCGTCCTGCTGTCTCAGGGCAGGTGGTCGAGCACGTTCGTCCGGGGCAGGTAGGCCACGCAGCGCAGCCCGTCGGTGCCCTCGCGCTGGAGCAGGACGTCACTGACGAGCGGTGCCGTGGTGGTGCCGAGCCGGAACTCCCAGCGGAGCGTGGCGATCACCATCCGCTCGCCCAGGGCCTGCCCGCTGGCGCCCACCAGCGTCGTCTCGGCGTCCGTGGCCTCGCCGACCCGCGACGCTCGGGCGCCGACCGCTGCCAGGAAGGCCTCGCGAGGAACCGGGGCGGTGCCCTGCGGGCCGAGGACGAGGAGAGGGTCGGCCAGCAGGCGATCGGCCAGGCCGGGCTCTGCGAGACGGAGGAAGTCGGCGGCGAAGGAGGCGACGAGGGTGTCCAGGCTGTGGTCGGTGGTGTTCACCGATATCTCCTACACCCGCGCGATGGTCATCCCGAAATCGGGGCAGGTCAGGAGGGTGAGCCCGGCCGCGACGGATCGGCTCCGTCCAGGTCGAGGGCCGCGGCCGCCAGGTCCGTGACCTGCGTGAGCAGGGGGTCGGCCTCCTCGCAGCGGAGGGACTCCTCGGCGAAGGTCACCGCGAACGCGCGCTGGAACAGCGCCCCGACGATCCCGTCGGCCACGGCGCGCAGCGGGCGCCCCGCGGGGACGCGTCCCAGGGCCTCCTCCCCCCGCAGGTACCGCTCCATCGCCGGCGGGAGCAGGTCCGGAGCGCGGGTCGAGTCCCGGCCTGCTGCGCGGAGCCGGGGGTCGGCCCAGAACATGATCTCGAAGGGGATCGCGGCCAGGAAGTAGCGCAGCACGTCGCCGGCCTGTGCGCGGAGGTTGCCCAGGACCGTGCCCGTGCCCACCTGCGCGGTGATCCGTGCGGCGAGCTCCCGGTGGCACGGGATGCGCTCGCGCGCGATCGCCACGCACAGTGCATCCTTGCTGTCGAAGTAGGTGTAGAGCGCCGGCTCGGTGAGCCCGGCCTCTGCGGCGATCGCCTTGGTGGTGAGCCCCTTCGAGCCGTCGCGCACGACGACGGCCGCTGCCGCATCGAGGATGCGGTCCCGGGTGCCGACGGCCATTCCCCACCTCCGTTAACGATGTTAACAGCTACGTAGATTTGCCACCTTGGCTGTCTTAGTGTTCACTAGCTAGTGACCACTAGCTGCTCGCGGATCGGACCTCTCGTGACTCTCAGGGCATCGCGGACCGGAGACCTCCCGGTAGGCCGTCCCGGCGTCCCCGGCTCTGGCGAGAACCGCGCTCCCGGTGGTCGTCCCCCTGGCTCCCGTCCCCCGGCGTCCTGACGCCGTCCCGGCAGCCACCACTCATCCCCCGATTGGAGAGATATGAAGCGCAGTGCCCTTGACCGACTGGTCTCCTGGATCGGCCTGGCCCTGGCGGCCGTGCTGCTGCTCGCGGGTGGCCTGCTGGCCTTCGCCAGCTCGTTCATCACGAACCAGGTGTCGGACCAGCTGTCGGCCCAGAAGATCACCATGCCCGAGCAGCCGGCCTTCGCGAAGCTCGCCCCGGCCGACCAGGAGGCGCTGGCGCCGTTCGCCGGCCAGCCCCTCGTGAACGGAGCCCAGGCCAAGGCGTTCGCCGACCACTACATCCTCGCGCACATGAACGCCGCCTCCGGTGGCAAGACCTATGAGGAGGTCAGCGGCGAGTACATGGCCCTCAGCAAGGACACCAATGCCGACCCGGCCGTGGTGAAGCAGATGGGTGACCTCCGCCAGACGCTGTTCATGGGCAACACCCTGCGCAGCATGCTGCTGACCGCCTACGCCTTCGGCACCATGGCCACCGTGGCCGCGATCGCCGCCGGTGTGGCCATCGTCGGCGCGATCGTGCTGGCGGTGCTCGCGTTCCTCGGGATCCGGCACGCGAAGAGCGCGGAGGGCGAGGTCCTCGCCTGATCGCCTTCGGGCATCCGGTCCTCCCTGCGACGCCGGCGGTGGCTCACGTCACCGCCGGCGTCGCGCCGTCCGGGCCCCGGACGCCGGCGTCCCGGCATCCCTCCGCGTCGCCGAGGGCCAGCGTTGTCGCCGAGGGCCAGGACGCCGGTGCCGGCCCTCGACCTGAGGGCTGGTCCTCGGTGCTGTGGGCTGGCCCTCGGCGCGGGGGCGGTCCGAACGGTGAGGACGTCAGGCGGTCGGCTGGTCGACGGGGCCGCCGGCCTCGGCCCAGGCCTTGAACCCGCCGAGGTTGTACACCGTCTCGAAGCCGAGCTCCTTCAGCGCCTTGCCGCCGAGTGCCGACCGCCCGCCGGAGGCGCAGTAGACGATCACCGGACGGTCGGTGCGGAACTGCGGGTCGTGGGACGCGCTGGCCGGGTCGGCCCTGAACTCGAGCAGGCCGCGGGAGATGTTGATCGCCCCGGCGACCTTCCCCTCCCGTGCGACCTCCGGGGCGTCGCGGACGTCGACGACGAGGACGTCACCGGCCATCATCAGCTCCTGCGCCACCTGTGGCGTGATCCGCGGCACCACCGCGTCCGCCGCCTCGATCATCTGCTTGACACTCGTGGCCATGCTTCCCATCCCCTTCGATGCGAGCCCGGAATCCCCTTCAGGCTATTCCCGGGCCCGGCTGTCCGCTGGCGATCCTGCGCATCACCGGCGATGGACGCGGGCGCCGACATGCGGACGGCAGGCCCGCCCCGCTACGCGCCCGTCCCGCGGCGCGCTACGCTCAGCTGGTTCGCTATTCGGGGGGGTAGCTGGTCATGGTTGTTGACGGGTATCGCGAGCTGGAGAGGATGCTGCGGGAGTTCGGGCTGCGGCAACTCGAGGAACTCGCCTGGGGCTGGCAGGGGCACGGCTTCGGGCCGGCCGAGACCGCCCAGTGGCTGACCGCGGGGGTGGGCGCGGACGAGCCACAGCTGGCCGCGGCTCTCGCTGCGGCCGAGTGGACGCCGGCCCAGGCCGGACGGGCCCTCCGTGGCGGGCTCACGGCCGTGCAGGCCGTCCGCGATCATCCCGACGGCGCCCGGCTCGCCCGGGAGTTGCGCGCGCTCGCCGGCTGAGGTCGCTCCGACGGGCGGGCCGGCCGCCGGTTTATCCAATCGTTACCGAGCCTGATCCGCCACTCCTCTTGTAGACCGCTCTATGAAGAGCGTAGATTGCTCTACGGAGCTAGAGTAGAGCGATCTACACACGCTCATCCAAGGAGAGGTTCGATGACGATCCAGGCGAGGAACTCGATCACGATCGAGGACGTGGCGCGCGTCGCCGGGGTGTCCCGTGCCGCCGTGTCCAAGGTGATCCGGGACGCGTACGGCGTCAGTGACGCGATGCGCGAGCGGGTCCAGGCGGCCATCGACGAGCTGGGCTACCGTCCGCGCGCGTCGGCCCGGGCCATGCGGGGCTCGTCCTACACGCTCGGAGTCGAGATCCCCAGCATCCACAACCACTTCTTCCCCAAGATCATCACCGGTGCGATGACCGCCCTGGCCGACACCCGTTACCAGCTGATCATCGCCCCCGCCGGCCCGGACCACGACGAGGGCCCGCAGGCCATCCAGGTGCTCGTCGACCGCCAGGTGGACGGCATCGTGGCGATCTCCTCCCGGGTACCCCAGGAGTGGCTGGAGAACCTGGGACGCAGCGTCCCGCTGGTCATGATCGGCCGGCACCACGCCTCAGAGCACTACGACACCCTCGTCGGTGACGACGTCATGGGCGCCGAACTCGCCGTGCGGCACCTCCACGAGCTGGGGCATCGTCGGATCGTGCACCTCACCCTCGCGGAGTACGGCCCCGACACCATGCCCGGGACGCCGCACGGGCAGCGCGTGATCGGCTACCAGCGGGCGATGGCCGACCTCGGCCTCACCCCCGAGATCGTCTGGGTCGAACCCCACCAGGAGGCGGCGCGGGACGGCGCCCTGCACCTGCTGTCCCGCGCCGGGGGGCCCGTCGGCGTCTTCGCCGCCCACGACGAACTCGCCCTCGGTGTCCTCGAGGCGGTCGCCGAGCTCGGACTCACCCCCGGCCAGGCCTCCGTCGTCGGCTACGACGACACCGACGTCGCCGCCCACCCGATGATGTCGCTGACCAGCGTCAACCAGTCCGGCACCCAGATGGGGGCGATCGCGATGCGGCTCCTGCTGGGGCGCATCGGCGGGCGCACCTCGGCCGTCCACGAGGTCCTGACCCCGAAGGTCATGGCCCGCCGTTCCAGTGCCCCGCCGCCGGACGCACCGGCGTCCGGCCGGGCGGGGTAGCGGACTCCTCACCGACCCATCCCCAGAACCCCGGCCGATCACACGGTGTGGCGGCCAGCAACCAGGAGGTACAAAGAAGTGTCATTCCGCAAGAGGGTCCCCGTGGCCCTGGCCGCCGGCCTCGCCGGCGTGCTCGCGCTCTCGGCCTGCACCGCCGGGTCGCTGGGCACCAGTTCCAGCAGCGGCGGCCCGGCGTCCGCCGCGGCGAACGTCACCATCACGCTGCTGACGGACAACTCCGACCAGACCGCCAAGCCGGCACAGGCGATGATCGACGCGTTCAACGCCACGAACGCCGGCGTGACCGTCAAGCTCGAGACCCGGGCCCAGGGCACAGACGGCGACAACGTCGTCAAGACCAAGCTCGCCACCGGCGACATGGCCGACGTGTTCCAGTACAACTCCGGTTCGCTGTTCCAGGCGCTCGACCCGGCCAAGAACATCGTCCCGCTCACCGACGAGGCCCTGATGGGCAACGTCCAGGACGCCTTCAAGTCCTCGGTCACCGCGGGCGGGCAGGTCTACGGCGTGCCGTTCGGCCAGGCCATGGGCGGCGGCATCCTGTACAACAAGAAGGTCTTCGCCGACCTCGGGCTCCAGGTTCCCAAGACCTGGGCGGAGTTCATGGCGAACAACGCCAAGATCAAGGCCGCCGGCATCGACCCGGTGATCCAGACCTACGGCGAGACCTGGACGTCCCAGCTGTTCGTGCTGGCCGACTTCCACAACGTCACCGCGGCCCAGCCCGACTGGGCGGAGAAGTACACAGCCAACCAGGCCAAGTACGTCGACGAGCCGGCGATCAAGGGGTTCCAGCGTCTCGAAGAGGTGAAGAAGGCCGGCTACCTGAACAAGGACTTCGCCTCGGCCAAGCTGACCCAGGGCCTGCAGAAGCTCGTCAAGGGCACCGGAGCGCAGTACCCGATGCTGACCTTCGCCGTCTCGGCCTATACCGGGATGTCGGACGACGCCGCGGCGAACATCGGCTTCTTCGCACAGCCCGGCGACGACGCGGCCAGCTACGGCCTCACCGCCTGGTCTCCGGGTGCGCTCTACATCCCGACCACGACCACCGGTGACAAGCTGGCGGCCGCCAAGAAGTTCCTCGCCTGGGTGGCCACCCCCGAGGCGTGCGATGCCCAGTCCAAGGCGATCACCCCGACCGGCCCGTACATGATCAAGGGCGCGACGCTGCCCGACGGCCTGCCGACCGCCGTGACCGACCTGAAGGCGTTCATCGACGACGGCAACAACAGTCCGGCGCTGGAGTTCCTGTCCCCGATCAAGGGCCCGAACCTGGAGAAGATCACCGTCGAGGTCGGCTCGGGTATCACTTCCGCAGCGGACGGCGCGAAGCGCTACGACGAGGACGTGAAGAAGCAGGCCCAGCAGCTGGGCCTCGAGGGCTGGTGACGGCGAGCGGGGGCCGGATAGTGGCCGGCCCCCACTCCCCGCACTGAACCTACATCCATCGATGCCCTCGGGGTGGCTCCGGCCGCCCCGCGTCCTCCGCCCCGGCAGGGGCAGGAATCCTCTCCCTCGCCCCTGCCGGGCACCCGATGAGACAGGAAACGCCACCATGAGTTCGCCCACGTCGTCCCGCGACGGGACGCCGGTCGTCCTGCGCCGAGCGCCCCGCGCCTCCGCAGAGCACGTCGATCGCACCTACCCGTTGTGGTTCCACATCCCCGGAGGCGTGATCTATCTGGTGCTGTTCATCGTGCCGACGGTGTTCAGCTTCTACTTCGCCTTCACCCGCTGGACGTTGTTCAAGGCGACCTTCATCGGTTTCGACAACTTCGTCCTGTTCTTCAACGAGCCGGGCCTGATCGGCTCGTTGCGGAACACGCTGGTGTACGGGTTCCTCACCTCGGGGCTGAAGGTCGTGCTGGGCATGCTGCTCGCGGTGGTGCTCAGCGCGCCGATCATCGCCCGCGGCTACCTGCGCTCGGTGACGTTCTTTCCCGTCCTGGTCTCGGCCGTCGGTGTCGGCCTCACCTTCCAGGTGCTGCTCGACCCGTTCAACGGCGTGGTGAACAAGGCGATCACCGCGGTGACCGGGGGCGACGGGCCGGGCTGGTTGACCGACCCCAACATCGCCCTGCTGAGCGTGGTGGGGATCGACGTGTGGAAGGGCATCGGCCTGGCGACGCTGATCTACATCGCCGGCATCGCGGCGATCCCCAACGAGTACTTCGAGGCCGCCCGGGTGGACGGCGCCAGCTCCTGGCAGGTGTTCCGCAACATCATCCTGCCGCTGAGCTTCCCGGCCACCTCGACGGTGATCATCCTGTCGCTGATCGGCGGTCTGCGGTCCTTCGACCTGATCTGGACCACCACCCAGGGCGGTCCCGGCTTCGCCTCCGACGTCGTGGCTTCGGTGATCTACAAGCAGTACCAGGCCGGGTTCTACGGCCTGTCCACCGCCGGCAACGTGATCCTGTTCGTCGTGGTCACCGCGATCATCTACCCGCTCTCGCGCTGGCTGAACTCCAAGGAGACCGCGCTGTGAACGCCATGCGCAGCACCACCCGCTGGCTGGTCGGCCTGAGCGGCATGGTGCTCACCACGGTGCTGTTCCTCGTCCCGTTCGCCTTCATCCTCACGATGGCGGCCAAGGACGCCAACGACGCATCCCTGCTCGAGTTCTCCTGGCCCGCGCACTTCCAGCTGTGGGAGAACGTGGTCGCGGTGTTCCAGGCGCGCGACTACATGCTGATCATCGCGTTCATCAACTCGACGATCCTCACCGTCGCCAGCGTCACGCTGATGGTGGTGTTCGGCGCGATGATCGCCTACGTCCTCGACCGCAGGAAGTCGCGGCTCAACCCGCTGATCAACACCTTCGTGCTGGCCGGGCTGATCATCCCGCCCGCTGTGGTGCCGACGATCTGGGTGATGCAGAGCCTGGGCATCTTCAAGAGCCTGGTGGGCCTGATCCTGATCGAGGTGGCGTTCGGCCTGTCGTTCACCGTCCTCACCATGCGCGCGTTCATCGCGACCATCCCCCGGGAGATCGACGAGGCGGCGATCGTGGACGGCGCCGGCCCCCTGCGGCTGTTCTTCCAGGTGGTGTTCCCGCTGCTCAAGTCGGTGATCATCACAATCGTCGTGGTGCAGAGCATCTTCGTGTTCAACGACTTCCAGAACCCGCTCTACTTCCTGCCCGGCCAGCAGAACGCGACCGTGCAACTCACCCTGTTCAACTTCCAGAGCCAGTACGTGACCAGCTACAACCTGCTGTTCGCCAACATCCTGGTGATCACGATCCCGATGCTCGTGATGTACGTCTTCTTCCAGCGCCAGATCGTGGCCGGCATGACCGCCGGTGCCGTCAAGGGCTGACCCCGCTCGCACGAAAGGTCCCCGCATGCCCACCGTCGTCGACTCCGTCCGGCTCGAGTACCGGCACGATTCGCCGCACGCCCCGCTCGCCCGCCCCCGGCTGTCCTGGGTCACCCGCTCCGACCTCCCCGGCTGGCGCCAGCTCGCCGCGGAACTGTCGTGGGACGACGGCTCGACGACCACCAACTACCAGCTCGACGGCGACGCGTCGGTGCTCGTCGAGTGGCCGTTCGCGCCCCTCCGTCCGCGCCAGCGCGGCACGATCCGCGTCCGGGTGCAGGGGGTCGACGGCTGGTCGCCGTGGAGCGCCGGGCGCGAGGTTCGCGCGACCTTCCTCGCCGACGGCGAGTGGACGGCACGCTTCGTCGGCCTGCCCGATCCGCAGCGCCACGCCCAGCCGGCGCTGCTGCGCCACGAGTTCGACGTCGCCGCGGGCCTCGTCCGCGCCACGCTCTACGCGACGGCCCAGGGCGTGTATGCCGCCGAGGTGAACGGCGCGCCGGTCGACGACCAGGTGCTCAAGCCGGGGTGGACGCCGTACCAGTTCCGCCTCGTGCACGAGACGACCGACGTCACCGACCTGCTCGCCACCGGCCGCAACGCCGTCGGCGTGGCGCTCGCCGGCGGCTGGTTCACCGAGAGCTACGGCTTCCAGGGGCTGGCCAAGCCGTTCTACGGCACGCAGCCGGCGTTCGCCGGCCAGCTCCTGCTCGAATACGCGGACGGGCGCACGGAGTGGGTGGCCACCGGCCCCGCGTGGCGGGTGAGCGGGGACGGTCCGTGGACGGCCTCCGGCCTCTACCTCGGCGAGGACTTCGATGCCCGCCGCGCGCCGGCGGGCTGGTCGCGTCCGGGGTTCGACGACGGCGCCTGGGCGCCGGTGGCCGTGCGCGAGGGCGGGCCCGTGCCGGGGCCGCGCACCGGTCCGGACGTGCGCGTCACCCAGCGCGTCCCGGTGGCGGAGGTGCTCACCTCGGCCTCGGGCAGGACGCTGCTGGATTTCGGGCAGAACCTGGTGGGCCGGTTGCGGATCCGGGTGTCGGGTCCGGGGGGCACGGTGGTCACGCTGCGGCACGCGGAGGTGCTCGAGGACGGCGAACTGGGCGTCCGGCCGTTGCGGGTGGCGAAGGCCACCGACACCTATACCCTGGCCGGCACGGGGGTGGAGGAGTGGGCGCCGAGCTTCACGTTCCACGGGTTCCGGTACGCGGAGGTCACCGGCTGGCCGGGTGTGTTCGACCCGGCGGCGGTCACCGCGGAGGTGATCGGTTCGGACATGGTGCGCACCGGCTGGTTCGAGTGTTCCGACCCGCTGGTGAACCGGCTCCACGAGAACGTGGTCTGGGGCATGCGCGGCAACTTCCTCTACCTGCCCACCGACTGCCCGCAGCGTGATGAGCGGTTGGGCTGGACCGGTGACATCCAGGTGTTCAGCCCGACCGCGTCCTACCTGTACGACTGCGACGGGTTCCTCGCCTCCTGGCTGGTCGACCTCGCCCTGGAGCAGGAGGCGGCCGGTGGCGTGCCGTTCATCGTCCCCGACGTTCTCGACTCCGGCAAGGTGCCGGCCGCGGCCTGGGGCGACGCGGCCACGATCCTGCCGTGGGTGCTGTACGAGCGCTTCGGCGACGTCGGCGTGCTGCGCACGCAGTACCCGTCGGCGAAGGCGTGGGTGGAGCAGCTGCTCGCCATCGCCGGCGATCGCCACCTGTGGGAGGGCGGCTTCCAGTTCGGCGACTGGGTCGACCCGGACGCGCCCCCCGACCATCCGGCGAAGGCGAAGGCCGACCCGGACCTCGTCGCCAGCGCCTACCTGTACCGCTCGACCAGCCTGCTGGCCCGGGCCGCGTCGGTCCTCGGCGAGGACGCGGACGCCGCCCACTACACCGGCGTCGCGGAGAAGGTCCGCCGGGCCTGGCTGGAAGAGTATGTGACCCCGGCGGGACGCATCCTGTCCGACGCCCAGACCAGCTACGCGCTCGCGATCGAGTTCGACCTGGTCACCGGGGCGCTCGCACAGCGCATGGGGGAGCGGCTGGCCTGGCTGGTGCGCCGGGACGGCTACCGGATCAGCACCGGCTTCGTCGGCACTCCGCTGGTCACCGACGCCCTCACCCGCACCGGCCACCTGCGGCAGGCAGGACGCATGCTCACGCAGACGGAGTGCCCTTCGTGGCTCTACCCGATCACGATGGGCGCCACCACGATCTGGGAGCGCTGGGACTCGATGCTCGAGGACGGGTCGATCAACCCCGGCGAGATGACCAGCTTCAACCACTACGCCCTCGGCGCGGTGGCCGACTGGCTGCACCGGGTCGTCGCCGGCCTCGCGCCCGCCGCCCCCGGCTACCACCGCCTGGAGATCGCCCCCCGTCCCCTCCCGGCACTGGACTGGGCCGCCACCCGGCACCTCACGCCGTACGGCGAGGCGCGGGTCGCCTGGCGCCGCGATGGCGGGCAGGTGGTCATCTCGGCGCACGTCCCGGCCAACGCCGGCGCGCACGTCAGCCTCCCCGACGGCCGGTCGTTCGACGTGGTGTCCGGTGACCACGAGTGGACGGTGGCCGCGGAGGCCGAGCCGGCCCCGTCCCCGCTGACGACGTCCACGCCGTTGTCAGCGATCATGGACGACCCGGGAGCGTACCGGGCGGTGGTGGACGCCTTCAGCCGCATCGACCCCGCCGTCGGCAAGGACTTCACCAGGCGAACGGCATGGGTGCCCAACCGGCCCCTGTTCGGCTCGTTCAGCCTGATCTCGCCCGCGGTCGTCGAGGCCGTCGAGAACAGCCTCGCCGAGCTCAACGCCCGGCGCGGGGCGTGACCGCCGTGGAACAGGCCTGGAGGGACGCCGGCGCCCCGCTCGCCGGGCGGGTCGCCGCGCTGGTGGCCTCGCTGGACGAGGCAGAGCGCTCGGCCATCGCGCTGGGCGACTTCGCGCCCCTGGTGGACAGGGGCCTCCCGGCCCCCGAGTACGTGGACGCGGGCACCGGGCTGCGGGACGTCCCGGGGGCGACGGCCTTCCCCGCCGGGATCGCGCTGGCCGCCGGCTTCGACGCCGACCTCGCCTACGAGTACGGGGCCGCCGTCGGCCAGGAGGCACGCGACGCCGGCTTCAGCGTGCTGCTCGGCCCGACGATCGACCTCGCCCGGGATCCCCGCGGCGGTCGGATTCCCGAGGCCCTCGGCGAGGACGCCCACCTCTCCGGCCTGATCGGCGCCGCCCACGTCCGCGGCGCCCAGGGACGCCACGTGATCACCCAGGTCAAGCACTTCGTCGCCTACAGCGGCGAGGACCGGCGCACCGGCGGGGGCCTCGCGGTGCGCGGCGACGCGATGGACATCGGCGTGTCCACGGCGACCCTGCACGACACCTACCTGCGTCCGTTCCGGGCCGTCGTCGAGGCGGGTGCCTGGTCGCTGATGGGCTCCTACAACCGGGTCAACGGACGCTACGTGTGCGAGACGCCCGAACTGTTGGCCATTCCTCGCCGGGACTGGGGCTGGCAGGGGTTCTACTGCCCGGACTTCCTCTTCGCGGTCCGCGACGACGCCGCAGCGCTCGCCGCCGGGCTCGACCTGGGTGCGCTCGGCGGGCCCGGCGGGCGGACGCCGGAGATGGTCGCTGCCGCGCCGAAGGAGGTGGAGCGCCTCGTCACCCGCCTCGTCACGGCCCTGATCGGCTCCGGCCTGGCCGACCACCCTCTCCCCGAGCCGGGCACGCCCTCGACCGCGGCGCACCGTGACCTCGCGGGGCGCTGCGCTGTCGCGGCGTCCGTCCTGCTGCGCAACGAGCGGGACGCGCTCCCGTTCGGAGACGACGTCCGCCGCCTCGCGGTGATCGGACCCTCCGGGGAGGATGCGATCTTCGTCGTCGGCGGGTCCGCGGCCGTCAGCATCGACCCTGACCGCCTCGTCACCCCCCGCGCCGGCATCGAGGCGAGGGCCGCCGGCCGCGAGGTGGTGTTCGCCCAGGGGAGCCTGGGCGACGTGCCGCTCCCGCCCGTCCCCGCAGAGGTGCTCGTCCTTCCCGACGGCAGCGGTCCGGGCGTCGAGGTGGAGTTCACCGACGAGTCGGGGACGTCGTGGACCGATGTGCTGCCACGGATCGACCACGCCGTCGATCCCGCGGCTCCGCTCGCGCGCTGGCCGCGCCGCTGGCGCTGCCGGCTGGTGCCCCGGGCCACCGGCGCTCACCGGCTGAGCCTTGCTCTCGGCGGACGGGCGACGCTGTCCGTGGACGGGTCCCCGGTGATGGTCGGCTCGCGCGAGGCCGAGCGGTTCATCCACGGCCCGCGCTACCCCCTGCAGGCCGTGGTCCACCTGGTCGCCGGTCAGGCGGTGGAACTCGACATGGAGTACGCTCCCGGCCCGTCGATCACCATTCCCCCGATGGGCCTGGGGCCCACGGTGCGGCTGGGCTGGCAGGAGCCGGACGACCTGATCGAGGCGGCCGTGGCCGCTGCGGCTTCCGCCGACGCCGCGGTCGTGCTCGTGAACCAGGCCTCCGGCGAGGGCATGGACCGCGACGGCCTGGAGCTGCCCGGTGACCAGGACGAGCTGGTGCGCAGGGTGGCCGCGGCCAACCCGCGGACAGTCGTGGTTCTCAACACCCCCGGGGCCGTTCTGCTGCCCTGGATCGACGAGGTCGAGGCCGTGCTGGCCGTCTGGTACCCGGGCGAGCGGTTCGGCACCGCTCTTGCCGCCGTCCTGTTCGGGGACGCCGAACCCGGGGGCCGGCTGCCGCTGACCTTCCCGCATGCCCGGGAGGACCTCCCCGGGGGCGACCACGGGCCGCAGGTCGTGCCCACGCGGCTCGACTACGACGCCGACGACGGCATCGGCTACCGGTCGCCGGGCGTCCGCGATCGGGGGTGCCGGTACGGCTTCGGCCACGGGCTGGGCTACGCAGCCACTACCGCGGTGCCGACCGGGGTGGAGGTCGTCGACGGCGGGCTCCGCGTCGCCCTCGACGTGGTCAACCACGGCGGGCGGGACGGCGTCCACGTGGCGCAGCTGTACGCCGGCGTGGCCGGTGCCGCGCCGGAGCTGGCCGGGGTCGTCCGCGTGCCCGTCCCTGCCGGGCTCCGGGTTGCCGCGCACGCTGTGGTCGGCGCCGACGCCTTCGCACGGTGGGACGCCGTGGCCGCGCGGCGGCGTCCCGTCCCCGGCGGGCACGAGCTGCGCGTGGCGACCAGCTCGGTCGACCCGGGAACGCCAATCGCCGTGCGAGTGGAGAACGATGAAGTGCTCGAGGCGACGATTGGACGCAATTCTTCCTAGGCCACAGACCACGCGTGCGGTCAACCTCCGGGAGTGCCTCACCCCGGGGGTGATTATTCGTGCCTGAATAGCAGGGATTATTGCATAAGGCCTTGTCCGATGGCTGAAGTCTACAATTTCGCCACGAATTCTACAAAACTCTACGGGAGGCGACCTATTGACCCGTTCTGGAATTCACTCCTAGCCTTCTGGAAAAGGCCCGTAATGCCGCGGGCCGCGAAATCAGAAAGGCGGGCACATGCCTCACACTCCTCCCTTCCGGGGGCATCGCCGGCTGCGCCGCAGCGCGCTGGCGGTGACCGGAGCGGTCGCCCTCGTCGGACCGGCGATGGTCGCCGTGATGCCGGCGACCCCGGCCGTCGCAGCGGTGGACTGTTCCACCGTCGCCTGGATGGACGCCACGAAGACGCCCCAGCAACGGGCCGACGCGCTGCTCGCGGCGAGCACCCAGGCCCAGAAGTACCGGTGGCTCGTCGAGCAGCCGGCGAACAGCCCCCAGCAGACCACCTTCTCCGGCGTCACCTACCCGGTCCAGGTCGACTGCACCCCGACCGTTGTCTACACCGACGGCCCGGAAGGTGTGCGGGCCTCCAGCGGGGTCACGACATTCCCCTCGCAGATCTCTCTCGCCTCGACCTGGAGCGCCGACCTCGCCGAGGCCAAGGGAACGGCGATGGGCGACGAGGCGTTCGACCAGCGACGCAATGGCATCCTCGCGCCAGGACTGGCGAGCGGACGCACACCCCTCGCGGGGCGCACCCCGGAGTACTTCGGTGAGGATCCCGTGCTCTCCGGCCACCTCGGCGCCGCCCAGGTGGACGGCATCCAGAACCCCACCGGGAACCGGGCCGTCATGGCGGAGCTGAAGCACTACGTCGCCAACGAGCAGGAGCTCGACCGGCAGACGAGCAACTCCGTCGTGAGCGAGCGGGCCCTGCGCGAGCTCTACGACCTGCCCTACGAGATCGCGCTCGCCCGGTCGCAGCCCGCAAACGTGATGTGCTCGTTCAACCAGCTCAACGGCACCTACGCCTGTGAGAACGACCGGCTGCAGGACGTGCTGAAGGACGAGTTCGGGCTCAAGGGCTACGTGGTGTCCGACTTCGGGGCCGTGCACAGCACGGCGGAGGCACTCATGAGCGGGCTCGACCAGGAGCTCAACCGGCCGGTGTGGTTCACGCCGGACAAGCTGGACGCGGCGCTCGCCGCAGGCGAGATCACGCAGGCCAGGATCGACGAGGCGGCACGGCGCGTGGTCACGTCCTACATCGCGCACGGCCTGTTCGACCACCCGATGGCCGCGACCGTCACCAACGGCTCCACCGACGCCCACAAGGCGTTGGCGCGCACCCTCTCCGAGCAGGGCTCCGTGCTGCTGAAGAACGCGCGACGCACCCTCCCGCTGTCGGCGAAGGCCGGGCTCAAGGTGGCGCTCTTCGGGCCTACCGCTTCGGCGACCGCGACCGCGGGGGTGAGCGCGAAGACGATCTGCAGCCTGTACCTGCCCTTCGGCGGCGGCCGCAACACCATGCCGTGCGAGAACCTCGTCTCGCCCGAGGCCGGGATCCGTTCGGTGGTGGAGGCCGCCGGCGGCACGGTGACCTGGAATCCCGGCACCGATGTCGACGCGGCAGCGGCGGAGGCTGCCGCGGCGGACGTCGCGATCGTCTTCGGCTACCAGCGCATGGGGGAGTTCAGCGACATCCCGAACCTCACCCTGCACGGCAACGGTGACGCCCTTGTGGCTGCCGTGGCCGGGGCGGCGAAGAAGACCGTGGTGGTCCTCCAGACCGGCAGCGCCGTGGAGATGCCCTGGCTCGATGAGGTGGGTGCGGTCCTGGAGACCTGGTACCCGGGCGAGCAGATGGGGACGGCCCTGGCGAACATCCTCTTCGGCAGCGTCAACCCGTCCGGCAAGCTCACCATGACCTTCCCGAAGTCGATCGCCGACGTCCCGACGAACACGCCCGCGCAGTACCCGGGCATCTTCTCCGACGGCTCGACCACGCGTCCGGCAGGGACGTCGGAGATCCGGCAGGTCGCCTACTCCGAGGAGCTCGAGGTCGGCTACCGCTGGTACGCGTCCCGGGGCATCGAGCCGCTGTTCGAGTTCGGCCACGGGCTGTCATACACGAGCTACCGGTACAGCAACCTGCACGTCACCCCGGTGATCAACGGCAAGGGCAAGCGGGACGTCCGGATCCGCTTCCAGGTGACCAACACGGGCAAGGTGGCCGGCACCGAGACCGCGCAGGCCTACGTCACCCTGCCGGCGAAGGCCAAGGAGCCGGCCAAGCGGCTGCTGGCGTGGCAGAAGGTGGCACTCGCTCCCGGGCAGCGCAAGACCGTCCAGCTCACCCTGAGCGCGAAGGATCTCGCCGACCAGCACCTGCTCGAGTACTTCGACAGCGCCTCGGCGGCGTGGAAGACCGCGAAGGGCCTCTACAAGGTGAGCGTGGGTGGCTCCTACGACACCAGCCTGACCGACTACTCGCTGGTCTGGAAGGGGTGATCCGACCGGTGGGGCGGCGCCGCGGCGTCGCCCCACCGTCCCGCGTCCGGCCCCCTGCCCTGCCCGGGCACCCGTCGCCGCCCCTCCGATCGTCCCTGCCCCCGATTGCCACTCCTGCCGCCGAAATTCCGGCAGCAGGAGTGGCAATCGGGGGCGAACGCGGGCCAGGGGGCGGGCGACCGCGAACGCGGACGGGGAGCCGCCGCGCGGAGCGCGATCGCCACGGCAAGGACTGGCAACGCCTTGGTTGCGACGTGCCACGGGGGGTGTACTCGCTGCAGAAGGTCCCAGCGAGGAGGAGCAGTGAGCAGCGACGCCACCACCGTCCCCGGCCCGGTCGTGCCGGCTACGTCCGCGTTGTCGGCCTTCGTGCCGACGAGCGGGTTCTTCGTCGGCATCGACTCCGACGGGTGCGCGATGGACGCCATGGACATCAAGCACCAGGAGTGCTTCACCCCGTCCACCATCCGCCACTGGGACCTCCAGCCGATCTCGACGCTGGCGCGGCAGACCGCCCTCTTCGTCAACCTCGGGTCGGTGACGCGGGGCCTGAACCGCTGGCTCGCCCTGCGCCAGGTGCTCGACCTGCTGCGCGACCGGGTCGAGGTGGCCGAGCGCGGCGTGACTATCCCGGCCTACCCGGAACTCACCGACTTCATCGAGTCCGCCCACCCGCTCTCCGACAAGGGCCTGGCCGCCTGGGCGGCGGAGAACCCGTCCGCCACGGCCGACCGGATGATCGCCTGGGGCAACGCCGTGAACGCAGCGATCACCGACATGGTGCACGGCTGCGGGCCGTTCCCCGGCGTGCTGGACGCCGTCCGGGCGATGCACGGCCGGGTGGACGAGATGGTCGTGTCTGCCACGCCGATCGAGGCGCTGGCAAGGGAGTGGGCCGAGCACGGGCTCGCCCGGTACATGCAGGTCATCGCCGGGCAGGAGATGGGCAGCAAGGCCGAGCACGTCCAGCTCGCCGCGGTCGGCAAGTACCCGCCCGACCACATCCTGCTGATCGGCGACGCTCCGGGAGACCGTGACGCGGCCGCCAGGGTCGGCTGCCTGTACTACCCGATCCTGCCCGGCCGTGAGCGCGAGTCGTGGCACCGCTTCACGTCCGAGGCCCTCCCGCGGTTCCTCGCCGGAGAGTTCGCCGGCGCCTACCAGGCGTCCCTGATCGAGGAGTTCGACGCGCAACTGCCGGACGTCGTGCCCTGGGAAACCATCTCCGGCATCCGCACGGTCACCATGCCGGCCGTGAAGTGAGGAAGGACATCGCCATGCCGCTCGTGGACCTGAAGTCAGCGCCGTACCACCTGGACGACGGCCAGATAGCGTGGGTCGAGCAGACCCTCGCCTCGATGACCCTGGAGGAGCAGGTCGGCCAGCTCTTCACCAACCTGTTCTTCTTCGGGCCGGACAGTTTCTCCGGCAACGCCTACACCGCCGAGGACATCATCCAGAAGTTCCACATCGGCTGCGCCCGGTACCAGGGCGGAACCGCCGCCGAGGTGCAGGACCTGCTGAACCGCCTCCAGGGCGCGTCGCGAATCCCCCTGCTCGTCGCAGCCAACTGCGACTCCGGCGGCAACGGCGCCGCGTCCGACGGCACCTACATCGCCTCCGGCGCCCAGACCGAGGCCAGCCGGTCCACGAAAGTGGCGTACGACGCCGGCTACGTCGCCGGCCGCGAGATGGCCGCGATGGGCATCACCGTGAACTTCGACCCCTGCGTCGACATCCTGACCAACTGGCGCAACACCATCGTCAACACCCGTGCCTACGGCACCACCGCGGACGACGTCCTCCGGTACACCCTGCCCTTCGTCGAGGGACAGCGGCGCTCGGACATCGTCACGTGCATCAAGCACTTCCCCGGGGACGGCACGGAGGAGCGCGACCAGCACCTCGTGCTCGGCGTCAACGAGCTCACCCCCGAGGAGTGGGACGCGTCGTTCGGGCGGGTCTACGCCGCCCACATCGCCAACGGTGTCGAGATGATCATGGCCGGGCACATCGCCCTGCCGCACTACCAGCAGGCGCTCGACCCGTCCCTCGCCGACCGGGACATCCTGCCGGCGACGCTGGCGCCCGAACTGATCGACGGGCTGCTCAAGACCCGGCTCGGCTTCAACGGGGCCGTGATCACTGATGCGTCCCACATGCTCGGCATGACGTCCGCGATGCGCCGTGAGGACTACGTCCCCCGGGCGATCGCCGCCGGGTGCGACCTGTTCCTGTTCTTCAACGATCTCGAGGAGGACTTCGGCTTCATGCTCGAGGGCGTCCGCCGGGGCATCATCACCCAGGAGCGCCTCGACGACGCCAATCGCAGGGTCCTCGGCCTGAAGGCACGGCTGCGGCTGCACGAGAAGCAGGCGGACGGCACGCTGTTCACGACCCGTGACGCACTCGCGGTCGTCGGGTGTGACGAGCACCTCGCCCTGCGGGCAGAGGCGGCGGATCTCGGGATCACCCTGGTCAAGAACACCCTCGACCAGCTCCCGCTCAACCCGGCGGACCACCGGCGGATCCGCCTCTACTACCTGTCGGGCGAGAAGGGCGGCATCTACTCCGGCAGCGACGACACGGTGAACCGCTACGTCGCGGAGCTCACCTCGCGCGGCTACGAGGTGACGGTCAACGACGGCAGCAGCCGGATCAAGGGTCCGACGTTGAAGTACAGGGACGAGGTGGACGCCGCGCTGATCGTGGCCGAGGTCGTGGGGTACGGCGCCCAGAACAACTACCGGATCCAGTGGAAGACCGCGATGAGCAACGAGTGCCCCTGGTACGTCTGGGAGGTGCCGACGTTCATGGTCAGCCACAACTTCACCACGCACCTGCACGATGCGACCATGGTGAAATGCCTTGTCAACGCCTACCACTCCAACGAGGCGGCGATCGTGGCCACCATCGACAAGCTGGAGGGCCGGAGCGCCTTCAAGGGCACCCCGAACGAACTGGTGTGGACCGGGAAGTGGCAGGCGCGCCTGTGAACCGGTGGTGCGCCGCCCCGGGTGAGCGGCGCACCGTCATCGGCATGGCGGCGTTCATCGTCGTGCTGCACCTGGCCGGCTGGGGCGTCCTGGCCGGCCTCGTCGCGTCCGGCCACGTGCCGGCAGGGCCGGGACAGGTGTTCGGGCTCGGTCTGGGCTTCACCGCCTACACCCTGGGCATGCGGCACGCCTTCGACGCCGACCACATCGCCGCCATCGACAACACCACCCGCAAGCAGCTCGCCGAGGGCGGCCGTCCGGTCTCGGTCGGGTTCTGGTTCTCGCTGGGCCACTCCACGGTGGTGCTGGTGCTGGTCGCCCTGCTGGCCTTCGGGGTGCGGTCGCTCGCCGCCCAGGTGTCGGACGAGTCGTCGGTGCTCCAGCAGGTGGCGGGCGTGTCCGGCACCCTGGTGTCCGGGGTCTTCCTCCTGCTGATCGGCGTGGTGAACCTCGTGTCTCTGTGGGGCCTGCTCGGCGTGTGGCGCCGGATGCGCGGCGGGTCGTTCGACGAGGCGGAACTCGAGCGGCACCTCGACAACCGCGGGCTCGCCAACCACCTGATCCGGGGCGCGACCCGGGCCGTGACCAGGCCGCGGCACATGTATCCCGTCGGCCTGCTGTTCGGGCTCGGCTTCGACACCGCGACCGAGGTCGGGCTGCTCGTCCTGGCGGGCGGCGCTGCGGTGAGCCTGCCGTGGTACGCCGTCCTGACGCTGCCGGTGATCTTCGCCGCCGGGATGTGCCTGCTCGACACCGCCGACGGGTTGCTCATGCGCCACGCGTACGGGTGGGCGAACGGCCGGCCGGTGCGGAAGGTGTCCTACAACGTGGCGGTCACCGGACTGTCCGTCACGGTCGCGCTCGTCATCGGGGGCATCGAGCTGTTGTCGGTCCTCGCCGACCGGCTGGCCGTCCGTTCGGGCCCGCTGGCCGCGATCGCCGGCCTCGACCTGGGCAACGTCGGCTTCCTGGTGACCGGCCTGTTCGCCCTCTTCTGGACGGTGGCCGTCCTCGTGTGGAAGCTCGGTCGCCTCGAGGAGCGCTGGGGTTCCTGACGCCCCGCCCGTCCCTCTCCGCCCCCCGCCCGCCTCGCTCCCTCCGGCCCCCGGCGAGCTCCCGCCCGTTCCTGCCCCCGAGTGCAACGCCCGCTACCGGAATTCCGGTAGCGGGCGTTGCACTCGGCAGCGAGCGCGGGGTGGGGGAGGGGCCAGGCGGAGGGTGGAGCGGAGGGTGGAGCGGAGGGTGGAGCGGAGGGTGGAGCGGAGGCGTCAGCGCTGGACGCGGGCGTTGCCGTCCCAGATCGCCCAGACCTGGGCCTCGTCCGCGGGGGCGGCGTAGTCCGTGACGGAGGTCGCGGCGAGCGCCCCGCAGGCCCACCCGAAGCGGGCGCAGCATTCGACGTCCCAGCCCTTGACGATGCCGTACAGGACCCCGCCGACCGAGCCGTCACCACCGCCGATGCGGTCGAGCACGTCGATGTCGCGCAACGGCAGGACGGCGAACTCGCCGTCGTGCCAGAGGATGAGCCCCCACCGGTGGTGGTTGGCGGAGACGACCTCGCGCAGCGAGGTGCCGATCCAGCGGGCGGACGGATAGCGCTGCGTGATCCGCCCGATCATGGCGGCGAAGGAGGCGGTCTCGGACTCGATGTCCGCACCGCCGGCGGCGGGTCCGGGGATGCCGAGGCAGAGCTGGAAGTCCTCCTCGTTTCCGTAGAGGATGTCGCACAGCCCGGCCAGCTCGTCGAACGTGCGGGAGAGCTCCTCCTCGCGACCCTTCCAGAACGAGGCGCGGTAGTTCATGTCCATGCTGACGACGGTCCCGTGGGCCTTCGCCGCCCGGGCGAGCTCCAGGCAGAACTGCGAGGTCTTGGGCGAGAGGGACGCGATCAGTCCGGACAGGTGCAGGATCTTCACGCCCTCCGTGCCGAACAGGGTCTCCAGGTCGAACTGGTCGGCGCTCAACTCGCGGCCGACCTCGCCCGCGCGGTCGTTCCACACGCGGGGCGCGCGTCCGCCGAACCCGGCGTCGGCGATGTTGAACTGGTGCCGGAACCCCCACGCGTCGCCCTGGGGCAGCTCCGGGCCCTCGTAGCTGAGGTTCCGGGCGCGCAGGTTCGCCTTGATCAGCGCCGCGACGGGCGACCCGGCGACGAACGCGGTCAGCACCTTGGCGGGCTCCCCGAGCGAGGACAGGACGGACGCCACGTTGGTCTCCGCGCTCGTCGCCTGGAGCAGGAAGCGGTCGGAGGTGTGCACGGGCTGGCGTTGCTCGGGCGTGAGCCGGACCCCCATCGAGGTGGGGACGACGAGCGCCCAGCGGGCGTCGGTGCGCAGTTCCATGGTCATCCTTCGAGGTCGGTGAGGTCACGGGCCCGCGCGAGCACGGCGTCGTGGACGCGGCCGTCGGTGGCGAGCCCCGGGTCGAGGAAGGCGAGGACGCCCGACACCGCGTCCTCGAGCGTACCGCCGACGAGCGCCCGCACCTCGACGGCACGGACGTCGGTGACGGGCGCGCCGTGGCCGCGCAGGTGCAGCACCCAGGCCGCCAGCACGCGGGCCGCGCCGGGCGCCGGCCTGCCGGCCGCGGCCTCCGCACGCAGGGTGGGAACGATGCGGACGGGCAGCTTCAGCGAGCCGTCCGCCGCGATCTGTGCCAGCGCGTGGCGGATGTTCGGGTTGCGGTACCGCTCGAGCAGGGCGCCGCGGTACCGGACGAGCTCCCCCGACGGCAGCGGGATGTGGAGGCACGCCTCGTCCCACCACTGCTCGACCCAGGCGAGGCAGCGGGCGTCGGCGATGGCGTCGGCAACGGTCTCGTGCCCGAGGATCGTCCCGGCGTAGGCCAGCAGCGAGTGCGAGCCGTTGAGCAGGGCGAGCTTGCGCCGCTCGAAGGGCGCGACGTCGTCGACGATGCGCGCTCCGGCGGTCTCCCAGGCAGGACGCCCTGCCGGGAACCGACCCTGGATCACCCACTCGCTGAACGGCTCGGTCGGCACGGGGGACGCGTCCTCCGCACCGGTGGCGGCGCGCACGGCTGCGCGGAGGTCGTCGGTCGTCGCCGGGGTGATGCGGTCGACCATGGTGGTCGGGAAGGTGACGTTCTCCTCCAGCCAGGGCAGCAGGGTCGGGTCGACGGCCGCGGCCAGGTCGCAGACGACGCGCTGCAGCGCCTCGCCGTTGTGCGAGAGGTTGTCGCAGGACAGGACGGCCAGCGCGCCGGCACCGGCGCCGCGACGGGCGAGGAGCCCGGCGACGATCCGTCCGGGCGCGGTGGTCACCGGGGCCACGGCATCCGCGCGCAGGGCGGCCACGTCGCCGGCGACGTCGGGACGGTCCAGGGCGAGCCCGCCACCCGGGCCGCGCAGGTAGCCGGCCTCGGTGACGGTGAGCGTCACCACCGCCAGGGCGGGGGAGCGGAGGTAGTCGAGGAACGCCGCGTGCTCGTCGGCCGCGTGCACCGCGGAGATGCTGGAGACCACCTCGAAGGAGTCCCCGGCCGCCCCACGGGTGACCAGCGTGTACAGGGCGTCCTGGGGACGCAGCGCGTCGGCCATCGCCGACGAGCGTCCGGTGAAGGCCGCGATGCCCCACTCCGCGGCGTCCCCGGCGTGCTCGGTGTACCAGGCCTGGTGGGCGCGGAAGAAGTTGCCCAGGCCGAGGTGGACGATGCGGACGGGGGCCGCGGGGCGGCCGTGCCCGGCCCCCCGGGACAGGGTGGGGATCGCGGTCACAGCTTGAACGCCTTCCGTGGGTTGCCGGCCACCAGTTCGGTGGCGCTCTCGACGGCCTCGTCGATGGTGAGCCGGTGCTCGCCGACGAGGCGGGCGAGGTAGCCGGCGTCGACGCGGCGGCTGAGGTCGTGGCGGGCGGGAATGGACAGGTACGCCCGGGTGTCATCGATGAAGCCGGACGTGCGGCCGAAGCCGACGGTCTCGGTGATCGCGGAGCGGAAGCGGACCATCGCGTCGGGCGCGTCGATGAACCACCAGGGCACGCCGACGTACACGCTGGGGTAGAACCCCGCCAGGGGAGCGAGCTCGCGGGAGTAGACGGTCTCGTCGATGGTGAACAGCACCACCTGGAAGTACGCCGACGTCCCGAACGCTGCGAGCATCGGCTGGAGGGCCCGGGTGAACTCGACCTGCAGGGGGATGTCGGCGCCCACGTCGGCGCCGAACCGCTCGAAGCTCGGGGTGTGGTGGTTGCGGTAGACGGCGGGGTGCATGGTCATCACCAGTCCGTCGTCCGCGGCCATCCGGGCCTGCTCGAACATGAAGGCCCGTCGCAGGGTGTCGGCCTCCGCGGTGCCGATCGTCCCCTGCCGGGCCGCCCGGTACAGGCGGTCCGCCTCGGCGGCGTCCAGCGGCTCGACGCGGGCGTCGGCGTGGGAGTGGTCGCTGGAGACCGCGCCGTGGGCCCGGAAGTACGCCCGCCGGATCTCCATCGCCGACACCCAGCCGGCCCAGCTGCCGGTGTCGATCCCGCTCACCTCGCCGAGCCGGTCGACCAGCTCGTTCCAGTCGGCGCGGGCGGGCTCGAGGTAGCGGTCGGGACGGAAGGTCGGGGCCACCTGGCCGGTCCAGGTCGGGTCGGCCCGCAGCCGGTCGTGGGCGGCGAGGTCGTCGCACGGGTCGTCGGTGGTGGCGAGGAACGACAGGTTGAAGCGCTCGTAGAGGGCCCGGGGACGGAACTCCGGCAGCCGGAGCTTCGCGTCGATCGCGTCGTACAGCTCGTCCGCGGTCTCCGCGGACGGGGCCAGGTCGAGGCCGAAGATGTCGACCAGCTCGGATTCCAGCCAGAAGCGCACCGGGGTGCCGCGGTAGGCGTCCCAGTGCGTGCAGAGCAGCCGGAACGCCTCACGGGACTGCTCGGGCCCGAACTCGCGCTGGCCGACGCCGAGCTGGTCCAGGCCAACGCCGTTGGCGTGCAGGAGGCGGTTGACGTAGTGGTCCGGCGTGATCAGCAGCGACGTGGGGTCGCTGAACGGCTGGTCGTCGGCGAGCCACTCGGCCGGCACGTGGCCGTGGGGGGAGACGATCGGCAGGTCGCGCACCGATTCGTAGATCTCCCTGGCGAGAGGTCGCAGTCCGGCGTCGGCCGGCAGCATCCGGTCGGGGTGGAGGTCGAGTCGAGCCATGCCCCCATCGTTCTCCCGGGGACGCCGGGCGCAAACGCGTTGCCGCGAGTTGCCTCATCCTGTTGCCCCCGTGCGTGCGCGGCGGCAGTGTGGGGGCATGAGCCAGAGCGTCGACGTCATCGCTGAACTCGCCTCCTCCGCCGCCGTGCTCGGGAGCGCCGACCACGTGCTGACCGACGACCAGGTGCGGGAGTTCGTCCGCCAGCAGCTGGCCGCCCTCGACCTCGACGGGCGCAGCGTCTGCCTCGTCGTCCCGGACGGCACCCGGTCCAGTCCGCTGCCGCTGCTGCTGCGGGCCGTCCACGGCGCGCTCGCCGGACGCGTCAGCGCCCTGACCGCGGTCATCGCGCTCGGCACGCACGTCGCGATGACCGAGGAGGCGATCGCCCGCCACCTCGGCTACGACGACGGCGGGCTCGAGGCGACCTATCCCGGGATGACCGTGGTGAACCACGAGTGGTGGCGCCCGGAGACCTTCGTCGAGCTCGGCACGATCAGCGCCGAACGGGTGTCCGAGCTCAGTGACGGGCTGCTGTCGGTGCCGGCCCGCGTCGCCCTCAACAAGGCGGTGGTCGAGCACGACGTGGCACTGGTGATCGGCCCGGTCTTCCCCCACGAGGTCGTCGGCTTCTCCGGCGGCAACAAGTACTTCTTCCCCGGGATCGCCGGCCAGGAGATCATCGACCTCACCCACTGGGTCGGCGCGCTGATCACCAGCGCCCAGATCATCGGCACGCTGGGCATCACCCCCGTCCGCGCGCTGATCAACGAGGCGGCGGACATGATTCCCGCGGAGAAGCTTGCGCTCTGCGTTGTGGCGAAGTCCGGCACGCACGACCTCCACGCGGTCGCGTTCGGCAGCACGGAGTCGGCCTGGGCCGCCGCGGCGCAGATCTCCGCGCGCACCCACGTCCGCTACCTTGACGCCCCCGTGAAGCGCGTCGTGTCACTGATCCCCGAGAAGTACGAGGACATCTGGACGGCGGCGAAGGGCTTCTACAAGCTCGAGCCGGTGGTGGCCGACGGCGGCGAGGTCATCCTGTACGCGCCGCACGTGCGGGAGATCTCGTTCGTCCACAAGGAGATCTACGACATCGGCTACCACTGCCGCGACTACTTCGTGAGCCAGTGGGACCGGTTCGCCGGGGTGCACTGGGGCGTGCTCGCCCACAGCACGCACCTGCGTGGGGCCGGCACCTACGACGAGGTGGACGGCGAGCGCTGCCGGGTGCAGGTGACGCTGTGCACGGCGATCCCGGAGGACAAGGTGCGCGGTGCGAACCTCGGCTACCTCTCCCCGGACGACGTGGACCTGGCCGCCTACGAGGCCGATCCCGACACCATGGTGGTGCCCAACGCGGGGGAGACCCTCTTCCGCCTGCGCTGACCGGTCGAGCCGCGCACCTTGAGCTGGACCGGCATCACCATGGCCTCCTCCGCGCGGTGCCGGGCGCCCTTGATCAGCGCGACCACGTTGTTCACGGCCGTCGCGCCCATCTGCCGCATCGGCGCGGCGACGGTGGTGAGGGACGGGAGCACGAGCCGCGAGATCAGGATGTCGTCGAACCCGATGACGCTCACCTGCTCGGGGATCCTGACCCCCTCGGCGAGGAAGCCGTGCATGACCCCGATCGCCATCAGGTCGTTGTAGGCGATCACCGCCGTCGGCAGGCGCTCCAGCAGCACGCGGGACGCGGCCAGCCCGCCCTCGAAGGTCGGCAGGAACGGCCCGACCTTCTGCACGCCGAGGCCGGAGGATGTCCCGAGGTCGCGCAGTGCGCGGAACCTCATCCCGTCCGGCCAGGAGGCCTCCGGGCCGGCAACGTAGACCACCGAGTCGTGACCGAGCTCGCGGAGGAGCTCCACCGCCGCCCGCATGCCGCCGGCGTTGTCGGTGACCACGCTCGGCACGTCCAGGAGCGCGCGGTTGAGCACCACCATCGGCCGCTGCTTCGCGATGTTGCGCAGGGCGGAGTCGGACATCCGTGAACTGCCGATGACGAAGCCCTCCACGACGGGCACGAGCCGCTCCAGCGCCGTCCGCTCCCGCGTCCCCGATTCGCGGCTGTCGGCCAGCAGAATCTCGTAGCCGGCCTCGGTGGCAGCGAGCTGTGCGCCACGGATGAGCTGGGAGTAGAACGGGTTGGCCACGTCGGAGACCATGAGGCCGATCAGCCGGGTCTGCGACGTGGAGAGGGCCTGCCCGATGGGGTTGGCGCGGTAGCCCAGCTCATCGGCGATGCGCCGGATCCGCGCCGCGGTGTCGGCGTTCACCCGCCCGGGACGGGCGAACGTGCGGCTCACCGTGGACGGCGCCACCCCCGCCGCCTTCGCGACGTCATAGATGGTGACCGCGGTGTGTGGCTGCTCCGTCACCGCACCAGCGTAACGCCGAGCAACCGACGGCAACTCGTTGTCGGGCAGGGGAGTGTTTGGTTGGGTGGAGTGGTGGCCGCCCGGCCGCAGCACCGTCCGTGAGAAAGGCCGTCCATGACCAGTCCCCTCCCCGCCTCCGACCTCGCCGACGTCGGCGTGGTGGGACTCGCCGTGATGGGCAGCAACCTGGCCCGCAACTTCGCCAGCCGGGGTCACCGGGTCGCCCTGTTCAACCGCACTCCCGGCCGGACCCGTGAGCTTGTCGCCGCGCACGGCGACGAGGGCGCCTTCGTGCCCTCGGAGACGGTGGCCGACTTCTTGGCCAGCCTCCAGCGGCCCCGCCGGATCATCATGATGGTCCAGGCCGGTGCGGGGACGGACGCCACGATTGATGCGCTCGTGCCGCACCTGGAGACGGGTGACATCCTCGTCGACGGCGGCAACGCGCACTTCCCCGACACCATCCGGCGCGAGGCCGCGCTGCGGGAGAAGGGCCTGCACTTCGTCGGCGCGGGCATCTCCGGCGGCGAGGAGGGCGCGCTTCGGGGGCCGGCGATCATGCCGGGCGGCCCCGCCGAGTCCTACGAGGTGCTCGGGCCGCTCCTGGAGAGCATCGCCGCCCAGGTGGACGGCGTCCCGTGCTGCACGCACGTGGGCCCGGACGGCGCCGGCCACTTCGTCAAGATGGTCCACAACGGCATCGAGTACGCCGACATGCAGCTGATCGGGGAGGCCTACGACCTGCTCCGCAGCGGGCTGGGCGCGACCCCTGCCGAGATCGGCGACATCTTCGCCGAGTGGGACTCGGGCGACCTGGAGTCGTTCCTGATCGAGATCACCGCGCAGGCGCTGCGCCACGTGGACGCGGAGACCGGCCGTCCGTTCGTCGATGTGGTCGTCGACGAGGCCGGCCAGAAGGGCACCGGCCGGTGGACCGTCCAGAACGCGCTCAACCTGGGCGTCCCGGTCACCGGCATCGCGGAGGCAACCTTCGCCCGCGCGCTGTCCAGCTCGCTGCCCCAGCGCGAGGCCGCGCGCCGGACCCTGCCCGCGGAGGCGGACGCGCTGGTGGTCGACGACCGGGCGGCGTTCGTCGAGGACGTCCGCTCGGCGCTGTACGCCTCGAAGGTCGTCGCGTACTCCCAGGGGTTCGACCAGATCGCCGCGGCCAGCGACACCTACGGCTGGGACATCGACCGTGGCGCGATGGCGCGCATCTGGCGTGGCGGCTGCATCATCCGGGCCCGCTTCCTCAACCGGATCACCGAGGCCTACGAGCGCGACCCGGGGCTGCCGCTGCTGCTGTCCGACCCCTACTTCGCCGACGCGGTCACGGCCGGCCTCCCGGCGTGGCGCCGGGTGGTGGCCCGGGCGGCGCAGGCCGGCATCCCTGCGCCGGCGTTCGCGTCGTCGCTGGCCTATTACGACGGGCTTCGCGCGCCGCGCAGCTCCGCGGCACTGATCCAGGCCCAGCGCGACCTGTTCGGCGCGCACACCTACCGCCGGGTGGACCGGCCCGGGGTGTTCCACACCCTCTGGTCGGCCGGAGGGAACGAGATCGAGGTGTCGGGCCTTGCCGGGGCGGGTGCCTGAGTGCAAGGTGGACGCATGACCGAGGAGCTGCCGGCGGAAATCGCCACCCTGGCCGACCGGGTGGGGGTCGCCCTCGGTGAGCCCGAGCGCCTCGGGGTCGCCTTCTCCGGTGGGGTCGACTCCTCGGTCCTGCTGGCCCTGGCCACCCGCAGCCTCGGCGCCGACCGGACGCTGGCGATCCTCGGGGTGTCCTCCAGCCTCGCAGCCTCTGAGCGCCGCGCAGCGCACGAGGTGGCCGCGGAGATCGGCGCCCCGCTGGTGGAGCTGCGGACGCACGAGCTGGACCGGCCCGAGTACCGCGCCAACGGCCCCGACCGGTGCTTCCACTGCAAGACCGAGCTGTTCAGCCGCATCGACGACGGCGTGGCGCGTCGCTACCACCTCACCGCGATCGCCTACGGCGAGAACGCCGACGACGCGCGGCGTCCGGACCGCCCGGGTTCCGCCGCGGCGACGAACCACCGGGTGCTCCGGCCACTGGCCGAGGCGGGCCTGGGCAAGGACGACGTGCGCCGGGTCGCTCGCGCCCTGGGGCTGCGGTCGGCCGACAAGCCCGCAGCACCCTGCCTCGCGTCCCGCATCCCGCACCACGAGCCCGTGACCGCGGCCAAGCTGCGCCAGGTCGAGGACGCGGAGGAGGTGCTGCACGCCCTGGGCTTCACCGAGGCGCGGGTGCGCCACCACGGCGAGACCGCGCGCATCGAGGTCCCGCCCGGCGACCTGCTCAGGGCCGTGTCGGAGCCGGCCCGCACCCAACTGGTCCGTGGGGTGCGGGCGGCGGGGTTCCGCTTCGTGTGCGTCGACCTGGCCGGCGTCCAGTCGGGTGCCTTCACCCTGCCCCTGCTCACGCCGTCGTTGCGCGGCGATGCCTGAGCCCGGCGAGGCGTGGCAGCCGCCGCCGGAACTCCAGCAGGTGGCCGACCTCGACTTCGACCGGGAACGCCGCCGCGGGTACGCCGAGGCGGTCTACTGCGCGTCGAAGACCGCGGAGCAGGTGCGCCGCATCGCCGCAGCGGTGGCCGACAGGTCGGCCCGGACCCTCTTCACGCGCGCCACGCCCGAGCACGCGGACGCCGTCCGCAGCGCGCTACCGGACGCCGCGCACGACGCCGAGTCGGGGCTGCTGTGGTGGCCCCCGGTGATGCCCGAGCCCACGGGTGGCCTGGTGGTCGTGGCCGCCGCCGGCACGTCCGACCTGCCGGTGGCACGCGAGGCGGAGCTCGCCGCGCGCTTTCTCGGACGGCCGACCGAACTGGTCGTCGACGTGGGCGTCGCCGGGCTGCACCGCATCCTGCGGCGTCTCGACCTGCTGCGCTCGGCGTCCGCGGTGGTGGTGGTGGCCGGGATGGACGGGGCCCTCCCGAGCGTCGTCGCCGGGCTGGTGTCGGCCCCGGTGGTGGCTGTGCCCACCTCCGTCGGGTACGGGGCGGCCTTCGAAGGGCTGGCTGCGCTCCTCACGATGCTGAACGCGTGCGCGCCCGGCGTTGCGGTGGTGAACATCGACAACGGGTACGGCGCCGGGCACCTCGCCGCGCAGATCGCCGCGCCCCGCTCCTAGCTGTACTCGGCCGGGACGTTGGTGACAGGCACTGGTTGACGAAGAGGGAGAACCCCCATTGGGGTGTGGCTTGCGAAGGTCACATTCCAAGGAGGTTCTCCCGTGTCCCAATGTAGGGCTCATCTGAACGTGTTCG
>JAIUOT010000047.1 GCA_020161015.1 Actinomycetota bacterium | reverse complement strand
CGGCCGTGAACCCATCCGAAAAGCTCCTATCAAATGCAGACAATAAGCATTTAACGCGAAGATTTGGAGCGAGCGCAAGTCGATCCCAGTCAGGAAGCGGAACCCAGAAGGCTCCCCGTACGATCAACGACACCTAGAACTTACGCAGACCTGCATTAGATGCAATAGGGCGTGGTTTTCGCCTTCGTGGGCAGACAGGTCCACTTCGAGGTGAACGGCGACGACTTCTTCATCGACCTGCTGTTCTTCCACGTCGAGCAGTTGCGGTACGTCGTGATCGAACTCAAGGCCAAGAAGTTCGATCCGCGCGACGCGGGCCAACTTGGGTTCTACGTCGCCCTGGTCGAAGACCGACTGCACCGACCGCACCACCAGGCCACCGTCGGCATGCTCCTGGTCGCCGACAAGAACGACTCTGTCGTCCGCTACGCCTTGGCAGGCACCACACAACCGATCGCGGTGTCTCGTTATCAACTCTCCTCTTCGGTGCAGGCTGCCCTTCCGTCGAGGACGCGACTACATAGTGCTGTCGCGATCGAGTTCCACGACAGAGGGAGCTGACAGCTGATTGGGACCCCCGTCACCCGTCGTCGGCGGTGGTGTGGATACCTCCGGATGCGCGAGACGCGATGATGGACGCGTGACTCAACACACGGCCGCTTACCTTCGACGCACTTACGAATCGCTCAAGCAACTCCAGGCAGCGTTCGACTCCTTCATGGAACTCCACCAGGAAGGAAGCATGAGTGGTCCGGGGCTCGGCTACCTCCCGACCTGCTGGCCGAAGGAAGGCGCTGACCCGGCTGAGGTCTCTCGGAGAACCGACGAGGTGGCGCGCCTCTCCGGCGAATGTGCGGCGGTGGCAGATCTGACAGGGGCGAACATGGGGGTACAGGGCGTCGGCGCCGTGGATCCGATCATGAACTGGGACACGATGCTGCGACCGAAGGCTTTCCTCTACCCGAGCGAACTGTCGAGGATCATCACCCGCTGCCTTGGAGTCCTCACCTCGAAGATCGCGGAAGCTGAGGAGGCCGAGAGGACTGTCGAATTGCCTGTCCTTGGACCAGCATCGCTTCATCCCACGGTCTGGAACGCCGCAGCACCCTTCTGGACGATGCATCAGCTGCAGGCGGCCGTCCGAGCCGGCGCAGACGCCGTCGTGGACGCCGCGAAGGGACTCGGTGTGCGGAATGACCTCCCCGAAACCTCGATCTGGCAGCAGCTGTTCTCGACGAATGACCCGATGCCAGGACGGCCTCGGCTTCGCTGGCCTGGGGACCCCGAGGACCGTGACGTGAAGACGATGCAGGACGGCCTGCGCCAGTTCGCCCCGGGAGTGCAAATGACGGTTCGCAACCCGGCGACCCATACCCAGAGTGCGCTCACCGAGCAGGAGGCGTTTGAACTCCTCGCGACCTTGTCGATCCTGTCCCGATTCGTGGAGCGGTGCGAAGTTCTCTCGGCAGATCCGGACGAGCCACAGTAGTCGCTCCAGATCAGCACGATCGTGGCCTTCGCTTCTGCTCCCGACGGGGATCGTCGCGGGATACGGTGAGCATCGAACCCCGCCGAGAGGACGCTTGAGTTGACCACTGCCAGCAGCACGGACGGTCGACTCGCCCAGGCCGAACTGGAGCGTGCGCTGTGGGCTGCCGCTAACGCCCTCCGCGGGCCGGTGGACGCGGGCGACTACAAGGCGTACGTCTTCCCGGTGATGTTCTTCAAGTGGATCAGCGACAACTGGGACTACCGGCACGCGCAGGCGCTCGCCGAGTGGGGCGACGAACTGACTCCGATCATCGAGTACGCCGACTACCAGCCGTTCACCGTTCCCAACGGCTGCCACTGGGTCGACGTGCACAGCACCGCGGTGAACGTTGGCGCCAAGCTCGGGGACGCCCTGGACCGCATCCAGGAGGCCAACCGTGACCTGGCCGGCGTCTTCGGCGATGTCCAGTGGGCCAACACCGACCGGCTGCCCGAGTCGGCGTTGACCGCACTGCTCGACACGTTCCATCCGCTTCGGCTTGACCCGGACCACGTCTCCGGCGACCTCCTCGGCAACGCCTACGAGTACCTGCTGCGCGAGTTCGCCGAAGCCTCGGGCAAGAAGGCCGGCGAGTTCTTCACCCCGCGCCACGTCGTGCACCTGCTGGTGAAGATCCTCGACCCACATCCCGGCGATGAGGTCGTCGACCCCGCCTGCGGCTCGGGCGGCATGCTCGTCGAGACCGTCAACGCCGTCCGGGACGCCGGCGGCAACCCCGACTCGCTGCGGCTGCGAGGCCAGGAGATCAACTTGACCACGTCGGCGATCGCGAAGATGAACCTCTACCTCCACGGGCTCGAGGACTTCGAGATCCGCCGCGGCGACACCTTCCGCGAACCCAAGTTCCTCGAACGCGGACGGCTCAAGACCTTCGACGTCGTCATCGCCAATCCGCCGTTCAGCCTGCAGAACTGGGGCGCCGGCACCTGGGACAAGGACCCCTACGGACGCGTCCTGTGCGCGGTGCCGCCGGCCAAGAACGGCGACTTCGCCTGGATCCAGCACATGGTCACCTCGATGAAGCCCGACAGCGGACGGGTCGGCGTCGTCATGCCCCACGGCGTGCTGTTCCGCGGCGGCAAGGAGGGCGACATCCGCCGCTGCCTACTCGAGAAGGACCTCCTCGAAGCCGTCATCGGCCTGCCCAACAACCTGTTCTACTCCACCTCCATCCCGGTCTGCCTTCTCATCTGGCGCCGCACCAAGAGCGCCGAACGGCAGGGCAAGGTGCTGTTCGTCGACGCCTCAGCCCGGTTCACGCCCGGACGCAACCAGAACACGATGGACGACGCCGACATCGACGCCATCCACGCCGCCTACGCCCGCGGCGAGGACACCGACGGCGACGGCGGCGTCGCCCTGCGGCTGGTCGGGCTGGACGAGATCGCCGCCAACGGCCACGACCTCAACATCGGCAGGTACCTGCAGTCCGCCCACACCGCCGAGGTGGACGTCGAAGCGGCCCTGGCCGCCTACCGGGACGCCCGCGAAGCCCTCCGTGCCGCCGAACGGGTTCTGGACGCCAAGCTGAGAGCCGCAGGCTTCAATGCGTGAGGGGTGGACGCTCACGCCTCTTGGGGCCGTCACCGAACAGGTGATCGAGCCGATCGACCTTCGTCCCGATGTCGAGTACAGGAACCTCGGAGTGAAGTGGTACGCGGCAGGGACCTTCCTGCGAGAGCCGAGGCTCGGAAGTGCGATCAAGGCGGCGCGTCTGTTCCGCGTGCGACCCGGCCAGTTCGTCTACAACCGACTGTTCGCAACCGAAGGTTCGTTCGCACTCATCCGCCCCGACGACGCGCGGGCCGTTGCATCCAACGAGTTCCCGGCTTTCGACGTGGACGCGACCCGCCTGCTGCCCGAGTACCTCTATCTGTACTTATCGGATTCAACCAGTCGATGCAACACCGGTTTGTTGGAGCAACACTAGGTGCTCGTTGAGGGCTTCGGCTGGCGTCTTCCAGCCGAGAGTCTTTCGGGGCCTGGTGTTCAGCGCGTGAGCGACGGCTTCGATCTCCTCGG
>JAIUOT010000046.1 GCA_020161015.1 Actinomycetota bacterium | reverse complement strand
GGCGTGGTGCACATCATCGGCCCGCAGCTCGGCCTGACCCAGCCCGGCCTGACCGTGGTCTGCGGCGACTCCCACACCTCCACCCACGGCGCCTTCGGCGCGCTGGCGTTCGGCATCGGCACGTCCGAGGTGGAGCACGTACTGGCCACCCAGACGCTGCCGCAGGCCCGGCCGAAGACCATGGCCGTCAACGTCAACGGCGCGCTGCCCGACGGCGTCACGGCCAAGGACATCGTGCTCACCCTGATCGCGAAGGTCGGCACCGGCGGCGGCCAGGGCTACGTGGTGGAGTACCGCGGCGACACCATCCGCAACCTCTCCATGGAGGGCCGGATGACCATCTGCAACATGAGCATCGAGTGGGGTGCGAAGGCGGGCATGATGGCGCCGGACGAGACCACCTTCTCCTACCTCCAGGGACGCCCGCACGCCCCGTCCGGGGAGGACTGGGACGCCGCCGTGGCGTACTGGAGGACCCTCTACACCGACGAGGACGCCGTCTTCGACCGCGAGGTCGACATCGACGCGACCCAGCTCACCCCGTTCGTCACCTGGGGCACCAACCCCGGCCAGGGCGTCCCGCTGGGCGGCCGGGTGCCGGCGCCGGAGGACTTCTCCGACCCGGTCGACAAGGCGGCCGCAGAGCGCGCGCTGGAGTACATGGCCCTGGAGGCGGGCACGCCGATGCGCGACATCAGGGTGGACACCGTCTTCCTGGGCTCCTGCACCAACGGCCGGATCGAGGACCTCCGCCTGGCCGCGTCCGTGATCAAGGGACGCAGGATCGCCGACGGGCTGCGCATGCTGGTCGTGCCCGGCTCCGCCCGGGTCCGGCTGCAGGCGATGTCCGAGGGCCTCGACAAGGTCTTCACCGACGCCGGTGCCGAGTGGCGCGAGGCCGGCTGCTCGATGTGCCTGGGCATGAACCCCGACCAGCTCGCCCCCGGCGAGCGCTCGGCGTCCACCTCGAACCGGAACTTCGAGGGACGCCAGGGCAAGGGCGGTCGTACCCACCTCGTGTCGCCCGCCGTGGCCGCGGCCACCGCGATCCGCGGCACCCTGAGCTCGCCGGCCGACCTGTAAGGAGATCGAGGACATGGACAAGTTCAGCGCCCACACCGGCGTCGCCGTCCCGCTGCGGCGCAGCAACGTCGACACCGACCAGATCATCCCTGCGGTCTACCTGAAGCGGGTCACCCGGACCGGCTTCGAGGACGGCCTGTTCGCGGCCTGGCGCAACGACGAGGGCTTCGTGCTCAACCAGCCCGCGTACGCGCCAGGTTCGATCCTCGTCGCCGGTCCCGACTTCGGCACGGGCTCCTCGCGGGAGCACGCGGTCTGGGCCCTCCAGAACTACGGCTTCCGGGTGGTCATCGGCTCGCGCTTCGGCGACATCTTCCGCAGCAACTCCGGCAAGGCCGGCCTGCTCATCGCCACGGTGCCGCAGGAGGTCGTGGAGAAGCTCTGGGAGATCGCGGAGAGCGAGCCGGGTATCACCTTCACCGTCGACCTGCGCCACCGCACCGTCGAGGCCGCGGACAACGTCTTCGAGTTCACCATCGACGACTACACCCGGCACCGCCTGCTGGAGGGCCTGGACGACATCGGCCTGACCCTCACCCACGAGGACCTGATCTCCGCCTTCGAGGCGAAGCGTCCGTCGTGGCTGCCCCGCACGCTGCCGGCGAGGACCGCCGGCTGAACGGTGTTCCATGGGATGATCCGGGCGTGACGCCTGAGCCCGCCCGGTCCCGCCTGCCGCTGCGGGTCGCCAACCCGACGCCCGTCCAGCCCACCTACCGGCGGCTGGCACGGTTCGCCGGCTGGCTGCTGAACCGGCTGGTGGACACCGACTGGGACGACGCAGAGCACCTGCCCCGCTCCGGCGGGGTGATCCTGGTCAGCAACCACATCTCCAACTTCGACCCGCCCGCGCTGGCCCACTACGTGGTCTGGCACGGGCGCTGGCCGCGCGCGCTGGGCAAGTCCGACCTGTGGAAGGTGCCGGTGATCGGCCCGCTCGCCCGGGCCACCGGCCAGATCCCGGTGGAGCGCGGCACCGCGCGGGCCAAGGACGCGCTCGTCCACGCCCGGCAGGCGCTCGACGACGGGGAGCTGATCGTCATCTACCCCGAGGGCACGATCACCGCCGACCCCGACACCTGGCCGATGACCGCCCGTCCCGGGGCAGCGCGACTGGCGCTCTCCAGCGGGTGCCCGGTGATCCCGGTCGGGCAGTGGGGGGCGAACTTCGTGATGCCCGGCAAGAAGCCGGTGTGGCCGAGGTTCCGTCCCCGGCGGACGATGGTGTTCCGCACGGGCGAGCCGGTGGACCTCTCCGACCTCCTCGGCCGCGAGGACGCAGAGGCCGCCGCCATGGCCGGCGTCCGGATCATGAACGCGGTGACCGGCCTGGTAGCACAGATCCGCGGCGAGGAGCCGCCCACGGACGTCTACGACATCCGGGTGGGCCGGAGGGTCCCGCGGGGCGCAGCCCGCTAGGGTGACACGGTGACCAGACAGGCCAGAGTCCGGGTGGCACTGCTGTTCGGCGGCGTCAGCACCGAGCACGAGATCAGCTGCCTCACCGCCGGGGGCGTCGCCCGGGCGATCGACCCGGAGCGGTTCGAGGTCGTCGGCATCGGCATCACCGCGGACGGCGCCTGGGTGCGCATCCCGCACGCGGAACTGCTCTCCTACGAGGTCGTCGACGGGCGCCTGCCGCGGGTGCCGGCCGACCGGCCGGAGGCCGTCCTGCTGCGCGGCGAGGACGGACCCGAGGTGGCCACGCGGGACGGCGACCGCCTGGCCGACCTGGCCGGCGTCGACGTGGCGTTCGCCCTGCTGCACGGCCCGTGGGGCGAGGACGGCACCATCCAGGGCCTGTTCGAGATGCTGGGCATCCGCTACGTGGGCGCGGGCGTCGCGGCCAGCGCGATCGGCATGGACAAGGACCTGATGAAGCGGGCGATGGCGGCCGCGGGCCTGCCCGTCGGCCCGTGGGAGGCGATCACCCCGGCCCAGTGGCGCGACGACCGCGCGGCCAGCCTCGCCCGCGCCGGAGCGCTCTCGTTCCCGGTGTTCGTCAAGCCGGCCCGGGGCGGCTCCAGCATCGGCATCGGCAGGGTCGACGATCCCGCCCTGCTCGAGGCGGCGATCGTCGAGGCGCAGCGCTTCGACCCCAAGGTCGTGGTCGAGCAGGGCTTCGTCGGCGCCCGCGAGATCGAGCTGGGCGTGATCGAGGACCTCGACGGTCCGCCGCGGGTGTCGCTGCCCGGCGAGATCCGGATGCACACCGCCGACGCCTTCTACGACTTCGACGCCAAGTACCTGCCCGAGGACCAGGTGTCGCTCCAGGTGCCGGCGGACGTCGACCCCGCCCTGCTGGCCGACATCCAGGACCTCGCCGCCCGCACGTTCGCAGCGATGGCGGTGGAGGGCCTGGCCCGCGTCGACCTGTTCGTGGACGCCGACGGCGTCGCGTGGGTCAACGAGCTCAACACCATGCCCGGGTTCACCCGCACCTCGATGTTCCCGATGGTGTGGGCGGCCACGGGCCTGGACTACCCGTCGCTGATCGCCACCCTGGTCGACCTCGCGCTCGCCCGGCCCATGGGACTGCGGTGACGGCTGCGGGTCCCGGCAGGGGCGACGCCGCGGGGGAGACCCTGGGCGACGTCGGCGAGTTCGCGCTGATCGGACGCATGACCGCCGGCCTGGGTGCCGGCGGCCCGGTGGTGCTCGGTGTCGGCGACGACTGCGCGGTGCTGCGCCTGGCCGGCGACCTGGCGGTGTCCACCGACACCATGGTCGAGAACGTGCATTTCCGGAGGGACTGGTCGAGCGCCGCCGACGTGGGGCGCAAGGCTGTGGCCGCCTGCGTGGCCGACGCCGAGGCGATGGGCGCCGTCCCCGTCGGCCTGGTGCTCAGCCTGGCCGCTCCCGCCTCCACCCCTGCGGCGTGGGTCGAGGAGTTCGCCGGCGGCGTCCGCGCGGAGTGCGAGCGGGCCGGCGTCCGGCTCGTCGGGGGAGACACCACATCGGCCCCCCAGGTGGTGGTCACCGCGACCGTGCTGGCCGACCTCGGCGGCCTCCCGCCGCTGACCCGCGCCGGTGCCCGTCCGGGCCAGGTGCTCGCGATGGCCGGACGGCTGGGCTGGGCTGCGGCGGGCGTGGCCGTGCTCGCCCGTGGGTTCCGCTCGCCGCGGGCGGCCGTCGTCGCCCACCGCGTCCCCGAGGTGCCCTACGGCGAGGGACGGGTGGCCGCCGAGGCCGGCGCGAGCGCACTCATCGACATCTCCGACGGGCTCATCGCCGACCTCGGCCACGTGGCCCGAGCCTCGGGCGTGACGCTCGACGTCGACACCTCCACCCTCGAGGTCGCCGAGCCCCAGCAGGCCGTCGCCGCCGCCATCGGGCGCGGCGACCCGCTGGTGTTCCAGCTCACCGGCGGCGACGACCACGCGCTGGTCGGCGCCTTCGACGCCGGGCGGGTGCCGCCGGGCTGGCGGGTCATCGGGCGGGTCGTGCCCGGCGAGCCCCGGGTGCTTGTGGACGGCAGCCCCTGGGAGGGTCCCGCGGGCGGCTGGCAGCACTTCTCCTGAGGAGGGCACGCTCAGGAGCCCACGCGCGGCTTCCGGGGCCGACCGGCGTGGGGACGCGGCTTTGGCGGGCCGATCGCCTACCCTTCGACTCATGGCGACCCGCGCGTCTTCCCCTTCGCGGAGCCGCAGCAGCGCGTCCCCGCGCCCTAGCGCCTCCCGAAGCACCGGAAGCAAGAAGACACCGCCCCGCAGCTCGGCCCGCAAGAAGCCGCAGCCCTCAGGGCTGAGCCGCGTGCTCGGCTCCATCGGCCGTGGCATCGCCGCGACCTGGCGCGGTCTGGCCACCCTGGTGGGCTCGTCGGCGCGCGCCGTCGCACCCGCCGTCCGTGACCTCGAGCCCGAGCGCCGCCACGACGGCACCGGGTTGTTCCTGATCCTCGTGGGGCTCCTCGTCGCCGGAGAGTTCTGGGTGGGCATCCCTGGTTCTGCCGGCAACTGGGTGCAGCTCGCGGTGGCGACCCTCTTCGGGTCGTTCTCCTACGTCGTCCCCGTGCTGTGCTTCGGCATGGCGTGGCGGACGTTGCGCCACCCCGAGCGCCACGGCACCGCCGGGCGCCAGGCGGTGGGCTGGGCGTCCGCGTTGTTCGGGCTGCTCGGCCTGATCCAGATCGCGAAGGGGCTGCCCACCCGCGGCGCGCCGCCGGCGCTCGTGCGCGAGGCCGGAGGCTTCATCGGCTACATCTCCTCCTCGCTCACCGTCCAGCTCCTCACGGTCTGGCTGGCCGTCCCCGTCCTGGTGGTGCTGGCCGTGTTCGGCGTCCTGGTCATCGCAGGGATCCCGATGAGTGAGCTCGGCGCCCGGCTGCACGCCCTGCGGGAGCGCCTGCGGCGTCCGGAGAAGCCCGAGATCGAGTACGGGGCGCCCCACAAGGCCTACGACACCCCCCTGGTCGAGGACGAGCCGGAGCCCGACCCGGACGCGGAGCTCACCGTCGACCTCGCCCCGGCTCCGGCCAGGCCCGCCAAGGCATCCCAGCCCCCGCTGGAGGCGCCGGTGATGTCGGCCGGCCCGTTGCGGGCCGAACAGCCCCCGATCTCGGGCGACGTGGTCTACACGCTGCCCGATCCCGCCCTGCTCAAGCCGGGAACCGTCCCGCGGGCCCGCAGCCAGGCCAGCGACCAGGTGGTGCAGAGCCTCACCGAGGTGCTGCGGCAGTTCGAGATCGACGCCACCGTGACCGGCTACACCCGCGGCCCGACCGTCACCCGCTACGAGGTCGAGCTCGGCAACGCGGTCAAGGTCGAGAAGGTCACCGCGCTGGGGAAGAACATCGCCTACGCCGTCGCCTCCGCCGACGTGCGCATCCTCTCCCCGATCCCGGGCAAGTCCGCGATCGGCATCGAGATCCCCAACGCGGACAAGGAGATCGTCTCCCTCGGCGACGTCCTGCGCTCTCCGCGGGCCCGCAACGACCACCACCCGATGACGGTGGGGCTGGGCAAGGACGTCGAGGGCGGCTACGTCGTGGCCAACATGGCGAAGATGCCGCACCTGCTCGTCGCGGGCGCGACCGGCTCGGGCAAGTCGAGCTTCGTGAACTCGATGATCACCTCGATCCTGATGCGTGCCACCCCTGATGAGGTGCGCCTGCTGCTGGTCGACCCCAAGCGGGTGGAGCTCACGCACTACGAGGGCATCCCGCACCTGGTGACGCCGATCATCACCAGCGCCAAGAAGGCCGCGGAGGCGCTGCAGTGGGTGGTCCGCGAGATGGACGCGCGCTACGACGACCTGGCCGCCTTCGGCTTCCGCCACGTGGACGACTTCAACAAGGCCGTCCGCGCGGACCAGGTGAAGCTGCCCCCGGGCTCGGAGCGCGTGCTCGCGCCCTACCCCTACCTGCTGGTGATCGTGGACGAGCTCGCCGACCTGATGATGGTGGCCCCGCGCGACGTCGAGGACTCGATCGTGCGCATCACGCAGCTCGCGCGCGCGGCCGGCATCCACCTGGTGCTCGCCACGCAGCGCCCGTCCACCGACGTGGTCACCGGCCTGATCAAGGCCAACGTGCCGTCCCGCCTCGCCTTCGCCACGAGCTCGATGACCGACTCCCGGGTGATCCTCGACACCCCCGGGGCGGAGAAGCTGGTCGGGCAGGGCGACGGGCTGTTCCTCCCGATGGGCCAGTCCAAGCCGCTGCGCGTGCAGGGCGCCTGGGTGACCGAGGCCGAGATCCGCTCGGTCGTCAAGCAGGTCTCCGCGCAACTCGGCCCGCAGTACCGCGACGACGTGGCCGCCGCCGCCGAGTCCGGGAGGGCGGTCGCGGAGGACATCGGCGACGACCTCGAACTCGTGCTCGAGGCCGCCCAGCTGGTGGTGAACCTCCAGCTCGGCTCGACGTCCATGCTCCAGCGCAAGCTGCGCGTCGGCTTCGCCAAGGCCGGGCGCCTGATGGACATCCTCGAGACCAGGGGAGTGGTGGGCCCCTCGGAGGGTTCCAAGCCGCGCGAGGTGCTGGTGAAGCCCGACGACCTCGACGAGGTGCTGGAGGCGCTGCGCGCCGGGTAGCCCGTCCGTGCCGTCGCGGCCGGGGGCTGCGGTGAGGGCCGGATCGGGTAGCGTGGCCGGGTGGATTCCACGCCGGTACACCTGATCAGCCTCGGTTGCGCGCGCAACGAGGTCGACTCCGAGGAGCTGGCCGGGCGGCTCGCCGCCGGGGGCTTCGCGCTCGTCGACGACCCGGACGAGGCCGCGGCGATCGTGGTCAACACCTGCGGGTTCATCGACGCGGCCAAGAAGGACTCCATCGACACGCTGCTGGCGGCCGGCGACCACAAGGCGAACGGCACCACTCGCGCGGTGGTCGCCGTCGGCTGCCTCGCCGAGCGGTACGGGCGCGAGCTGGCCGAGGCGCTGCCCGAGGCGGACGCCGTGCTCGGCTTCGACGACTACCCCCAGATCGCGCGGCGCCTGGAGTGGATCCTCGCCGGCGGCCACGTCGAGGCCCACGCCCCGCGCGATCGCCGCGCCCTGCTGCCGGTGACGCCGGTGGCCCGCCCCGCGAGGGCGGCGGACGTGACCGTCCCCGGTCATGGCTGGATCCCGCGCCACCGGCTGACGGCCGGCGCGTCCGCCCCCCTGAAGATCGCCTCGGGCTGCGACCGCCGCTGCGCGTTCTGCGCGATCCCCGCGTTCCGGGGCTCCTACCTGTCGCGTCCGGCGGACGAGGTGGTCGCGGAGGCGCGCTGGCTCGTGGGCCAGGGCATCCGGGAGGTCGTGCTCGTGAGCGAGAACTCCAGCGCCTACGGCAAGGACCTCGGCACCAACCTGGAGCACCTGCTGCACGGGCTCGATGCGGTGGAGGGCCTCGACTGGATCCGCGTGTCCTACCTCCAGCCGGCGGAGGTCCGCCCGTCCCTGCTGGAGACGATGCTGGGGCTGGAGCGGGTGGTGCCGTACTTCGACCTCCCGTTCCAGCACGCGTCCGCCCCGGTGCTGCGCCGGATGCGCCGGTTCGGCGACGCCGACTCCTTCCTCTCCCTGGTCGCCCGCATCCGCGCCGTCCGCCCGGACGCCGGCATCCGCAGTAACGTGATCACGGGCTTCCCCGGAGAGACCGAGGCCGACGTCGAGGTGCTGGCGGCGTTCCTCGCCGACGCCCGTCTCGACGCGGTGGGCGTCTTCGGCTACTCGGACGAGGAGGGAACGGAGGGGGCGACACTCGACGGCAAGGTGCGACCGGAGCAGATCGAGGAGCGGGTGGACCGGCTGTCGATGCTGGTCGACGAGGTGTCCGCGCAGCGCGCGTCCGACCGGCTCGGGGAGCGCACGCAGGTTCTCGTGGAGTCGGTCGGCGGTGCGCTGGCCACGGGGAGGGCGGTCCACCAGGGTCCGGAGAGCGACGGCGGTACTACGCTCGAACCACCGGTCGGCGACCTCGCCGTGGGTGCCCTCGTCTGGGGTAGGGTCACCGCGACGGACGGGGTCGATCTCGTCGTGGAGGTGGAGGGGCGATGACGCAGGGTGTCGAGCGTGTCGGCGTCGGGATTCCCCGCTGGCTGCCCAACGCGCTGACGATCCTCCGCCTGGTGCTGGTTCCGGTCTTCCTCGTCCTGCTGTTCGCCCACCCGCTCGACTTCGGCTGGCGCCTGGGCGCGACGGTCGCCTTCGGGGTCGCGATCCTGACCGACCTTCTGGACGGCAAGCTCGCGCGGCGCTACAACCTCGTCAGCGACTTCGGCAAGATCTGGGACCCGATCGCCGACAAGGCGCTCACGGGAGCGGCCTTCATCTCGCTCAGCATCCTCGGCGAGCTGTGGTGGTGGGTGACCATCCTGATCCTCGTCCGCGAATGGGGCATCACCTGGATGCGCGTCGCCATGCTGAAGTACGGCGTGATGGCTGCGGCCGCGGGGGGCAAGCTGAAAACCCTGCTCCAGGCGATCGCGCTGCTGATGTTCCTGCCCTACCCCATCCAGCTCACCGTGCAGGCCGCCCCCTTCTGGGGCTGGCTGGCGTGGCTGGTGATGGGCGCGGCGTTCGTGCTGACCGTGGTCACCGGCCTGATGTACGTGCGGGACGCGCTCCGCCTGCGTGCGGAGTCGCTGAGGACCGGGAGCGGTCCTGCCTGACCCGCTCGCCGCGCGCGTGGTCTCCGTCCTGGTGGGACGGGGGCAGAGCGTCGCGACGGCGGAGTCGCTCACCGGTGGCCTGATCGGCGCCGCGCTCACCTCCGTCCCCGGCTCGTCCGCTGCCTACCGCGGGGGCGTGGTCGCCTACGCCACCGACCTGAAGCACACCCTCGCCGGGGTCCCGTCCGGGGTGCTGGCCGCGTTCGGCCCGGTCTCGGAGCAGACGGCGGTCGCCCTCGCGACGGGCGTCCGTGACACCGCCGGCGCGGACTGGGCGGTGTCGGCGACGGGCGTCGCCGGACCGGACCCCCAGGACGGCCACGAGCCCGGCGAGGTGTGGCTCGGGGTGGCCGGGCCCTCCGGCGGCTGGGCGCGCCGGTACCGGTTCGACGGCGGCCGGGACGAGGTGCGGGCCGCCGCGGTGGCCGCGGCGCTTTCGCTGCTGGCCGGGGCGCTCGACCTCGAGGCGGGGTCGAGGGAACAACGCTGACCAGCGTGGCGTTGAGTCACCGTCGATCAATCCCACGACAGGCAGGTAGAGTCGAGACATGATCCAGGACGTGCGCGAGCGCCCGCTGCTGATGCGGGAACTGCTCGGCGAGTCGCTGCGTGAGCTGCGCACCTCCTCGAACCTCACCCTGCGCGAGGTGTCGGGCAGGGCGCGGGTGAGCCTGGGCTACCTGTCCGAGATCGAGCGCGGGCAGAAGGAGGCCTCCTCCGAGCTGCTGAACGCGATCTGCGGCGCGCTCGACGTGCCGCTCTCGCGCGTGCTGCGGCAGGTCTCGGACAAGATCGACGTCCACTCCGGCGTCACCCAGCTGCCGGTCCGCAGCCAGCACGTCGCCGCAGCCTGACCGTCGTGCGTGAAGCGGACCTGCGCGCGCGGCTGGAGGCACACCTCGGCCCCGCCTACTCCCTGATGTGGTCCGACACCGTCGTGCTCGCCCCGCTGGGGCACCGGACGGTGACCCAGGCGCTCGCCGGCGGCGTCCCCTGCAAGGAGATCTGGAGGGCCGCGTGGGAGGCCCTCGAACTGCCCCTGCGCGAACGCTGAGGCCGGCCGCGTGTCGCGGTGATTTCGAACACCTGTTCGGGTAGCCTGTGGACAGTTGCCCGGCTGGGCGGACGCTGTCCACACCCTCGCCGAGTGCCTGACGTGATTGTCAGGGGCGGTGCCTAGGGTGATGGCGACGGAATGACCGAGGTCCAGGGAAAGGACACGACAGATGGCGGTAGCGGACCGGGAGAAGGCGCTCGCGGCGGCGCTGGCCCAGATCGAGAAGCAGCACGGCAAGGGGTCGGTGATGCGTCTGGGCGAGGAGACGAGGCAGCCCATCGAGGTGATCCCCACCGGGTCGATCGCCCTGGACGTCGCGCTCGGCATCGGCGGACTGCCCCGTGGCCGGGTCGTCGAGATCTACGGTCCCGAGTCGAGCGGCAAGACCACCGTCGCGCTCCACGCGATCGCCAACGCACAGGCCGCAGGGGGGATCTGCGCCTTCATCGACGCTGAGCACGCCCTGGATCCGGACTACGCGGGCAAGCTGGGCGTCGACACCGACGCGCTGCTCGTGAGCCAGCCCGACAACGGCGAGCAGGCCCTGGAGATCGCCGACACCCTCGTGCGCTCCGGCGCCCTCGCGCTGATCGTGATCGACTCGGTCGCCGCGCTCACCCCGCGCGCGGAGATCGAAGGAGAGATGGGCGACAGCCACGTCGGCCTGCAGGCCCGTCTGATGAGCCAGGCGCTGCGGAAGATGACCGGTGCGCTGTCCGGGGCGAACACCACCGCGATCTTCATCAACCAGTTGCGCGAGAAGATCGGCGTGATGTTCGGCTCGCCCGAGACCACCACGGGCGGTCGTGCGCTGAAGTTCTACTCCTCGGTCCGATTGGACGTGCGTCGCATCGAGACCCTGAAGGACGGCCAGGAGATGGTCGGCAACCGCACCAGGGTGAAGGTGGTCAAGAACAAGGTGGCCCCGCCGTTCAAGCAGGCGGAGTTCGACATCCTCTACGGCCAGGGCATCAGCCGCGAGGGCAGCCTCATCGACCTGGGTGTCGACTGCGGCATCATCCGCAAGGCCGGCGCCTGGTTCACCTACGAGGCCGACCAGCTGGGCCAGGGCAAGGAGAACGCCCGCAACTTCCTCAAGGCGAACCCCGAGGTCGCCGCGGAGATCGAGCGGCGGATCCTCAGCCACCTCGGCGTGGGGGCGGGCTCGGACGTGCCGGAGGGCATCGACCCGGTGACCGGCGAGGTGGAGTTCTGAGCTGATGGGCCAGGAGCCGTTCGGGGACGTCGCCGGCGCGCCGGAGGACGCCCCCGACGCCGACCCGGCCTCGGTGGCCAGGGAGATCGCGCTTCGGCAGCTCACGGTGCGCGCCCGGAGCCGGGCCGAGCTGGAACGCGCGCTCGCGCGCAAGCGTGTGCCGGCCGAGGTGACTGGTGCGGTGCTGGACCGGCTCGAGGAGGTCGGTCTGGTCGACGACGCGACCTTCGCCCGCGACTGGCTCGCGGCGGGTGACCGTCGGCAGAAGAGCCGGCGGGCCCTGCTGGCCGAACTGGCCGAGAAGGGGGTCGACCGGGACGTGGTCGAGGAGGCGGTTGCAGAGCTCGACGGCGATCGCGACTACGTGGTGGCCCGGGGTTTCGCCGAGCGCAAGGCCCGTTCGCTGGCCGGGCTCGACCCGCAGGCGCAGTACCGCCGGTTGGCCGGGGCGCTGGCTCGACGCGGCTTCTCCGCCGGCGTGGTCGCGCAGGTCACCAGGGAGGTCCTGGCTGACCTGCCGGAGCTTGCGGAATGACCCGGGCAGCCCTAGCCTGCCCATGGGTACGTACGCGAACCCATTCCTGAGCGACTGACTGACCACCACTGGGGACTGAACCCCGCGATACTCCGGTCCGGCCCTGCCGGGCCTGCCTTGCCGTCACCCCGGCCACACCGTGCTCGCACCAGGAGTGGACCCGTGGCGTCCCGCACATGCTCAAGGAGGACGCCATGGATACGACGCTCGTACTGGCCGTGCTGGTCGCAGTCCTGGTCCTGGTCCTCGCCGTCGTCGCCGTCCTGCTGGTGGTGTTCCTGCGCGGCGGCGTAGCGTCCCCGGCGGGCCGGCGTCGTCCCGGAAACCCGGCCCGCGCGGCCGGCCGCGACCAGCGGCGTCCCGTGCCGGCGGCCGCCCCGCCCACGGCCACGCCGGTGAGTGCGGCCCACGAGGAGGAGCTGCGCTCGCGCAGGCAGGCCGTCGACCGGCGCGAGGAGCTGCTCGCCGAGCGCGAGGACCGGCTCAACCGCTACCTCGAAGAGGTGCACAACCGGGAATCCCACCTCGACCAGATCGCTGCCGGACTGGACGAGCGCGAGGCCCGGCTCGAGGAGGCGGAGGCTCGTCAGGCGGACGCCCTTGCCGCCGTCGCCGGGCTGTCGGTGGAGGATGCCCGTGCCGAGCTGATGGCGCACGTGGAGAAGGACGCGCGCCTGCACGCCGCCCAGCTGATGCGGGAGATCGAGTCGGAGGCCCGGCGGACGGCGGACGCCACCGCCCGGCGGATCATCGTCACCAGCATGCAGCGACTGGCCGCCGAGCAGACCACGGAGTCCGTCGTGGCCACCGTCCCGCTGCCGGGCGACGAGATGAAGGGGCGCATCATCGGGCGCGAGGGACGGAACATCCGCGCCTTCGAGCAGATCACCGGCGTGAACGTCCTGATCGACGACACCCCGGAGACGGTCCTGTTGTCGTGCTTCGACCCGGTCCGCCGCGAGACCGCCCGCCTCACCCTCACCGAACTGGTGGCCGACGGCCGGATCCACCCCGCCCGGATCGAGGAGGTGCACGAGCGCAGCAAGCGTCGCGTCGACGAGCTGTGCATCCGGGCGGCGGAGGACGCCCTGATCGAGATGGGCATCACCGACCTGGCTCCGGGCCTGCTCCCCATCCTCGGCGCCCTGCAGTACCGCACGTCGTACGGCCAGAACGTGCTGCGACACCTGATCGAGTGCGGCCACATCGCCGCGATGCTCGCCGCGGAGCTCGGCCTCGACGTCGAGACCTGCCGCCGTGCCGCGTTCCTGCACGACATCGGCAAGGCGCTCACCCACGAGGCGGAGGGCTCCCACGCGAAGGTCGGCGCCGACCTGGCGCGCCGGCACGGCGAGCACCCCGACATCGTCCACGCCATCGAGGCGCACCACAACGAGGTCGAGCCGCGCACCGTCGAGGCGGTCCTCACCCAGGCCGCGGACGCGATCAGCGGGAGCCGTCCGGGCGCGCGGCGCGAGAGCCTGGAGATGTACGTCAAGCGCCTCCAGCGGCTGGAGGACATCGCCAAGGAGCACGCCGGCGTCGACAAGGTGTTCGCCATGCAGGCGGGCCGCGAGATCCGGGTGATGGTGACCCCCGAACTCGTCAACGACGTGCAGTCCCAGGTGATCGCGCGCGACATCGCCAAGCGGGTGGAGGAGGAGCTCACCTACCCGGGCAGCATCAAGGTGACCGTCGTGCGGGAGTCGCGGGCGGTCGCCCTGGCCAAGTGAGCGGCTCGCCGCCCCACCGCCGGCAGGTAAAGTACGCCGTCATGCGCACCTTCGAGGTGGTCACGTACGGCTGCCAGATGAACGTCCACGACTCCGAGCGGATCGCCGGAGTGCTGCTGGAGGCCGGCTACGCCCAGGCCGAACCGGGCTCGCAGGCCGACGTGGTGGTGTTCAACACCTGCGCGGTCCGGGAGAACGCGGACAACCGCCTCTACGGCAACCTGGGCCACCTCGCCCCGGTGAAGCAGGCCCACCCGGGGCTGCAGATCGCGGTCGGCGGGTGCATGGCGCAGAAGGATCGCCAGGTCGTGGTCGACAAGGCGCCCTGGGTCGACGTGGTCTTCGGTACCAACAACCTCGGCTCGCTCCCCGTACTGCTGGAGCGGGCCCGCGTGCAGCAGGAGGCGCAGGTCGAGATCCTGGAGTCGCTCGAGCGGTTCCCGTCCACGCTGCCGACCCGCCGTGACTCGGCGTACGCCGCCTGGGTGTCGATCAGCGTGGGCTGCAACAACACCTGCACCTTCTGCATCGTCCCCGCGCTGCGGGGCAAGGAGACCGACCGGCGGCCCGGCGACGTGCTCGCCGAGATCCAGACGCTGGTGGCGGAGGGCGTGCAGGAGGTGACGCTGCTCGGCCAGAACGTGAACACCTACGGCGTCGAGTTCGGCGACCGCGGCGCCTTCGCCAAGCTGCTGCGGGCCTGCGGCGGCATCGACGGGCTGGAGCGCGTCCGCTTCACCTCCCCGCACCCGGCGGCCTTCACCGACGACGTGATCGCCGCGATGGCGGAGACCCCCAACGTCATGCCCTCGCTGCACATGCCCCTGCAGTCCGGCTCGGACCGGGTGCTCAAGGCGATGCGGAGGTCCTACCGCAGCGAGAGGTTCCTGGGGATCCTCGACCGGGTCCGGGCGGCGATCCCGGACGCGGCCATCACCACCGACATCATCGTCGGCTTCCCCGGCGAGACGGAGGAAGACTTCCAGGCGACGCTCGACGTCGTCCGCGCCTCCCGCTTCGCCGCGGCGTTCACCTTCCAGTACTCGATCCGTCCCGGCACCCCGGCGGCCACGATGCCCGACCAGGTACCGCGCGAGGTCGTCCAGGAGCGCTACGAGCGCCTGGTCGAGGTGGTCGGCGAGAGCGCGTGGGCCGAGAACCTCCGCCTGGTGGGCGAGCGCGTCGAGGTGCTGTTCGCCGACGGCGAGGGACGCAAGGACGCCGCCACCCACCGGATGTCCGGCCGTGCCCGCGACAACCGGCTGGTGCACGTCCGCGTGCCCGACCAGCCCGACCTCCGGCCCCGTCCCGGCGACCTCGCTGAGGTCCTGGTGAGCTACGCGGCGCCGCACCACCTCAACGCCGACGACGGCCTGCTGTCGCTGCGCCGCACCCGCGGCGGCGACGCCTGGGCCGCGCGGCAGGCGTCCACGGCCCCGGCCGGCACCCTGCTCGGCCTGCCCAGGCTCGCCCGGGCGTGAACAAGGGCCGAGGGGCCGGTCATCACTGACCGACCCCTCGGGTTCGTCGTCTTGCGGGTTCTCCCGCGCCAGATCGGCGGGATCCGGATTACCGGGCAGTGCCCCCCAGCTGGTCCTTCAGGAACTCCTGGGCCTGATCCACCTGTGCCGCGTACTGACCGCCGGTCTTGTCGTCGACGAAGTCACCCACCTTCTCGATGCCTTCCGCGACTTCAGCTTCGTGGCCGGCCACGGCACCCTTGATCTGTTCGACGATGTCCATCCGACCTCCTTTCTGCTCCCGGCGCCGAGACTCTCTGCGGCTGCGACCTCCATTGTGTGCTCCCCGACGGCCGGTGCCAAGCACCATTCCGGGGGACTTGAGACAATGGCCGGCGTGACCCTCCCGGTGGTGGCCCTCAACGGCCCGACGGCCAGCGGCAAGACCGCGGTGGCCGTCGAGCTCGCGCACCTGCTCGCGGCCTCCGGGATCGCTGCCGAGGTGGTCAACGCCGACTCCATGCTCGTCTACCGGGGGATGGACATCGGCACAGCCAAGCCGTCGGTCGCCGAACGCGGGGGCGTGCCGCACCACCTGATCGACATCATGGACGTGACCCGCTCGGCGAGCGTGGCCGACTTCCAGGCCCTGGCCAGGGCGGCGATCGCCGACTGCCGGTCGCGCGGGGTGGTGCCGCTGCTGGCCGGCGGCTCCGCGCTCTACGTGCACGCGATCCTCGACGCGTTCGCCTTCCCCGGCACCGACCCGCAGGTGCGCGGGCGGCTGGAGGCGGAACTCGCCGACCTCGGCGCCGCCGAGCTGCACCGGCGGCTGGCCGCGGTCGCGCCCGGGACCGCCGCCGGCATCCTGCCGGGCAACGGGCGACGGATCGTCCGGGCGCTCGAGGTGATCGAGCTCACCGGCAGCTTCACCTCCACGCTCCCCGGCTGGGAGTACGCCCTCGACGACGTCGTGCAGTTCGGGCTCGAGGTCGCCCGCGACGTACTGGACGCCCGGATCGAGCACCGCGTCCATCGCATGTGGGCCGACGGGCTGGTCGAGGAGGTGACGGGCCTGGTCGGCGCCGGCCTGCGGGAGGGCCGGACGGCGTCCCGAGCGCTCGGCTATCGGCAGGTGCTCCAGTTCCTGGACGGGGAGCTCTCCGAGGAGCAGGCGCGCGAGGCCACGATCACCGGCACCCGCCGCTTCTCCCGCAAGCAGCTGTCGTGGTTCCGGCGCGACCCGCGGATCCGCTGGCTCCCGGCCGGGGAGGGCAGCGCGGGGGAGATGGCGTCGGTGGTGCGGGGTAGGGTGCTCATCGGATAGGGAGGGCTGGATGCACATCGAATTCGCCAAGGGTCACGGCACCCGCAACGACTTCGTGCTGTTCGCCGACCCCGACAACCTCTACGACCTCACCGCCGGCCAGGTGTCCCACCTGTGCGACCGTCGCGGGGGCATCGGTGCCGACGGCGTGCTGCGCGCCGTCCGCTGTGCCCTCGTGCCGGGCTGGGAGGCCGAGGGCGAGCGCTGGTTCATGGACTACCGCAACGCCGACGGCTCGATCGCCGAGATGTGCGGCAACGGGCTGCGGGTCTTCCTCCGTTACCTCGAGGAGGAGGGACTGGTCGTCGGCACGGAGGTGACCGTGGCGACCAGGGCGGGACTGCGGACGGGGCGCTTCCTGCCCGACGGACGCGTCGCGGTCACCATGGGACGGGCGCGGATCGGCGCCCAGGTCCAGGTCCGCCTCGGCGCGCACACCTGGCCGGCCACGGCGGTCGACGTGGGCAACCCGCACGCGGTGTGCATCGTCGAGGCGGACCGGCTCGACGCGCTCGACCTCACCCACGACGCACCGTCCTGGGAGCCCGCCGGCGCCTTCCCGCACGGCGCCAACGTCGAGTTCGTCGTGCGCGAGGCGCGGGGGCGGTTGCGGCTGCGCGTCCACGAGCGCGGGGTGGGCGAGACCGAGTCCTGCGGCACCGGCGTCGTCGCCGCGGCCGCCGCCATGCGCGATGACGACACCTACACCGTGGGCGTGCCGGGCGGCACGCTCCAGGTGGACCTGGGCGGGGAGGAGGCCGTGCTGACCGGGCCGGCCGTCGTCGTCGCCCGTGGCCAGTGCACCCTTCCGGATTGAGAGCGATGACGTACGAACCCTGGGAAGCAGACCCGGAAGACCTCGACTACGACGGCGACCAGCAGGACCTGGCCGACCGGTTGTCGCTGCGCCGCGTGGCCGGCATGTCGACACAGCTCGCCGACATCACGGAGGTCGAGTACCGCGAACTGCAGCTCGAGCGCGTGGTGCTGGTGAGCGTGTGGACGACCGGGAGCGAGGTGGACGCCGACAACGCGATGGCCGAGCTGAAGCTCCTGGCAGAGACCGCGGGCTCCCAGGTGCTCGAGGGGCTCGTGCAGCGGCGCAGCTCGCCCGACCCGGCCACGTTCATCGGTCGCGGCAAGGTGGACGAGGTGCGCCAGGTGGTGATCGCCACCGGGGCCGACACCGTGATCTGCGACGGCGAACTGGAACCGGCGCAGCTGCGCAACCTCGAGGACCGGGTCGGGGTGAAGGTGATCGACCGGACCGCGCTGATCCTGGACATCTTCGCCCAGCACGCCAAGAGCGCCGAGGGCAAGGCGCAGGTCGAGCTCGCCCAGCTCCAGTACCTGCGCCAGCGGCTCCGCGGCTGGGGCGGCAACCTGTCCCGGCAGGCGGGCGGACGGGCCGCGGCCGGGGCCGGCATCGGCGGCCGTGGCCCGGGCGAGACCAAGATCGAGACCGACCGGCGCCGCATCAAGACCCGGATCGCGATCCTGCGCCGGCGCCTGCGCGAGCTCGACGCGGTGCGGGACACCAAGCGCTCCCAGCGCACGCGCAACCAGGTGCCGAGCGTCGCCATCGTCGGCTACACCAACGCCGGCAAGAGCTCGCTGCTGAACCGGCTCACCGGTGCCGGCGTCCTGGTGGAGGACGCGCTGTTCGCGACGCTCGACCCCACGACGCGCCGCACCGAGACCGCCGACGGCCGCGTGTTCACGCTCACCGACACGGTCGGCTTCATCCGCCACCTGCCGCACGACCTCGTCGAGGCGTTCCGCTCCACGCTGGAGGAGTCGGTCGCTGCTGACCTGCTGGTGCACGTGGTGGACGGTTCCGACCCCGACCCGTTCGGCCAGATCGCCGCGGTGCGCACGGTGCTCGCCGACATCGGCGCCGCCGGTGTCGCCGAGCAGCTCGTGGTGAACAAGACCGACGCCGCGGATCCCGACGCGCTGCTGGCCCTGCGGGGGCGCTACCCCGACGCGGTGTTCGTCTCCGCCCGGACCGGTGCGGGCATGGACGAGCTGCGGGCCCGGGTCGAGCAGCGGCTGCCGCGTCCCGAGGTGGAGGTGCGCGCCCTCGTGCCCTACGACCGCGGCGACCTGATCAACCGCATCCACCTCAGCGGGGAGTTCGTCAGCAGCGAGCACACCGAGCACGGCACGCTGGTGGTCGCCCGGGTGAACGCCGACCTCGCCGGCGAGCTCGCGCGCTACGCCAGTGATGCCTGAGCCGGTCGCCCCGAGGGGTGCGACGGCCGGCGAAGGCCTGGCCGACCGCATCCTGGCGGCCGCCGTCGCCGGGATCGGCGGTCACCCCCGTCCGGGCCAGCAGCAGATGGCTGCCGAGGTCGGCCGGACGCTCGACAACGGTGAGCACCTGCTGGTGCAGGCCGGGACCGGGACCGGCAAGTCGCTGGGCTACCTCGCCCCCGCCCTCGCCAGCCTGGTCGAGGACCCGGCGTCGCGGGTGGTGATCGCGACCGCGACCCTCGCGCTGCAGGCCCAGCTCGCCGGGAAGGACATCCCGGCCGCCGTCGCGGCCTGCGAGCAGGTGTGCGGCCAGGGGGTCACCCACGCCGTGCTGAAGGGACGGAGCAACTACGCCTGCCTGCTGCGGGTGCGCGACGGCCAGGGCTCGGAGCAGGAGGCCCTGCTGCCCGAGCCCGGCGAGGCGACGGGGGTCGGCGCGGAGGTGGTCGCGCTGCGCCGCTGGGCGGAGGAGGAGGCCGGCTCTGGTCGGCTGGCCGACCGGGACGACGCTCCGGCGCACACTCCGGCCGCCTGGATGCAGGTGTCGGTCCCGGTCCGGGAGTGCCTGGGTGCGCAGCGATGCCCCTACGGCGCCGAGTGCCTGGTGGAGAAGTCGCGCGAGCGGGCGCGGGCCAGCCAGCTGGTGGTGACCAACCACGCCCTGCTGGCGGTCGACGCGCTGCACGGGGGTACCGCGCTGCCCGAGTACGAGGGGCTGGTGATCGACGAGGCCCACGAGCTCGTCAGCCGCGTGACCGGTGCCGCGTCCGTCGAACTCAGCCCGTCGCAGGTGGAGCGGGTCGCGAAGCGGTGCCTCGCCTGGCTCACCGACGACGTCGGGCTGGCCTTCCTGGACGCAGCGGACGCCCTGCAGGGTGCGCTGGACGGGACCGATCCCGGCCGGGTCACCGAGCCGGAGGCCGAAGTGGTGGCGGCGCTGCGCAGCGTCCGCACAGCCGCCCGCGCGGCGATCACGGGGCTGGCCGGCGGCAAGGACGAGGAGACGGACCGCCGGCAGGCGCAGGCCGCAGCCCAGGAGGTCTTCGACGTCGCCGAGCGCATGGCGAAGCTCGACCCCTACGACGTGGTGTGGGTGTCGGAGTCCGAGCGGTTCGGCCGGCAGGCGAACTGCGCCCCGCTGTCGGTGGCCGGGCTGCTGCGCAGCCGGGTGTTCGACAACCACCCGGTGGTGCTCACCTCGGCCACGCTGAAGATCGGGGGTGACTTCCGCGCGATCGCCGCGTCCCTGGGGCTGGCCGGGGAGGACGCGGCGGACTGGCGCGGGATCGACGTCGGCTCCCCGTTCGACTACCGCAGCCAGGGGATCCTCTACGTCGCGCGGCACCTGCCCCCGCCGGGGCGGGACGGCATCGGGCCGGAGGCGCTCGCCGAGGTTGCCGAACTCCTGTGGGCCGCGGACGGCAGGACCCTCGGCCTGTTCGCGTCCCAGCGTTCGGCGGAGGCCGCCGCGCGCTACTGCCGCGAGCACGTCCCCGAACGGCTGGTGCTCTGCCAGGGCGACGCGCACCTGCCCCGGCTGACCGCGGAGTTCGTGGAAGACCCGGAGGCCTCGCTCTTCGGCACGCTGTCGCTGTGGCAGGGCATCGACGTGCCGGGCGACACCTGCCGGCTGGTGCTCATCGACAAGATCCCGTTCCCGCGTCCGGACGACCCGCTGATGCAGGCCCGCCAGCAGGCGGTCACCGAGGGCGGGGGGAACGGCTTCATGGCGGTGGCGGCCACGCACGCGGGGCTCCTGCTGGCCCAGGGGTCGGGACGCCTGATCCGCACCCTGACCGACCGCGGGGTCGTCGCCGTCCTGGACCCCCGGCTGGTCACCGCCCGCTATGGCAGCTTCCTCACCGCGTCGATGCCCGACTTCTGGACCACCACCGATCGCGAGACGGCCATCGGGGCGCTGCGGAGGCTCGGCAGCGGAATGGGCACGGGCGCGCCCTGACCGAGTCCCGAGTGGACTTCGGCCATTCGGACGTGGGCGCCGCCGTCGCGGCGTAGCGTGATGACCGGGCTGAGGACCAAGGGGGGTCGGCATGTCCGGAACGCGGCGCGCGTTGGCGAGGATCCTGATCTGTGCGTTCCTGGGGGTGTTCGGCGCGGTCGCCCTATCGGGCCCGGCGCGCGCCGCGACGGACTGCGAGACGATGACGCCGACGGACATCAACTGCGACTTCCTCTCCGACTGGGCGGTCGGGATCCCCAACGCCTCGTCGGGACGGGGGCTCGTGGAGTGGCGGCTCGGCAACGAGGCCGATCCCGGCTTCGGCACCGTGACGGCCGCGTCGCTCGGCTTCGCCGCCAGCGCGGCCGGCGACCGGTTCGGTGCCTCGGTGCTGATCACCGACGTGACCGGGGACAACTACGCCGACCTGCTGATCGGCGCCCCGGGCTACCAGGGAGCGGGCGCGGTCTACGTCGCCTACGGCTCGCCCACCGGCATCAGGACCGGGGTCGGCGGCCGGATCCTCCCGCCGGCGGAGGCTCTCACCACGGCGCCGCGCTTCGGCGAGGCGATGGGGCTGCTCCAGGACACCACGGGGCAGGCCATCGTGGTCGGTGCGCCCGGCTGGGACGGGGCGAAGACCGATGCCGGAGCGGTGTTCTGGGCCAACCTCGGGGAGGCCGGCTCGCTCGGCGTCTGGTCGCAGTTCAACCAGGGCGCCGAGGCCGAGACCGGGGACGCCTTCGGCGCCCCCCTGGCGGTGCGCGGCACCACCGTGATGGTCGGCACGCCGCTGGAGAACATCGGGTCGAAGACCGATGCCGGCCAGGTGACGGTGATCCGCATGGTGCACGGCGCGAACTGGTCGCCCGGCTGGTCGCGCTACCTCAACCAGGACAGCCCGGGCGCCCCCGGGAGCACGAAGGCCGGCGACCGGTTCGGCGCGGCCATCGACCTGGGTCCGCAGAGCATGTTCGTGGTCGGCATCCCGTACGAGGACATCGGCTCCGACACCAACACCGGGGCGGTGCAGCGCTTCACGATGAGCGACACCGGCACCCCGACCTGGCTCCTGCGGCTGCACCAGGACAGCGCCGGCGTGCCGGGACAGGGCGAGGACGGCGACCACTGGGGCGCGGCCGTCGCCACGGGCTACAACTGGTGGGACGAGAAGCCGATGCTCTTCGTCGGCGCTCCCGGGGAGAACATCGGCTCCGCGGCCGACGCGGGCGCGGTGACCTACCTGACCGGCTCCACCACCGTCACCGGGCGAGGGCTGGAGCAGGGCGACGAACTCGGCGGCAAGGCCGAGAAGGGCGACCAGGTCGGGGCCCGGCTGGCGATCTTCCTCGACGACGGCGAGGAGGACTCCATCGACGGTGTCGTGATCGGGGCGCCCGGGGAGGCGATCGGCTCGGTGGCCGGCGCAGGGCTGGTGATCGTGGACGAAGGGCTGGTCTCGGTGAACTTCGAGGCCTACCCCGCCCTCGGCGGCCCGATCGCCGGCCAGCGCTTCGGCGACGTGCCGGGCCGGTCCCGGTAGCGCACGGGAGGTCCGTGCAGGACCCGGTTGAGCGGGGAGGGCGGTCAGGACCCGAGGAGCTCGGCGAGGCGCCCGGCGCGGTCGTCGGGCACCTCGATCAGCTTGGTCCTGCTCGTGGCGCCGCTGACGAGGGCCACGTCCCGGGCCGGGCATCCGAGGGCCTTCGCGAGAGCGGCGAGCGCCGCCTCCGTGGCCCGTCCGTCCACCGCTGGTGCCCGGACGGCCACCACCAGGGCGTCCTCGCCGTAGCGGCCGCCCACGCGGGTCCTCCCCGCCCCCGGCTTGACCCGGATCGGGATGCGGATGGCTACACCCTCCGCAGGACGGCGACCACCTTGCCGAGGATGGACGCGTTGTTGCCGTCGATCGGCTCGTAGGCGGGGTTGTGGGGCAGCAGCCACACCTGGCCCGGCGTGCGCTTGAAGGTCTTCACGGTGGCCTCGTCACCGATCAGCGCCGCCACGATGTCGCCGTTGACGGCGTCGGGCTGCTGCCGCACGACCACGTAATCACCGTCGCAGATCGCGGCGTCGATCATCGAGTCGCCCCTGACCTCCAGCAGGAACAGCGTCCCCTCACCGACGAGCTGCCGGGGGAGCGCGAACACGTCCTCGACGGCCTGCTCGGCGAGGATCGGGCCACCAGCGGCGATGCGACCCAGTACCGGGACGGTCACCGACGGCGCGGTCGGGGCGGGGAGGTCCGGCTCGACGATGCGGGTCGGCACGGCGACCTCCTCCCCCGCCGCCATCGAATCGGGCAGCCGCACTTCGAGCGCACGTGGGCGGTGCGGGTCACGGAAGAGGAAGCCCTTGGCCTGGAGCACCTTGAGCTGGTGCGCGGCCGAGGACGAGGACGCCAGGCCCGCGCGGTCGGCGATCTCGCGGATGCTCGGCGGGTAGCCGCGGGCCAGCAGGTCGTCGCGGATCACCTCGAGGATCCGCCGCTGGCGCGCGGTGAGGCCCTCCGCGTCCGCCGGGCCGTCGGGCAGGTGGCTGACCTTCGTGCCGAGCTGGGCGGCGATGTCTTCCTTGCGCGGACGGCCCCGCTTGCGGGCCGGGGGTTCTGCCTTGCTAGCCATGGCAGCACGCTAACCCGACGTCGCGACGGAATCAAACACATGTTCGAGCGTGTCGGGGAATCGAACGTCACAGCACCTCGACGGTGCCGCGGCCGCCGTCCACGCGCACGAGGTCGCCGGTCGCCAGCCGCGCGGTGGCATCACCGCAGCCGACCACGGCGGGGATGCCGAGCTCGCGGGCCACGATGGCGGCGTGGCTGAGCGGCGCGCCGAGGTCGGTGACGATCGCCCCCGCCCGGGGGAACACCGGGGTCCAGCCGATGTTGGTCAGGGGGGTGACCAGCACCTCGCCCGGCAGCAGCTGGTCGGCGTCCTCGATGCTGTCCAGCCGGCGCACCCGTCCCTGCGCCACCCCGACCGAGCCGGCGGCCCCGGTCACGAGCCGCTCGTCGCCCTCCGGTGGGGGCGGCAGGGGACGGCCCGCGACGAAGGCGTCGCCGCGCCGGCAGGGATCGGCCGCCCACGCGTACGGGTCGAAGCGCCCGACGATGAACAGCGGGAGCTGGGGGAGGTCCCGCTGCCGTTGCACCACGGCGCGGCGCGCGGCCACGTCCGGCGCCCGGCCGGTCCCGTCCAGGGCGTCCAGCAGTTCGGGGAGGGTGTGGAAGAACACGTCGTCGCCGATGCCGAGCAGGACCCCGGCACGGAGGGCGAACCCTCGCCCGACCCCCGTCCAGCGGACGGACTCCGACCGGACGCGCTCCCGCAGCGCGGCCCGGCGCGCCCTGCGCCCCAGCCGGCGCTCGACGTCGCGCGCCTTTTCGGGATGGCCCGTCCTGAGGCGGTCCCTGGCCGCCTCGAAGGCCGCGGCGCGGCCGGCCCGGAGCCGTCCCACGTCCGCGCCGGTCGCGGCGGAGGCGAGGGCGCGGTCGAGCCAGGCGGGGTCCTCCGCCGGACGCGGCCAGGCGAGCTCGACCTCGTTGTGGCCGCGATGGCCGAAGGCCGCGAGGTAGTCCTCGCGGGAGAGGCGTCCGGCGAGCACCTCCTGGAGCCCGGCGGCGGGGCCGAGGCTCTCCAGGCCTCCGCAGAGCCCGGCGACGTTCGCCAGCAGCGCGGCGGCATCGTCGGCGCCGACGAGCCGGCGGAGTTCCTCCTCGAGCGGGTCGAGGCGGTCGTCGGTGGCCGCGATCACCGCCCAGAACGCGCGCAGGGAGGCGGGGAACACCGCGTCCCGCCACAGCGCCGCGAGCTCCGCGCCGGTGGACGCGGCCGCGACGCGGGCGGCGAGCCGCGCGCTCTCCTCCCGGCTGGTGGCGAGGAAGCGGGGGAGGCGCAGCCGGTGCCACTGCAGGCGGACCAGCGTGGCCAGCAACGGCAGCCCTTCGTCCTGCCAGTCGGCCTTCGTCAGGGGCAGCACGGGCAGCGGGACGTCGTCGGGCAGGTCGCCCCACAGCCCGGCGACCTGGCGGTAGGCCGCCCGCGGGTCCGCAGCTGCCTTCGGCCCGCGTGCGCTCACCTGCACGCTCAGGTTCGCGTAGGGCCGCCCGCCGACGTAGCCGGCCATCTCGCGACCCCTCACCTTCATCGACGGGCCGCCGTTGTCCTGCTGGTGGCGGACCACGGAGACGGTGAGCGGGGTCTGCGGCTCCGGGTTGGCCTCCGACAGGTTCGTCGCCGACCACAGGCAGGTGCCGGTGAGGGTGTCGTTGCGCTCCGCGGTGACCGGGTCCCAGCCGCGCATGCTGGTCACCGGCCGGGCCTGGAGGATCCAGACGCGGTCTGCGGCGACCGCCCACTCGATGTCCTGGGCCACGCCGCCGAAGCAGGCCTCGATGTCGTGCGCCGCGGCGTGCAGCCGGGCGGCCACCGGCGCGAGGGCGGCAGGGCCGGTGTACGCGCCGTCGGGGCGGTGGAAGCGGAACGGGGTCGCGTCGGCGGAGCCGGAGACCAGCGCCTCGCCCAGGCCCTCGACCACGTCGCCCACCATGGTGTCGAGGTCGCCGGTGAGCGGGTCAGCGGTGAACAGGACGCCCGCCCGCTGCGCAGCCACCATGCGCTGCACCACGACCGCGACCGGCTGGTGGGCCTCGACCCCCTGCGCCTCGGCGTAGGCCCGCACGCGGGGCGCGGCCCCGGAGCGGTGGACGCGGACCGCGGCGTCCGCCACCGCGGTGGCAGGCACGTCGAGCTCGGTGGCGAGCGCGCCGGCGAACGACGCGGACGCGGAGTCCTCCGCCGCCGCGGAGGAGCGCACGGCGAAGGGGCCGGCGCCGAGGCGGCGCAGGGCGCGTGCCAGCTCTCGGGCGCCGGCGGGGGAGAGCCCGCCGGCGTCGAAGGCGTCCGGGAGGACGACGACCCCGGCCGGCACGCGGAAGCCCGCCTGCACCAGGCGCGCGAGCGCGGAGGCCTTGCCCCCGGCCGCTGGTGTGCCCGGGGCCAGCCGGGCGAGGTCGTGCACCAGTCGGCCCGTGGGCGCGGTGCGTACGCGCCGCACGAGGACGACGGCCCGTCCGGCGAGCCAGGTGCCCGCCAGGTAGCCGAGGGTCCCGGCCAGCGCGGCGAGCGGGATGCGGGCCAGGACGGGCACAGGGGCGAGGACGGCGACCGCTGAGCCCGCCGCCAGCGCGCAGAGGTTGGCACCGACGAGGCGTGCCCTCCGGGTGCGGGGGTCAGTCATCGCCGGCGTCTCCGGTGGCACCGCCCAGGATCCGGTCGAGGCCCGGGACGCGGGCGAGCACCTGGTCTGCCTTGCCGAACGCGAGGCCGAACCCGACGTCGCCGAACACCAGCAGCTTGTCGCCGACCTCGATCCCGAGGTCGCGGCGCGCTTCCGCCGGAATGACGATCTGGCCGCGGTCACTGACCGTCACGGTGCCGTAGAAGCGGCGGTCGGGATTGGTGGGGTGGGTGTGGGCCATCCGTGCTCCTCGCGTCTTGGATACAAGACATATCTTACGCACTCGGGAGGCCTGGGGGAACTGTCAGTGGCGGGTGCGAGGCTGTTCCACGTCCGACACGCGGAGCGAACAATTGTTCGAATTGCTTGATCCGTGCGGCGGGCTGGGATAGAAAAGGTATCGAACACCTGTTCGAGCGAAGGAGATGCCATGAGCGCGCTGCTGATCGAGGACCTGTCCACGACCATCCCGGTGAGCCTGCCGGGCACCGGCGCCGAGCCGCGCCGCTGGCGCCATGTCGAGCGCGGCCCGCAGGCCCGCCCGCACCTGGTGTCGCTGCCGGGCGGCCGGCCGGGCGGTGTCGCCGCACCGGCCGCGCCACGGGTCCCGGCTCGCGTGGCCGCGTCCACCCCCGCCCGCACCTGGGAGCTCACCGATCGGGGGATCGCTGTCGTGGTGGTGTTCTTCCTCGCCGTGGTCGCGCTCGCGGCCGTGGTGCTCGTCAGCGGCTTCCTGGCCGTGAGCGACGCCCCGCTGCCCGTCGCGCCGCCGGTGGTGGCCGCTGCCGCGCAGGGGTGACGCCGGCGTCCTCTCCCGCCATCGACGACGCCGGACGGCCCCTGTGGCCGGCCGGCGTCCGCAATTGGGACCATCTCCGCGCGACACGCCAGCGGGGCTGTCTTGCCAGTGGCACTCTGGAGACATAACCTCTACATCTAGTAGTTACACGGATGTGGTTAGTCCACAGATTGTGGTCACCGCCCACAAGTTATCCACAGCGTGATCCCCCGACGCATCCCCAGGAAGGAGCCGGAGAAGTGCACTGCCCGTTCTGCCGCCACACCGACACCCGGGTCCTCGACAGCCGTGTCGCCGAAGACGGCACGAGCATCCGGCGTCGCCGCCAGTGCCCGATGTGCGAGCGCCGGTTCACGACGCTCGAGCAGATGCAGCTGGTCGTCCTGAAGCGTTCCGGGGTCGTCGAGCCGTTCTCCCGCGAGAAGGTCGTCACCGGCGTCGCCAAGGCCTGCAAGGGCCGTCCGGTCTCCGAGGCCGACCTCGCCCGGCTGGGGCAGCGCGTGGAGGAGACCCTCCGGGCCAGCGGCCAGGCCGAGATCCCGGCCGACGAGGTCGGACTGGCCATCCTCGGGCCGCTCAGCGAGCTCGACCCCGTCGCGTACCTGCGGTTCGCGTCGGTCTACAAGCACTACGACTCGGTCGACGACTTCGAGGCCGAGATCGAGAACCTGCGCCGCGTGGCGCTCGTCACCAACTGACACACCCCCCTCCACCGATAGCGAAAGGCAGCCCGACCATGACCGAAACCGCCAAGGCGACCCCCAGGGGTGGCCGGAAGTCACAGGGCCTGAAGATCGACCGCGTGTTCACCACCGCGGGCGTCCACCCCTACGACGAGGTCACCTGGGAACTGCGCGACGTGGTGCAGACGAACTGGAAGACCGGCGAGCACGTCTTCGAGCAGCGGGGGGTGGAGTTCCCGACGTTCTGGAGCCTGAACGCCTCCACCATCGTCACCACCAAGTACTTCCGCGGGGCCCTGGGCACGCCGCAGCGGGAGGCCAGCCTCAAGACGCTGATCGACCGCGTCGTGCGCGCCTACCGCGCGGCCGGAGAGCAGTACGGCTACTTCGCGACCGCCGACGACGCGGAGATCTTCGAGCACGAGATCACCTGGATGCTGCTCCACCAGTACTTCAGCTTCAACTCCCCGGTCTGGTTCAACGTCGGCACGCCGAGCCCGCAGCAGGTGAGCGCCTGCTTCATCCTCAGCGTCGACGACTCGATGGACTCGATCCTGAACTGGTACAAGGAGGAGGGCTTCATCTTCAAGGGCGGCTCCGGCGCCGGCCTGAACCTCTCCCGCATCCGCTCCAGCAAGGAGCTGCTGTCCTCCGGTGGCACCGCGTCCGGCCCGGTGTCGTTCATGCGTGGCGCGGACGCGTCCGCGGGCACCATCAAGTCCGGCGGAGCCACCCGGCGCGCGGCGAAGATGGTCGTGCTGGACGTCGACCACCCCGACATCTACGAGTTCGTCGAGACCAAGGCGCGCGAGGAGGACAAGATCCGCGCCCTGCGTGACGCGGGCTTCGACATGGACCTCGGCGGCAAGGACATCGTCAGCGTCCAGTACCAGAACGCGAACAACTCGGTGCGGGTCAGCGACGAGTTCATGCGGGCGGTCGAGGACGGCACCGAGTTCGGCCTGCGGGCACGCAAGACCGGCGAGGTGATCGAGACCGTCGACGCCCGCGACCTGTTCGGCAAGATCTCCGAGGCCGCGTGGGAGTGCGCCGACCCCGGCATCCAGTACGACGACACGATCAACGCCTGGCACACCAACCCGGAGTCCGGCCGGATCAACGCGTCCAACCCGTGCTCGGAGTACATGAGCCTCGACAACTCCTCCTGCAACCTGGCCAGCCTCAACCTGCTGAAGTTCCTCCGTGAGGACGACACCTTCGACACCGGGCTGTTCGTGAAGGCCGTCGAGCTGATCATCACCGCGATGGACATCTCGATCACCTTCGCCGACTTCCCGACCGAGGCGATCGGCGAGACCACCCGCAACTTCCGCCAGCTGGGCATCGGCTATGCCAACCTCGGCGCGCTGCTGATGGCCGTCGGCCGCGGCTACGACTCCGACGGCGGGCGTGCGCTGGCCGCGTCCATCACCTCGCTGATGACCGGCGCGTCCTACCGCCGCTCCGCGGAGCTCGCCGCGGTGGTCGGTCCCTACAACGGCTACGCGCGCAACGCCGACGCCCACCAGCGGGTGATGCGCAAGCACCAGGCGGCGAACGACGACGCGCGCACGTTCGACGGGCTCGACAAGCCGATCCACGCCGCGGCGGCCGCGGAGTGGGCGCAGGTGGTCTCGCTCGGGGCGAAGAACGGGTTCCGCAACGCGCAGGCGTCCGTGCTGGCACCCACCGGCACCATCGGCTTCATGATGGACTGCGACACGACCGGCATCGAGCCCGACTTCTCGCTGGTCAAGTTCAAGAAGCTCGTCGGCGGCGGCTCGATGCAGATCGTGAACCAGACGATCCCGCGGGCGCTGACGCGGCTCGGCTACACCGAGGAGACCGCGGAGGCGATCGTGGAGTACATCTCCACCCACGGCCACGTCGTGAACGCGCCCGGGCTCAAGCCCGAGCACTACGAGGTGTTCGACACCGCGATGGGCCAGCGCTCGATCAAGCCGATGGGCCACGTGCGGATGATGGCCGCGGTGCAGCCGTTCCTGTCCGGGGCGATCTCCAAGACCGTCAACCTGCCCGAGACCGCGACGGTCGAGGACATCGCCGACGTCTACCTGCAGGGCTGGAAGCTCGGCCTGAAGGCGCTGGCGGTGTACCGCGACAACTGCAAGGTGGGCCAGCCCCTGAGCGACGGCAAGAAGCCGGAGGAGTCGACCGAGGCCAAGGCCGAGCCCGAGGTGCGGATCGAGTACCGCGCGCGCCGCAAGCGCCTGCCCAAGTCGCGCGTCAGCCGCACCACGTCCTTCTCGGTGGCCGGTGCGGAGGGCTACATGACCTCCGGGCAGTACGACGACGGCAACCTGGGCGAGGTGTTCCTGAAGCTCGGCAAGCAGGGCTCCACCCTGGCCGGCGTGATGGACGCGTTCTCGATCGCCGTCTCCATCGGCCTCCAGTACGGCGTGCCGCTGGAGCAGTTCGTGCAGAAGTTCACGAACCTGAAGTTCGAGCCGGCCGGCATGACCGACGACCCGGACGTCCGGATGGCGCAGTCGATCATGGACTACATCTTCCGCCGGCTGGCGCTGGACTACCTGTCCTTCGACGAGCGGGCCGAACTCGGCATCCACACCGCCGCCGAGCGGGCGCGGTACGTCGAGACCGGCAAGTACCTGTCGGAGGAGGACGAGGCCGAGCTGATCGAGTCCGAGTCGCTGAAGAACGACGCCGCCGACGACGTCCGGGTGCACGAGGACGGGCCGAACCAGCCCGCCCTGGTGGAGATGGACGCCCACTCGACCGCCGAGGTGCTGGAGAAGCTGTCCGGGCTGAGCGTCGATGCCCCGCTCTGCCTCACCTGTGGCACCAAGATGCGGCGCTCGGGCTCCTGCTACATCTGCGAGGGCTGCGGCTCCACCAGCGGTTGCAGCTGATCGTCGGGAACGCGGACGGCCGGTCGGACCTCGGTCCGGCCGGCCGTTCTCAGTTGTCGAGGGTCCGGAGGGTGACTGTGACGGTCTCCCCGTCCCCGAGGTCCTCCGCCCGCCGGACGGCCGCCTTCACCGGCAGCACGTAGGGGCCGCCGCCCGCGGACGGGAACACCGACGTACGCCACGTCGTCGCGCCGATCGTGACCTCGACGCGCACGGAGCCGAAGCCGCGCGGCGGCCCGGACTCGAAGCGGATGACCTCGGACATCTCCTCCGGCAGGGTGACGAAGCGCCACGTGCCGTCGGCGACGCACCACAACGGTGCGGAGAAGTGCTCCGGGCGTCCCATCGGGCCCCCGGGATCAGCCTTCCTGCTCGTCATCCCCGGTGGTGTCCGCATCGGTGGGAGCGGTGACGGTGAGCGAGAGCCAGGACGTGGTCACCACGGGTGCCGCGGCGTCGGGCGCGGCCGCGCGCGGCGCGGCACCGCGCCCCGGCTCGCTCGGACGGACGGGCTCGCCCATGGCGGCCCTCAGGGCCTGCGCGATGGCGTTGCCGGCGGCGGGGTCGTACTTCCTGGTCTCGGCCATGGCCCGATGCTATGCGACGGGGCTGTCACCGGGCTGTGGGACGCGGTCCTGCTGCCCCTGACGACGGAACTCCCACACGAGGTACCCGGCGATCGCGAGCGCCGCGACCACCACCGCGCCCACCGCCAGCACGGGGGACCGCTCGTAGAGCCGGCCGAGGATGTCGACACCCACGGTGCCGAGCGTCGCGTAGAGCAGCGCCCAGGCGACCGAGCCGATGGTCACCGCCGGCAGGTAGTGGCGAAGGCGCATGCCGGTGGCACCGGCGGCAAGGTTCGCCACGGTCTGGAAGCCGATGGTCAGGAACGAGACCGCCACCACCGGGGGGCCGAAGCGGTCGATGCGCTCGGTGGCCCGCAGGTAGCCGGGGGAGTCCATGAGCCGGGCGAGGCGGGTGCGCCGCGCTCCTGCCGAACCGAGCCGTCCCAGCCAGTAGGTGCCGTTCGCCCGGAACATCACGATGACGAACAGGGCCGCGACGATCGCCGGGAACGGGAGGTTCCAGCTGGTCGGATCCACGCGACCTCCAGATGTGTTGCGGAGAGGTCAGTGTACGTGGACGGTCAACGTCGTGGCCCTGCGGAGGGCGAGGACGCCCGCGGCGAACGCGAGGACGGCGAGGGCGCCGGGGAGGTCGCCGGGGTGGAGCACCGCCCCCAGCTGCCACACCGCCCAGGTGCCGGCGGTGAACAGCGCGTAGCCGGCCTCGGCCCATCCCGGCCGGGGGGTGCCGGGGCCCGGGCGGGGGATCAGGCGGAGTTCTGCGCGCGCGATCAGCGGCACCACCAGGACGACGACCGCCACGACCACGACGACGAGCAGGAGGGGGTTCATCAGCACCGGCGCGACGGACGGCAGCAGCAGCGAGAGCCCGACGAGGGCTCCGGCGGAGACCACGATCGCGGGGATGTGCCACAGGTAGGTGGTGAGCAGCAGCGCGTTGGCCACCCGGATCGCCCGGGCGGTGCCCTCGCCCACCCGCGCCGCCACGCCGGCCCGCTCTAGGAGCGCCAGCACGCTGGTCTGCGCGAGGCCGAGGGCGACGATGGCCAGCGTGGGCGGGAGCAGGTTCGCCACCAGCACGTCGGCCCACGCGACCGCTGCGGGCGGGTACCCGAGAGCCGTGACCAGCACGGCGATCACCGCGGCGCAGGCCGCGATGACACCGACGAGCCGCCCGGCCGGCCAGGTGCGGAACCAGCCACGGTGGTAGGCGATGCCCCACTGGTGGGCCAGCGGCCAGGCGAAGGCGAGGTTCAGCCACTGGAGGCCGAGGTCGCCGGTCAGCCGGACGGCGGCGTCGACCGCGACCACCCCGGCGAGCAGCGGCACCATCACCCACCCGCCGAACCGGTCGTGCAGCCGGACCGCGAGCGGCGCCGCCGCCAGCAGCAGCTGGTAGACCACCGCGAACCACAGGAGCTGGGCGAACTGCCGGCTGAGCGCCGCCGCCTCGGGCAGCCAGCCGGCCCACGCCGCAGCGGTGCCGATGGCGGTGAACACGATGAGGAAGAACGACATGGGTCCGAGCAGCCGGCTGCCGCGCAGGGTCAGGAACGCTCCGTAGGAGGTGCCGGAGGCGCGCCAGGTGTCGACCACGACGGCGTTGGCGTAGCCCGCGGCGACGAAGAAGACCGGGATGATCGTGGCCACCCAGCTGATCGCCCACAGCACCGGCCCGGGAGCCCACGGCACCACCCGCACCTGCCCGTCGACGAGGAGGACCTGCCACAGCAGCGCGTGGAAGACCACGACGATCAGCATCGAGCCGATGCGTGCGAGGTCGATCAGGTGGTTGCGGCGGGGCACCGGCACATCGTAGGCACCCGCGGACGGGCTTCCGTCCCGCCCTGAGAACCCGGGACGGCGTCCCTGCCCGCGCGGGCCTACCCTGACGCCGTGCAGGCAGCCCTCAGCGGATACCTCACCATCTGGTCGGTGATCGGGGTCGGCTGGGTGGTCGCCCACCTCCGCGTCCTCACCGAGCAGCACCGCCGGATGCTGTCGCGGCTCGCCTTCACCGTCGCCTCCCCGGCGCTCCTGCTCGGCCTGGTCTCCCGGGCGGATCTCGGGCACCTCTTCAGCGGCACGCTGGTGGTCTCTGCACTGGCGATCGTCCTCACCGCGGCGGTCTACCTCGTGGCCGCCCGGGTTCTGCTCGGCCGTGCCGGGCTGGCCGATCGCGTCGTCGGGACGTTGTGCTCGGTCTACACCAACGCTGGCAACCTCGGCCTGCCCGTCGCTGCGTACGTGCTCGGCGACATGACCTGGATGGCGCCCATCCTGCTGATCCAGGTCGGGCTGCTCCAGCCGGTCGGGTTGGCGCTGCTCGACCTCGCCGCCGCCCGCGCGGACGGACGCCGCCTGTCCTGGTCGAAGTACGTGACGCTGCCGGTGCGCAACCCGCTGACCGTCGCGACGCTGGCCGGCCTGGTGGTGAACGCCCTCCACGTCCCGGTGCCAGACCTGGTGTGGCGGCCGGTGGAGATGGTGGGCCAGCTGGCGGTCCCGGCGATGCTGATCGCCTTCGGCATCTCGCTGCGCCTCGACCCGGCTCCGGGGCGCGGCCCGCACGCGGGGGAGCTCGCCCTGGTGGCGCCGCTGAAGGTGCTCCTCCAGCCGGCGATCGCGCTGGCGCTCGGCGCGGGCGTGTTCCACCTCGGCCCGCCGGACCTGCTGGCGGTGACGGTGATCGCCGCCCTGCCGACCGCCCAGAACATCTACCTGATCGCCAGCAGGTACCACGTCCGCACGCTCCTGGCGCGTGACGCCATCTTCGTCTCCACGATCGCCTCGATCCCGGTGATCGTCGCGGCGTCCACGTGGCTGCGCTGAAGGGACGCGAAGAAGTGCCTGCGTCTTCGGCGGTTCCCGCCTCGGGTGACCCCGCGACCGGCTAGCATGCGCGCGATGGACACCGGCCACTTCACCCGCTTGTCGGGGGACGAATGCCGACATCTGGTGCGCGGCCACAGCGTCGGCCGCGTCTGCTGGTTGTCGGCGGAGGGGCTGCAGGTCCTTCCGGTCACCTACGCCGTCTCCGGCGAACGCATCTACTTCCGGGTCAGCCCCGGCTCCGTGCTCGGCGAGCTGGCCGGGACGGTGCGCGTGGCGTTCGAGGTCGACGACATCGACGTCCCGACCGCGACCGGCTGGAGCGTCCTGGTCCGGGGTGACGCGTCGAGTGCAGGCGCGGACGACGTCCGGCTCCCCGCGCCCTGGGCGCCCGGTCGCCGCGACCTGACCGTCGTCATCACCCCACTCTCCTATTCCGGCCGAGCCGTCTCGGCCGACCTCCCGAGGAGTTGAGCATGCTCGTTCCGTACCTGGGCCCGGCCCGGATCGTCGTCGGCTTCGACGGCTCGGAGGACTCCTTCCGCGCGCTCGCCCACGGCGTGCGGGAGGCGCTGCTGCGTGAGGCAGAGCTCGTGCTCATGCACGCGGTGGACGACACCGTCCTGAACAGCGCCTGGGGCGTGGTCTTCGACCCCGAGCAGATCAAGGAGGGCGCGGCCGAGATGCTGGCGACCGGGGTGGCCGAGGCGGTCGCGTCCGGGCTCGCGCGCACCCGGGTGCGCACCGAGGTCGTCCTCGGGAACCCGGCGGCAGCCCTCACCCGGATGAGCAACGAGGCGTCCCTCGTGGTCGTCGGACGCACGTCCGGCGGCACGGGCGAGAAGGCGTTCATCGGGTCGACCGCTGTCGGCACCGTCGGCGCGGCGCACTGCCCGGTCGTGGTCGTCTCCGTCGACAACCTCCAGCGCGAGCAGCCCGCGGGCGTCATCGGCGTGGCCGTGGACACCTCCGCCCGCGGCGCGGTGGCCCTGGAGTGGGCGCTCGGCGAATGCCGTGCCCACGGCGGCCGGGTCGTGGTGATCAGCGTCTGCCGCGCTCCCCAGGGACGCTGGTTCAGCGCGGGGCACCCGACGGCCGAGCAGGAGCAGAAGGCGGTCGAGGTCACCCGGGCCCGCATGGTCGACATGGTCTCGGAGATCACCGAGGACTACCCGGAGGTCGAGGTCGAGCTCGAGGTGTCCTACGGCAACCCGCTGGACGTGCTCACCGCCCGGGCCGAGGAGCTCGACGCGCTCGTGCTCGAGGTGCACGCGTCCTTCCCGACCTACTCCGTGGGCGGCCTGATCCGGGGCCTGATGAGCCACGGGCGCTGCCCGATCGTGGTCATCCGGCCGAAGGACAGCCACGGGTCCTGACGCCCCCGTCGCGTCGGCCCCGTAGTATTGGCCGGCTATGAACTCCCCGGCCATCCGCTTCGACGAGGCGTTGCCGATCTCGGCCCACGTGGACGAGATCCGTGACGCCCTGCGCGCGCACCAGGTGCTGGTGGTGGCCGGCGAGACCGGGTCGGGCAAGACCACCCAGCTGCCGAAGATCTGCCTGCTGGCGGGGCGCACGAGCATCGGCCACACGCAGCCGCGCCGGATCGCCGCCCGCAGCGTCGCCGCCCGCATGGCCGAGGAGCTGGGGGAGGAGCTGGGCGCCACGGTCGGGTTCCAGGTGCGCTTCTCCAGCCAGCGCAGCCGCCAGACCCGCGTCAAGGTGATGACCGACGGCATCCTGCTGGCGGAGATCTCGCACGACCGGGACCTCCGCCGCTACGACACGATCATCATCGACGAGGCACACGAGCGCAGCCTCAACATCGACTTCCTGCTCGGCTACCTCAAGCAGTTGCTGCCGCGCCGCCCCGACCTGAAGGTCGTCATCACCTCGGCGACCATCGACACTGCACGTTTCTCCGCGCACTTCGACGATGCCCCCGTGATCGAGGTCTCCGGGCGCACCTACCCCGTCGAGGTCCGCTACCGGCCGGTGGTGGGGACGGCGGAGGAACGCGACCGCGACCAGGTGGACGCCATCTGCGACGCCGTCAGCGAACTGTCCACCTCGCTGGACGGCGACATCCTCGTCTTCCTCTCCGGCGAGCGCGAGATCAGGGACGCGGCGGAGGCGATCGCCGGCCTCCAGCTGCGCTTCACCGAGGTGGTGCCCCTGTACGCCCGGCTCTCGGCCGCGGAGCAGCACCGGGTCTTCGCGCCGCACACCGGCCGGCGCATCGTGCTCGCCACGAACGTGGCGGAGACGTCCCTCACCGTGCCGGGCATCCGGTACGTCGTCGACCCCGGGTTCGCCCGCATCTCCCGCTACTCCGCGCGCACCAAGGTGCAGCGGCTGCCGATCGAGCCGATCTCGCAGGCCTCGGCGAACCAGCGCGCCGGCCGCTGTGGCCGCCTGGGGCCGGGCGTGTGCATCCGGCTCTACGACGAGGACGACTTCGCCTCGCGACCGGAGTTCACCCAGCCCGAGATCCTGCGCACGAACCTCGCCTCGGTCATCCTCCAGATGGCGGACGCCGGCCTGGGCGACATCACGCGGTTCCCGTTCGTCGAACCCCCGGACGCCGGCCAGGTGCGCGACGGCCTCCGGCTGCTCACCGAGCTGGGCGCGATCGAACAGGGCAGGGGGAGGACGCCGCACGGCACGGTGCGGCTCACGAAGGTCGGACGCATGCTGGCCCGGTTACCGGTCGACCCCCGCCTGGGCCGGATGCTGGTGGAGGCCGACCGGCAGGGCTGCCTGCGCGAGGTGCTGCCGATCGTGGCCGGCATCGCGATCCCGGACGTCCGCGAGCGGCCCGCCGACGACACGGCCGCGGCCGACGCCGCCCACCGCCGCTTCTGGGCCCCGCTGGACGGGGCAGCGGAGCCGACCCCCGACGGCTCGGACATCGCCGCGCTGTGGCGGCTGTGGACCTACCTGCGGGAGCGTCGCAGGGAGCTCTCCGGCAACGCGTTCCGCCGGCTGTGCCGCACCGAGTACCTGAACTTCCTCCGCGTGCGCGAGTGGCAGGACCTGCACACGCAGCTGCGTGAGGCCTGCGGCGAGGTGGGGCTGCACCGCAACGACGCGCCGGCCGGCATGGACCGGGTGCACACCGCGGTGCTGGCCGGATTGCTGTCCCACGTCGGCCTCCTCGACGAGGCCTCGATGGCCAGGCCAGCCCGCGGCAAGCGGCGGGGACCGGCGGAGTACCTGGGGGCCCGCGGCGCGCGGTTCGCGATCAACCCCGGGTCCAGCGCGGCCCGCACGAACCCGCCGCTGGTGATGGCCGTCGAACTCGTGGAGACCAGCCGGTTGTGGGCGCGCACGGTCGCCCCGGTCGAGGCCGAGTGGATCGAGGCGGTGGGCGGGCACCTGCTGAAGCACACCTACTCCGAGCCGCACTGGTCGGCGCGCGGCGGCCAGTGCGTGGCCTACGAGCGGGTCACCCTGCTCGGCGTCCCCGTGGTGGCCCAGAGGCTGGTGAGCTACGCCCGGATCGACCCGGTGGTCGCCCGCGAGGTCTTCATCACCTCGGCGCTGGTGGAGGGACAGTGGCGCACCCGCCACCATTTCTGGGCGCGCAACCAGGCCGTGCGCGCAGAGGCGGAGCAACTGGCGGACCGCAACCGCCGCCGCGACCTCCTGCTCGACGACGCGGCCATCGCGGCGTTCTACGACGCGCGGATCCCCGCGGACGTGGTCACGGTCGCGCACTTCGACCGCTGGTGGCGCGACGCGCGGCGCCGTGACGAGCACCTGCTCGACCTCACGATCGACGACTTGGTCGCCCCGGACGCCGACCTCGACACCGGGGCGTTCCCCGACGCCTGGGCCGTCGGTGGGTCCGAGCTGCCGGTGGACTACGCCTTCGACCCCGGCGCCGGCCACGACGGCGTGACGGTGACCGTCCCGCTGGCGCGTCTGACCAGCCTCGACCCTGCGGCCTTCACCTGGCAGGTGCCGGGGCTGCGCGCGGAGGTCGCCACGGAGCTCATCCGTGCCCTCCCCAAGGCGCTGCGGACCCGGCTGGTGCCCGCTCCGGACACCGCCCGCCGTGCCCTGGAGTGGCTGGCCGCGCACCCCGGCGCGTCCGACGAGCAGCTGTGGACCGCGCTCGGTCGTGCGGTGCTGGCCCTCACTGGCGAGCAGGTGCCGGCGGACGCCTGGCGCCCGGAGGCGGTGCCCGACCACCTGCGGGTGCGCTTCCGGGTGGTGGCCGAGGGCAGCGACCCGGTCGTCGGCCGCGACCTCGCCGAGCTGTCCGCCACGCTCGCGCCCGCGGTCAGCAGCACGCTCAACGCCGCGGCCAGCCACCTGACCCATCCCGGCGCCACGACCTGGGAGTTCGGCACGCTGCCGGAGCGGATCAGCCGGCCGATGCCGGGCTTCCCCGCCCTCGTGGACCGGGCCGACCGGGTCGGCGTCCAGGTCTTCGCCGACGAGGACGCGGCCCGGCGCGCCCACCGCAACGGACTGCGTCGCCTGATCGCCCTGACCACCGTCGACCCCACGCGGTGGGTGGTCTCCCGCATGGGCAACGCCACGAAGCTGGCCCTGGCCACCTCGCCGTACCCGGACGTGCCGGCCCTGCTCGCCGACGCCCGGCTGAAGGTGATCGGTGAGCTCGCCGATGAGGTCGGCGGCCTGACGTCGGTGCGGGACGCGGAATCGTTCGCGCGCCTCGCCGACACCGTGCGCGCGGGCGCCGCGGCGGCGATGCAGCGGGCCGTCGAGCGGACGGGCGAGATCCTCCAGCTCGCGGGGGACGCGCGGCGCCGGCTCCCCGACACGCGCCCGGACACCCGCGACGACGTGCGCGAGCAGCTCGACGGGCTGGTGTACCGGGGCTTCGTCTCCGCCACGCCGGCGGACGCGTGGCTGCGTCTCCCGACCTACCTGAAGGCGATCCTGCGGCGGCTGGACGCCTCGGTGAGCAACCCGCGGCACGAGGCGGAGGGGTTGGCCGTCATCGCAGAGCTGGAGGACGACTACGCGCGGTTGTGCGCCCGCTTCCCGTCCGGGCCGCTGCCGGACGCCGTGGCGCGGATCGGGTGGTTGCTGGAGGAGCTGAGGGTCGGGCTGTTCGCCCAGGCGCTCGGGACGGCCGTCCCGGTGTCGGCCAAGCGGGTGCGGACGGCGATGGCCGCAGCGCTGGTGTGACGCAGAAGGGCCCCCGCGTCGAGCGCGGGGGCCCTTCTGACGTCGGAGTGCCGACCGCGGGAGGGGTACCGGGTCGGAGCTCCTGGGGTGCCGGCGGGGGTGGCCGGTGTCCTCAGACGCCCACGGGGTGTGAGCGGAAGATGCCGGCGAGGGCGAATCGGGCGCGGGGGCGCTCGACGCTGTCCTTGGCGGCGGCAACGTGGCGGGCGGGGGCGTAGGCGCGAGCGGCGGCGAGCTCCTCGACGAGCCGCTCACGGTCGCGATCGATTGGGGTATAGCTCATCATGGGAAAATTGTCCCGCGATTGTTGATTCGGGACAAGCTGAGTATCCCGAACAATCATTCGTCGATGCCGTATGATGAGGTCATGCTCGACCTCAATCGCCTGCGCATCCTCCGGGCGGTGGTTTCCAGCGGTTCGGTCAACGACACGGCCCGCCGGCTGGGGCTGACCCCGTCCACCGTGAGCCAGCACGTGCACACCCTCGAACGCGAGGTCGGTTTCACCCTCGTCGAGCGGGTGGGCCGCGGCATCCGCCCCACCCCGGCGGCCATCGACCTGGCCGCGGCGAGCGCCGACGCGCTCCAGGCGATGGCGATCCTCGAGGCCCAGGCCCGCGATCTCCGGGAGGGCGCGACCGACAAGCTCACCATGCGCACCTTCGCCTCGGCGGCCTACACGTGGATGCCGGCGGTGGCCAGGACCCTCCGGCAGGAGTTCCCCGGCCTGACCCTCGAACTGTCGATCAACGAGAGCGACACCGCCGACACCGCCGGCCAGGCCGACATCGAGGTGCACACCGAGGTGCCGGGCGACCACCCCCGCGTGCCGCCGGCCTTCCAGCGCGTCGAACTGGGCGGTGACGACTTCCTGGTCGCCCTTCCGCACGACCACCCGCTCGCCGGGGCGGGGACGATGGACCTCGCCGAGTTCAGCGAGGACGACTGGGTGCAGTACGACTTCCGCGACGAGATGGCGACCCGACTGGCGGCCGACGCCTGCGCCGCCGCCGGCTTCACCCCCCGCTTCGTCGCCCGGGCCCAGGACCACGTCACCGGCCTGGCGTTCGTTGCCGCCGGCGTCGGGATCGCGCTCGTCCCCGGGCTGGCGCTGGGCTGGTCGGGCTTCGAGGTGGCCTACGTCCGCCCGACGAACCCCACCCCGTTCCGCCGCATCGTCGCCCTCGTGCGCGAGAGCGTCCGTGCGAACCCGGCCGCCGCCCGCACCATCGAACTGCTCGGTGACCTCGGGGGACGCCTCAACGAGCTGACGCCGACCGAGCTCGCCGGCCGCACGGACGGCTGAGGAGCCGCGCCGTCAGCCCACAGCGCAATGCCGCGGTGCGGGCAGGAGGCCGGGGTACAGTGGCCGGGTGCTGGATCCGCGGTTGCTGTACACCCTCAACCCTGCGCTCATGGAGTCCGTCCGGGGGACGCGTCCCGCCCTCCTCCACCTGCTCGACGGCTACATCGACGCGGGGTCGGTGACCCACGCGGCGGGGCGCTACCTGCTGGAGGCCTGCGAGCACGAGGTGCTGGTGGAGTTCGACCACGACCAGTTGCACGACTACCGTTCGCGCCGGCCGCAGATGGTGTTCGACACCAACCAGTGGGTGTCGATGACCGACTTCTCGCTGGTGATCCACCGGCTCCTGGACACGGAGGGCACGCCGTTCCTGATGCTCACCGGCCCCGAGCCGGACACGCAGTGGAACCGGGCGACCGCCGCCGTGCTGGGCCTGGCGGAGCGGCTCGAGGTGTCCCGCCTGATCACCGTCTCGGGGGTCCCGATGGCCGTGCCGCACACGCGGCCGACCCTGGTCACCGCGCACGCCACCGACCCGCACACCATCAGCGGCAACCCGATGTGGATCGACCGCGTGCAGCTGCCGGGCAGCTTCTCGCACGTCCTCGAGTTCCGCGCGGGCGAGGCAGGGATGCTCGCGCAGGGCTTCGTCGCCCACGTGCCGCACTACCTCGCGCAGACGACGTTCCCGCAGGCCGTCGAGGCCGTCCTGCGCCGGGTGGCGGACGCCGCGGGGCTCGAGTTCCCGCTGGCCGAGCTGTCCGAGAGGGCGGCCGCCAACCTGGCCGGGATCGAGAGCGAGACCGCGGAGGACGCCGACTTCCCGGCCGTCGTGAAGGCGCTGGAGGAGCAGTACGACCGGCTGAGCAGCAGTGGTGCGGCGTCCGTGCCCAGCGCGGAGGAGATCGGTGCGGCGGTCGAGCAGTTCCTGGCCGAGCAGGACCCGCCCAACGACTTCCGGCGGTAGGCGTGCCGGAATCCGTTGACGAGCTGATCGGGATCCTGGATCTCGAGCAGACCTCCGAGGTGACCTTCCTCGGCCAGGACGCAGGGTCGGCCCGCCAGCGCGTGTTCGGCGGCCAGGTGCTCGCCCAGGCACTGACCGCGGGATACCGCACGGTGCCGCAGGGCAGGGTCGCCCACTCCCTGGGCGCCTACTTCCTCCGCGCCGGCGTTGCCGGCACGCCGATCAACTACACCGTCGAGAGCACCCGCGACGGCGGCAGCTTCTCCGCGCGCCGGATCGTCGCCGACCAGGGCGGACGGGTCATCTTCTCGATGGTGTGCTCGTTCCACGAGCTCGAGGCCGGTCTCGACCACGCCGACGCGACGCCACTGGGCGTGCCCGACCCCCAGGACTGCCCGCCGCTGTCGGAGGTGCTGGGGGCACGGTCGCGGCGGGCCGTCGAGGCCTGGCGCCAGGAGTGGGGTGTGCTGGAGACCCGGTTCGCCTCGGACACGTCCACCCTCAGCGCCGCCGGGGCGCGGGACGCGGCGATGAAGGTCTGGGTGCGCTCCGAGAGCGCGCTACCCGACGACCCGCAGCTGCACCAGGCGGTCCTTGCCTACCTCAGCGACCTGACCCTGCTCGCGGTGAGCACCGTGCCGCACCCGGTCGAGTTCGCCGGCCCGACCATGCAGGTGGCCTCGATCGACCACTCGATGTGGTTCCACCGTCCGGCGCGGGCGGACGAGTGGCTGCTTTACGACCAGGTGTCCCCGTCGGCCTCGGCCGGCCTGGGGTTCAGCTTCGGCCGGCTGTTCTCTGTCGGCCGGCTCGCCGCGTCGTGCGCCCAGGAGGGCCTGATCCGGCTCCTGAAGGACTGACCGCGGCGCCACCGCTCCGGTCGCGGACGAACGAAAGCCCCGGGGCGGCCGTGCTGGGGTCGGCCGTCCTGGGGCTTCCGTGTGATCCCGGAGTGTCCCGAGGCTCAGGCCGCCTCGGAGTCCTCCCGGAGCTTGGAAATCGCGTGCCGCTCGATCTGCCGGACCCGCTCCGCGGTGATGCCCCAGATCGCGGCGATGTCGGCGAGCTTGGCCTGGCGGCCGTCGAGCAGGCCGTACCGGCGGCGCACCACGTCGGCGGAGCGCTCGTCGAGGCTGGACAGCATGGCGTCGAGCCGGGCGCGGTCCTCCGCGTCGAGCACGACCTCGTCGGGGCCGGGGGACATCTCGCGGGCCAGGAGGTCGCCGAGGGCGGTGTCGCCGTCCTCCTCGACCGGGGCGTCAAGGCTCACGTGGTCGCGGGAGAGGCGAAGAAGGTCGATCACCTGCTCCTCGGGGACGCCGAGCTCGTCGGCGATCTCGAACAGCTCCGGCTCACGTCCGAAGCGGCGCTCGAGCGTCCGGCGGACCGCGGACACCTGGTTGACCTGCTCGGCGACGTGGACGGGGAGCCGGACGATGCGTCCCTGCTGGGCGATGCCGCGGGAGATGGACTGGCGCACCCACCAGGTGGCGTAGGTCGAGAACTTGAAGCCCTTGGTGTAGTCGAACTTCTCGACCGCGCGGATCAGGCCGGTGTTGCCCTCCTGCACGAGGTCGAGCAGCGGCATCTGCGCGCGGCCGTACTTGCGGGCGACGGAGACGACGAGGCGGAGGTTCGCGGTGATGAAGCGCTGCATGGCTGCCTCGCCCTCCGCGGCGATCGTGCGCAGCTCGTCCTCGGTGGCCCGCACGTGCCGGAGGCCGTGCTCGGTCTCGTCGAGGGTGCCGTCGAGGATCGCCTGGGCGTAGCGGCCGGCCTCGATGAGCTTGGCCAGCTGCACTTCCTCCTCGGCCGTCAGCAGCGGCGTCTTGGCGATGCCGTCCAGATAGAGGCCGACGGCATCCTTTCCATCGATGCCGTCCGTCGTGCGGACCCTGTGTGCGGTAGCAATCACGGAGACTCCCTTTCGCTCGTCATCAGTACAACGTGCGAGCAGGGCGGTTTTCTGCCCAGAACGCCCCTGAGCATCCCCGGAGAGCAGCCGTAGGGGCCAGATTCAGACCACGGTCGTACGTACCCCCATACCCAGGGCTGTGGCCGGACTCACCCGGCGGGATGAGGAGGGGTCGCAGAGACCATCCAGGCCAGCTCGAACGCCGCGTCCCGCCACGCCTGGTACCGGCCGGAATTGCCGCCGTGCCCGGCCGCCAGCTCGGTGCGCAGCAGGAGCCGGTCCGTGGCCCCGGTGACGTGCCGCAGTTGGGCCACCCACTTCGCCGGCTCGGTGACCTCGACACGGGTGTCGTTCAGGCCGGCCGTCACCAGGATCGGCGGATAGGGCAGCTCGCGGACGTTCTCGTAGGGGGAGTAGGCCCGCATCCTGGCGTACGCCTCCGGGTCGTGCAGCGGGTCGCCCCACTCCTCCCACTCGCTCACCGTGAGCGGGAGGTCGGGGTCGAGCGTCGTGGTCAGAGCGTCGACGAAGGGGACGGCGGCGTGTGCGGCGCCGAAGGTGTCCGGGGCGAGGTTGAGGGCCGCCCCGATCAGGAGCCCGCCGGCGCTGCCGCCTTCCGCGACCAGGCGGGACGTCGTCGTGTAGCCGGCGGCGACGAGGTGGCGGGCACAGGCGACGAAGTCGGTGAACGTGTTCTGCTTGGCCGCGAGCTTGCCGGCGTCGTACCAGGCGCGGCCGAGCTCGCCCCCGCCCCGGACGTGGGCGATCGCGTACACGTAGCCGCGGTCGAGGAGGCTCAGCCGGGCGATCGAGAACGTCGGCGCGACGCTGATCTCGTACGCGCCGTAGCCGTAGAGGACGCACCCGGCGGAGCCGTCGAGCGGCGTGTCGGCCCGGTACACCAGCGACAGGGGGACGCGGGTGCCGTCCGGTGCGGTCGCCCACTCCCGGCGCTGCACGTAGTCGGTGGGCCGGTACGGTCCGTGCACGGGGTGGTCGAGCACCGGACGCTGCTTGAGCAGTCGCCGCGAGCCGTCGGAGAGGGAGTACTCCAGGACCTGGTCGGGGGTGACCATCGACTGGTAGTGCAGCCGGATGCGGTCGGTGTCGGCCTCGTCGCCGTCGTCGGCGTCCACCTGGTACAGCGGCTCGTCGAACGCGATGGGGACCTCGGCGCCGAGGTCGCCGGAGGCGTCCCTGTGCCGCAGCGCGACGGTCTGGATGCCTTCGCGGCGAAGGCTCATCACGAGCACGCGGTCGTAGGCGGTGACGCCGAGCAGTCGCGTGCCCTCCTCGCCGGGGCGCAGCGTGCGCCACTGCTCGTGCGAGGTGGCCGCCAGCGGGGCCTCGGCGAGCGCGAAGTCGGGCGCGCCGTCGTTGTGGACGATGAAGAGCCGGTCGCCGGCGATCTCGACGTCGTACTCCACGCCCTCCCGGCGGCCCGTCAGCGCGCGCAGCCCGGACGCCGGGTCGGTCGCGTCGAGCAGCCACACCTGGGTGGTGGTCTTGCTGGCGGCGGCCAGCTGCACCCAGCGGTTGTCGCGCGAGGCGTCCACTCCGAGCCAGAACCGCTCGTCTGGCTCGGTGTGCAGCAGCTCGTCCGCACCCTGGTCGCCGAGCCGGTGCCGCCACAGCCGGTCCGGACGCCAGGCGTCGTCGACCGTCAGGTAGCAGAAGGCGCCGTCGCCGGCCCAGCACCCGCCGGCGGCCACCTCCGCCACCTCGTCGGGCAGGTCCTCGCCGGTGGCGAGATCGCGGAACCGGAGGCGGTAGCGCTCGTCGCCCTCGGTGTCGACGGAGTAGGCCGCACGGCGTCCGTCGGGGGAGACCTCGAAGCACCCGAGCGCGAAGAAGCCCGACCCGGCGGCCAGCTCCTGCACGTCGAGGAGCAGGTGCTCGCCGTCGGGCGTCCCCGCGGACGGGTCGGGCAGGCTGTCGCGTCCCGCTGCGGGGCAGCGGTGGATGCTGGGGTAGTCCAGGCCCTCTGTGGTGCGGGAGTAGTACCAGAACTCGCCCAGGCCCGGGTGGCGGGCGAACTCGGGCACGCTCAGGTCGGTCTGCCGGGTGCGGGCGGAGATGTCGGCGAACAGCTCCTCGCGAAGCCCGGCCAGCGGAGCCGTGACCGCCTCCGTCCACGCGTTCTCCGCCGCGAGGTAGGCGAGGAACTCCGGGTCGGACTTGTCCCGCATCCACGCGTAGGGGTCGACGAAGGTGTCGCCGTGGTGGACGCGGGGTTCCGGCCGGCGCGGTGCGACCGGCGGAAGCAGGGGTATTGCCATGGCCACAGCCTAAAGTGCTGCCCCGGCTTGGGGCTTTGCCGATCCCGTGGCACAATGGGGCAGGCGAAGTATTGACAACACCCGGTTGTTGTGCGCCCTTGAACGCCCTGCGAGAGGTTAGCCCCGTGACTCCACGCGCCCGTGCTGCTGCCGTTTCCACCCCCCAGGAAGGCGCCGCCGGCGCACCCCGCGGGCGGACGCGCAAGGCCGCCGGCCCGGTGGTGAAGGCGGTGCCGACCCCCGACGTGGATGCCCTCGAGGCGACCGACGAGGAGGTCGAGCCCACCGACATCGTCGAGGAGGAGCTCGAGGAGGCCCTGGTGGAGGAGCTCACCGTCGAGGATGTGCTGGAGCCCGCCGTCGAGAACGTGAAGTTCGAGCGCGAGGGCGACGACGTCGTGCTCACCGTCGGCGGCAAGAAGCGGACCCTGGACGAGGTGGACGAGTCCGACTTCGAGCCGGCCGAGGCCGCCAAGACCGAGCAGGAGATCACCGAGGACGAGGGCTTCAGCCTCTCCGACGCGGACGACGCGGACGAGCCGGAGCAGCAGGTGCTCGCGGCCGGCGCCACCGCCGACCCGGTGAAGGACTACCTCAAGCAGATCGGCAAGGTCGCGCTGCTGAACGCCGAGCAGGAGGTGCAGCTCGCCAAGCGCATCGAGGCCGGCCTGTTCGCGGAGGAGACCGTGAACGAGGGCCAGGCCGGTGCCGGCGACCGCGACGACCTGGAGTGGATCGCGGAGGACGGCCGTCGCGCCAAGAACCACCTCCTCGAGGCCAACCTGCGACTGGTGGTCTCGCTGGCCAAG
>JAIUOT010000045.1 GCA_020161015.1 Actinomycetota bacterium | reverse complement strand
GCGAAGGTAGCGTTGCGCACGTCGAGGTCTTTCGGATGGCCAGTGTGAGAACTCCCATCATCGGAAGACCTCGACCCCTACCCCGACACCGACGCGCCGCCTCCGATCACACCCCCGCTACACCCTCGTTTGTGATGAGCCGCTGAAGCATCGCGGGCATGGCTCGTGGCTGCCGACCAGGAAGCGGAGCTTCTTCGACCTGTCCACGCTCGCAAGGCGGCCTGAAGTACCTACCAGGATGCATGAGGTCTGTGGCACTTGAGGGGTCTGTATCCACAGGGGTTGGTTACACAGGGGACATCGTCGCGACTCGGCATCGTGACGTCGAAGAAGGGGAGAATCACGTCGGGTGTCGGGGGCGACGACAGGTGGTGGCCGCGGACGTGGCGTCGTAGCCTCGTCAACGTGATCGCCGAGCTGATCGACGGCGGCGTCCGGTGCGAGTGCCAGAAGCCGGGCTGCTCCTGCAGCAACGACGCCGACCTGATCCTCGCCGACGGCAGCCGCGTCTGCGGCTGTTGCCTCGTCGACTGCCCGGACGTCCACCCCGACACGGACTCGACTGGCACGTCAGCTCTCGCATAACGGAGGTCATCCTCCATTTCACCGATGGTCGACCGCTCCCCTGCCTTCGCACATCGGGCAACCGGCAAGATGTGTCCGTGACCCTGGCTGACCAGATTCTTCCCCTGGTGCGGACGCGCACTGACCTCCACCGCTGGCGGGCCTCGAACGAGTACGGCATTCAGCTGCACGACGCGGTGACCCTGCTGCAGGACGCGGCCGAGAACGAGCCGCCTGCAGAGGTACTCGCCGTCACCCAGAAGGCGATCGCCAGTGCCTGCAAGGTGATCATGCGCGCCGACGACTCCAGCGGCATCATCGGGGACGCGATCCGAGAGCTGCTCGAGCTGCACGCGCGGCTGGCGCGCACCGCGCCGCCGCCGTATCGCAAGCTCGTCGACTGGATGATCCGCTTCCAGTTCGACAACGAGTGCGACTTCTTCGAGATCGACCCGGTCGCCTACGCCCCCGCGCTCGGCGAACGCGGACTGGCTACCTACCGGGCGAAGCTGGACGAGATCGCCGCCCAGCTCAGCCCCAAGCTCTCCGACGAGCAACAACGCAACCTGTGGAGCACGGACCGGGCCGCCTGGAGCAGACGTTTGGAGGAGGATCACACTCGGTTTGTCGTGGAGTGGAACGCGCGTCGGCTCGCCGTCTGGGACAAGGACGTGGACGCGATCATCGCCACACACTCCCGTGACCGGAAGGTGGCGGCTTGGCTGGAGGACACCGCCGAGGCTCTGGCCGAGATCGGCGAGTTCAACCTCGCCATCGACTGGGCCCGACAAGCCGCCTGGTTCGACCTCGGCCACCAGGCCGCCAAAGCGTCCGGGTACTGGTGCGAACTGCTTGCCGAACACCGACCCGACGAGGAACTGCCCGCCCGGCTGGAGGTGTTCCGGCGGTGGCCGACGTCGTCGAACGCGTCCGCGCTGCACAATCGGGCCGGAGCGTCCTGGCCGACCTACGCCGACGAGGTGGGGGCAACCCTCGAGCGCCGACCCCGGGAGGCCGTCTCGTTCGCGTTGTACGGGCTGGACGATCTCACCCTCGCGTGGGATCTCGCCCACTCCCTCACCCTTGACGAGTCGGGCCTGTGGCAGGAGCTGGCAAAGCGCTACGAGAAGGTCGACCCGCTGGCGGTGCTGCCGATCCACACCCGGGTCGTGCTCGCCGATCTCGAGCACGCCGACGCCGGCTTCTACCGCTCCGCGGCCCGCCGGCTCGCCCGGATGCGGAAGCTCGCGTCCGGCAGCCCCGAAGCCGCCGAGGTGGACGAACTCATCGCCGACCTGCGCGAGACCCACCGGCGCCGCCCCCGACTCCAACTGGAGTTCGACAAGGCCGGGTTGCCGTAACAGGAGGCGTAGTCCTGCATTGCCTTCGGCACCGCGAAAAGAAGTCTCCCCTGCCTCGGGGGTCCGCTGACTAACATCCGGACGACGTTCTACCTGACACCTGGACGGACGCCCAGCGCCCTCGCACCAACCGGCTCGCGGTTCACTCCAAAGGTTCCAGGACGTCGCGACGCCGGTCGGCCTGGTAGTCGTAGGCATCGTCCCAATCGAGCGTGCCGAAGGACTCGACGATCCTGGCGCGTTGGCGCCGCTCGATGAACTCCTCGAGCGCGAGCGTCACCGCCTCCTCGCGTGTTCGCGCTCCGCTCAGCGCCCGTGCGCGATCGAGCAGCTCGGGTTCGATGTCCAGGTCCGGCACCATGTTCGCCTCCTCGACCACGAGTCTCAGTCGCCAAAGCTCGTGCTGCAACCGGCGAGCGAGGATGCTTCCCGCAACCCGCGGGAGAAATATCGGCTGAGCCTGTCCGGAACGGCCCCTTTCGAAGGCTTATGGAAGTGAACGGGTCTGCGGCCCTCGTCGCCGCGTCGCCGACCCCGAGCGCAGACGGGAGGGCTGAGAGATGCCGAAGATGTCGGCGCTCGAGCGTCCCGATCGCCGCGGTCCTGGGCTTAGGGAAGTTGTCAGGGGTTCGATCTGGACTTCGTCCGAAGGAAGTTGCCGCGATCTGTCCGGATCGGGGGTCGGTTTTCGGCTTAGTGGCGTGACGGGATCTTCCACCGCAGCGCGAGAGGAGGTGTGGCCATCGTGATGACCCTGCACAAACTCACCGCCGGCACGGGCTACGAGTACGTCACCCGGAACGTCGCGGCCATGGACTCCACCGAGAAGGGCCACATGAGCCTGGCCGACTACTACAGCCTGAAGGGCGAGAAGCCCGGACACTGGGTCGGCTCCGGTCTGGCCGGCATCGACGGTCTGCAGGTCGGCGACGTCGTGACCGCCGACCAGATGCTGTCGCTGTTCGGACTCGGCGACCACCCGCTGGCCACGGAGCGGCTTGCCGCCCTCACCCGCGTCACCGACCGCGACATCGGGGACGCGATGCAGCTCGGCCAGCGCTACGGCATCTACCCGGGCACGACCGACTTCAGCATCGAACTCACCCAGCGCATCGGCGACTGGAACCTCGCCCACGGACACGCCGCGTCCGACTCAGTGCCGGGCGAGGTTCGGGCCGAGCTGCGCACCGAGGTCGGACGCGGGGCGTTCCGCAAGCGCTTCGGACGCGACCCGCTCGACGCCCGCGAACTGTCCGGGTTCATCGTGCGGGCGCAGCGTCCGGTGCGCAGCGGCGTGTCCGGCTACGACGCGACCTTCTCGCCGGTGAAGTCGGTGTCGGCGCTGTGGGCGTTGGCCGACCCCGAGACCTCCGCGGTCGTGGAACGCTGCCACGACCGTGCCGTCGCCGACAGCCTGCGCTACCTCGAGGAGAGGGCGATCTACACCCGGCGCGGCCGCAACGGCGTCCGACAGGTCAAGACGCTCGGGATCGTCGCGGCGTCCTTCACCCACCGCGACTCCCGGGCCGGCGACCCGGACCTGCACACCCACGTCGCGATCGCGAACAAGGTGCAGGCCGCCGACGACGGAGCCTGGCTGGCGATCGACGGCCGGATCATGTTCAAGGCCAACGTGACGGTCTCGGAGTTCTACAACACCGCCCTGGAGAAGCACCTCACCCACGAGCTGGGCGTGCGGTTCGCGAACCGTCCGGGCTCTGATCCCGAGCGTCCGGTGCGGGAGATCGTCGGTGTCGACCTCGCTCTGCTGGAGCGGTGGTCGCAGCGCGACACCATAATCACCCGGGCGCAGGGCGATCTCGTCGCCGACTTCCAGCAGCGGCACGGACGCACCCCGACCCCGACCGAGCTCTACGACCTCGCGCAGCGGGCCACTCTCGAGACGCGGGAGGCCAAGCACGAGCCTCGCTCCCTCGCCGAGCAGCGCCGGGTCTGGGCGGCGCAGGCCGAGGACGTATTGGGACGCGGCGGGACGGCCCGCATGCTGGCCCGCGCCCTCACCCGGAGGTCACTCCCCTCCCGGACGATCGACGAGGCGTGGCTGCAGAGGCTGGCCGACAACGTCGTTTCGGTCGTGCAGCGGAATCGGTCCTGGTGGCAGCCCTGGCACATCCGGGCCGAGGCATTGCGCCAAGTGCGCCGGTTCGAACTGCCCGAGCTCGCGTCCATTCTTGAGCGGGTTGTCGACCTGTCCCTGGAGCGGTCCTCGGTGCGGCTCACCCCGGCTGGGGACGGAATCAGCGAGCCCGCCGAGTTGCGGCGTCCGGACGGCAGCTCGGTGTACACGGTGGCCGACTCTGCGATCTACACCTCGCAGCAGATCCTGGACGCCGAGATCCGGCTGCTCGCCTTCGCCGGACGCCGGGACGGCATGGTGGTCGGCGAGCGGTCGATCAGCCTTGCGCTGCTGGCAGCGACGGCCAACGGCGTCGAACTCAACCCCGGCCAGGTGAACCTCGTGCGGTCGATGGCGAGCTCCGGCGATCGGCTGCAGCTGGCGCTCGCGCCGGCCGGTGCCGGCAAGACGACTGCGATGAGCGTGCTGGCGGCGGCGTGGCGCGAGGCTGGTGGCGAGGTGCTGGGGATGGCACCGTCCGCGGCTGCGGCCGCCGCGCTCGGCGAGCAGCTCGGCGGGCATGCCGACACCCTGCACATCCTCACCCACGGTCTGGCGAAGCGCCGGCTGCCCGCGTGGGCCGAGCAGATCGGGCCGCGCACGCTGGTGGTCATCGACGAGGCCGGCATGGCAGACACGCTCACCCTCGAGGCGGCGGTGTCGTTCGTCATCGGACGCGGCGGCAGCGTCCGCCTGGTCGGGGACGACCACCAGCTCGCCGCGGTAGAGGCCGGCGGGGTACTGAAGGACCTCGCCGCCGAGTACGGCGCGGTGCGGCTCACCGAAGTGGTGCGGTTCTCCGACCCGGCCGAGGCGGCGGCCTCGCTCGCGCTGCGGGAGGGACGTCCGGACGCGCTCGGCTTCTACCTCGACCAGGGACGCATCCACGTCGGGGACGCCGGCTCGACGCTGGACCAGGCGTTCATCGCCTGGGCGGTCGACCGGGCGTCCGGACTGGACAGCCTGATGCTCGCACCCACTCGCGAGCTGGTGGCCGAGCTGAACCGGCGAGCGCGGGACTACCGGCTCGGCGGCGCGTCACGCGGCGCCGAGGTATCCCTGTCCGACGGGAACCGGGCGTCCGTCGGTGACACGGTGGTGACCCGGCGGAATGAGCGGCGCCTGCAGCTCTCGCGCACGGGTTGGGTGCGCAACGGTGACCGGTGGACGGTGACCGCGGTCGGCCGCGACCAGAGCCTGGTCGTGGCGAACAGTCGCGGCTCTCGAATCACCTTGCCGGCCGATTACGTCCGCGACGACGTCGAACTGGGCTATGCGACCACGATCCACGGCGCGCAGGGTGCGACCGTCGACACCATGCACGGGGTGCTCACCGGCACGGAGAGCCGCCAGCAGCTGTACACAATGATGACCCGCGGACGGCTGGCGAACCACGCGTACGTCCAGGTCGTGGGGGACGGGGCACCGGACAGCGTGCCTCGCTGGGAGACGGCCCGGCCGCCCACGCCGACCGAGGTGCTCGAGTCGGTGCTCGCGCGGGACGACGCTGCCCTGTCGGCGACCGGCCTGCGGCGCATCGAGGCTGATCCTGCGAACCAGCTGAAGCCCGCCGTCGACCGCTACGTCGACGCCCTCGGCTTCGCCGCCGAGCAGGTGCTCGGACCCGAGCGGACCGCACAGATCGAAGCCGACGCCGAGCGGGTTGTGCCGGAACTGACGGACGCTCCGGCGTGGTCGGTGCTGCGGTCGCAGCTCATGCTCCTTGCCGCGTCCGGAGCTGACGCGGTCGGGATGCTGCGCAACGCCGTCCGGGATGTCGGCCTGGACGGTGCGCGCGACCCGGCGGCCGTGCTGTCGTACCGGCTCAACTGGGTGGACCGCAACGGACCCCTCCCCTGGCTCAGCACCGTTCCTGATCGGTTGGCCGAGCACCCGCACTGGGGTCCGTACCTGGCGTCCCGCTCGGAGTTGGTGCGTGACCTGGCCGCCCAGGTGCGCGAGGCGTCCACAACCACTGAGCACCGATGGCAGGAGGCTCTGTCGACCGACCTGTTCCCCGAGCTGGTGGCGCAGATCTCGGTGTGGCGGGCGGCGATGGGAGTGCCGACGGACGACCTGAGTCCGACCGGCCCGACTCAGGTGCCCGGTTCGGCCTCCCGCTGGCAGCGCATTCTCGACGACCACGTTGGGCTGTCCAGCCCGACCCTGCGGCACTGGACGGCGGTAGCGCGCCAGCTCGCTCCGCAGCTGAGGGACGACCCGCAGACTCCCGTCCTCGCGGCGAAGCTGGCCTCGCTGGCGCACGAGGGCGAGGACATGCCCGGGCTTCTCGAGAGCGCGATGCGACGGGGGCCGTTGCCGGACGACCACGCCGCGGCCGCCCTGCTGTACCGCCTCGAGCGGCGCCCACGGCACGAGCCGATACGCGAGGTCTGGGAAACCGTCGAGTTCACCGAGAGCATGGGCCAGCGCCACGAGCGCATGCGTCCACCCGGAATGGACCGCCCGCACGGCTATGGCATCGGCATCTGACCCAAGCAAGACGAGGAGGACAAACATGACCGCACAGCCCAGGCCGGCCGACCGGCCGTCCGAGTTCCTGACGATCGCCGAGGCCGCCGCCCGCTACCACGTCTCGCGCGACTACATCCGGCATCGCATCATCGACGGCGCCCTGCCCGCCGTGCGCTCGGGCAAGCGGATCATCAGGGTGAACTCGCTGGATCTCGAGCGCCTGTTCCGTCCCGTCCAGTCGATGCGCTCGCTGGGCGTTGTCGGCGGCCGCGGGTAGCGTTGCCCGGCTCAGCTCGATCAGGGAGGAACCGTGGCCGATCCGCAGCGCATCCTGCTGGTGGGCGACCTGCACATGAACACGCTGGCTGCACACCAGGTGATCGACCACGCCCAAGCGCTCGCTGCAGACCTGATCCTCCAGCTGGGCGACTTCGGGTTCTGGCCGCATGCAACCGCCGGCCAGAGGTACCTGAACGAGGTTGAGTCGAAGTTGTCCACGTTCGGGATCGACCTGTGGTTCATCCCCGGCAACCACGAGGACTGGACCTCTCTCGCCGAACGACCGATCGGGGACGACGGGCTGCGGATCATCACTGAGCACACCCGCGAGATCCCGGTCGGGCACCGCTGGACGTGGGGCTCGACGCGCTGGATCGGGATTGGCGGCGCTCCATCGGTGGACAAGCACCTGCGCACGGAGGGCGTCGACTGGTTCCCCGAGGAGGAGGTCACGGAGAGGCAGGTGGCCGCGATTGTCGCCGCCGGACCTGCGGACATCGTCGTGGCACATGACGCCCCGATCGGCACCGACTTCCTCGGACGGCGCTATCAGCAGCACCTCGACCCGTGGGAACGGAACAGCTGGTGGCCGGTGTCGGCGCAACTCCGGGCGGACGCACATCAGGAGCGAGTCCGCCGCGTCCTCGATGGAGTTGAAGCCACTCGCTGGTTCCACGTGCATCACCACGTCCGCTACTCCTCATCGATCACCACAGCGCGCGGCGATGTCCAGGTCGAGGGGCTCGCGTTGGACGGCGAACCACTCAAGCAGCTGGCTCTGCTTGTGGACGCCGACGGCGACCCGATCCTCGACCTCGACCTCGAAAGATGATTCGGATCGTTCATAGCACTTGCTATAATTGCCTGGTGACGACAAGTCTTGCCGAGGTTGCCCGCCGCACCGACATTGCGGTCGCCGAGGCGCGTGCTGAACTCGTCCGGGCGATCCGGCAAGCCGCGGCCAGCGGCATGAGCCAAACCCAGATCGCGTCCGAGATCGGACGCAGCCAACCCGAGGTGTCCCGGCTGCTGCACTTCCACGGCACCTCTCCGTTGGCCCGACGCCTCCGCAAGCACGCCGGTGAGGTCCGGCGGATCATCACCAACGCCGGCGGCAGCAACGTCCGGGTGTTCGGGTCGGTGGCGACAGGTCAGGACCACGACGACTCCGACATCGATCTGCTGTTCACCATGGGGGCCCCACTCAGCCTGATGCAGCTCGGCGCGCTCGAGCAGCAAATCAGCGACCTGCTCGATACGAAGGTCGACCTGGTACCCGACAGCGTCCTGCGTCCAGAGTTCCGCGACCGCGCCCTGACCGAGGCGGTCGCGCTGTGAGCCGGAAGCCCGACGAGATCCTGCGCGACGCCCTCGCCCACTTCGAGACCATGCTGGCCTACGCCGAACACGACCTCGACGACCAGCTCGTGATCGATGCAGTCTGCATGCGCCTGTCTGCTGGCATCGAAGCCCTGGCTACGCTTCAGCCAGATGAGCGCGATCGCCTGTTCGGCACCGACTGGCCCGTCATGTGGGGCATGCGCAACCGCATCGCCCACGGCTACCTGCTCGTCGACACCGCCATCGTCCGCCAGACACTTGCGCAGGACATCCCGAGGATCATCGACCGCATCCAGGACCGACTCGGTTCGTCGTAGCGGATGTCGAGCATTCACGCTCGGCATCAACGACCGCGCCGGGCGCGGCATGAGCGGGCCGTGCGCATCGGGTACCGAAGCCGACAGGCTACCCTCGCGCACAGTGCGGCAATTCAGGATGTGCCGTCGTTCTCAGTGAGGCTCGCCCGCCTGAATGCGGTACAGGGTGCTGAGGCCACCTCTGCGTCAAAGCCAGCCGACTCACCGGCCATTGCCTAGCCGACCGTATGCCCAATTTGGCACCCGGCGACTGGCGACTGGCGACTGGCGACTGGCGACTCGCCAACCAGTGTCCATCGAATGATGGATGCCCCTGGGTGGAAGCGATTCTCGCGATTGCCGACCATGGAGTT
>JAIUOT010000044.1 GCA_020161015.1 Actinomycetota bacterium | reverse complement strand
TCTCGGCATACATCCGCACCGCCCTGGCCTTCAGCTCAGCCGGATACCTCTTCGACGTGTTCCCTGACATGACTCCAACCTTCCCAAGGTTTCGAGTCTCCGGACACGCCGGGGCGGTTCAGCAACCTGCCGTTCTCCGGCTGGGGCGGAGTGTTCGGAGACCAAGTCGTCGCAGCAGCCATGATCGACCGCATCGTCCACCACGCCGACGTCCTCACCCTCAAAGGAGCCAGCTACCGGCTCCGGAACCGAGGCATCGACACCCTCCCCAGCATCCGCACCACCACCAACGACTCCCAGGGCTAAACTGCCCACAACCGTTCACTTTTCAGGCGGCAGAACCGTCCAGTTTTCGAGCGTCGTCCACAGTGCGGGCATGGCTGCTCCTTCCTGACTCCTTAAGCCGGCGGGAGGCCTCGTTCCGGACAGAGCAGGGCCGAACAATCTGATGGATGTTTCCGCGCGACCCGCCGGACCGTTGTTCAGGTGAGGACGCCGCTGAAGCCTTGGGCACAGGAATGGACGGGACCGGGGGCATACCCCGGGGGTCCACGGAGACGCTAGAGGTTCTTCGACGGATACCCCTCTGGGTATGCCATTCTGTGCCATTCCCGTGGGGCATACGTGGGGCACGTGGGGCAGACGTGGGGCAGGAAATGCCCCCGATGGGCTCTCGTGGGTACGTCTGAACGGACCCCGAATCGGGGTGAAATTGCTTGTCAGATGCTGTTTGCCCTCGTCAGGGGCACATGACCAATAAGTGCGCGAGAGAGGAGTTGAACCTCCCGGGGAGCGCGACTGAACATGCCTTTGGCTAGGCATTATGCACAGTTCTCCCTCGCCTCTCCGAGCTTCGTGGGGCAGATGTGGGGCAGCCCCCGACCACTTCACCGGGCAAACGTAGCGCCGGGGTTCCTGGACCACCATGGCTCCTCGCGCGGCGAGGCGCTCCATGTACGTGGGTGTTGTGGACGACCTGCCGGCGCACATAGACCGGCGCCCCGTACCTCTTCACCGCCTTCTCGACAATCTTCACCGCCCGCGCAATCCCGCACAGAAGCTCCGCGGGGCCGCGAGCACCATCTGCCTGGTTGCCGTGACTCGCAGCCTAGGCACACGGAGGCTCGGAAGGATGACCGATTGCGAGCAAACCCTCGGTGCCAGCCCAAGGCTGTCCGTGATAACGGCCGGCGGAGCCGCGCTACGTCGAGACCTGCATCGGGGAACGGAACCCCACGTCGAGTCCGGCCTCCCGGGCCGGATCCGCCCTCTACGGCTACTACCGGCGACACACTGCAGTCGGCTGGCCACGGACTCCGCAGCGCTACCGCTTCCCGCACGGGAGGCCCGAGCCCGGCCGGTCCGGCTCGCTCGGGACGGTGAGGATCCGGGCCTCCACCCGCCCCGTGATGACGCGGCGGATCAGCGCACACAGGAGTGCGCATCCGGCGGTGCCCAGCCACAGGGCCTCGCGTCCGGCCACCTGAAGCACGTACCCGCCGAGCCACGGGCCGATGCTGTAGCCGAGGGTGAGGGCGGCGGACAGAAGCCCCAGATAGCGTGCCCGGGAGCCGGGCTTCGCGAGCGCGCTCACCACGGCGCTGCGGACCGGCGCGTCCATCATCTCGCCGACCGTCCAGATCGTGAGGCAGCCCAGAATCAGCGCGATGTGCTGGTGCGGCAGGGCCAGCAGACCGTAGCCGAGCCCTGCCACCGCGGCGGCCCGGGCGAGGATCCGCAGCGCGCGGCGCCGGGCGATCGCACGTCCGGCCCGGATCTGGAAGATGGTGAGGAGGGCGCCGTTCCAGAAGATCACGTAGCCGTAGAAGTCCGGACTGTAGCCGCTGGCCTCCATGTCCAGCGGCAGGGTGCCGGTCATCTGGGAAAGGCACAGCGCGAACAGCAGGCTGGAACTGATCAGCACCACGGCCAGCCGGTCCCGGGCCGCCAGTGACACGGTGGCCAGCGCGCGCCGGCCACGGCCGCGCAGGCTGGCGCGCTGCCTGGGCGACCGGGTCCGGGTCTGCGGACGGGTCGCCGGCAGGATCCGGGCAACCAGGACGAGGGCGAGGAACGTTCCCAACGCTTCGAGATAGAACAACCAGTCGAATGCGAACACCGCCACCTGACCGCCGACCAGCGCGGTGAACGCGAACCCGACGTTCAGCGCCCAGTACTCTGCGGCGTAGATCTCCGTCCAGTGGCGCACCGGGATCGTTCGGACGACCAGCGAGGAGAAGGCGGGCTGCACCGCATTCACGAAGGCCCCGAGAAGGAAGAACCCCACCAACAGGGCGTGCGTGCTCTGCAGGTGCGGGATCGCCGCCGCGCTCAGGGCGGCCCCGGCGAGCAGCGTCAGGACGACCGGCTTCTCGCCGAAGCGGTCGGCGATCGCTCCGGCGAGCATCACTGCGACCAGACCGCCCAGGCCCCGGATGGCGACGAAGAGGCCCGCGGTGGCGTAATCGAAGCCGCGTGCTCCGACCAGATACAGGGTGAGGAAGGGGATCGAGAGCTTGGACGCGGCGAGCACCGCCTCAATCAGGACGACGTCGCGTGGCTCGCCCACCAGCACGTCCGAGTTCAGGAACGAACGCAGCCACCGCATTGCGGCACGCCTCGACTTTCACGTGATCGCTGTGACGGCCGGCACCCATCGCGGGTCCGACCCGGTTACTTGCCCAGACCCTCAGTGATCCCTCGGACGAAGTGCCGCTGGCCGAACAGGAACGCAAGCACCATCGGGATCGCCGAGATGGTCAACCCGGCGAACACCACCGGCCAGTTGGTGGTGAGTTTCGACTGCAGGGCCATCAGGCCGACCGGCATCGTCTTGAGCGCGTCGTCCTTGATGAAGACCAGGGCGAAGACGAACTCATTCCACGAGAACAGCGCCTGCAGGATCGCAGCGGAAATCAGGATCGGGTAGCACAGCGGCAACGTGACCCGCCAGAACATCTGCCACAGCGACGCACCGTCCACGATCGCCGCGTCCCGCAGCTCCGTGGGCAGGTCGATCATGTAGGCCCGGATCAGGAACGTCGTGAACGGAATGCGGAAGGCGGTGTAGAGGATGATGATCCCGATCAGGGTGTTGTACAGGTCGAGCGAGCGCATGATCCGGAACAGCGGCACGAGCGCCACCGTCTCCGAGAGCATCAGGCCACCGAGGATCAGCATCAGGATCGGCTGGCCGAGCGGGATCCGGACCTGGACCAGGGCAAAGGCTGCGAAGCTCGACACGAGCGTGACCAGCACGATCGAACCAACGGTCACGACCAGCGAGTTGAAGATGTAGTGGACGACGCCGTAGTCCCAGGCCTGGATGTAGTTGCTGAACCGCCACTGTGCGGGCAGCCCCCACGCATCACCGAACAGCTCGGCATTCGTCTTGAACCCGGAGATCGCCATCCACAACAGCGGATAGAGCACGACGACGGCCAGGGCGGCGAGCAGGACGCCGATGAGCACCCGCAGCGGGGTGATCCTGAACCGCCGCCGCCCGCGCACCTCCCGGGACGCCACTGCGTCCACCGACAGCTTCGTGACACTCATTGCTCAACCCTCCGGAGTCGTGAGTAGGCCAACTGCAGCACCGCGGCAGTGAAGGTGAAGACGAAGATCACGACCGCGATCACGGTCGCGTAGCCCATGTCGTCGTTCTTGAAGGCCGACTGGTACAGCCACGTGCCGAGGACCTGGCTGGAGTTGTTCGGTCCGCCCTGCGTCGTCGCCATGATCTCGTTGAAGACCAGGAAGGCACCCGAGATGGTGACGATCATCAACAGGGTCGTCATCTCGCGAACCAGCGGAACCGTGACCGAGAAGAAGGTGCGTACCGCCCCGGCGCCGTCGACGAGGGCCGCTTCGTAGTACTCCTTCGGAATGCGCTGGATGGCGACCACGAAGAGCATGGTCGTGTAGCCGAGGTTCTGCCACTGGCTCATCGCGATCACCGATCCGATGGCGGTCTCCTGCTCCCCCAGCCACGCGCGCGTCGACTCCACGCCGAACAGGGCCAGGAAGGCGTTGAGGAGGCCTTCGGGCTGGTAGATGATCCGGAACAGCAGCCCGACGATCGTGATCGAGATCGTCGCAGGAATGAAGTACACCGTACGGAGGACGCCCCGGAGCCGGGGCGCCACCACTCCCTCCAGCAGCGCCGCGAGGACAAGGGCGATCCCGACCTGGAAGGCGACCGAAACGACCGCGTACCAGACGTTGTTGACGATCGCTGTCCAGAAGACCGGGTCGGCGAAGACCCGCTGGTAGTTGTTGAGCCCCACGAACTTCGGCACCGGCCGGAAGGCGTTCCAGCTGTACAGACTGAGCCGGAAGTTCTCGACGATGGGGTAGTAGACGAACACGAGCAGCAGCACGAGTGCGGGCAGGATCCACAGATACCCGACGGACCGCCGCGCCAGTTGTCTCTTCATCACGCCTCTCTTTGTGACCTGTGTCCGGGGACGGGTGGCGGCCCGTCCCCGGACCCGCTCAGGGTCGGGTACAGAATCGACGGTCAGGATTCAGCCTTGACCTTGGCCGCCGCCGTCCGAACCTTCTCCATCACCGAAGCGGGGGTCTCGTCACCGTTGAGCAAACCCTCGACACCCGACAAGTAGGCCTGAGCCACTTCCGCGCTGGCAATGGTGTCCAGCCAGATTGCCAGCTCGCTGGCCTGCTGGATCTCGCCGACAGCCTTGACCGTGGCCGCAGACGCGTTCTCCGCCGTGGTGGCGCCCTCGATCGGGCTCGGCCAGCCGATCACCTTGGTCATCTCCGCCGCGTTCTCCTTGCTGGTGAGGAACTTCAGGAAGTCCACCGCGAGATCGAGGTGTTCGGACTGGGCGTTGACCAGGAAGCCGTCCGGCGCCCCGGTGATCGCCGTCTGGTTGCCGGCGGCGCCGTCGATCGGCGGCATCACGAACTGGTCCCACTTGCCGATGAAGTCGGCGGGCACCGTGCTCTTGTCCTCGAGGTTGACGAACTCGAGCACCTCCAGGTACTGCATGGCAGCCTTGCCGTTGGTGAGTTCAGCCTGGGCCGTCTCGTGGGAGATGCCGTTGCTCCCCTTCTTGGCACAGGTGTCGATCAGGTCCTTGAACGCTGCCAGGGCCTGCTCGTAGCCCGCGTTGGTGAAGTCGCCGCCCGTCGGCGCGTAATCCTTCGCCCGCACATCGGCCGGGACGAACTGCGCGTTGAACTGGGTGATGTAGTGGATGGCCGGCCAGCCGTACTGGTTGCCGAAGGCGATCGGGGTGTAGCCGGCCTTCGACAGCGCGCCGCAACTGGTCTTCAGTTCCGCAAGGCTGGTCGGGACGCTGACGCCCGCCTTCGTGAACGCGTCGGTCGAGTAGGCGAACACCTTCCCGTTCAGGTTGATCGGGATGCCGTAGTTCTTGCCCTCGTACTGGTAGGCGCCCAACGCGGAGGAGGCGAAACTCTTCCCCCAGTCAGTGCCGTCCAGGTACGGGGTGAGATCCGCGGCGAAGCCGCCACGGATGAACTTGTTCGCGAAGTCGCCGGGCCAGGCGAAGTAGATGTCGGGGAGCTCGTTGGCGCTGGTCAGCACACGGAGCTGGTCCTTGATCGGCTGATCGCCCACGGCCTGGTGGTCGATCTCGACGCCGGGATGCGCGGCCACGTAGTCGGCCACCACCTTGTCGAAGTAGACCTTGTACTTCGGGTCGGGCCACTTCTCGAGGAACGAGATCTTGCCCGTCAGTTCTCCTGTGCTGGTCGCACCAGCACTTCCGGATTGCGTCGGGCCGCTACAGCCTGCGCTGACAAGCGCGAAGACCATCACGGCGACGATGCCAAGGATGGATCTGTTCTTCACCTGGCTTTCCTTTCTGTCGGTTGTCGGTAGAGCCACTAGGAGGCGAAGCGATGGTCGGAGGCCACGGTCATCCGGGCTGCCGGTTCGGCGTAGCCGAAGGCGCCCAGGGTGCCGCACGACTGTGCGGCGAGAGCACTGGCGCGGGCTGCCGCCGCATCAAGGGGCGCGCCGGCGAGGCGCGCAACGAGCATGCCAGCGATGAAGGAGTCGCCAGCGCCGAGGGTGTCGACGATCTGCGATGCGGCGGAGGCCGGCTCGTAGTGGAGCCGACCGTCCGCCCAGGAGTAGGAGCCGGCCTCGCCCTGGGTCACGAAGACCTCGGACGCGCCCAGGTCCCGCGCCCACCCGATCAGGTCGTTGACCTCGTCCGGGGACAGCCCTGGACGGGAGAAGGTGGCGTAGGTGACCTGGGGCAGGAGCCGTTCACAGTAGTCGCGCGGCTTGATCGAGAAATCGAAGCTCACCGGTGCGATCGCGGCCAGCTCAGCCACGTGTTCGTCGAGGAACGACGAGTCGCCGGTATGTATGACGTCCGCGCCAGCCATGAAGGCGTAGTCCTCGGGAGTCGGCGTGAATGCGACCACTCCGTTCGAGGACCCCCGAAAGACCCGGTCGCCTCGAATGGTCTCGATCGTTGCATATCCGCTGGTGCCGACAGCTCGGCGAATTCGACTGATATCGACACCTTCGGCCTCGAGGGCAGCGATCATCACGTCCCCTGCCCAGTCGGTGCCGAATTGCCCAATGTAGCTGGACTCCGCACCGAGCCGATGAGTATAGACCGCCACATTCAGTGCGTTCCCGCCGGGATGCACCATTTGTCGATCCAGATACCAGTCGAGACAATTGTCACCGATGGCTACGACCTTCATGACTGACGCCTCCGCGCGATCAGTAGATCGTGCGGAACATGTAGCGCCGCTGGTCGAGGTTGTGCCCGCGCACCGCCTCGTAGTGCTTGGCGAGCCGCCCGATCACCTTGGGCAGGATCAGCGGGGAGACGATGGCCCGGCCCTCGGCGGTCATGCCGGGCAGGTCGAAGTCACGCACGTCCAGGTAGTGCGCCCGCTTGGTGTAGGTGTCGAGGAAGCGCTGCGCGCGCTCGGCGATCGGACGCGAGGGGTCCTCACCCAGCAGCAGGACGACCGGAGTGTCTTCCTGGACCACCTCGAAGGCTCCCTGGAAGAACTCGCCGGCGTTGAACGAGACGGCGTGCTTCCACTGCATCTCCTGCAAGTAGCACATCGCCAGCCCGTACGCCCAGCCGTGGGAGGGGCCGGAACCCAGCACATAGGTGATCGGCTCGTCCTTCAGTGCGACGGCGATGTCGTGCACGTGCTGCTCCTGGCCTTCCACCGCAGCCCGGAATGCCGCAGGCAGTGCGGCGAACGCCGCCCGGACGGCGGCATAGTCGAGCTCGACACCGAGCGCCTCGCACAGTGCGTACGCGGCCATCAGCTCCAGAATGTCCGACCCTCCCTCGATGGCAAGGGTGGCCGCTTCGGCGAGCGGGCTGTGGGCACGGCACGCGGCGAAGACGGTCGCGCCGGCCTCCCTGGCGTACCGGGCGGCGGCCACCGTCTCCTTGGTCGTGCCGGTGTAGGAGGCGATGATCACAAGCGAACCGGGCCCGAGGGGACGCGGGCGACCGTAGTTGAGCTCGTCGCTCTGGATCTGGAACACCGGGATGTCGACCATGCGGTGCAACAGGTAGAAGGCGGGGAATGACGCGATCAGCGAGCCACCGGCCCCCACGAGGTAGACGTTCTTCAGACCGTTGCGGACACACTCGTCCACAAACTCTCGGACACTGTCGTAGTAACCGACAGTCTTCTCGAGATTGGCTTCGAGGTCTGCCTCGATCGGCGACAGCGGCAACGTTTCGACGGCCATGACTTGAGTGACTCCTTTTCTGTTCATGCAGACGTAGAGGTACCCGGGCACAACTTCGTACGGCAGGCAACGGTCAACCCATCGCGACCCACGCTGGCCGCATTACTGGCTTCATGCTCGGATTTGAGCACGTGCTCAATCCCTCTGTTGAGCACGTTCTCACTCGCGCAGGCCAGATGTCAACACCGTTCGCCAATTTGTTTCAAGAACGTGATGTCGCGGGCCCACGATCCTCGGTTATGCTGCCCGTCGTGCAAGCATCTGTCCCCGCCCAGGGAAGCTCGATCTTCGACGTCGCCCGAGAAGCCGGCGTGTCTCGAGCCACCGCGGCACGCGCCCTCGGCGGCTACGGCTCGGTGAGCGAGGAGGCCCGGCGTCGGGTGGAGGCGGCAGCGGCGAAGCTTGGCTACTCGGTGAACTCCGTGGCCCGCTCGATGGTGACCGGACAGACCATGACGCTGGGCGCATTGATCGCCGACGTCTCAAACCCCTTCTTCGCCCGGGTGATCCGCGGTTTCACCGACGGCGCCCGCAGTGCGGGCTACGACGTCGTCCTGGTCAACACCGACGAGACCGTCGACTCCGAGATCCACGGGCTGAAGGTGCTCACCGAGAAGCGGGTGGACGGCATCCTGGTGGCGCCCGCGAGCGAAGAGGCGAGCGAGCACCTCGCATCCGCGGTCGACCATGGCCAGGCCCTGGTCCAGGTCGACCGGTTCGTGCCCGGTCTCGACACCGATGTCGTTGTGGTCAACAACTACGAGTCCGGCTACCAGGCCGTGAAGCGTGTCATCGCGATCGGGCACACCCGGATCGCGGCGCCACTCCAGCGAACCAGGGGCCATGACGGGCACGCCAACCTCATCTCGTCGATGCTCGAGCGGCACCAGGGCTACCGGGACGCGATGGCCGAAGCCGGGCTCACCGTGCCGTCGGCCTACACCCCCCCGGCACACGGCCGATCCGAGGTACGGACGGCCGTCGCGGGGATGCTCAACAGCGCCGACCGGCCGACAGCGGTCTTCGGGCTTGACGACAGCTTCACCCTGGGCATCATCGACGCCGTGTACGGCTGCGACCTGGTGGTACCCGACCAGGTGTCGATCTTCGGCTTCGACGACACCGAGTGGACGACGGTGGTGCGCCCGCCGCTGTCGGTCATCGCCCAGCCCGCCTACGACCTCGGCACCTGTGCCGCGCAGGCCCTGCTGCACCGCATCCATGCTCCCGACGCCCCCCGCCAGACGCACGTCCTCCCCACCACCTGGATCGAGCGCGGCTCGATTCGCGATCTCACCCGGACGGGCTGAGTCGGCGGGATCGCCGCAGCGATCCCGCCTCCCGGCAGTGCGCTCAGTACTCCATCCGCTTGTAGTACCGGCGGGTGGTCAGCGGATGCCCGGTCAGTGCCTCCACATGCACGCTCAGCCGCTCCAGCACCGTCGCCAGGACGACCGGCGAGACCAGGGCGCGGGTGGTCGCTCCGATTCCGGCCAACTCAAACTCCGCGGTATCGATGACGAAGAGATCGCCGCCGGTTCCCGGCACGAAAGCCTTCACCCTCTCGGCCAGCGGACGACTCGCGTCCTCGCCGGTGAGCAGCACCACCGCCACGTCCTTCTCCACGAGCTCGAAGGTGCCGTGGAAGAAGTCCGAGGCATGGATCGGGCGCGTCCAGATCCACTGCATCTCCTCCAGGATGCACATCGCGAAGTACCAGGCCTCGTACCAGGCGCCGCCGGCCCCGGTGAACATCAGCGGGCGGTCCCGGCCGACCAGGGCCGCGGCCAACTCCTGGGCCCGCGGCTCGAACTCCTGCTTCGCCGCAACCAGCGCCGACGGCAGCAACGCCAGATCAGTGAGGATCTCGTCCAGCCCGGAAAACTCACCGCGCGCCTCCATCAGCGCCAGGGCCAGCACGAGGGTCTGGATCAGGTAGGTCTCGCTGGAGGTGTCGTCTGCCGCCGGAGTGGCAATGTTGATGTCCGACAAGGTGGCCAGCGGCGTTTCGGGCGTGCCGGTGAAGGTCAGCACGTGGGCGCCCCTGGCCTGCGCCGCCTTCATCATCGCGACCGCTTCCTTGGTGGTGCCCGAGACCGAGCAGAGCACGACCAGCGACCGCGGCCCGAGGTTCGCGTTCTCCGTGGCGGCGAGTTCTGCCGCGCGTTCGATGAAGACCGGGAGCGACGAGCGCTGCTGCAGCAGCCTGGCCGCCGGGTAGGTGAGCAACGCGACCCCGCCCGCACTGGCGAAGAAGACGTTGTCGAGTCCTCGGGCGACCTCGGTGGCGGCGGTTCGGCGGATCGCGGCGGACTGAGCGACGGCGAGACGCTGGGTGTCGAAGTGGTGCTGGGGGTCGATGTTGAACATGTGGCTCCTCTTGTCGGACAACTCTAGGTGTTGTCCTACCATAGGGCAGGCGTGGGCGTGCGGAAACCCCGGAAATCCCTCCGGAACCGACAGGGGACGGAGGTCAGCTCGTCCGCAGAACGTTGAAGCCGATCAGGTCCCCGCGGTGGTAGTCGCGCGAGTAGAGCATGCGGTCACCGGCCCGGGTGAAGGAGGTCTCCTCGATCAACAGCCAGGGATCGAGACCTTCCAGGTGGTACTTCCCGGCGAGGTCAACGGGGAGCGCGGACGCCGTGATGCGCGCCGCAGAAGTGGCCAGGTGGTGGCCGTGCGCCTCCAACGCGGCCGTCAGCGACGCCGACCAGTCGCGGTAACGGATCGGGCCCGGCAGCGCCATCCGGGGCACGATGTTCTGGGAGAAGACCAGGGGCCGGTCCCCTGAGACCCGCAAGCGAGTCAGCGCGATCACTGGAGCACCCGGAGCGAGATCGAGCAGCTCGGCGGCACGCCCGTCCGCCTGTGTCTCTTGCACATCCAGCACGGCGGTGGTGATCGAGAATCCGAGCGACTCCAGCATCGCGGTCGTGGACTCGTAACGGGTGACCGGTCGGTCGACGCTCACCGTGCCCATCGGGGAGACGAACCTGCCCCGCCCGCGCACCGAGTAGACCAGCCCGTCCTGCTCGAGAGCCTTCAGCGCTTCCCTGATCGAGGACCGGGACACTCCGTGGCTGCTGGCCAGCTCCGGTTCCGAGGGCAACTGCGCGCCAGGCGCCAGATCCGTCGTGATCCACTGCCGCAACCGGTCGGACAATCCCTTCGTCGCGGACTGGCGACCATCCGACTCGTGCACTCCCACCCCTGTCACCGGACCGGCATCACCGCTGAAGCTAGCACGGCGACAGTGGGCGTGGAAAAGAGATGCCGGGGTGAATACTCGTCCCGGGCGCGCTCACCAGCAGCGCGGAAACCGACGGGTTCGAGGCCGCCTTCGAGCTACTCAGACGAACCACCACACCGACCGTCGTCAACTCCATGACCAAGATGCTCGAGTACCCCTCGACCGGGTCGCCTTCGAGACCGCCCTTGCTCACGCTGTGGCGGACCGGGCTTCTCGCCAGTCTCGGCCTCATGCTCGCTCTCGCAGGCGGTGCGCCTCCACGCTGATCCAGCAACGACGGCATCACCCCTAGAAGGTGTGTGGTGTCCGCGGTTGTCCGCTGCAATGAGAAGGCGGAAGGATGGAATGGGACGTCCTCTTGGCGTGCCTCCTCTGGCTCTTTGGTGCGGATGATCACCATGTGTCCGCGGACGATCACCCTCGTCGCGCCCCCACCAAGTCGAACAAGCACTGGTCTGATCTGCCAGGCTCCACCCCAGCCAGGAGGCGTGCCATTCTTCAGTTCGCCGTGGGGCAGGGCGGCCCTTACCGGGGACGTCCGACCACCTTCCGCACCTAGTCAAAGGCGGTTTTGCCGAACCATTTCCGTGGGGCAGGAGTGGCTACGAGAGGGCTCACCTGACCCGAGACTGCCCCACCACGCCGAGCGAAAGCCCTAGCCAGAGAGATTCGGGTCTGGTCAACAACGGTCACGAGAGAGGACTCGCGATTTCGTGTTTGCCCTAGCCAGAAGCACCTTACGGTGCGCGAGAGAAGAGTTGAACCTCCCACGGGACGCGATCGAATATGCCTCTCACTAGGCGTTATGTGCAGTTCCTGCGGCGCCACCCGAGCCTCGTGGGGCAGATGTGGGGCAGGATTCTCCGAGGTTCGGTACGGCGACGACGTCAGACTGAGCTCGCGCAGCGCTCATCAGAGGCTCTCGAGTGCTGGGACTATTCCGGCTGTCTTCCGATGAACTCGGTCATGCCGGGAACGGTGAAGGCAATGATCCCGTGGTCGGGGGCGTACACGAGACCCTTGTGGATAAGATTGGCTCGGACAGGGCCAAGGGCGTTGATCGTCTTCCGAAGGCGATTTGCTACCTCCCCGGAGCCGACACCGATGTCGCCTTCCGGACACATCGCGCGCAGATACTTCTTCTCTGCCGCCGTGGTCCGGTCCCACCTCGATCGGAAGAACCCCGAGTCGAGCTTGTTCTGACCCAAGGCGACCCCCAATCGGGCATCGGGCTGTTCGATCTGAGACCCAGTCGCAACGTTCCAGGCCTCTTGACCAAACTGCTGGATGAAGTAGGGGTACCGGCCAGAGCTGTTGACGACGAGTTCCAGTGCATCTGGCGCCCAACTCACGCCCTCCGCATCGGCTGGGCGGAGGATGGCTGCCTTGGCGTCCTCGGTTGACAGACGTTCGATGTGGCTGAACTGGAATCGCTCGGTGTACGACTTGGCCTCCGCCAACGTCTGCGGAAGCCTCGGGAGGCCGGCCATCGCGAAGAGGACCGGCCAATTGTCTTGGGCCGCGCTCTGGGCGACGACCGCGAGTGTGGTGAGTTCATCGCTGGAGAGATCCTGAGCCTCATCGATCAGGACGGCCAGCCCGACGTGGGATTCGCCGGCTGCGAGTGCAACATCCTTGATGATCCGCTTCAGGTCGGTCTCAAGGATCCCGCTGTCGGCACCACCTCCGGAGGCGTCGGCCAGATCGAGCCCAAACGTCCAAGTGCCTGCGGCATCGTAGGAGGCCTTGAAGGAGACCGCGGTTCGGAGCGCCCTGAGTAGCCTCTGGCCAGCGGATGGTTTCGCGATGTCGGACAGCGGCTCATAGAGCCCTTCGCCCAGCAGCTCTCGGAGACTTCGGCCGGCGCCCGCCTCTACCTGAACCACGAGCCAGTTGCGGGCTTGGGCGTCGTGGCGTAACTGCGTCAACAGCACCGTCTTGCCGACACCGCGCAGACCGAACAAGACCAGCGGCTGGTCAGTGATCCCCCGCTCGCATCTCTGGAGGGCAACCGACCAGGCAGCCAGCTCGGCATCGCGTCCAACGAGCGCTGACGGCTTGCGGCCAGCCCCGGGCACGTAGGGATTCCTGACGGCATCCACGGCATCTCCTAACAGGTTGGACCTAAGTATAGTGTTCCGCTATACGCACCTACACATCTCTACACTTGGGGCCACCCGACTACCTCGACGCCGACGTGCCCGTCCCCAAGGCCCAGTACGCCCGGCGCCGCGTGGCGTGCCGACAACTAGGGTCCTCGACCAGCACGAGGCGCTGGTCGTCGGGTGTCGCACGCAACCTCGGAGTGCATCCAAAACGGGGTCTGTCCGATGAAGGTGTAAGTGGCGTTCATCTTTAGCGGTTCTTCGTGGCCGCGGGCATGCGGTCGGCGAAGGTGACGGCGAAGGCGTTGAGGGCTGGCTTCCACCGCACAGCCCATCGTGTCTGACCGGTGCCTTTGGGGTCCAGTGATCGGGTGACCAGGTACCGGGTCTTCATCGCGGCCTGCTCGCTGGGGAAGTGGACCCGGGCCCGGACCGCGCGCCGGTAGCGGGCGTTCAGGCTCTCGATCGCGTTGGTGGAACACAGGACCCGGCGGATCTCGACGTCGCGTATAGGCCAGGAACGGGGTGAACTCTTCCCAGGCGTTACGCCACAGCCCGACGATCGCCGGGTAGGGCCGGCCCCACTTGTCCAGGAACACGTCCAGTTCGTGCTCGGCCGCGTCCCGGCCGGGGCGGTGTACACCGGCTTCAGGTCGTGGCTGATCTGGTCCCAGTACTTCCGGGAGGCGTAGCGGAAGGTGTTGCGGATCAGGTGGATGATGCAGGTCTGAACCGTGGTCCGCGGGAACACCGCGGTGACGCTGTCGGGCAGCCCCTTCAATCCGTCACAGACCAGGAAGAACACGTCGGTGACGCCGCGGTTCTTCCTGGTCGGTGAGTACGGCCAGCCAGTACTTGGCCGATTCCCCGCCACCCTGCCCGGGCCAGATTCCGAGAATGTCCTTGTGACCGTCCAGATCGACCCCGAGCGCAGCGTAGAACGGCTGGTTGGCGACCTGCCCGTCCCGCACCTTGACCACGATGGCGTCGATGAAGATCGCCGCGTAGATCGACTCCAACGGCCGGGCCCACCAGGTGTTCATCTCCTCGACGATCTTGTCGGTGATCCGGCTGATCGTGTCCTTGCTCACCGACGCGCCGGACACCTCAGCCGGATGCGCGCTGATCTCCCCGGTCGTCAGGCCCTTCGCGAACAGGCTGATCACCAACGTGTCCACATCCGAGAGCCGGCGCTGACGCTTACCGACCAGCTGGGTTTCGAAGCTGCCCTGGCGATCTCTCGGCACACTGATCTCGACCTCGCCACAGTTGTCGGTGACCACCGTCTTGGCACGCGTCCCGTTACCGGAGTTCCCGCCGTTACGGCCCTCCACAGCGTGCTTGCCGTAGCCCAGGTGATCGGTCATCTCCTCCTGAATGGCAGTCTCGGGCGACGGTGGGGCCGCCGGGACGTCGGCCGGGTCCGGGCGGCCCTCCGCTCGGGCGTTGCGGGCGACCCAGGCTCGGGCCCACGGAGAACCAGGTCCGGTCGCTATTCGGACATGGGGTCGCCGGGACCTTGCCCGGCGGGGTGCCGGAAGAGCGGGAATCGCCGTTCCCCGCGCACTGCGTGGCGCCGTCGCCGGCGGCGTGATCACAACCCTGACGCTGCTCAGCGGGGGCTTCGAGGCCGACTGAGCTCCACACCCGCCAGACCCGGCGCAGGCACGACACGAGCAGCGTCGTTGGTGGCGGGTCGGGGCCGAGAGGTGCCTCATGCAGGGGCGCCCGCGAAGCCTCCTCTCCGGAGCCCGGGCGGGTCAGTTGGCTTTGCGGCGGGGCGGTGTCGGCGGGGTTGAGCCGGTCGCGGTGCGCGGTCAGCTCGGCGGTCTGGGCCGGGAACAGCACACCGGCGTCGAGTCAGACCGCCTTCGCCGCCCAAGGGACGGCAGCCGAAGCGAACCAGTTCCAGCCGCGGGCGTCCCAGAGCGCCGCCTGGGCGGCGAGGCGCCCGGCGTAGTCGCTCCAGTCCGTGGCCCCGCGGCGGACCCAGCCCTTCTCGGCCGCGCCACCCAGGCGCGGGAGGAGCATGAACTCGAGTTCATCGCGGTTAGCGATGGTCTCGCACCAGATCGCGGCTTCGACGCCGGCGATCTGGTCGTCGGAGTCCACTCCCGGGGTGTCATCGACAGGGTCCCACTCCACCCCGTGCCGCAGCGACATCGCCGGGTAGACCGGCAGCCCGACCCGTGCCCGCATCTCCTCCTGGGCGGGGTCGGCGGACGCTTCGGCGTGGGGCTGATCGAAGTACAGGCGGCTGATCGGGGAGATCAGGAGCCTCACGCCCGCCTCGAGCGCGCGCGGCAGGTCGTGTTCGGCCTTGGCCATCGTCTCGGCGATCAGCGGCAGCATCTCCGCCGGGATCATGGCCTGGAGGGCCTCGTTGTCCATCATGTCGCCGGGCTCGCGCGAGTCGATCCAGTACTGGGCGATGTCGTCCGGCCCGATAGCGGCCCGGGCCACCTCCTGCCAGCCGACCGCGAGCCGAGCGCGGGCGCGGACCAGCCCGATGGCCCGCTCGACGAACGCCGCGTGGGCCTCGTCGGCCATGCCGAACGCCTCGTCGCCACCGACGTGGACGTAGGCGCTCTGCGGGAACTGGGGGACGACCGCGTCCAAGACGTCTTCGACGAAGGTCCACGTCTCCGCGCGCTGCGGGTCGAGGGTCCCGATCGCGAGCCCCGGGGCCACCTCACCGAACGCGCTGTCCATCGGCGCGAGTTCAGGATAGGCCCGGAAGATGGCCCCGGTGTGTCCGGGCATGTCGATCTCCGGCACCAGCGTGACGAAGCGCGCAGCCGCGTACTCGACCAACCCGGCCAGCTCGGCCAGCGAGTAGAAGCCGCCCCGACGATCGCCCATCGCACCGGCCCCGCCGATCGCGGTCAACTCGGGACGAGACGGAACCTCGATCCGCCAGCCCTGATCGTCACTCAGGTGCAGGTGCAGCACGTTGAGCTTGTGCAGCGAGCACATGTCGATGACCCGGCGCACCGTCTCGGGGCCGTGGAAGGTGCGGACGACGTCGAGGGAGAGTCCGCGCCAGCCGAACCGGGGACCGTCGACGATCTCCGCCGTCGGCAGCGTCGCGACACCGTCGTGCGCGCCCGCGGCGATGAGTTGGCGGAGCGAGGTCAGGCCACGGTGGACACCCTCGACGGTGGTGCCCCACACCCGCAACCCGTCGGTGGTGATGCTGATGCCGTGGCGCTCGTCGCCGTCCGTGCCCGACTTGCCGTCGGCGCGGACTCCGCCCGCAGGGGCGACGGCGTCGAGGCCGTCCCCGGCCAGGGCAACCGTGATGGCTGGGGCCCCGGGCGCCGCTGTCGCGAGGGACAGCGCGAGCCCGGTCTCCAGTTTCACATCGTCGACGAAGCGCTGCGCCGTGACGAAGAGCTCCCTGGGACAGGCGACAACACTCAGGCCGTCGCCCCCGAGTTCGACGTGGTCAGTCAGTTCGGTGGCGTGGGCGGGTGCCGGAACGATCGGAAGAGTCATGTTCGCAATTCCTATCGGACGGACTTGATCGGGACGATGGAGACTGCGCCCGCCACGGCGAGCAGGACGGCGACCGGGAAAAGGGCGGAATAGCCGAACGCGACCACGATGGCCCCGCCGAGGAAGGGGCCGATCGTCTGAGGGAGGGTGGCGGCGATGTTGAGGACGCCGAGGTGCTTCGCGAACGTTCCCTCGGAGGGCAGGACCTCGCTCATCAACGCGGCGTCGACGGACATGTACGCACCGAACCCGAGACTGCAGATCGCGGTGAACACGATCATCCCGGTCACCGTGGGCAGGAGCAACGGAACGATCATCGCGACGCCCATCACGACCGCCGCGGCGATGACGATGGGCTTGCGGCGACCGATCCGGTCCGACAGCGGACCGGAGAAGGCCAGCGACACCATGACGGCGACGAGGTTGATCAGGCCGAGCACCGGGATCGGGCCCGGACCGATCCCTCCGCACTCAGGCACCGTGGCGACCACTCGCCGAGTACCTCGCCCGCCAGCGACCGGCGAACGTCCTCCGGATGCCGTAGGAGGTCCGCCTCCGCTTCGCCAGCAGCGAACCCCGGGGCAGGTGGACCGCGCTGCAGCCGCCAGCGTCACGCCGGGTCGACGGACACTCCCTGGAAGCCGAACCGGAAGGTCAGATTCTGGCCCACCGGCAGCCGGTACTCAGGGTGGGTCCGGGCTCCCCAGGAGTCGTCGCCCGCGACGCCCCGCCGCATCAGCGCCGGACGCAGCACCGTCCGGTGGATCGGCGGCAGCTCGTTCGGGTGCAGCGCGTTCTCGATCTCGAACGGCGTCCACGGCAGCGCGGAGAACTCCATGCCGCCCGCACAGTCGAAGCGCAGCCCGGCGCCATCGTCGTCGGTCACCTCGGCCCAGCGGACGCCCGTGTGGCTGCCCGCCTCCTGCGGACGGACGTACGGGGTCAGCTGGGCGGCCACCTCGCCCGAGTACACCCCCAGACGCGCGCCGCGCCGCCGATCGACGTAGCTCTCCTCGGGTCCTTCGCCGTACCACCGCAGGCGGCGCAGGTCCGCGTCCGCGGCGAGCAGCAGGCCGAACTCCGGCATGTCGGGCAGCCCGTCACCTGGACGCACCGTCACCGTCACCTCGATCCGGCCGTCGCCGCTCACCCGGTAGGCGACCTCGCACTCGCTGGCCGGTGTCGTGGGCAGGTCGTAGGTGTAGCGCACCTCGACCGCGTCCGGATGGACTCGGACCCGGGGGTCCTCCAGTCTCGCCGTGGCGTAGCGGCTGGCAAGGAGCCAGGGTCCGTCGACGAACGGGGCACCCCAGCCCCGTTCGTTCGACGTGGGCGCGTGCCAGAAGTTGGGCCGCGGGATGCCCCGCAGCAGTTCCCTGCCCTCTTCCGGGGTCGGGCCGTAACGGTAGGAGACCAGTCCGCCGTACAACCGGGAGAACAGGGCGCTGAAGTGCTCCCCCCGGACGCCGATGTTGTGGATCCCCTCGATGAGTTCTGGTGGCCGGTTCCCGGCAGGCTCGACCAACCGTTGGCCGAACACCGCCTGCTCCCAGGCCACTTGGTGGTCGGCAGGTGCCCAGTCCGTCGACGCGCCCAGCCGGAACGACACCTCGACGGTGAACTCGCCGGCCTGGTCGGGCAGCTCCAACGGTAGCCGGTACGTCCGGGTCTCTCCGGGCGCGACGTCGGTCTCGACGACCTGCTCGGCCAGCACCTCACCCTCGCGCGCCAGGGTGGCCACGCACTCGTACGCCGCCGACGACGTGAACAGCAGCCGGTTCTCCACCTCGACGCCGTCGCGGGAGATCGCGATCCGGAACGGCTGGTAGAGGTAACGCACCTCCTGCAGCTTCGGCGTGGGGGTGTGGTCGGCGAAGAAGACCCCGTTGGCGCTGAACTCGAAGTCGGCGGGGCGGTCGCCGCAGTCACCGCCGTAGCCGAAGAATTCGCGTCCGTGCCGGTCGACAAGCCGGATCGCCTGGTCGGCGAAGTCCCAGATGAACCCGCCCTGGAACAGGGGCTCGCGGTAGGCCAGGTCGACGTAGGCGTCGACCGCGCCGAACGAGTTGCCCATGGCGTGGGCGTACTCGCACAGGATGAACGGCTTGTCGCGGTGCGTGGCCAGATAGGTCTCAACCTCGGCGGCGGGGGTGTACATCTGGCTGGTGACGTCGGTGGTCTGGGGGTAGCGCGGGTCCCAGTGGACTCCCTCGTAGTGCACCGGGCGGGTGTCGTTGGCGCGGAACCAGTCAGCGACGGCGAGGATGTTCGTGCCGCCGAAGGACTCGTTGCCGCACGACCACATCACGATGCAGGCGTGGTTCTTGTCCCGCTGGTACATGTTGGCCGCGCGGTCCAGCAGCGCGTCCCGCCACTCCGGTCGGTCGCCGGGCACCACGTCCTCGATCGGGATCCGGCCCAGCCGGTGGTTATCCCAGCTGCCGTGGCCCTCCAGGTTCATCTCGTCGATCACGTACAGCCCGTAGCGGTCGCACAGTTCGTAGAAGAACGAGTTGTTCGGGTAGTGGCTGGTGCGCACCGCGTTGATGTTGTGCGCCTTTATCAGCCGGATGTCGGCCTCGGTCTGCTCGCGGGTCATCACCCGTCCCTGCAGACCGAACTCGTGCCGGTTCACGCCGTTGAACACGATCCGCCGGCCGTTGATCTTCAGCAGCCCGTCCTCGATGCCGAACCGGCGGACGCCGACCTGCTGCGGCACGTACTCGACCAGCTGGCCTGCGTCGTCCAGCACCTCGATCACCAGGTCGTACAGGTGCGGATCCTCCGCGCTCCACAACCGTGGAGCCGGGACGCGGACGGTGAGCGTGCCGTCCCCGGCGTCGGTCAACCCGTCCACCCCGGCGAGCGTAGCCCGGACGCTCCCCCGTCCGGCGAGCGTGACCCGTACGGACACCACCGCCTCGGCGAGGTCGTCGGCCACCTCGGTCATCACCTGGATGTCCTCGGCGTGGACCGCAGGCCGCCGGTACAGCACGACGTCACGGAACAGGCCGGAGAACCGGTAGAAGTCCTGGTCTTCGATCCAGGAGCCGGCGCTGAACCGGAACACCTGGACGGCCAGGGTGTTCTCGCCGTCGACGAGAGCCTCCGTGAGGTCGAACTCCGAAGGGGTGAACGTGTCGGTGCCGTAGCCGATCCAGATGCCGTTCAGCCAGACAGCGACTGCGCTCTCGGCCCCGAGGAAGGACACGCTGAGTCGCTCGCCTCCGGCCAGCGACCGGTCGAGCGTGAACGTCCGCAAGTAGCTCGCCACCGGGTTGAAGCGCTGCGGCACCCCAGGGGGCTCGAGCGTCTCCAGACCGTCCCACGGGTACTGCACGTTGGTGTACTGCGGACGCCCGTAGCCCTGCAACTGGATGTGCCCGGGAACCTCGATGTCGTCCCAGCCCGAACAGTCGAACCCGGCCGCCTCGAACCCGGCGACCGCCTCGGCCGGGTTCATGGCGTAGTGGAACTTCCAGACCCCGTTGAGGCCTTGCTCGAAGCTGCTCGTCCCGGACGCCGCCTCAGCGGCGTCCGCGAACCAGCGGTGGTCGGAATGGGCGGGCAGCCGGTTCTCCGACACGTAGGTGGGATCGGCGATCCTGGCGATGTCGAACGTCACTTGATGGCTCCTGTGATTCCTTCGGCGAAGCTGCGCTGCAGGACCAGGAAGACCACCATCGCCGGCAGCGAGGCGATCAGCACCGCCAGCATCAGCACGCCGTAGTCGGTCACGTAGCCCGCCCGCAGGTTCGAGATCAGCATGGGCATGGTCTGGTAGGCGTTGTTGACCAGGATCACCTTCGGCCAAAGGAAGTTGTTCCAGGCGGCCATGAACGTGATCACGGCCGCGGCAGCCAGCGTCGAGCGCATCGTGGGCAGGTAGATCCGCCCGAAGATGCTCAACTCGCTCAGCCCGTCGATCCGGGCCGCCTCGATGATCTCGTGGGGGAACGACCGGGACGCCTGCCGGAACATCAGCACCAGGAACGGCGTGGCGATCGCCGGCAGGATCACCGCGAAGGTCGAGTTCACCATCTTGAAGGTCGCGAACATCTGGAACAGCGGGATCATCGTCGCCGCGAACGGGATCATCATCGCCAGCAGCAGGACGGCCATCAGCCGGTCCTTGCCCCGGGAGTGGTAGACCTCGAACCCGTAGCCCGCGATCGAGCACACCAGCAGCGCCAACACCGTGGTCGCCACCGCATAGAGCGTGGAGTACCACAATGCCGAGCCCAGGTTCTGGGAGGCGACCAGATTGGTGAAGTTGGCGATCAGGTTCCCTCCGGGCAAGAGCCGGGATCCCAGCACGTCCTGGCTGGTGTTCGTCGCCGACACCAGCATGAAGTACAACGGGAACACCGAGGCCACCGCGGCCAAGGAGAGGAATACGTAGCCGGGAACCCGGCGGAGCTTGCGATTAGTCACGCTTGTCACCAACCTTCATCTGGATCCATGCCAGCACGGCGACCATGATCAGGATCGCGTAGGACAGCGCCGCCCCGTACCCGAAGTTGGGGTTCTTCTGGAAGGACAGCTCGAACAGGTAGTGCGACATCGACATCGTCGTGTACGACGGTCCGCCCTGGGTGAGGTTCCAGGACTCGTCGAACAGCTGGATGGTGCCGTTGGTGGACATGATCGCGGTCAGCAGGATCATCGGCCGCAACTGCGGGACGGTCACGTACCAGAAGGTCTGGAAGGCACCTGCGCCGTCGATCTTCGCCGCCTCGAAGGTGGAGCGGTCGAGGTTCTGCAGCGCTGCCAGATAGAACACCATGTTGTAGCCGGTCCAGCGCCATAGCAGGCCGAGGATGATCACGAAGCGGGCGGTGCCGGTCTGGCCGAGCCAGTTGATCGGCGAGTCGATGAAGTGCATACCCATCAACGCGTCGTTGACGATGCCGTCGTTGGCGAACATGGTACGAAACACCAGCGAGTACGACACCAGGCCGACCGCGCAGGGCAGGAAGATGGCGGTGCGCCACAGGCCCTTGAACCGCAGGTTCGGGTCGTTGAGCAGGTTGGCCAGGACCATCGCGACCACCAGCATGATCGGCACCTGGATGATCAGGTAGATGAACGTGTTCTGGACGGTCAGTCCGAAGATCTCGTCGGAGAACAGGCGCTGGTAGTTGGACCAGAGCGGGTCGGCCCAGTTCATCCTGGTGCCACGGCCGGTCTGCAGGGACAGCAGGAACGCCTGGATCATCGGCCAGAAGTTCATCACCAGGATCAGCAGGGCGGCGGGCAGCAGGAACACCCAGCCAGTGAGGCTGCGCCGACTCTCGATACCGAGTCGGCCGCGATTGTGGGGAGAGCGGGCAGGAGTCGCGTCCGGTGGCCGGGTTTCGGCATACCGCGACGTCGGGGTACTTGCAGACACGGTTTTCCACCTCTCGGCCGGGTGGGGGCCGCTCACTGCGGCCCCCACCCGTGGTCAGGATCGGACAATCACTTCATGGCGAACTCGACGGTCTTCTGGGCCTCGTCGAGTGCGGTGTTCGGATCGGTGCCGTTCAGGATCTTGGTGACCGCGGCGCTCATCGCGTCCCGACCCTCGTAGTAGTAGACGCCGGTGTTGTTCTTGGGCACCTGCTTGGAGAACTCGATCACCTTCTGGAACACCGGTTGCCCGCCGAAGAACTCCTGCGGCTCGGCGTACACGCTGCTCTCGGCCATCGGCAGCCAGTTCGCGACCGCGCCCGAGGACGGCAGGATCGTCTCGTACAGTTCCTTGGAGCCGGCGAAGGTCTTGCTCAGGAAGTCGGCGGCCAGTTCCTGGTTGGCGTTCGGGCTGATCGCCCAGGACGAGCCGCCGTTGGCGGAGTAGTTGGTCGCGCCCGGCACGCCGTTCAGCTTGGGCAGGTTGGTGATCGCCCACTTGCCGGACTGGTCGGTGGCCTTCTGCAGCGAGCCCATGATCCACACGCCGTTGATCGTGCCGGCCACGTTCGAGTTCACGAACGAACCCACGTACTCGTCCCAGGAGTTCACCTCGACGAGAATGCCGGACTTCACCATCTCGTTGTAGACGTCGATCGCCTTCAGCAAGGCCTGGTTGCCGCTGATGGTCGGGTTGCCCGCCTCGTCGAACAGGCTCGCCCCGGCGCTCTGCAGCATCATCATGATCATGTCGCCGGAACCCGCGGTGCCCGACAACAGCGGCTTCTTGGTCTTGGCCAGTACCTGCTTGCCCTTGGCGATGAAGTCGCTCCAGGTGATGTCGGTGAAGTCGTCGATCGTCATGCCCGCTTCCTTCAGCACGTCGGTGCGCAGAGCGGTGATGGCGGTGCCGTTGTCGAACGGCAGCCCGAAGTGGGTGCCGTCGACAGTGGAGTAGGCGGTGACGCCGGCGGGGAACTGGTTGAAGTCGACTGCGGACTTCGAGAAGTCACTGAACAGCTCGGGGTAGTTGATCACGTTCTTCTGGAAGGCGTTGTTCTGCATCAGGAAGATGTCGGGGAGCTGGTCAGTGGCCTTGGACTGGGCCAGCGTGGTCAGCTTGGTCTGCACGTCGTCCCACGGCGTCTCGACGACGTTGACCTTCACGTCCGGGTTGTCCTTGGCGTAGATCTTCGCGGCCTCGTTCATCGCGTAGATGTTGAAGGCCGGGTCCCAGCACCACACCGTCAGCGTGCCGGACTTGCCCCCGCCGGACGCGGGGGCGCCGGTCGCGCTCGGGGTCGTAGGCCCACCGCCACAGGCGGCCAGGGCGAAGGCCAGCGGCGCAACCAGCGTCAGCGAGGCGAACTTCCTTAGCTTGTTCATCGAGTGACTCTCTCGTGTTGATCGCACCGAGGCGCGGGCCAGTGCCGTCCCGGAGGGCATCCTTACCCTCGCCGACATCGGGGCAGCTAGCCACGATGGCAACGTAAACATAACATCCTCGAAGAGGAGCTGTCACCACTCTGAACGGTCACAATCTGATAACGGTGCCCTTCTGTGGCGAGCCGATGGTGACGTCCCCAGAGGTTAGGCACAGGGCGATACGATCGGCTCATGCCCACTGCTGCTCGTCGTGGCCGCAAGAAGACCGGCCCCTCGATCGAGGACGTCGCCCGCCTGGCTGGGGTCTCCGCCCAGACGGTGTCGCGGGTGTCGACCGGCGCGAACCCCGTCCGCGAGTCGACCAGAGCGCGAGTTCTGGCGGCGATGGATCAACTCGGCTATTCGCCCAACCGGGCAGCGCGGGCGCTGCGGAACGGCACATTCGGCACGATCGGGCTGGTTGCCCACCGCTTCGAGCGCACCGGCGAGGCGCTGATCACCGCCGCCGTCGCGGAGGCGGCTCAGGCCGCTGGCTACGCGATCACCCTGCTGGGCGTCCGCGGCCCCGAAGCCACCGACTGGGAGCACTCGGCGCAGCGGTTGACCCATCAGGGCGTGGACGGACTGATCATCATTCGCGCCGAGCAGACGGCCCCTGAAAGCCTTGCCCTTCCGGCCGGCCTGCCGGTGGTTGCTTCCGACTCCCGTTTCGTGGGCTACTACCCGACCGTTGCGGCCGATCAGACCCAGGGCACCCAGGATGCCGTCAGTCACCTGCTGGAGCTGGGCCATCGGACGATCCATCACATCGCCGGGCCGGCGGACGCAATGGCGTCCCAGGTGCGCACCGGGACCTGGCGACGTCGCCTCGAGGAGGCAGGCGTCCGCCCGCCGGACCTCTGGCGAGGAGACTGGACGGGTGGCTCGGGCTACCGTGCGGGTCTCCAGATTGCCGCGGACCCGTCGATCACCGCGGTCTTCTGCGCCAACGACGAGATGGCGTTCGGCCTGATGCGAGCACTGTACGAGGCCGGACGGCGGGTACCCGAGGACGTCTCTGTGGTGGGCTTCGACGGGATCGCGCTGAGCGAGTTCTCCGCACCGGCGCTGACCACGGTGCGGCAGGACTTCGGCACCGTCGGCCGCGAACTCGTCCGGCTCGTGATCGAACAGATCCGGTCCGCGGGCGTCCCGCCCCAGGTCCGCCTGCTCGTGCCTACCGAGCTGATCGTCCGAAGCACCACCGCTCCGCCGCCGGTGCGGTGATCAGCTCGGCTCATCGGGTGGTTCGTTTCCTCCGAGCTCGACCCCGACGGCGGCTCCATGACCCGAGGAGCAGCCCCGGTGCCATCGGCCGCAGCAAGGTCAAGCGGAGCTGCGCAGCGGAGACACTGTGACGTCGTGGATGGTTCGGATCATCACCACCTGTCGCCGGCCGCCAACGCCTGCTCCACCTCGGCGCGGCTGAGCGCGTCGGTGAGGTGGATCGCGCCGGAGGACTGCCGGACCTTGAACCGGCTGATCTCCGCGGGCAGGTCAGGGAAGTCGACCGCCACCCCCAGGTCGTAGATGCGCACGGTCACGTCGTTGGCAGCCGCGAGAGCCGACACCCCGGCGTGACCGCCGGCGATCCCGTACACCATCGCCGGCGTGATCGCCGCCGGGTACGCCGACACCCCGTCCGCAGACACCCCGTGGTCCCCGGCGAACACCACGACCCGGACGTCGTCAAGCTGGCGGGGCGGGCAGGTGCCCTGGCAGGACGCCACCCAGGCCGCCAACGTATCCAGCTCGCCCAGGGCGCCGAGCGGGTTGGCCTGCCCGTCACTGAGGGTGCGGGCCGCGGCGTATGCGGCGTTGCTCGGGGCCAGGACGGGGGTGCCAGCAAGAAGGCGAGAGCGAGGTTGACCGGCCCGGCGACGGCGCCCTTCACCGCGGCCAGCCAGACGGGGTCGTTGCGGGCCACAGCGCGGGTGAGGTTGTTGTCGATGCCCCAGCACAGGCAGGCGCCAAGCACGGCAAGGGTGGGGCCGGTGCCGGCGAACTGTGGTTGCCCGGGCCAGCCGAGCACCGCCGCGCCGGCGGCGATCAACGCGAAACCGATGACGATCCTGCGACTCGTGGCCTCCCTGAACACCAGCCAGGCGACTAGAGCGGTGAACAGCGCTTCGGCGTTGAGCAGCAGCGATGCGCCGCTGCCCGGCATCGCAACCAGCCCCAGCATGAGCAACACCGGGGCGAGGACACCTCCGAACAGCACGGCGCCGGCCAGGGGCGCCACCTCCGCGGGCGGAATCAGCACTCTGGGGGAGCGTCGCGCGATTCGCCACAGCGACAGCGTCAGGCCGGAGGCGGTGTAGAGCAGGCCGGCGAGGAGCCAGGGGGTGGTGTGGCCGAGCAGCAGTTTTCGCGATCTGGGTGCCGGCGCCGAACAGCGCTGAGGCGGCAAGCCCGGCGGCAGCCCCGCTCCGGGATCGAGTGCCGCCGGTCATCGCCGCACCCCGCCGGGCGGGCATGGGAGGATGCGCGGGTGGCAGGAATCCTGGTGGCGGGCACTTCGTCGGACGCCGGCAAGTCGCTGATCGTCGCCGGGCTGTGCCGTGCGTTCGCCCGGCGCGGCGTGCGGGTGGCGCCGTTCAAGGCGCAGAACATGAGCAACAACTCGATGGTCTGCCCGGACGGTTCCGAGATCGGACGCGCCCAGTACCTGCAGGCCCTGGCGGCCGGGGTAGAGCCGTCCGCACTGTTGAACCCCGTATTGCTCAAGCCCGCCACGGACCGCCGGGCATTCATCGTGCTCGGCGGCCAGCCTGGGGGAACCCTGGAGGCCGGCGAGTACACCAACGGTCGTGCCCGGCTCGCGGCGGCGGCCTTCGACGCCTACCGGCAGCTGGAGGCCAGCTACGACCTGGTGGTGGCGGAGGGCGCAGGCTCGCCGGCCGAGATCAACCTGCGGACCGGTGACTACGTGAACTTCGGTCTGGCCAGGGAGTTCGGGCTGCCGGTGGTGCTGGTCGGGGACATCGACAGAGGCGGGGTGCTGGCCTCCATCTACGGTCACTGGGCGATCGGCGACGACGACGACCGGGCCACCCTGGCCGGCTACCTGATCAACAAGTTCCGCGGCGACCAGTCGGTCCTCGACCCGGGGCTGGTCGAGCTCACCGCCCGCACGGGCCTGCCCTGCCTGGGCGTGGTGCCCTGGTTGGACCAGGTGTGGCTGGACAGCGAGGACGCGCTGGCCTTCGCCAAGTGGCCGCGCCTGCCCGGCCGTGCCGGGACGCTGCGGGTCGCCGCGGTCCGGTTTCCGCGCATTTCGAACGCCACCGATCTGGACGCCCTGGCCGCCGAGCCCGGCCTGGACGTGTTCGCCACTGCCAGCCCGTCCGACATCGCGAGCGCTGACCTGGTGGTGCTGCCGGGGAGCCGCAGCACCGTGGCCGACCTGGACTGGATGCGCCGCCTCGGCCTCGCTGAGGCTCTGGCGGCCCGCGCTGCGACCGGTGGACCGATCCTCGGTATCTGCGGCGGGTACCAGATGCTGACCGAGGTGATCGACGACCCGATCGAAACCGCCCTGGGCACCGAGCCGGGGCTTGGCCTGCTGCCGGCGACGGTCCGGTTCAACGCCGAGAAGGTCCTCGGAAAGCCGTCCGGCAGTTGGCGCGGGCACACGGTGACCGGCTACGAGATCCACCACGGGGTGGTCGAGCCGTCCGGAGGGGAGCCGTTCCTCGACGGGGTGCGGGACGGCAACACCTGGGGCACGATCTGGCACGGCGCGTTCGAGAATGACGGCTTCCGCCGCGCCTGGCTCACCGAACTGGCCGGCACGGTCGGCTCGGCCTGGCAGCCCGTCCCGGACGCCCCAGGTTTCGTCGAGCGTCGCACCCAGATGCTCGACGAACTGGCCGACGCCCTGGAGCAGCACGCCGATGTGGATGCGCTGCTGCGACTGGCTCGCAGCTGAGCTGCAACGCATCCCGGACCTCGCCATCATCGTCGTCAGGCTGCGCCCTCGCCGAGGTCCCCGGCCGCCCGCACTGCGGCGACGAGTCCGGGCACGTCGGTGACTGATCCCGAGGGAAGACCGAGCGCGGCGGCGGCCTGCAGCACCAGCGGTCGCCGGAGCCGGGCCGCCGCCACGAGGGACTCGTCGGACAGCAGATCAGCGGGTAACCCGTGGCGGACCTGACCGTCCACCAGCACGGCGACCGAGTCGGCCCACCACAGGGCGAAGTCGACCTCGTGGGTGGAGATCACCACCGTGGTGTGAGCTTCAAGCAGCCTCTGCAGGGCGGCGACCATCTCGTCCACCCCTTGCGGGTCGAGCCCGGCGGTGGGCTCGTCGAGCAGCATGACGCACGGCTGCATTGCCAATGCCCCGGCGATCGCGACCCGCTTTCGCTGCCCGTAGGACAATTCGTGGATCGGCCGCTCCGCGAGGTCCTCGATGGACAGAACGGCCAGCGCCTGCGCCACTCGCTGTCGTACCTCGGCTTCGCTCAATCCGAGGTTCAGTGGACCGAAGGAGACGTCGCGGTACACATCGGCGGCGAACAACTGGTCGTCGGGGTTCTGTGCGACCAGCTGGACGATCTGCCGGTGCGTCCGAAGGCCGGACCGGTCGAACGCCACGGCAGCGCCGTCGACCAGGACGTTGCCGTGGCCCGGCTTGACCGACCCGGCCAGCGTTCGTAGCAGCGTGGTCTTGCCCGAGCCGTTGGCGCCGAGCAGGGCGAGGCGCCGTCCGCGCGGGATCTCGAGGTCTGCGCCGCGGAGCACTTGCCGGTGCCCGAAGGCAACCTCAAGACCTTCGGCGGAGAGTTGGCGGTGGCTCATCGCAACACCATCCAGCCCACCGAGCCGGCAACCAGCATTGCGAGTGTCGCGACGCTGGTGACCAGGAAGCCGGTGGACCTGGTCCGTGCCGGTTCCAGGGTCCGTAGCGTGTCTTCGTAGCCCCGTGCAGCAAGCCCCGCTTCCAGGCGACGGGCCCGGTCCCAGGAGCGGAGCAACAGCACCGCCACCCCCATGGACGCCGAGCGCATCGCTGCGGATCGGGTGGAATAGCCCAGCCGTGCCTCCTGCGCCTGGTGGATCGCTCCAGCGCTCTCCAGTAGGCCGAAGCTGAACCGATAGATAAGTGCCGCGATCTCGATGAGCGGGTCCGGGATGCGGGCATGCCGCAGGCTGGACAGCAGGTCGATCATCGGGGTCGAGCAGGCGAGGGTGAACATCGCCAGGGTGGCCGCGACCGCACGGACGGCAAGTTGCGCGGCTTGATCCAGACCGGCAGGGGTGACCTGCACGCGCAGGCTGGCGCCCCAGCTGACGCTTACCGCGACCGTCGCCACGCCGATCAGGATGGAGACCAGCGGCAGCCACACGATGCGGCCCAGCCGGGTCCAGCCGACGCGGATCGGGCCCAGCAGCAGCACCAGGCTAAGCACAGCAACCGCGGCGCCACCGGGGAATGGCGGTAGCGAGATGGCGGCCAGGAGCAGGCCCAGCGACAAGGTGCCCTTGTCCCTGACCGAACGCGACCGCCAGGGGCTGGACCACGCTGCGTGGTCCAGCGCCAGGCCGTGCGCCATCAGGTCGCGGGCTCGGGAGCGGGCCCGTTGGGTTCAGCGGTCGCGGGCGACCGTTCACTGCGACGACGCCCCCACAGTCCGCCGATGGCGAATCCGAGGACGGTGCCGCCGAGAGCCGCCTGCAGTGCGAACAGTCCGGACTCGACTTCTCCGGATTCCGGCTGGAAGAAGGGCTCGAACCACGGCTGGTAGTCCGGGTTGGACTCCTGGATGGTGCTGGTGGCAACCGAGTCGGTGCCGGCGAAGCGTTCGTAGGGGTCGGTGTGAAGCCCACCGACAACGAAGCTGATCCCGAAGATCAGGACAAGCGCGGCAATGAGGGCGATGGTGGTCCAGGTCTTCCTGCTCATCTCAGGCCACCGCTTCCTTCACGACCGGGCGCAAGATGCCGAGGCGTTCCAGCTCGGGCTTGGCGACATCGGTGAGCAGCCGGAACACCAGCACCCCCAGGATGCCCTCGGCGATTGCCAGCGGGATCTGGGAGATGACGAACACGCCCATGAACTTGGCCACCGAGCCGGCCAGGCCGGAGACGGGGTCGGGGAAGGCTAGACCCAGCTGGACACTGGTCACCAGGTACGTGGATAGGTCAGCGAAGGCGAGGGCGAGAAAGACGCCGACATTGCGGTGCCAGCCGAGACGGCTGGACAGCTTCCAGAACCAGTAACCCACCCAGGGCCCGGCGATGCCCATGCTGAACACGTTCGCGCCCAGGGTTGTGATGCCGCCGTGGGCCAGCAGCAAGGCCTGGAAGATCAGCACGATCGTGGACAGGAACGCCATGACGGGTGGCCTGAACAGCACGGCCCCCAAGCCGGTGCCGGTGGGGTGGGAGGAGCTGCCGGTGACCGAGGGCAGCTTGATCGAGGACAGGACGAAGGTGAAGGCGCCGGCGGCGGCGAGCAGCAGCCGGGACTCCGGATGCTCCTTCGCTTCCTGGATGACCTTGCGAGCTCCGCGGATCACGAACGGGGTTGAGACTGCGTACCAAGCGACGCAGTGAACGACAGGTAGGAATCCCTCAGCGATATGCATCAGTGAGTTCCCTTTCTAGGTGACGTGGCCTAAGGAACCGTCGCCCACGCACGTATCTGACTTCCCCATCGCTGAGGTCACAGTGGCCCGACCGTCCCGGATTCTCACCGGGTTCCGTGTCGTGGACAGCACTTGATCCTTGCACCCCGAAACGCCCCGATGAGCAAGATTGCGTAATTCTGGGACGCCCGTCTCAGCGCCCGCCTGGACCGGTCCGGGGTCAGCGCTTGGTGGCGGCCCAGCTCGTGACGCTGCGCAGCGGCCGCAGGCCGGTGAAACGTCCGATCGGTTCGGCGACCTCGACCCCGATCCGGCTCAGTTCGCCGCCCCAGCGCCGGTAGGCCTCCAATAGCACGGCGTCGGAGTCGGCGGTGACGCTGTGGGCGACGAGTCGTCCGTTGCGCCTGAGCGCTGCCCAGCAGTCCTGCAGCACCTGGTCCTCCACGCCGCCGCCGACGAAGACCGCGTCGGGCGCGGGGAGCTCGGCGGGCAGCGACGCCACGTCGCCGACCCGCACAGCGAGCTGGCCGGCAACCTGCAGGTTCGTGGCGTTGGTGGCGATGCGCGTGGCCCGCTCGGGGTCCCGTTCGACCGCGATCGCCGTGTTGCCCGGATGCAACCGGCACCACTCGATGGCGATCGAGCCGGTGCCGGCACCCAGGTCCCACAACCGCTCCCCCGGTCGTGGGGCGAGCACGGCCAGGGCGTAAGCGCGCAGCACCCGCTTGGTCAGCAGTCCGTCGGTGACGAACGCATCATCGGGCAACCCGGCGCTGAGCTGGCCCGGACTCCCGGTGTGGTCGTTCATGGCGAGCACCCTAACCGGATGCGGCACAATCTGGGCCGTGAGCAGGAGAACCGGACCCCGACATGCCTGAGGGCGAACCCGTCGACATCGCCGGGGACGGGCTGACCACGAAGGAGCGGCGGCTCCTGCCCGCGCTGATCGTGAACACCGGCGAGGGCAAGGGCAAGACCACCGCGGCGATGGGCCTCGCGCTGCGGGCGTGGCACCAGGGCTGGTCGATCGGGGTGTTCCAGTTCATCAAGTCCGGGAAGTGGGTCACCGGCGAACGCGCCGCGCTCGAGGCGCTGGGGGCCGAGCACGAACGCAGCGGGACCGGCGGGGAGGTCGAGTGGTACGCCACCGGCGCCGGACGCCGCTGGGTCCGCAAGCCCGGGGCCGAGCCCGGGCACGCCCACGCGGCCCGGGAGGCGTGGGCCGAAGTGGCGTCCCGCCTCGCGGTGCAGCGACACCAGCTGTACGTGCTGGACGAACTCACCTACCCGCTGATCTGGGGCTGGCTCGACGTCGGCGAGGTGGTGGCGACGCTGCGTGACCGGCCCGGGGTGCAGCACGTCGTGGTCACCGGACGGGCAGCCCCGGCCGAACTGGTCGAGATCGCCACCACCGTCACCGAGATGACCAAGCGCAAGCACCCCTTCGACACCGGCCAGAAGGGCCAGGCGGGCGTCGAATGGTGAACATCCCCCGGCTCGTCGTCGCCGCCGCCGCATCCTCGGCGGGAAAGACCACCATCGCCACCGGAATCATGGCTGCGCTGGCCGATTCCGGACGACAGGTGGCCGGCTTCAAGGTCGGCCCAGACTTCATCGACCCCGGCTATCACGCGCTCGCGACCGGCAGGGACGGACGCAACCTTGACGCCGTCCTTACCGGTGAGGAGATCGTGCCCCGGCTGTTCCTGCACGGCGCACTCTCCCCCGCCCCGGCAGAAGTGGCCATCGTGGAAGGCGTGATGGGGCTCTTCGACGGCCAGCTGGGACGCGACGGGTTCGGCTCCACCGCCCACGTCGCACGGCTCATCGATGCGCCGGTGCTGCTGGTGGTTGATGCGGCCGGGTCGTCCCGGACCGCCGCGGCCGCAGCGCTGGGCTTGCGCGGCTTCGACGAGCGCATCCGCATCGGTGGCGTGGTCGTGAACCGGGTGGCCAGTCCGCGCCACGGCGCCGAACTCGCAGCCGTATTCGCCGGTGCCGGCGTTCCGGTGCTCGGCCTGGTACCTCGCAGCGCCGGGATCGCCGCCCCGTCCCGCCATCTGGGTCTCGTGCCCGCCGCCGAACGCGCGGAATCCGCCGCGACCATCACCACCCTCGCCGCGCACATCGCCGAGCACGTCGACCTGGCGGCCGTCCTGGACCTGGCCGGCAGCGCCACAGCCCTCGACGCCACACCGTGGGACCCGGCCACGGTCGTGAACCAGGTGGCCGGGCGGCCGCTCGTCGGGATGTTCGCCGGCCGCGCGTTCACCTTCCGGTACGCCGAGACCGCCGAACTGCTCACCGCGGCCGGCTGCCGAGTCGTCGAGATCGACCCGCTGACCGACACCTGCCTCCCCCGGGGGTTGGCCGGGCTGTACATCGGCGGCGGCTTCCCCGAGGTCCACGCCGTCGAGCTCAGCGCCAACGCCGAGCTGCGAGCCGCGGTCGGCGACGCGATCGCCGCCGGGCTCCCCACCGTCGCAGAATGCGCCGGCCAGCTGTATCTCACCGAACACCTCGACGGCCACCCGATGGTCGGGGCGCTGCTCGCCACCAGCCGGATGACTCCCCGGCTCACCCTCGGCTACCGGACCGCCACCACCCACACCGACACCCTGCTCTGCCCGGCCGGGACCCAGGTCGCTGGCCACGAGTTCCACCGCACCCAGACCACCCCGCCGGCCGGTCCCAGCCCGGCCTGGGCCTGGTCGGACACCAGTGAGGGCTTCTCCCTCGACCCCGCCCGGACCGGGACCCCGACCCTGCACGCCTCGTACCTGCACCTGCACTGGGCCGGGCAGCCCGACTGTGCCCAGCGCTTCGCCCGCGCCGCTGCCGCCTTCACCGCCCGAACCGGCGGCATCGAGCCGGCCCCAGGGCACACCGGCCGCGTCGACGGGATCGACCTCCACCACCACGGCGACCACGACACGGCTCCCGACCTGGTCGACCTGGCCGTCAACGTCATGCTGCCCGGCCCTCCGCGCTGGCTGGCTGGCCAGATCGCCGCCGCCACCACCACGCTGGGCCGCTATCCCGAAGTCGAGCTGGCGCGGACCGCGATCGCGGCAGCCCACGGAGTTCGGCCTGAGATGGTGCTCCCCACCGCCGGCGGCGCCGAAGCGTTCGCGCTGATCGCCCGGGTCCTCACCGCGACCCACCCACTGGTGGTGCACCCTCAGTTCACCGAACCCGAATCGGCCCTGCGGGCCGCCGGGCACGCCGTCCAGCGGTGGCTTCTGCCCGTCCGCACCGACCACGGCGTCCCCGCCCTCACCGGGCTGCCCGCGTGGGCCGACGCCCTGTTCGTGGGCAACCCCACCAACCCCACTGGCTGGCTCCATCGTCGGGAGGCCCTGCTCGAAGCCGGCCACGGTCGGCTGCTGGTGGTCGACGAAGCGTTCATGGACGCCACCGACGAGCGCGAGTCGTTGATCGAACCGGACATGCCGAACCGGCTCGTGCTCCGGTCCCTGTCGAAGACGTGGGGCCTGGCGGGGTTGCGGGTCGGCTACGTCATTGGCGACCCCCGCCTGATCGCGCGCCTGGCGCAGGCCCAACCCTCCTGGCCGGTCTCAGCGCCCGCCATCGCGGCGATGATCGCCACCAGCACCGCGGCCGCACGGACCGAAGCTGCGAGCCGGTACCTCACCCTGAACGCCGACCGTGGCCACCTGGTCGCGGCACTGTCGTACGCCGGGTTCCCCAGCGTGCCGTCCGCAGCGCCGTTCGTGCTGGTCGACACCTCCTCCTGCGGCCCCGACTCGGTCCGGCCCGCCCTCGCCGTGGCCGGCTTCGCCGTCCGGCGAGGCGAGTCGTTCCCAGGCCTCGGGCCCACCTGGATCCGTATCAAGGTGCCGGCGCCCGAGGTTGCCGACGCCCTGACCGCAACCCTCGCCGGGCTCAACTCGGGCTCGCCACAAACAGGAGGCAGACGGTGAGCCGTGAACTGTTCCTGATCGGCATCGGCGCCGGAGATCCCGACTGGGTCACGATCGAAGCATCCCGTGCCATCCAGCAACTCGACGTCCTCTTCGTGGTGGTGAAGGAGGGTGACCTGGACGACCTCGTCGAGGCGCGGAGAGTCGTGGTCGAGCGGCATCGCACCACTCCCGTGCAGATCGTGGAACTCAGCGACCCGCCACGGCCCTGGCGGACCGCCCCCGACTACGACCAGGCCGTGGCCGGCTGGCGCACCCAACGACTCGAGCAGTGGAGCCTTGCCGTAGGTCGATCGCTCGGCCCAGGGCAGGTGGGTGGCTTCCTCGTCTGGGGTGACCCGAGCCTGTACGAGAGCACCCTGGCGATCGCCGACCAACTGGTGGCGGCGGCGGCCGACAGCGCGCCGATCACCTTGCGCGTGCTGCCGGGAATCAGCAGCGTGCTGGCCCTCGCCGCCCGGCACCAGATCCCGCTCAACCGGCAGGGCCGCGCGCTCCAGATCAGCCCTGCACGGCTACTGCGCGGCGGAATGTCGACCGACGTCGACGACGTGGTGGTGATGCTGGACGGTGCCCAGACATTCGCAACCATCGAACCCGAAGGCCTGGACATCTACTGGGGCGCCTACCTCGGCACCCCCGACGAGATTCTCGTGTCCGGTCCCCTGCAGGACGTTCGGGAAGAGATCGTGCGGGTCCGCGCCGAGGCCGCAGCCCGCAAGGGCTGGATGTTCGACACCTACCTGCTGCGACGACGCTGACCGGCCACGCCCACGCGAAGCCCTTTCACCCACACCATCACATCGGCCACGTACGTCACCAACCGCACCCTGTCGGGCGGCGCGGGCCGGCGAAGCATGACGACCGGCACCTCCAGTTCGGACGCCGCGGCGAGCTTGGCGTCGGTCGGGCCGCCGGAGTCCTTGGTGACCAGCACATCGATCTCGTACCTGCGCAGCAGGTCGAGTTCGTCATCGATCCGGAACGGGCCGCGTGCGCGCAGCACCGTCCAGGAGGCCGGGCTCGCAATGTCGGGTGGGTCGATCACGCGGGTGAGGACGAAGCGGTCGCCCCAGTAAGCGAACTCGGCCAGCGACTGCCGCCCGATCGTCAGGAAGACCCGTTCGCCCAGCCCGCCCGCGACCTCCCGTGCCTGGTCGATCGAGTCGGCCCAGTGCCAGGACGCGGCGTCCGGATGGACGGCCCAGCTGGGCCGTGACAGTCGCAGCAACGGCACCCCGGTCCGGGCACAGGCGTCAGCCGCGTTCGCGCTCATCCGTTCGGCGAACGGGTGGGTCGCGTCGATCACCGCGTCGACGTGCTGGCCGCGCAGGTAGCCGGCGAGTCCGTCCGCGCCGCCGAAGCCGCCGACCCTGGTCGTGCCCTGCGGCGGGTGCAGGTCGGCCACGGCTCCGGCCAGCGACGTGACGGCCGAGATGCCCTCGGCGTGGAGCAGGCGGGCGAGCTCGCGCGCCTCGGCGGTGCCGCCCAGCAGCAGGACGTTCATCGCCGCCTCGCGAGCGCGACCAGGACGCTCAGGCCGGCAGCCCCGGCCGAGACCGCCAGTGCCAGACGGTTCGCGCGGGCGAGGTCGGCAGCCGAAGGTGCGGGGCCGTGGCCAAGTTCGCCGCGGTCCTCCTCGACGCCGCCGTAGGTGTTGCGGCCACCCAGGGTGACTCCCAGGGCACCGGCGAAGGCGGCCTCGACCACACCGCCGTTGGGGCTGGGGTGCCGCCCTGACTGGTGACGCACGGCGCGCAGGGCGTCCGCGGGCCGTCCGCCCACCAGTGGGGCGGCCAGGACGGCGAGCCCGCCGCTGACCCGTGCCGGCAGGAGATTGGCCAGGTCGTCGAGCTTCGCCGCGGCCCAGCCGAAGTTGCCGTAGCGGTCGTTGCGGTAGCCGACCATCGCGTCGAGGGTGTTGATCGCCCTGTAGGCCAACAGCCCGGGAACGCCGGCGACCGCACCCCACAACAGTGGGGCGACCACCGCGTCGGAGGTGTTCTCCGCCACCGACTCCAGGGAAGCGCGGGCCACGCCGTCGGCATCGAGGGTCTGCGGGTCCCGGCTGACCAGGTGGCTGACCTGGAGTCGTGCCGCGGACAGGTCGCCGGCGTCCAGGTGGGCCGCGACCGCCTCGGACTCACGGGCCAGCGACCTCCCACCCAGCACCGTCCAGGTGGCTGCTGCGGTCGCCAGGGTCGCCAGCACCGGGTGTCTGGCGCTGCGGGCAACCAGGCTCCCGACAGCGGCCGCACCCCCGACCAGCACGGCGACATGGACGGCTCCGTGCAGCCGGTCGTCGGCGTAGGTTCGATACTCCACCGCAGTGGCGACGCGGCCGAAGCCGGCCACCGGGTGCCAGCGAAGCGGGTCACCGAGCAGCTGGTCGGCCGCCCAGCCCAGGGCGAGGCCGACAGCTGTCGCCGTCCCCGGTGCTTCCATGACCAACCTTTCGCCGGTGGCAATTGTTCGCCATCGAGTGTGCCAGACTGGGCGCCGCAGAGATGTGCCGAGGAACTCCGGTGAGCCCGAAAGGGCAAGTCCGAGGCGGTCCCGCCACTGTGACCGGTCCACGCACCACGCGTGGACCGGGAGCCAGGAACTCGCCTCACTGCCGAGCAACGAGATCGGGCGAGGACACCTGAGGAGGCTCCCTTGGACACTGCTGCACGCATTCCTGCCCTGGTTGGGGTGGGCGTCGGCCCCGGCGACCCCGAACTCGTCACCCGAAAAGCGGTGGCGGCCTTCGATCGGGCTGACGTGATCCTGGTGCCGAGCACAGAGGCCAGCGGCGACGACGCCGGCCGGGCCGAGCAGGTCGTGCTCGCCGCCTGCCCTGAGGCCGCGGGCAAGCTGCGTCGGGTGCCGTTCAGCATGGCGCAACGCACTGGTGTCGGCGCCAAGCGGCGCCAGTCGTGGGAGGCGTCTGCGCAGGCCGCCGTCGACGCGTTCCAGGCGGGGGCGGCCACGGTCGCCTTCGCCACCGTCGGCGACCCGAGCGTCTACTCGACGTTCTCGTACCTCGCCGCCCAGGTACAGGCAGTGGTGCCCGACGTTGACGTGTCGGTCGTGCCGGGCATCACTGCCATGCAGGCGCTGGCCGCGGCCAGCCTGACCCCGCTCGTCGAGGGACGCGAAAGCCTCACCCTCGTACCAGTGACGGCCGGGCTGGCCGCGGTCGGCGCCGCCCTCGAGCATGCCGACACCGTCGTCGCCTACAAGGGCGGACGCCAGCTGGCCGACCTGCTCGCACTCGTCCACGACCGCGGCCTGGATGGCGTGCTTGGGGTGAACGTGGGCCTGCCCGGCCAAACCATCACCCCGCTCAGCGAGGTGGAGGCCGCCAGCGCGCCCTACTTCAGCACCGTCCTCGTCGCACCGCGGCGCAACACCACCGGCGGCGCACTGTGAGCGGCCAGGTCGTCTTCGTCGGCGCCGGCCCGGGCGCAGCGGACCTGATCACTGTGCGTGGCGCCCGGGTGATCGAGCAGGCCGACATCGTGATCTGGGCCTCCAGCCTGGTCGATGCCGCCATCGTTGCGAACACCAAGCCCGGCGCGCTCGTGGTCGACTCCGCGACCGAGTCGCTGGAGGACATCACCCCGCTGTATCAGCGCGCCCACGACGAGGACCTGCTGGTCGCCCGCGTCCATACCGGCGACCCGTCGATCTACGGGGCCACCGCCGAGCAGCGCCGCATCTGTGAGCGGATCGGCATCCCGCACCGCACCATCCCCGGCGTCTCGGCCTTCTCCGCCGCCGCTGCCCGCATGGACGCCGAGATCACCATCCCCGAGGTTTCCCAGACCCTCATCCTCACCCGCCTCGAAGGCGGCCGCACCCCGATGCCCGACCGGGAGACGGTCCGCGGTTTCGCCGCTCACGGCGTCACCATGGCGCTGTACCTGTCCGCGGCCCGCAACAAGGTGCTCCAGGACGAGCTGCTCGCCGGCGGCTACCCGGCCGACACGCCCTGCATCGTCGGCTACCGGGTCAGCTGGCCCGACGAGTTGATGCTGCGCTGCCCCCTGGCCGAACTGTCGGCCACGATGAAGGCCCACAAGTTGTGGAAGCACACCGTCGTGCTCGTCGGACCAGCCCTGGCCGAGCAGCACGACACCCGCAGCCACCTCTACCACCCCGGTTTCCGCCACGAGTACCGCGCCGCCGACGGCACCCCACTGGTGACCAGGACCGACACGTGATCACCGTCCACGGCCTGCTCGGCACTCCCACCCTCGAGTTGCGGGTGGCCGCCGCCACCGCCGACTGGGTGGTGGGCGGCCAACGCCACCTCGACGCCCTCGAGGTCGACGACTCCCGACGCATCACCCTCGGAGCGCTACGACCGGCCGTCGAACAGCTGGCCACTCTGCCCGAGGACCAGGTGGTCGTCGTGATCGCGAGCGGCGACCCGTTGTACTTCGGCGTCGTCAGGACGTTGCGGGCTGCGGGTCTTCGTCCCCGCGTGGTGCCGGCCGTGTCCTCGATCGCGGCCGCATTCGCCGCCGTCGGCCTCCCCTGGGACGACGCCGCCGTCGTCAGCGTCCACGGTCGTCCACTCGAACCGGCCCTCGACCTGGTGCACACCGCCGGAAAGGTCGCGGTGTTCACCTCGGCGGAGCACGGCATCAGGGAGCTGGCCACCGCCCTGGACGGCCTGGGCCGGTGGTTCGTCCTGGCCGAGCGGCTCGGCGAACCCGACGAACGCGTCCGTGTCCTCACCACCGCCGCTGCGCGCACCACCGTCCCGCGCGAACCCAACGTCGTCCTCGTCCTCGACCGGCACCCCGCCGACGACGACGCGCCGTGGCCGGGAGGCGTCGCCGGCCCCACCCGCCACCCATCACCCCTCGTCATCGGAGAACAGCCATGATCGGACAGGTCACCAGCGGCCCGGGCAGCCGCGCCCGTGCCGACCAGATCGACGCCATCCTCGGCCAGGAAAGCCGCCGCTACACCGACGGTGCCGTCGCCGGCCTCCCGCAGGCGTGGGCCGAGTGCGACCTGATCGTCAGCCACCTGGCCCTCGGCGCCACCACTCGCATCCTCGCCCCCCTGCTGGCATCGAAGAAGACAGACCCTGGCGTCGTCGTCATCGATGACGCCGGGAGGTTCGTCATCCCGCTGGTGGGCGGCCACGGCGGCGGGGCCAACGACCTCGCCAGCCGGATCGCCGCAGGGCTCGGCGCCACCGCCGTCCTTACCACCGCCACCGACGTCGCCGGCGTGCCCGGTCTGGACACCCTCGGCTGGCGCTGGACGGGGGATGTCGCCGCTGTGACCCGGGCCATCCTCGACGGAGAACCGGTCGCGGTGCGCCGCAGCCAGCCGTGGCCGCTGCCGCCGCTGCCTGCGACCGTGAGCGTGGTGGGACCAGACGACCCCGAGCCCACCGGCCTCATCGCTCGGGTCCTGGTCACCGACCAGCTCACCGACCCCGGCAGCCTGCCCAGCGTGGTACTCAACCCGCCCAGCCTGGTCGCAGGCCTGGGCTGCAACCGCGGCACCAGCACCACCGGTCTGCGCCGCCTGCTCGAACAGACCCTCGAACAGGCAGGCCTCGCCCTGGGGTCGCTCGCCGCGATCACCACCGTCGACGCCAAGGCCGACGAAGCCGGACTCGTCCAGCTCGCCGCCGACCTCGGCGTGCCGCTGGTCACCTACCCTGCCGATCAGCTCGCCACCCTGGAGGTGCCCAACCCCAGCGACGCACCCCGCGTCGCCGTCGGCACCCCCAGCGTCGCCGAGGCCTCCGTCCTCGCCCACGGCGCCACCCTGCTGGTCGAGAAGCAGAGGACGGCCGAGGCCACCTGTGCGATCGGGCGCATCCCCGCCCGCGGCAAGCTCACCGTGATCGGCCTCGGCCCGGGCTCGCGCGACCTCACCACCCCCCGCGCCCAGCAGGCCATCCGGCAGGCCTCCGTCGTGGTCGGCTACCGGCCCTACGTCGCACAGGTCAAGGACCTGCTTCGGCCCGGGGTCCGGATCGCCAGCACCCCGATGGGCAAGGAGGAGGAACGCACCGCCACCGCCATCCAGTTCGCGCGCGAAGGCAACAACGTCGCCCTCGTCTGCTCCGGCGACCCGGCGATCTACGCGATGGCCTCCCCCACCCTCGAACAGGGCACCGAAGGCATCGACATCGAGATCGTGCCCGGCGTCACCGCCAGCCTCGCCGCCTCCGCCATCCTCGGCGCACCCCTGGGGCACGACCACGCCACCATCTCGCTATCCGACCTGCACACCGACTGGGACACCATCCTCACCCGCGTCCGCGCCGCCGCACAGGCCGACCTGGTCACCGTGCTGTACAACCCGCGCAGCCGCACACGGCTGCACCACCTGCCCGATGCGCTGGCCATCTTCGCCGCCCACCGCCCGCCCAGCACCCCGGTCGCGGTCGTCGAGGAGGCCGACCGGCCCGACCAGCGAGTCACCCTCGCCACCCTGGCCGACTTCGACCCCGACGTGGTCAACATGAACTCCCTGGTCGTGGTCGGCTCCTCCACCACCCGCTACCTGCCCGCCGGCACCGGGCGCACGGCCATGGTCACTCCCCGCGACTACCACTGGATGGAACGATGAGCCACGACACCCCGACCCCGGCCCCTCCCGCGGTACCCGCCACCCCGCCACCGTTGGTCATCGCCGGCCACGGCACCCGGGTCAACGCCGGCGCCGACGCCGCCACCACACTGGTCGAGAAGGTCCGCGGGCTGCTGCCCGGCGTCCGCGTCGAGGCCGGGTTCGTCGAACTCACCCCACCCACCATCGACGCCGCCCTCGACACCGTGCTCGCCGACGCCACCTCCGCCGTCGTCGTGCCGCTGATGATCGGCACCGGCGGCCACGTCCGCGACGACATCCCCGAAGCCATCGACGCCTCCAGGGCCCGCCACCTCGCGGCGACCGTCGTCTACACCCGGCACCTCGGCTCCCCCAAGGCACTCGTCAACGCCGTCCACGCCCGGATCGCCGCCGCCCGCGCCGACTGGTCCGCCGAGGACACCGACGTGGTGATGGTCGGACGCGGCTGCAGCCACACCGACGCCAACGCCGACCACGTCCGGCTGTCCAGGATCGTGTTCGAGACCGGCGGCTACCACCAGGTGCTGTCTGCCTTCATCCAGGTCGCCCGGCCCTCGCTGACCGAAATCCTGCGCCAGTACCACGCCTCCGGCAGCCGCCGCATCGTGGTCATGCCCCACTTCCTGTTCACCGGACGGCTCGACCAGTGGGTCCACCAACAGGTCGAGGAGTTCCGCGCCGCCCACCCCGACACCTTCATCCGGATCGCCGACGTGATCGGGCCCTGCGACGAACTCGCCCAGGTCGTCGCCCAGCGATACAAGGAAGGCGCGCTCCGGGCCCGCACCACCACCGGCTCCCCCGCCTACCTCACCGGCCTGCTGCTGCGCGACCGGAAGGTCGTCGTCGTCGGCGGAGGGTGTGTCGCGCGCCGCCGCGTCCCGAAACTGCTGGACGCCGGCGCCCGGGTCGAGGTCATCTCCCCCGAGGTGCACAGCCGCCTCGCCGGCCTGGCCAAAGCCGGCGCGATCACCTGGCACGCGCGCAGCTTCGAGCCCGCCGACCTCGACGGCGCCTGGTACGTGCTCGCCCTCACCGACTCCCCGGCCGCCAATGCCGCCATCGTCGCCGAGGCCGAGACGCGCCACACCTACTGCGTCCGCGCCGACCGGGCCGACGACGGTTCGGCCTGGACCCCGGCCACCGGAGACACCGCCGGCGTCACCGTCGCCGCCATCACCAGCCACGACCCGCTACGCGCCCGCCGGGTGCGGGACCGGTTCCTCGAGGTCGTCAACCAGGAATCGCTGTGAGCTACGACTACATCAAGGACGGCGCCGAGATCTACCGGCAGTCCTTCGCCACCATCGCAGCCGAAGCCGACCTCGACAAGGTGCCCGAAGGCCTCCGGGCGGTCGCGGTCCGGATGATCCACGCCAGCGGCCAGGTCGACCTCCTCGACGACCTCGCCTGGTCCGAAGGGCTCGCCCCCGCCGCCACCACCGCACTGCAGCAGGGCGCCCCGATCCTGTGCGACTCCCGGATGGTCGCCAGTGGCATCATCCGCTCCCGCCTTCCCCGTGACAACCATATCCTCTGCCTGCTCGGCGACCCGCGACTCTACGACCTGGCCGCCCGACTGGGCACCACCAAGACCGCCGCGGCCGTCGAGCTGTGGCGCCCCCACCTCGCCGGCGCCGTGGTCGCGATCGGCAACGCGCCCACCGCCCTGTTCCACCTGCTCGAGATCGTCGAGGAAGACCCGGAGCTCGCGCCGGCCGCCGTCCTCGGCATCCCGGTCGGCTTCATCGGGGCGGCGGAGTCCAAACGGGCCCTCGCCGACAACACCCTCGGCCTGGACTACCTCGTCGTGCACGGACGCCGGGGTGGCAGCGCCGTCACCGTCGCCGCCGTCAACGCCCTGTGCGGTACCGACGGACGAACCGGCTGACTCCGACCACGCACCACGAAAGGACCCGCATGGACACCGACACCCCCACCACGGGCCAGGTCATCCTCGTCGGCGGCGGACCCGGCGACCCCGACCTGCTCACCATCGGCGGCCTCCGCGCACTCCGCGAAGCCGACGTCGTGCTCTACGACCACCTCGCACCGCTCGCCTGCCTCGACCAGACCCGCCCCGGCGTCACCCTCATCGACGTCGGCAAGATCCCCCGCGGCTGCCAGACCGCCCAGACCGACATCAACGCCCTCCTGATCGACCACGCGCGCAGAGGGAGGACCGTCGTCCGCTTCAAGGGCGGCGACCCGTTCGTCCTCGGACGCGGTAGCGAGGAATGGCTCGCCTGCGCCGAGGCCGGCATCCCCATCCGCGTCATCCCCGGAGTGTCCTCCGCGATCGCCGGACCAGAACTCGCCGGCATCCCCCTCACCCACCGCGGCATCACCCAGAACTTCTCCGTCGTCTCCGGACACGTCGGACCCGACCACCCCGCCTCGACCGTGAACTGGGACGCGCTCGCGCAAAGCACCGGCACCATCGTGATCCTCATGGGCGTCGCCCACCTCCCCGAGATCTGCACCGGCCTGACCAGCCGCGGGCTCGACGGCGACACCCCCGCCGCCATCGTCGCCAAGGCCGCGTTACCCGACCAACAGGTGGTGCGCGGCACCGTGGCCACGCTGCCCGCCCTCGCCGACGCCGCCGACATCCAACCCCCCGCGCTCACCGTGATCGGAGCCGTCGTCGCCCTTGGCCTCGCACCGGTCGGCTAGCAGCCGCAACCCAGTCACTCGTCACTGCGAGGTACACCTCAACGCGACACGCCGCGCTGGCCGCAGAAGCGTCTCGTTGGGGTCCGCCTCTCGACTTCTGGCACACCTGCTCCGTAGGCTCCAGATCCCAACGAGACACCCCGACAGGTCGGGTGCACCATGCCGTCGCCGACAGATAGAACGGCTTCTTCCCACCGGGAATCCATGGGAAGTCCCTCAGTGAGGATCCCCCGCGATCGGGTCATGGTGTTCACTTTGTCGTTGTCACCGGCAACCTTGGGAGCGACGAACGACTGGGCGTCGCACACCAACCGGGTGCTGAACGCGGCGCGTCAGGCTCACCATTGCCGGCATGTTCTTAGGGTTGGGTCATGGCCGACAGTTGCGTCTCGCGTGTCCCGGTCCTTGCCAGCCTGTCGGTGCAGGATCAGCAGCGGGTCGAGGAGTTGGCGCGTCCGACCCGTCTGAAGGCGGGTGAGGCGGCATACCCGTGCCGACGAGGATCTGTCGCAGCTCGTGGTGGTGCATTCGGGTCGACTCAAGATCTTTCGGCTCTCAGCCGACGGGTCGGAGCAGTTGATCCGGGTGTTGGGTCCGGGCGACTTCACCGGGGAGACGTCGGTGTTCACGGGCCAGCGGCCCGATGATTACGCCACCGCGCTGGGGGAGTCCCAGCTTTGCGTGTTCCGCCATGATGATCTTGAGGGGTTGATCAGGAGGCACCCCGAGATCGGCTTGCAGCTGCTGTCGCGGGTGAGTGCGCGGCTCTCCGACACCGAGCACCGCCTTAACTCGCTGACCTCGCGCGATGTCGAGAGCCGCCTGGCCG
>JAIUOT010000043.1 GCA_020161015.1 Actinomycetota bacterium | reverse complement strand
GCCTGCCGAACACGTTCAGATGAGCCCTACATTGGGACACGGGAGAACCTCCTTGGAATGTGACCTTCGCAAGCCACACCCCAATGGGGGTTCTCCCTCTTCGTCAACCAGTGCCTGTCACCAACGTCCCGGCCGAGTACACCTAGGATCGGGCCATGCCGGCGCCCATCGACCACCTCGCCGCCCTGCGCGCGTTCCAGGACGTCTTCGCCTCGACCATCCCGCTGGCGGACCCGGCCACGCCGGTTCCCTGGTGCGGCCGCTGGCGGGTGCGTGACCTCGTGGTCCACCTCGCCCGCGTGCACCACTGGGCAGCGGCGCAGGCCCGGCGCGCCCGTGAGGTGCCGCTCGGCCGGGGCCCGTTCGATCTGGCGGAGCTCTACGACGAGTGCGCGACCGAACTGCGCGGGACGCTGGCCAGCCTCGACCCGGACGCCCGGGCCTGGACGCTCCTCGACGACGGCGTCCCCCGGGCGGAGCAGGCCGGGACGGTCCGCTTCTGGCACCGGCGCCAGGCCCTCGAGACCCTGGTGCACGCCTGGGACCTGCGCACGGCGTGCGGCCTGGGCTTCGACCCCGGGCCGGCGGCCTGGCTGGACTGCCTCGACGAGGTGGTCCAGGTCATGCACCCGCGCCAGGTGCGGCTGGGGCGGATCGGGCCGCCGCCGGTGCGGGTGGTCCTCACCGCCACCGAGGACGGCGTGGCGCGCGAGCTCTCCGGCGCGCCGGTCGGTGTCGGGACGGTGACCGTCCACGGGCCGGCGCTGAGCCTGGCCCTGCTGGCGTGGGGGCGGACGGGATCGGCAGACCCCGCCCTCGCCGTCGACGGCGACCGCGCAGCGCTGGACGTCGTCCTGTCGGCAGGGCTGACGCCGTAGCCGCGCGCGGGCCCCGGCGGGGCGTCAGTGCAGGGACGCGTCCGCGTCCGTCAGGCGCCAGTCGAGGAAGCGGGCGGTGAAGCCCGCGCGGGTCGGGGCGCACAGGAACGGTCCCGCGGACGCCGGGCCGGCAGGGAAGGGGGCGACGCGCACGAGCCGGAACGGCTCGTCGTCCACGCGGGCCCGCACGACCAGCGCGTCCTCGCCGCGACTGACCCGCACGGTCACGCGCCGCCCGTTCCAATCCACGGGCGCCACCGACCAGTCGGAGCGCCCGAGCGTGACCACGGCACCCAGGTTGAGCGCGCCGTCGGCGAACTCGAGCCCGGCCTTCATCCACGTCTCGTCGTCGGCACGGACGAAGACGCCGGCCTGGTCGAACTCCCCGGTGAAGGTCGTCTCGACCACGACCTCGACCGCCTCACCCACCTCCAGCGGGGCGAGCAGGGCGTGCTCGTCGTCGTGCACGAAGCCGTAGGCGGTGTGCCGCCAGGCGTCGGAGCCCTCCACGGCGGTCACCGCAAGGGCGTCGCCGTCGGCCTCGACGGCCACCGGCGGGTGCGTCCAGGCGCCCTCCGTCCACGCCACGCGGCGCGCGCCGGAGCCGTCGCCGCGGCGCACCACGACCCCGGCCCCGCGGAGCTCGTCGAGCACGGCGGGCAGGCGGTCCGGACTCACGGCAGCGGTGAGGTCGACCAGGACGCGGGTGGCGAAGCCGTCCCGCACGGCGTCCAGGGCCGTGGCCCGCACGCAGTGGTCGGTCGCGATGCCGACGACGTCGACGGCGGTGACCCTGCGGTCGACCAGCCAGTCGGCGAGCGAGACGCCTCCGGCGGCACCCTCGAACCCGGAGTAGGCGGCCGCGTACTCGCCCTTGTCGAACACCGCGTCGAACCGGGTGCCGGCGAGAGCGGGGTGGAGGTCGGCGCCCGGGGTGCCGGCGACGCAGTGGACGGGCCAGGAGTCGACATAGTCGGGGGTGGCGGAGAAGTGGGTGCCCGGGTCGATGTGGTGGTCCCGGGTGGCGACGACCACACCGTAGCCGTGGTCGCCGGCGAGGAGCCCGGCGATCCGTCCGGCGACATCGGCGCCACCGGCGACGGCCAGCGAGCCGCCTTCGCAGAAGTCGTTCTGGACGTCGACGACGATCAGTGCCGTGCTCATGGTCGTACCGCCTTGTACGGGTTGTCGGTCGGGCTGCGCGGCGTGGCCGGGAAAGCGATCCGGGGCAGCCGGCCCGCCCTGGCCCATCTTAGGGCCGGGCGGCGGCTGCCCCGGAAGGGGATGAGGCGACCGGTGTCAGGCTGCGCCGGCCGCGGCGATCAGGGAGAACAGCTGCTCGGGGGTCGCTGCTGCCCTGAGCTTCTCCACCTCGGCGTCGTCGGAGAAGAGGATGGCGATCTGGGAGAGGATCTCCAGGTGCTCGCCCCCCTTCCCGGCGATGCCGACGACGAAGGTCGCGGGCTGTCCGTTCCAGTCGACGCCCCCGTCGTAGCGGACGAACGTCAGCGCGGAGCCGAGCACCGTGTCCTTGGCGTCGTTGGTGCCGTGGGGGATGGCGAGCCCGTTCCCCATGAACGTCGACACGGTCCGCTCGCGGTCCTGCATCGCGTCGTAGTAGGCGGGGGTCACCGCGCCGGCGGCCACGAGGAGGTCGGTGGCCTCCCGCATCGCCTCCTCGCGAGTGGCCGATCCGGGGTGGATCCGCACCATCTCGGGCGTGAGGACGTTGTTGGTCTCCATCAGTGTCAGGCCTTTCCTGTCCGGGGGTGGCGGCAGGGCGCTGCGACGCCCTGCCGCCGGGGGATCACGCCTTCTCCGCCGCCGGGGAGGAGACCATCTCGACGACCTCGTCGTACCTCGGCGAGTTCATGAAGTTCTCGACCGAGACGTGGATCGCGTCCGGCGCCTGGTGCCTGGCCCGGTCGGTCAGCTGGGACTGGGTGATCACCAGGTCGGCCTTCGGGTCGAGGTTGGCGATCGCCTGGTTGACCACGGTGACGCCCTCGATGCCGGCGGCCTTGATCTTGTTGCGGAGGACGGAGGCGCCCATCGCGGAGGAGCCCATCCCGGCGTCGCAGGCGAACACGATGTTCTTGATCGCGCCGGCCGGGGCGGCGGTGCCGGTCAGGAAGCCGGAGACCGAGGACTTCTTGCCCTTGAGGGCCTCCATCTCTGCGGTGGCAGCGGCCAGGTCGTCGTCCTCGCCGTCCTTCTTCTTGCCGAAGCCGAGCAGCAGGGAGGCGACGACCATGCTGACGGCTGCGGAGCCGAGCATGGCGAGGGTGACGCCGAGGTAGCTGTCGGTGGCGGTCTGGATGTAGACGGCGAAGACGGAGCCGGGGGCGGCGGGGGCGCGCAGGCCGACGCCGAACAGGACGTTGATGAACACTCCGGTCATGCCGCCGGCGATCATG
>JAIUOT010000042.1 GCA_020161015.1 Actinomycetota bacterium | reverse complement strand
CTTGATCGCCCTCTCGCCGCGGCGCACCTGGTGGCCCATCGCCTGCCAGGCCCGGTAGCCGGCGATCATCGTCGCGTCCGGCTTCTGCATCATCGTCAGCACCACGTTGTTGAAGCTGTACCGATGCAGCTTCGACGCCATACCCAACCACCGCTGCCAGGCGTCCTTGTCGTCCAGGTTCGCGATGCCCTCAGCCAACTGCTCATGCAACTGCTCGACCGTCTCACGCCGGGCCTGGTCGGCGGCCTCCCGTTGCTCATCTGTGAGGTTCCGGCTGGCCATCACAGTCCCGCCCGCAGCCGCCGATACTCCTCCGCCAGCCGCTCGATCTCAGCCGGGTCGGCGCCGTGAAGCTGGAGCCAGGCGATCTGCTCAAGCAGGTCGTACACCACCAACGGCCGATCGCGGGTCGGCGTCTCGATCGTCGCCACATGACCGGTCATGAGGCGCGTCGCCGCGACCGCGTGTACACCGAGGGGACGGGTCGGAACACCCGCTTCAGGTCGTCGAGCCGGACCCGGATCAGGCGCCGTCCGGCGTGCACGGCCGGCAACTCACCGGCGGCGATCCGCTGACGCAGCAGGTCGACACTCACGCTGTACAACACCGCCGCCTCCTGCAGGGAGACGAACTCAGGCTTCACACCCGCGGCGCTCATGGTCATGGCTGGCTCCTCGATCGGCATCGCCAGCGACTCGACTGGCTACCCCCTTAAGCCCACGAAAGGGACCGATCCGGACAGACGATCTTGCCGGCTGGTGGTGGCAGGTGTGCGAGGGTGGGGGTCGTGGGCTCACCGCAGACGCTCAGCGAGGCCGCCCGCAGGACGGTTGCCCTGTAGGTCGCAGACTGCGCCGAACGCCCGTTAGCTAAGGGAACGCTAAGGGAACGACTTGAAACAGAAACGGCCCTGACAGGCTATCAAGCCTAGTCAGAGCCGTTTTCCAAACGCGGAGGATACGAGATTCGAAGTCGCAACAGCCATGATTGCTTTCCCCTAGCCAGAGGCGTAGATTGGCCTCCTGGCTAGGTGTTTCATTCCGTGGATGCCTCGATCTGCACAGCTGTTCCTACGAACGCTCCTGGAGTTTCGGGGCAGTTCGGGGGCATGGATTGGGTATCCGAGTTGGGGTTATGAGATACGAGATGCACGCCGCACAGGGTGGGAGCGATGACTGAGAGCAAGCGGAGCTGGGGCAAGGTCCGGCAGGTTCAGCCGTCCGGCCGATACCAGGCGTCCTACGTTCACGGCGGTGTGTGGGGCGTCACCAAGGGTGTCCGGTTCACCGCGATGTCGACCTTCGATTCGAGGGGTGACGCGTGGGCCTGGCTGGGACGGGAACGGGAGCTGATCGACCGCGGGATCTGGACTCCCCCGTTCGAGCGTCATCAACAACTCGAGCAGGAACGCATCGACGCAGAACGAGCACGACGCGCCGCCGAGGCCATGCCCACCATCGCCAGCTACGGCCGGCGCTATGTCCAGCGCGACGACCTGAGCGGCACGTCACGCGACCGGTACAGCCAGCTGCTGGCCTACTACATCCTCGGCGACCCGGCCACGTCTAACCGACGTGGCATGACCAAGGGAAAGCCGGTCACCCCTTACGGCATCGGCGACGTCCGCGTCACCGAACTCACCCGCGCCCGGGTCCGGCTGTGGTGGCAGAACCTGCCCGTGAAGACCCGCGACTCGTCCTGCCGGCAGGCCTACGACCTGCTCCGGGCGATCATGAACGCCGCCGTCGAGGACGAACTCATCGACACCAACCCGGTCCAGGTCAAGGCCGCCGCCCATGCCCAGGTCGCCCGCGAACGCGACCTGGCACCCCTGCCCATCCCGATCCTGTTCCGGGTCGCCGACGCCATGCCCGAACCGCTCCGCCTCGGCGTCCTGCTGGGCGGGGTGCTCGGCCTGCGCTCCGGCGAAGTGCGCGCCCTCCAACGCCGCGACTTCACCCTCAACCAGGACATGCCCACCGTCACCGTGTCCCGCGCCGTCAAGGAGGCCGAGGGCAAGCTCGAGATCGGCACCCTGAAGACCGCCCGCAAAGGCATCGCCAGCCGCACCCTGGTCATCCCTGCCGCACTCGTCGACGCCGTGAAGTCCCATCTTCGCGACCACACCCAGATCGGACGCAACGGGCTGTTGTTCTGGCGGGCCGCCGACGGCCGCCCGATCCGCTCCGCCGCCTGGCTCAAGACGTTCAAGAAGGCCTGCCAAAAGGTCGCGGCACACCTCGAAGCCGAAGCCGTCGCCACCGGGCAGCCCGAGAGCGAAGAGTCGCAGCGCGCCCGTGAACTCCTCACCGACCACGGTGGCTACATCTTCCACGGCACCCGCGTCACCGGACTCACCTGGAGCTACCGGCTCTCTGGCGGCAACCTCAAAGCAGTCCAAGCCATCGGCGGACACACCTCATCCAAAACCGCCCTCCGCTACCAACGCGCCGACATCGACTACCTCGCCGCCATCGCCGCCAACGTGTCCAACCTCATCGAACACACCACGAAGCACTGAATCGTGAGATCGCCCCAGTTGCGGCCAGAGCGCGGCCCATCACAGTGCCGTGTCCGGTTCGTCACTCATCGGCAGCCGGGTCAGGGGCGGCTGCCGCTTCCCCGCGATTGATGGGGGCCGCGAGGACTGATCGGATCGAAAGTCCCTTGATGAGCGTCGCTCTGGGTCGTGGTCGTGGCTTCGACGAGGTGCCCGTACAGGGCTTCGATCAACGCGCCGGACTCCGGGCCGCCCCGATACAGCGTGTCCGTGCCTGGCACCGAGCTCGAGGAGCCTGTCAGGGGGCGTGCCGAGGCCGACCGGCTCCCCCACCGCCTGGGACACGGCCTGCAACACCGGCACGACCGGCCACGGATCGGTGATGACGTCTCGCCCGGCGTCGACCAGCCGAGCCTGAACGCCGGCCGGGGCGTGAACAGCCGCTGCGGCGCGGACGACGAGATCCTGCGCCAGCGTCTGCATCGTTCGATAGTCCCCACCGGGCTCGTGGCCTCCATCGCAGTGAACTCGGGGTTGTGGGTCCTGTCCGCGCCTCCATTACGGAAGTCCCCGCCGATCTCGTACACCCTGCCCATACCGGCCACGACAAGGCGTTTGAGGTACAGCTCCGGGGCGATCCGGAGGTACACGTCCTCTCCGTAGGCGTTGCTGCGGGTCAGGAAGGGACGCGCTGCCGCACCCCCCTGAAGAGGCTGAGGAACCGGAGCAGGCGACGGTGAACCCGTGGCGGGTCCGACCACACCGAGCAAGGGACGGCTTGGCGGCTGATGATCTGCGGCCCGGTCGGCCGCGTGAGACCAGACCGCGATTCCGACCGCCACGTTGAGCCCGCGGGACTGCAGCCAGTTCCGCAGGCAGGACTCGCTACCGCAAACGCAAATACGTCTCACGACAAGCTCAATAGGAGTCCTACGACCGCCAGCCATCTCGGTGGGGTTACTTGAGCTGTAGCCACACCTGCGTGTCAAGTTGGAGGGTGGTGAACCTGTCGCCGTAGATCTCGAGGAATTTGTCGATTCCGGCTCTGGGGTTGTCGAGCGGAGTCGCTCCCAGGTCCCAGGCGTAGTCGTCGAAAGCGAGGATCGAGCCGCTGGCGAGCAGCGGCATCGTCAGCATCCCGTCGGCCAACACGGACGCCGCGTCATGAGCCGCGTCGATGTAGACGAAGCTGTAGGTCGCTCGCTCCTCACGCAGGAACTCCGCCGAGGCACTTTTGACCTTGAGGATCCGGGGATTCGGGCCATCAGGATCGTGGTGGCTGTCGGCCCGGAACCGGGCGGTCCTCCTGTCGTAGGTCGCCTCGACCTCGGCCCAGTCCAGTTCGGCATGCGCTGACTCGTGGCTACCCCTCCAGGTGTCGACATCGGTCAAAGTGAACGCCGTGTTCTCCATCAGCCACACGGACGCGTCACCCGTGTAGGCGCCCAGCTGCAGCGCCCGAGCGCCCTTCGGGAACCGGCGCGCCGCGAGATGCGCCTCAAAATGCTCCTTCGCGTCCATCTCGAACCAGTTGGGGAGCGAAGCCGACGACCCGGACGCATTACTGACCCCGGCCGCACCGGCCCCGGTGGTCGGATTGTCAGAGCGATCGGTGACGGTAGGCAGAACAGCGCCCAGGTCGCGCCCGCGCAGCACACCCCTCCACACGCCCGTCCCGTACGCAGACTCCACCACCGCATTCCCGAGCAGGGCGGTGACGAACTGGGCCGCAGACTTCGGATGAGCCCGCCACGCGTTGATCAGCGCAGCCAGTCCGAGCAACAGCCGCACCCGAGGCGACAACACGCCACCGATCACTGAGAGCGGCACCCAGTGACGCAATACCAGCGACAACGACTGCTCGAGGGAGACCGTCGCGGTGGTCGCGGTCAGGGGTCCGGCGTGATCACGCACGTCCGGCGCGATCCTTCCCAGCGTTTCTCGCGTCTGTGCGTGGCCGACCACCGCGGCCCCCAGCGCCACCGCCAGGGCCCCCATCGCGACCCGGTCACCCGAGCGCCGTGCTCCGCACGTAAGCGCTGCCGTCCACACCGCAGCAACCAGGACCCCCGCCCAGCGCGGCATGCGTGCGGGAGCGACTGCGTCGCCGTGCCGGGCATGCAGGGGGCTGGCGGACAGCCCATAGCCGTAGTGCTGTCGCACCCAGTCCAGCGCTCGCTGACGGGAACTGTGTCGAACCTCGACCGATGGCTCATAGCGAACGAGCCACTTCTGACCCAGACGCCAGACGAGGTCCACGTCCTCCCCAGTCCGCAGCGACTCGTCGAAGCCAGGACGGGTGATCGCTGTCCGGGCGACGAGGCAGGCAGACGGCACGTACGCGACGCGGCTCGCCGGGCGGACCAGAGCCGGGAACTCGCCCATGTCGAGCGGGGGTCGCTGCGCCTCGAAGCGCTCGATGAACCCGCCGGCTGAGCCGGGAAGCGCGCGAACACGCGGTGCCACCGCCGCGACCTGAGGATCTGCGAAGTGGCGAAGCAACATCGACAGCGACTCCGGAGCCGCAACGACATCCGAGTCGACGAAGGCGACAAAGTCCGTCTCCACCCTGGCCAGGCCGGCATTGCGCGCCCCACCGGGCCCCACGTTGACGGCGAGATGGAGGATCTCCGCTCGGTGGCGGGCCGCGACTTCGTCGAGCTGGTGGGGATCGGACGACGCGTCGTCCACCACCAGCACCCGGAAGCGCCTGCCGAGCGCCGTCAGGACGCGATCCAGCAGGTCGGCCCGATCGTGGATTGGGATGACGACTGTGAGCCGGTCGTCGGTGACGATCCCGAGTGTCGTCGGAGCCGGGTGCAGTAGTCCTGCGTCGAGGAGCCTGCGGAGCGTGCGCGGCGCGAGCCCGGCAGCCGAGACGCTCTCCGCAGCAGCCAGTCTGGTCCCCATCGACGTGCCGGCGCGAAACCGAATCAGCCGCTGAGGCGACCCTCCCAGGAGGACGTCCGGGCTCAGCGCCCGAACACCTGCATCGACCCTCAGGCGGGTGCCCCGCCCCCGAATGCTGCCGAGCCGGTCGCTCACGCGAAACCGCCGTCCGCATGCACCACCGAGCCAGCCAGGGCGGCGGCGGCTGGCGAACAACAGAACTCGACTGTGGCGGCCAGATCGTCGACGCTGAGGAGCCGCCGGATCGAGTGGTGGCCGGCGAAGTCTGCCGGGTCCAGGCCATACAACTGCCCGGTCGCCTCCAGCATCGCGGTATCTGTCGATCCTGGTGAGACGGCGATGGCCACGACCCCTGTAGCCACGAGGTCGGCTTGCAGACCGCGCACGAGGCCCACGACGGCGTGTTTCGCCATCGCGTAGGCAGTGAGGTGGAACAGTCCACGATGTCCCGCAGCTGACGCGATCGCGATGAAACGCGCCTCGTGCGGCGAAGGTCCTGCGATCAGGTGCGGTAGGGCTGCTACCGCTGTGTTCCACACGCCGTGGACGTCGACGTCCATGAGCTCTCTGAGTACCTTGTCCGGGGTTTCCCACAGGGGCGCTCCCCCGTCGATGACCGCCGCGGCACATACCACCACGTCCAGTCGACCATGCGTGGCCACGGCCGCATCGACGGCGGAGCGCACGGCTGCGGCGTCCGCCACATCGACCACGTGCGGTTCACAGTGCGAACCTGCCTCGGCGGCCATGCGGAAGAGGTCGTCCGGGGTGGGCGGCGGCACGGTGTGGCCGATCGGTCGGTACTCGCGCGACCCGCAGGCATCCATCGCCAACACCACATAGCCACTTCGCGCCAGCCGGATCGCCGTTGCCGCCCCGATCCCGCGCGCCGCACCCGTGACGAGTGCGACCCGTCTTGCTGATTCCTGCCGGTTCATCGCACCATCGTCCCCCGGCTGTCGACGCAGCCGGTCGCGATGCGGCTCTCCACGTCGAGAATTATCGCTTCGAAGAGCGCCGCACCGGCCTCCCGGTTCGCGCCGCGCGGGTCGCCCAGAACGCCGTTGGACGACACCGCCGACACGCCTCCTGCGACCAGCGCGGGGTAGATGTCCTGGAGTCTCTTGGTGTTCCCGGCTTCGAGCCGATCGATCCGGACCAGTTCTGGAGCCAGGTGGAGAAGGATCGAGGTTTCGGTATGACCTGCATGGGCGTCCGCTCCGGGGGCCTTGCAGGGGACCCAAGCGACGTCGTGCCCCTCCCGACGGAGTTGGCCCACGGCCGCGACGACCGCCTCCACGTTTCCTCCATGGCCGTTGACCAGGACGACCTGACCCGCCCAGGACTGCACCGACCGCACGAGCTCCAGGATCGTCAGTTGGAGTGCGGCCGTTCCGATGGAGGCCGTGCCCGAGAAGCTCTGGTGTTCACCGCTGGCCCCGTACGGGATCGCAGGTCCGACCCATGATCCCTCCTGGTCGGCCAGTCCGGCGACTCGATCAGCAACTGCCGCGGCGATCCGGGTGTCGGTGTCGAGCGGCAGGTGCGGGCCGTGCTGCTCTGTCGACCCGATGGGTATGAAGACGCGTCCACCGTGGGCGACCTCGCGCGTGGTCGCTCTGGCGAGCAGCCGCTCACTCGCGGGGACGGACCTCGTCATCGACTACACCACGGTTTCGAACTTGAGCCCCGCGAGCGGATTTGGGTCGCAGGCGGTGGCGGTCTTCCTTACCGGGTTGATGGGCAGCAGCGTCCGGGAGGCGCGAGGGCGCCGCGAGTGCGAATCATCGGGCTCGGGACGGGGACCCGTGCGTCGAGACGCCACCGAGTCTCCGTGGCCGAGCGCACACTCGGGGTCGGGATCGTCGAGGCGTCGGCCGGTGAAGAACTTGGCAGCCATGCAGCCGCCGCGGCAGACGTCGAACGCTGGGCAGCTTCCGCAGAGTCCGGTCTCCTGCGGAGCACGAAGCTGCTGGAAGGTGGCCGACTCGGCCCAGATTTGGGCCAGTCCTTCGTGGTCGCGGAGGTTCCCGGCCCGGAACGTGGGGTGAACGGCGAAGGGGCACGCGTACACATCACCCACGGGGTCGATCAGGCAAACCACCCGTCCGGCGCCACAGAGGTTCATGCCTGGCAGACGGGTGCCCAGCGCTGACAGATGGAAGAACGAGTCGCCCGTGAGCACGTTCTCGCCTGCCTCGACGAGCCAGTCGTACAACCGTCGCTGTTGGTCGGGCAGAAGGTGGAGTTGGTCCCAGACGTCCGCGCCACGGCCGGCCGGACGCAGCCTGGTCAGTCGAAGGGTCGCCCCGTAGCGATCCGCGATGCCCTTCAGTTCGTCGAGTTGGCCGACGTTCTCGCGTGTCACCACGACCGAGAGCTTGGCGTTCTGGAAGCCCGCGTCGTTCAGGTTCTCCAACGCCCGCAGTGCCGTTGCGTACGATCCCGCACCGCGGATGCGATCGTTCACCTCCGCAGTCGCACCGTCCAGCGACACCTGGACGTCCACGTAGTCGTTCGCGGCCAGCCGTCGGGCACGAGCCTTGTCCAGCAGGACTCCGTTTGTGGAGAACTTGACCCCCACGTCGTGGGCGACGGAGTAGTCGATCAGGTGCCAGAAGTCGGGCCGGACGGTTGGCTCGCCACCTCCGATGTTGATGTAGAAGACTCGCATGCGCTGGAGTTCGTCGATCACTGCCTCGCACTCCCGCGTGCTCAGTTCACGCGGGTCCCGGCGTCCGGAGGATGACAGGCAGTGGACGCAGTTGAGGTTGCAGGCGTACGTCAGCTCCCAGGTGAGACAGATCGGTGCCGACAGACCTGCCTCGAAGCGAACCAGGGACGACGCCTTCCGACGAGTGGACGAGCCGGCGGGTGACTCCGGCACGGCGCCCCGGGCGGTCGTGGGGCGGACGCTCGCGCTGCTGGCGTCTCCGCCAGGCACCAGGAACCCCGCCGCCGCGAGCTGCGCCAGGGTCTTGCGCTGGAGTCCCGCCTGATCCGACGGGACGCCCGCCGCAGAGATGGCGCCGTCGAAGGTCGCGCCTGCGGATAACTCCTGCAGCACCCGATACGTGGCGACATCCCGAAGGGACGCCAGACGGCGGCTCCCGAAGTCATACAGGAGTCCACCGCTGGCCTCCTCGCGCATGACGGCGCGCCGGTTGAGCATCCACAGCTCGTCCGAGTTGCCCGGGCCGACCTGTGATGCCTCTTCCCGGCGCGCCGTGGTCATCAGTAGACCCCGCACATTCCGTCGATCGAGACCTCCTCGACGAGGATGTCGTCCTCCTCGATCAGGGTCTCGTCGACTTCCTCGACGGCCTCGTCGATGACGAGTTCGGTGCTCTCCATGAGTGGTTCCTTCCTGTTCGTTGTAGGTACATCTTGCGCCTCTGGCCGCGTGAACTCGACGCCCTCTTCGCCAACAACCGGTCGAAATCGGACGGCGCCGGGGCACGCACGCTAGGCGCCGGCCCTGCGGGTGAAGCCCTCCGGGATGACCAGATCGTCGCGGTTGAGCTGTTGCACCGACGACCTGCGCAGACCCATCAGTGCCGAGTCCAGGCCGCCGCGAAGAACGTCGAGTACGTTCTCCACGCCGGCCTGGCCGTTGGCAGCCAACCCCCACAGCGACGCGCGGCCGATGAGGACCGCGCGGGCACCCATGGCCAGTGCCTTGGCGATGTCACTGCCACGACGCACGCCTCCGTCCATGAGCACCTCCACTTGGTCGCCGACTGCGTCCACGATGGCGGGGAGCAGCCGGATCGTGGCCGGCGTGCTGTCGAGGTTGTTGCCTCCGTGGTTGGACACCGAGATCGCTGTCGCTCCGGCATCAATGGCGGCCTTCGCGTCATCCACGCGAGTGATGCCCTTCACCAGGAAGGGCCCTCCCCATTCCTCGCGCAGCCAAGCGATGTCCTCCCAGGTCGGCTGAGGCGTCTGCATCCATTCGCCGTACGCCTCGAAGAAGCCGGGCGCCGGAGCATCGGGCAGCGCCATGTTGGGAACCGAGAGTTCCGGCAGATGGCCGGACTTGGCGATGTCCCACAGGTACCGGAACTTGCCACCGAGGACGACCTCCGGGGCGAACGACGCCATGGCCTTGAGGTCCAGCTTCGACGGGATCTTGGGGCTGCCCCAGTCACGCCCGTTGGAGAATGACCAGTCGAGGGTGACGATCAGCCCGACGGCACCCGCTGCCCGCGCGCGCTCGATCCGGCTCTTGATGGCGTCTCGAGAGCCCGCCCAGTAGGTCTGGAAGAACGTCTTGGGGTTCTGGGCGATCACCTCCTCGATCGGCTTGACCCCCAAGCACGCCATGCTCATGGCGATGCCGCGGTTCGCCGAAGCCCTGGCCACCGCAACCTCACCCTCGGGATGAACGGCCTGAGCCCCGGTGGGAGAGATGATCACCGGCATCGACAACTCCTGGCCCATCACGACCGTCGAGAGATCGTGCTCGGTCGGGAGGTTCACTATGTGCGGGGCGAAGCCGAGCTCGGAGAAGGCATCCACGTTGTCCCGGACGGTCTCCCCGCGCTCAGATCCGGCGAGCAGAGCCTTGTACACGGAGCGGGGCAGTCGTCTTTCTGCGCGCCGCTGCGCCTCGTTGACGGTCTCAAACCAGGTGTTGCCCATCAGTACTGCCTTTCTCGATCATCTGGAGCCCGTGCGCGACGGGCCGCGGGCCGGGCGGACAGTGTCGTCCGCCCGGCAGCGCCTACTTCTTGCTCTCGCCACCGTCGACGATGAACTCCTGCGCTGTCATGAAGCGGGACTCGTCGGAGAGCAGCCAGAGCACTGCGGCCGTCGAATCGCGCTTCTCAATGTTGCGGCCCAAGAGCTGCTGGTCGCGGAACTGCTGTAGGAGCTCGTCCATCGTCTTGTCGCCGAGGTAGACCATCGCCTCAGTCATGTCGGTCTGAATGGCCCCGGGGTGCACGGAGTTCACGCGGATGTACTCGGGCGCGAGCTCCTTGGCGAGCGCGACCGCCAGACCACGCACGCCGAACTTGGCCGCCGTGTAGTGCGTCATCCAGCCGTAGCCACGGATGGCGGCGACCGAACCCACGAGGACGATCGAGCCGCCCTCGCCGCGTGCACGCACATGCGGCACGGTCGCCTTGCACGTGTAGAACACCCCGCTGAGGTTGATGTCGATCATTCCCTGCCAGTTCTCGACCGGGAGGTCCCAGATCGGGAAGAAGCCGTCGGAGATTCCGGCATTGGCAACGACGTAGTCGATACCACCAAGCGTGGCAGCCGTCTCATCCGCTGCGTCCTTGAGCCCTGCGAAATCGCGGACATCGACCTCGTACGTCAGAGCGCGCCGGCCCAACTCCTCGACCATCGCCTTGGTCTCAGCGAGATCGTCACTCGTTGAGGTCCTGTAGGCAGGGAACTCGACTCGCCCCGCCGAACCCAGGTCCACAAGTGCCAGGTCGGCTCCCTCGCCGGCTAGCGCGAGCGCGTGATTGCGACCCTGCCCGCGGCCAGCTCCAGTGATGAAAGCAACCTTGCCGTCGAAGCGTCCCATTCTTGATTCTCCTTAGTTAGTTTCCACTGCGGTGTCCCCGAGTGGTGACACCTCGTCACGCCATGCCGGTCGCACGTCCTCCGCCAGGGCGACTTCGAACGGCGGAAGGTCGGACAGGGTCCAGTCCGGCAGATACATCCGCTCACCTCCGCGCAGGGCAGAGGCGTGGGAGAGGATTCCGGCGCAGGTGATGTTTGCTGCTTGCACCGCGTTGGGGAACGCATCAACTTCCCCCAGCACGGACCTGATCAGGCGATCGGCCAAGTGAGGGTGAGAGCCACCATGGCCTCCGCCCTGGACGAAGGAGCGATGCTGCGATTCGCCGTCGTCTGTGTACACGCCGGCCCGGGTGAAACGTTGGATCGGCTCGGGCAGCCGGCTCGCGAAGTCGGGCACCTCGATGGGGACCGCCTGCTCACCCAGGTACACGATGTGCTCACCTCCGGCGGTCTGCGCCCACTCGAAGGAACGAACTGCACCGTAGGCATCGAAGCTCTCTCGGTACTCCCGTGCGACCGCCCACAGGTGTCGTGTGACCTCGGCTCCCAAGTCCCGATTCAGGAACTTGATGTGGGTGGACTCGATCGCGAACGGAGAGCCGTACGCATCCTTCATGGATTCGAACACCGTACCCGACCCGAGGCATTGCACGTACTCCGCCTGGTGGCCACCCAGAGCGAGCGTCGGACTGATGGCGTGCGTCGCGTTGTACATAGGTGGCATCCCGTCCCAGTACGACGGCCAGCCCGTCATGTCCTGGTGGTGGGAAGCCCTCAAGAACTGGAGCTTCCCGAGCTTGCCGCTGCGGTACAGATCCTGCACAAACAGGAACTCCCTGCTGTAGACCGTCGTCTCCATCATCATGTAGACCTGCCCGGTCCGCCGTTGCGCCTCGACGATGCGGCGGCAGTCCTCCACCGACGTCGCCATCGGGATGGTGCAGCCGACATGCTTGCCGGCCTCCAGAGCGGCCACGACGTGATCGGCATGGTGCTGGAGCGGCGTGTTGATGTGGATGACGTCGATGGAGGGATTCGCCAGCATTTCCTCGTAGCTCGTGTAGCGGCGCTCGACGCCGTACGCGTCGCCGATCTCGTCCAGGTGCGACCGCGTCCGCTGACAGATCGCGTACATGTCGGCGTCCGGGTGCTGCTGGTAGATCGGGATGAACTCCGCGCCGAACTCCAACCCGACGATTCCTACTCTGACCTTCTCGCCCATAGGGCGGACTCCTTTCCGAGCGAGCCGCGACTGGCGGGCCCCCGGGGGGCGAACCTGATCTGGCTCGCCCCCTGAGGACTCGGGCAGCGCCGCGGCGGGTGGGCTACTTGCTGTTGGGCTTGATGCCCCGAAGCGCTTCGCGCTCGGCCACCAAGGGACGGAGGAACTCGAGCGAAACCCGCGCATCCTCGTCGGGCTCGATGCCGCGCCGATGGAAACCGGTCTCCATGGTGAGGTAGCCGTCGAACTCGATGTCCAGCAGGGCATCGATCAACGCCGGCCAGTCGCCGACGCCACGGCCCGGGGGAAGCCGGTCGTTGTCCGACATGTGGATGTGCTTGAGGTCCGCGCCCATCTTGTAGGCGTAGTCCGTCATCACCTCGTGGTTCCACAGCACGTGGAACGTGTCGAACATGAGCTTGACGTTAGGACGGTTCACGTCCTGCATCAGCTCGATGGCGTCGTCGGCGCTCACACACAGGTTCGTGTCGTGGGTCGTCGGCTCGATCACCAGCGTGACGCCGGTGTGGGCGATCGAGTCGGCCACCTCGGTGAGGACCTCGCGACTCCAAGCCCATGCCTGCCGCCGGGACGTACCGAAGATGGTCCAGCCCGGGAGGTAGATCAGGGTCTTGCCACCCCAGAGGGCCACCATCTCGGCGAGCTCCTTGTAATGCTCGACGGTCGCGCGCCGCTCCTCGATGTACGGCGATGCCGGGTTGTTCCCCGGCCCTCCGGACGGCGCCGGCAGCATGCTCGACAGCTTGAGGTCGTGCTGCTGCAGCAGGTCCTTGATCTGCGCCCTCCGATCAGCCGAGAGGTGCGGTGGGTAGGCGTGGGGTGCGGCCGCGCCGATCTCGATGCCGTCGTACCCGATCTTCGCGATCCGCGCGATCGTGTCGTCCAGCGTGTAGGCGGGCACCCAGACGAAGAAGCTGGAATAGGCCCAAGTGTTGTAGGAGAGCTTCATGTGATGTTCCTTTCGAAGTGAGCTTCAGTGCGCTTTGCGCACATCACTGGGGGGGGTTGCTGAGGTAGCGGTCGACGTTCGACTTGTCGATCAGGGTGGAGTCGAGGACGATTCGCTTGTCGATGGACTCGCCGGCGCAGAGCTTGGCGGCGGCGAGGACGGTCTCCTGCACGACTGCCGGGTAGCCGACCGTCGCGGTGTAGGTGCCTGCCTGGATGTCCTTCAGTGCGCCGGACTCGCCGTCGATGCCGAAGACCTTGATCTCGTCGGCACGCCCCGCCTCCTCGATCGCCTGGATGGCGCCGAACGACATCTGGTCGTTGTGCGCGAAGACCGCGTTGATCTGGCCCTTGCCGAAACGCTGCAGGAAGTCCTCCATCACCTTCAGGCCCTGGGCGTGGTCGTAGTTGGCGGTCTGGGTCGCGATGATCTTGACTCCGGAGGACGCCAGCGCCTCGCGGAACCCCTTGCCCCGGTCGATCGTGGGGGATGCTCCCAGGCTGCCGGCCAGCTCGACGACAGTGCCCTGGTTGTTGAGAGCCTTCACGAGCGCCTGCCCAGCCACCTTGCCGGCCTCGACGTTGTCGGAGCCGATGTAGGTAGAGACCTCCGTCTCGACGTTGCGATCGGCCGCGATCACCTTGATTCCGGCCGCCTCCGCCCTCTGGACCGCGTCCGAGAGGCCGGCAGCGTCGGCGGGTGACACCACGAGGACATTGATCTTCTGCGCGATCATGTCGTCAACCTGGCCGGACTGCTTACCACCGTCACCCTGGGCGTCGGCGACCGTGACCTTCATCCCCGGGAAGAACTGGGCAGCGTACTTGGGGATCTGCTGGGTGTGCTTCGCTCCGTACGGATGGGAGGCGCTGTTCCACGAGACGCCCACGCTGCAGGAGATCGAGGAAGGGGCAGCGGCGAGCTGCAACTGCGCCTGGCACTTCTCCCCGCAGTAGATGCTGCCCTCAGGCTTGCCCGCTCCGGCGTCCGCCGAAGCAGAGCCCGTCGGTGCCGAGTTTGTACTACAGGCGGCGAGTACAACGGCCGCCAAGAGTGATGATCCAACGGCCGCAGCGCGCCGGACCTTGCTGTTCCATTGCATAGCATTTCCCTCTCAATAGACCCGCAAAGGGTATGGTGTGCCGGCTCCCGAGGGGACTCGGGAGTTCTTAACGTTCTTGGGTTTGGTGTCTCGAGTTTTCTGTAGAACAGTCGATCTTGGGCGGCGGTCTTCACGCGCCGGCTCAGAGATCAGCTCACCGTTCTCCGTTTCAGAATCTGCCTCAAGTTGTCTCCAGTGATGAGGACCGCCGCGATGATCACGACCCCCTTCACGATTTGCTGATCGAAGGGAGAAATTCCAACGAGATTCATGATATTCGATAGAACGGCAAGCAGCAGCGCGCCGAACACGGTGCCCACCGCCCCGCCGCGTCCACCCAGGAGGCTCGTGCCGCCAATGACCACGGCGGTGATCGCGTCGAGGTTGGACAAACTGCCCGCGACAGGATCTCCGGTGCCGAGGCGCGAGGCGGTCATGACGCCAGCGAGGGCCGCACACACGCCGCTGATTCCATAGGCGATGACCAGCGTGCGTCGGGTGGGCACACCCGAGAGCCGGGCCGCCTCAAAGCTGCCACCAATGGCGTACAAGCTCCTCCCGAAGGCGAGGTACCTGAGAGCCAGGATGCCCAAGATGGACACGAAGACGAAGATCACGAACGGAGATGGGAGGCCGAGGATCTGCGACTTGCCCATGACCATGAAGATGGCGTCGTCGTTGCTGAACTGGATCGGACCGCCGCTTGTGAGCCTGAGCGAAAGCCCCTGAACTGCCACCATCGTCGCCAAGGTCATGATGAAGGGCTGGATGTGTAGGAATGCGGCACCGAGCCCATTGATGGTGCCGATGGCCAAGCCCGCGAACAGCGCCGCGAGGATCGCGAGCGGGGCCGGGGTCCCGCTGTTGATGAGGAGGGCCATGGTCACGCCGGACACGGCGAGGATCGCTCCCACCGAGAGGTCGATGCCAGCCGTCAGGATGACGAACGTGACACCGATGGCAATGACTCCGACGATTGCCGCCTGCCTGCCCACGTTCAGGATGTTGCTCAACTGGAAGAAGTTGGGCACCAGGACGGCTACCGCCACCACCAGGATCACCCCCACACCCAGCGGGACGAGGTTCCTGGTCAGCCTCGAGAGCGGCGTGGGGCCCACCGTCAGCGCGGCGGCGCTGGTGGTCGGTTGGGACTTGAGCGTCATGAGCGTGCTCCTCCGACGGCGTGGTACATGATTCGTTCTTCTGTAGCGGTTGGACCGTCCAGTTCTGCCTGAATGGCACCTCCGTGCATGACCAGGATCCGGTCACTGAGGGAGAGGACCTCGGGGAGTTCGGACGAAATCACGATGACGGCGATGCCTGCGGCGCACAGCTTGTTGATCTGCTGGTAGATCTCCTGCTTGGCACCGATGTCGATGCCCCGCGTCGGCTCGTCGAGGATGAGCACGCGCACCCCGGCCTCGAGCCACTTCGCCAGGACGACCTTCTGCTGGTTGCCGCCGGAGAGCGAAGCGACCGGCGCGGCCACGTCGGCGACCTTGATCCGAAGCGTCTCCTTGTACTTCAACGCGGTTCCACGGTCGTGGCGCGGGCTCACCCACGCACGGCGGTTCTTCATGGTCTTGACAATCGGGATGTTGGCCATGGTCGACAGGTTCGTGAACAGGCCGGCCGACTTGCGCTCCTCGGGGACGAGTCCGATTCCCGAGCGAATCGCGGCGATGGGGCTGGAGGGTGGACGCTCCTCGCCGCTCACGACCACCTCGCCGGAAGTGATCGGATCAGCCCCGAAGATCGCGCGGGCCACTTCGGTGCGGCCGGCGCCGCGCAGGCCCGCGATGCCCAGCACCTCGCCTGCGCGCACCTCGAACGAGATGTCGTGGAGCACCCCTGCGCGGCTGAGATGGCTCACGGTGAGGATCGGGGCGCCGGCCTCCCGTCCACTCGCACGCTCTGGACGGACCCACTGGCGGCCCACCATCAGCGAGACGAGCTCGTCGTGGCTGGTCTCGGCGATGTTACCGGTGCCGGTGACGACTCCGTCCCTCAACACGACGTACTTGTCAGCGAGTCCGAACACTTCGTCGAGGCGATGAGACACGAAGATCACGCTGACACCGCGCCGCTTCAGGTCCTTCACGAGAGCGAGGAGCTTGTCGACGTCATCGCCGCCGAGAACGGCTGTCGGCTCGTCCAGGATGAGGATCCGCGCGTTTTGCCGCAGTGCCTTGGCGATCTCGACCATCTGCTTCTCGGCGACGCTCAGGTTCCGGACCCGTTGGGTGACGTCGAAGGAGAGGCCGAGGTCCGCGAGCAGGCGGGTCGCCTCCTGTCGGGCCTGCCGCCAATGGATGATCGCCGAGCCCTTCTGTCCGTCGAAGGTGAGGTTCTCCGCGACCGAGAGGTCGGGGAACAGGCTCATCTCCTGATAGACCGTCGCGATGCCATGTCGCTCGGCCTCGGCCGGGCTGGAGAGGTTCACTCCGCGGCCATCGATGAGCACTGCGCCTTCGTCCGGCCCCTGCGCTCCGGCCAGGATCTTGATGATCGTCGACTTGCCGGCACCGTTCTCGCCGATCAGCGCGAGCACCTCGCCGGCGCCGACATCGAAGCTCACCCGGTTGAGAGCCTGGACTCCCAGGAAGGCCTTCGACACGCCTCGGATCGCCAAGCGGACATCCGCCGTGGATGCAGAGCTCAAGGCCTCTTCGCCCCCAGCACCGTTGCCGTTATTCATGGCAGACACACTAGATGGGTGCCGCAGGGCTGTGTAGGGGCCACAGTTATGCTCTTCACGACATATATCCAGCACAGTTCGGGCAAGAAGACTTTGAGTTCCGCGAGCTGGAGCCGATAGTCTGCCGCTGACGAGACTATTGCTACGCGGGCGACGCCGTCTCTCGCTGGCGAGCCCGGGAAGGGGGCCGCAGTGGGGACTCTGTGGACGGAGGTCCAGCTGCTCAAGGCGGACCCCAATCTGGCGCCGAACGTGCACGCGGCGCGTAGCGTCATCGGGCGCATGATCGCCGACAAGGGACTGATGAGCCGTCGTGAGATCGTGGCCGCCACAGGCCTGGCCAGATCCACGATCGATGGGCACCTCGAGGTGTTGATCGACTGCGGGCTGGTCGAGGACGGTGGCGTGGGCGGGCCCGAGCTGCGCGGTCGCCCTGCCCAGATGTTCAAGATCTCCCCGAACCGGGTGGTTCTGATCGCGGAGGTGCGCCACCAGAACTGTCGCGTGGCGATCGCCACCCTGAACAAGGACGTGATCGCGGACGACATCGTGACCATCCCCATCGAGGACGGCCCGGAAGCAGTCCTGGGAGCCGTGGCCGAACGCCTCGACCAGTTGCTGAAGTCGCAGGGATTCACCCGTGAGGATGCGCTGGCCATCTCGGTGGGGCTTCCTGGACCTGTCGACGCCAAGCTGGGGTACGCGGTGCGCCCGCCGCACATGCCCGGCTGGGACGGATTCGGCGTCTGCCATGCGATGGCCGAACGGTTCCGCTGCGACGTCGTCGTGGACAACGACGTGAACCTCATGACCCTGGGCGAGGCGCGCAGCTTCCGCGGCGCGCACGTACCACTGCTGATGATCAACGTCGACTGGGGAGTCGGCTGCGGATTCGTCACCGAGGCCGGGATGCTCCTCCACGGCGCCGAAGGGGCCGCCGGGGACATCGGCCATGTCAGGGTGCCGGCCGAGCCGGACAGCCTGTGCGCCTGCGGACGACGCGGTTGCCTGGAGTCGGTCGCGTCGATCACGGCGATCTCGCGCAAGGTGTCGGCGGTCCGCGGCGTCGATGTCACGCCCGCAGAGGTGATGGAGTTGCTGACGCGAGCCGACGCCCAGGCGGTCGACGTGGTACGTCGGGTAGCCGTCCACGTCGGACAGGTGATCGCCGACTTCGTCAACTTCTGCAATCCTGCCCGGATCGTGGTCAGCGGCGAGATCACCGAGTGCACTGAGGATTTCCTTGCCCAGATCCGTTCGGTGGTCTACCAACAGGCCCAGCCTCTCGCAACACGGAACCTGGCCATCGTCCACAGCTCACTCAGGCGCGACGCCGGACTCGTGGGAGGCATGGTTTCGGCAATCGAACAGGTGCTGTCTCCCCGCGGCATCCAGTACCACACGCAGGCTCCCTCGTCCGACCTGCTGCCCCTCGGTCTCTAGCAACGGGTTGCCGCCACCTCGATCTCTCCTCTGACGCCGTCCATGCCGTGGCGGTAGCGAACGGCTACAGGTTGCGCCGATCGGGCCGGTGTCGGTGACAGACCCACCTGACCGAAGGTCGCCTGCGACGAAGTCGGGGACCAAGGTCAGTTCCCCTGTCACCTCGAGTCGGACGGATACAAAGCGATAGATGGGTGCTCAATGGGCAGTCGAGGCGGGCTGCCGTGCGGGTATGGACGTGCTCGAGTTTCGGCAGGCCACCGACACGGGCCCAGTGCGCAGTGCGCTCGCACTGCGCGGACCCCTTCAGGAGACCGCGAGTCACTGGGCTCATCGAGCTGCGCCCCGAGCAAGGTGTCCCGACTGGCGACTCCTGCTTATCAAGGACCCTCGCAACGGTCTGGGTACCCGGCGTGCACCTTCCTCTACGCACCGCACACGGAGGCGCGGGCGGGCAGGGACGGCCAACAGCACTTTCCGCCACAAAAGCACGATAAAAGCACGGCCCCGATGCAGAACCGGCCCTGACAGGCTATTTAGCCTAGTCAGAGCCGGTTTCGAGAGGGCGGAGGATACGAGATTCGAAGTCTCGACACCGGTGGTTGCCTCGCCCTAGCCAGGAGCGTACATTGGTGGTCTGACTAGGTGGTTCACTCGCTGGCGGCACAGTCTTGCGCAGTTATTCCTATGAACGCTCGCGGACTTTCGAGGCAGTTTGGGGGCATGAAACCGGGGTCCGACTCGGGGTAAGGAGATACGAGATGCGCAGCCTCGCCAGGTCAAGTAGATGACCGAGAGCAAGCGGAGCTGGGGCAAGGTCCGGCAGATCCAGCCGTCCGGCCGTTACCAGGCGTCTTACGTGCACGGCGGCGTTTGGGGCGTCACCAAGGGGATCCGCTTCACGGCGTTGTCGACCTTCGACTCCAAAGGAGACGCCTGGGCGTGGCTTGGCCGGGAACGCGAACTCATCGACCGCGGCATCTGGACTCCCCCGTTTGAGCGCCATCAGCAGCACGAGCAGGAACGCATCGAAGCGGAGCGCGCCAAGCGGGCCGCCGAAGCGATGCCGACCATCGAAAGCTACGGACGGCAGTACGTCGACCGCGACGACCTCGCCGGCGCCTCACGCGACCGGTACAAGCAGATCCTGAAGTACTACGTCCTGGGCGAACCGGCCACGTCGAACCGGCGGGGGATGACGAAGGGCAAGCCAGTCATCCCCTACGGCCTCGGCGACATCCGGATCACCGAACTCACCCGAGCCCAAGTTCGAGTGTGGTGGCAGAGCCTGCCAGTGAAGACCCGCGAGTCGTCCTGCCGGCAGGCGTACGACCTGCTGAGGGCGATCATGAACGCCGCGGTCGAGGACGAACTCATCGACGTCAACCCCGTCAAGGTGAAGGCTGCGGCTCAAGCCCAGGTTTCCCGGGAACGCGACGTGCCGCCACTGCCCATACCGGTGTTGTTCCTGGTCGCCGACGCCATGCCCGAACGGCTGCGGCTCGGTGTTCTACTCGGCGGCGTACTCGGAATGCGCTCCGGCGAAGTCCGCGCGCTCCAGCGCCGCGACTTCCAGCTCAGCGCCAACCCGCCGACAGTGACCGTTTCCCGCTCGGTGAAGGAAGCCGAAGGCAAGGTCGACATCGGCCCCGTGAAGACCGCCCGCAAAGGCATCGCGACACGCACCCTCGTGATCCCCACTGCGCTCGTCGACGCCATCAGGACCCACCTGCGCGACCACACCCAGATCGGGCGATCCGGACTGCTGTTCTGGCGAGCCTCCGACGGGGCCCCGATCCGCTCCGCGGCCTGGCTCAAGACGTTCAAGAAGGCCTGCAACCAGGCTGCAGCGGACCTCGAAGCCGAAGCAACCAAGCTCACCGCCGCCACCGGGGAGCCCGAGAGCGACGAGGCCGAGCGCGTCCGGGAGCTCCTCACCGACCAGGGCGGTTACATCTTCCACGGCACCCGTGTCACCGGCCTCACCTGGAGCTACCGGCTCTCCGGCGGCAACCTCAAGGCCGTCCAAGCCATCGGCGGACATACCTCCTCAAAGACGGCTCTGCGCTACCAACGTGCCGACGTCGACTACCTGGCCGCCATCGCCGAGAACGTGTCCGCCGTGATTGAAGGTAGCCGCACGGCTGGAGTCGCAAACCAAGTCGGAAGACGGCATCACTCGGCAGACGATCGTCTCTAGACAACGGTCAGGATCGCCTCCACGGCGGAAGGATGACGGCTGCGTTCTCCCGTCCTTGCTGGGTGCGTTGGGGCGAGACAGTTGAGTGTCGGTGCGGCCTGACAGGATCGCTCCATCATGAGCGTTCCAGAAGAACTTCAGGACACAAACGGTGCGCCGACCCGCCGAAGCAGTCGGCTGGCGCTCGCATTGGCACCGAGCAGAGGATTGCCCACGATGTGGGTGGGGCTGGCGATCTTCCTAGGAGTTGGCTTGCGCAGCGGAGCGGCCCTTGCCATCTACCTGACCAGTACCTTCCTGGTGGGCTTGGCGTGCATGCTAACTGTGACCGCCCTGATGCCTCCGCCGAGGAAGATCAGCGAGACATCCGCGCTCGCTGCACGCCTCTTTAGCTTCGCGAAGGCGACCTGGGCGGCATTCATGTTCACGGTGGGCGCGGTGTACGGCGGGATGGTCGGGGTATCGCTCGCTTCGACGAGCGAGTGGCAGTCCAGCTCAAACGGCTTCGACTACCTCCAGCAGTTCGTCTGGCCCATCGTTGGCTACGTCGCCGCTGTGGCTGGCGCCTATGCGGCGATCGCCTGCGCAATTGACCTGTATCGGATCGGGCAGGTCGCGCGCATCGACGCTGTCGACCGGCTGATGCGAACCGTCGAGTCCGTCGCAGGCGCTTCGCAGGCAACCGCGTGGTTGCGCGAGTTCGTTCAGTGGTGGGTTACCGGTTGGCGTCCCTGGGTCTTGGCCGTACTCGCACCCATCGTGGCGCCCACCGTCTGGAACTACGTCGCGGCCCTTCCATAGGTCTTCCACTGTGTGGGACCTACGAAGGCCGCCCAGGCACGCGATGTGTCCTCGCAGACGCCGCAGCTCGCACGGCGCGCAACACTCTTGCGAAGAGTTCTGTTCATTGGTATGTTTATCACAAAGGAGGTAAGGATGTCTATCACACCCCGGCCAATCCGACCCGTCCCGGATCCGCTTGCTGGCTACCTACGCGTGGGCCGCGGCGATCACGGGTTCTTGACGGACATGCTCACCGGAGGTCGACCAGTCGGCTCCGGGCTCGTCGCGTCACCTGTCCTGGACGTCGGTCAGATCGACTTGTTCGAAGAGGCCCGCCGGGTTGGCATCGAGACCGTTCTGGATCCGCTCGCCTTGGAGCTGTCGACCGTAGGGGGACTGTCCATGAGCGGGGTCTCGGACCTGGCTTGGAGCGCCGGTGCTCCTCACAACCCAAGCATGCTGAACAGCATCACGATTCGTCAGATCACGTCCGCGATCGCCGACCACGTCGCGACACAGAAGCACACCGCTGTCCTAGCACCGAGCCACATCCTCAGCTCCGCTGCGGATCCATGGCTCAGCATCGACGAGCAGCTAACCGCGTCGCTCCGCGCGGAACTGGACGCCCGAGGACTGAAGGACGTGCCGATCTACTATCGGCTCGCCACCACCAGCGCCACCTTCAACGATCCAGACCAGCGCAGTCGCGTCGCAGCAAGAATCACGAAGCTCCCCATCGACTCAGTTTGGCTCCGTGTCCACCCCTTCGGGACTACGGCCGGACCGCTCGCGCTGCGCCGCTACCTTGAGGCGTGCCGCGATCTGCACCAGTTCGGCGTCCCGCTAGTGGGCGAGCACACTGGGGCCGTCGGTGTTGCGCTGATGGCCTTCGGAGCGCTCGGCGCTGTCGAGTCGGGTGTCACCAAGTTCGAGCGCACCGACTTCGGTCCCCTGACCAGCCCGAAGGAGAAGGACGGGAAGTTCAACTCCGAGGCAAGGGTCTACCTGCATCAACTCGGCGTCTTGCTCGCGCGGACCAAGGCGATCGAGTTGCTCAATCGGCCGGGAATGAAGTCGGTTCACGGATGTCAGAACTCGGACTGCTGCAAGCGAGGTTGGCGAGACACCATCGGGAAGTACCGCGAGCACTTCGTGCACGCGCGTGCACTCGAGGTCGCGGGCCTCTCCACAGTTCCTGACAGCCTACGTCCCGGCATCTACATGGAGGACTTCCTGAGGCCGGCTAGCGACCGCGCCGTACGGGCCGCTGAGTACGAGCCCGCCCTCGCGTCAGCGCGGAAGGTTCTCGATCAACGGCGCAGCGTCTTGGGCGCCGAACTGGAGAATCACCCCCAGTTCACGGTGAGCCGGACACCGACCGGACGACGCCTTCGCCGGTCCGCATGAAAGCGCAATCGATGCACTTGAGGGAAGGAGGCAGGAGATGGGCACCGCCGTCGCAGGCCGTCTCGAATCAATCAAGAGCCACGCAGGCGTGAATGCTCGCGAGATTGCGGCCTTGCTGGGGACGTCAGCTCAGACCGTCTCGCGCTGGCAGCAAGGACACGTTGATCCACAGCCGACCAAGCTCCAGGGCTTGTTGGCGCTCGAGTGGCTCGCCACACAGCTCGCGGACTACTACGAGCCTGAAGAAGCTCGGATGTGGCTCTTCAGCCGGCACCGGTTACTCAAGGGGCGAACCCCGGCGGAACTCGTGTCAGAGGGAGCGAGTGACGAGGTTCTTGCGCTCATCGCTCAACTCGACGACGGCGCGGTGGTATAGCACGACATGGTCGACGCCCGGCTGATCGAAGCCCTCGAGCACCTCCCTGCGACGCCGTTCGCCGGGACGGTATGGCGCCACATGTTCAACGACATACCTCCGGATCGGGTCAACACCCGTGGCGCACGATGGAATCCACCGGGAGTCGCCGCCATCTACGCTTCCCTCGAAAGAGACACCTGCATCGCTGAGGGCCAACACGCGATCGACATTCAACCGCTTCGCCCAGTAGCCAAACGCGTGGTGTACGAATGCCACCTCGAAGCTGACGATGTCGTCGACCTCACTGGGAACGGGATTCTCGATCGTTTGGGGCTATCCGACCCGGATGTTGAGGATGACGATTTCACGGCCTGTCAGGCGATCGGAGAGGCCGCGGCCTGGCTTGGCCTCGGCGGAGTCATCGTGCCTAGCGCTAGAGCCGCTGGCGGCAACATCGTGATCCTTGTGGACGCCAACAACCGCGGTCCGATCTTGGAGGTCATCCGTTACGACGTGATCTTCGACCCAAAACGCGGCGCTTGGTGAGACTCGGCCTACCCGGGGCCGAATAACACGGGCAACCCTTGAAAGGTCACGCGCAGCGGTCGGGCAACAGCTTCTGGTTCGTCAGCAACCGAGGGTGGCGATCGACAAACGCCCAAGGCAACTCTCGGCCCGCCTCAGTCTCGTCCGCCCTGCACATCTCCCAACGGGAACTGAAGACGATGCATCTGAGCAGGTTGCGAGTACAGGGGTTCCGTGCGACCGCCGGCACGACGCTGGACGCGAAGATACCTGGTCGATTCTCCGTGCTGATCGGTTCAAACAGCGCAGGGAAGACCCACCGTGAGCGAGGCACTGCAGCTCAGCCACAGGCGCACCTTCCCCAGTTACGCCGACCGTCCGCAGCCACTCTCGGCGACCCGGATCGACAGATCGAGTGGAGTTCTCGTTCGCGGGCACAAGCGCGGATGGAGGACCGTTGGGCCGCAGCTTGCAGGCTCAGCTCAGGACGAGCGGGGATGCCCCACCTTGGACGACTCCTGTGAGGCCCTTGACTGCACGAAGGTCCCTGAGCGGGATCCGCGCACGACGTAGCCGCCCTCAGCAGAAGAGATCCTGCCGACGGACTTCGACGCGCCTGCGGAGTGGCTAGGAGTTACCTGTGATGCCATGCCGCCTCCTCTCGCTAACCACTGTGGCGCCTACCACTGACAATGTAGCCGACGAGGATGAAGCCGCACATGATGGCGGCGACTCCGGCCCAGGCTGACCAGAAGACGAGCATGAACCACTCATCTGGGTGCGTCACGATCACCGCCGCCGCAAGCGAGAACGCGGCCACGCAGATCCACATGAAGCCCCTAAGTGGCGCAAGAAGGGTCGAAGCGATCGAGTTCTCCCCAGCGCGGTTCAGGAAGCTGATCACGATCGCCGGCGCTCCAAGCAGCAGGGCGCTGCCACTCCCTTGCTGCTCTAGCAGCCTGGTGAGGATCCCCGGAAGGAATCCCACGATGCCGAAGATAAGCGCCGTTAGCCCGGTCACCCATGCCGCAGTTCGCCGCAGGCCATCTGCTGGCAAACGCATGAGCAGCCGAGCTGGACCGTCAGGCTCTTCCCGGTATCGGGCGACTGCGTGAGCTACTACAGCGACGTCGTCGTCCTGGGTGACTTGCTCTGCCGGCAAGGCAGAGCCGCCGCTACCGGCACTCGCTGCACTCGGCAGGAACAGCCCACCGCTCTCCAGCCCTGGAGCGATGTGCACTTCAATGTGGTACGAGTCGTAGCCCGAGGCTCCCGGCATTTCAATGTCAAGCGCAGTGTCCACATAGCCGCCCGCCCCGAGCAGGAGACGAGCCCTTCTGCCTGGGACCTCGAAGGTGCAGTCCCAGTGGTAGGAGTACTTGACCAGGCAGCGAGTGCCAGCGAGCTGGGCGGGCATGAGCGCGACGGCGAGGAACTGGGTGGCGAGTTCCTGGATGAGCGCGTCCGCCAGGCTGCTCAGGTCCTTGGGGTGTAACACGCGGCGACCTCCGTATGTGCCAAGCCGAAGCAGGTCACCGGCTACCCGTTGTGCTTCGCTCCGCGAACCGTCAACGACGGCCATCACCGCATCGACAAGACCTGGATCGTCGAACGCGGCCGCGCCACCGATCTCGTAGAGCACGGCAGACGCTGCGGCGCGTGCGTTGTCGGCCCGGCTGAGCATCGGGAGGGCGTCGCCGCTTGATAGCGCCAGATCGAAGGCTCGGAGCGGTTCCTTGGCCATCATGGCAATGGGGACCAGCACCGGTCCAGAGACTCGCTCGATCCGCCTTCTACTGCGGTCCTCCGGGAAGTAGGCGAGGGCGGGATCTGGCGGCGGCAGAATGTCGACCGAGATCCGCCGCCGACCGAACCGGCCTTCCATGAGACGGATGCTGTCAACCTTCCGAAGCCGCCACTGTCGGGGTTGGTCCAGCGCCTGCGCGAGCGCGCGCCCTGTCGTCGGGTTGAGCAAAGCGCCGATGTCAGGCTCGTGGGCAAGCAACTGGTCCGTGGCGAGACCTCCAACATGTCCGCGACTCATGACCACCTTCGACCCCTCAGTAGTGCTCGGCGATGTAGTTGTAAGCGCGCTCGAAGAGACCGTCGACGGTGTGCAGGCCGTAGGTGCGCAGGGTGTTGCGGACCTCACGCCGGACGGCGCGGTCGCCCTTCTGTGTGGATGCCCAGCCGCTGTTGCCGGCGGTGACCTCTTTGACGATGGCGTCCACCTCGGCGACGACACGCTCGATCAGCACCGGCGTGTCCGGCGGCGCATACTCGCGGAAGATCTGGGTGAGTGCGAACAGGTTTGGGTCCGGGAGCAGGTCGAGGCCCGCAACGCCGGCGTCGTCGTCGGCCTTTTCTGCGGCGGTCAGGTCGCGGGCGACAGTGAAGGCGTCCCGGAGCCAGTCGATGGATTGCTGGGCGTCGGCGAGGGTGCGAGCGCGGAGGTCTTCGAGTCGTTCGGCCAGTGACCGGTAGACCGGGTGATCCCCGTTCGGTCCGTCGAGGCGCTTCTTCAGCCGCGCATAGATCGTGTCGAGCACCTCTGCGGCAGTCTGGTGCTCCACGTCTTCGAGCCCGGGGAGCAGCCCTTCTTCTTCGAGCCGGTGGATTGTGTCGGCGTCGGCGACGACGACCGCGTTGGTGTGGGTGACCCTCACGTCGCTCATATGCTCGAACACGATGTCGAGGGTCTTCGCGCCGAGTCGTTGCCAGACCAGGTCAGCGCGTGGCCCGACCGGTGCGATGGACGCATAGATCTTGGCCAGGAACCGGTATGCCGACTGGTGCGGCGCCAAACGCAGGTGCGGCGCGCAGGCTTCCCAGATGCCTTCGAGCATCAGGAAGCTGGTCGTGAACGCCTCCCGGTCCGCGTCCTTCGCGATCCGCTGCTGCGCATCCAGGAGCGTCGTCGAGCCGATCGTGGTGGGGTCGATCCCGGCGAACCAGCGCATGGTGGTGGCCAGTTCCGCCTCGAACTGGTCGATCAGCCCGTCGACCTCGACGCTGCGTGGGTCCTGGTCACCGTTGGCCGGCGCCATCGCCCGCGCGAACCCAGACCCGAGCCCGACATAGTCGATGACCAGCCCGTACCGCTTCTCCTGCCCGGTCTCGGGGTTGCGCCACGTCCGGTTCGTCCGGGTGATCGTCTGGAACAGGGTGTGGTCCTTGAGCGGCTTGTCCAGGTACAGTGCCCCCTCGATCGGCGCGTTGAAGCCGGTGCCCAGCCGTGCCGTCACGACCAGGAACTTCAGCGGGTCGCCGTGCGTGCGGAACCGCTTCAGCAGCTCGGCCTCCTGCGTCTCGGTCCGTCGGTGGACGGCCCACCCCTCGTCCTCGTCCTTGCCGCCGGTCACCGACATCACCACCGCCGCCTCGTCCAGCGGGTGTCCGGACGCCGCCCACGTCGCCAGCAGCTCGGTCAGCTTGGTGTGGTAGGCCACGCAGGCGGCCCGGTCGTACACGACGATCTGCGCCTTCTCCCCGAGCGGGTCGACGACTGCGTAGAAGTGGTCGACGATGTCGGCGCAGACGGCCTCGACCCGGGCAGGGTTGGCGAAGATCACGTCCACCCGCGACGCGCGTCGGGCCAACACCTCGGCCTGGTCGTCGTCCAGGTCCTCGGCCTGCGTGAGTTGGTCGAACGCCTCGTCGACAGCCTGCCGGTCGAGCTGGAAGGTGACCAGCCGCGGGTCGACATGGATGGGGACGGTCATGCCGTCGGCGATCGACTGGTCGGAGGTGTATGCGTGCAGCGTCCGCTTCGGATCACTGTCATCGCCGAACGTGGCGAACGTGTTCCGGTCGAGTTCGGCGATCGGCGTGCCGGTGAACGCGAAGAACAGCGCGTTCGGCAGTGCCGCCCGCATCGTCAGGCCCAGGTTGCCCTCCTGGGTGCGGTGCGCCTCGTCCACCAGCACGACGATGTTGCTGCGCGTGTTCAGGTCGGCCATCGCGCCGGCGAACTTGTGGACGGTGGTGAACACCAGCCCGCGCCGGTCCTGCCGGCCCAGCAGCCCGTGCAGCTCCCGCGCGGTGGACGGAGCCAGCAGCCTCGGCATGCTGGTCGTCCGGAACTGATCCCAGGAGTTGCGGACCAGCTCGACCCGGTCCGCGACCAGAACGATCGTCGGGTTCGCCAGTTTCGGGTCCTGCAGGAGCTGGCCGGCGGCGAACACCATCGCCAGCGTCTTGCCCGACCCCTGGGTGTGGTAGATGAGCCCTCGCCGCGACTGACCGGCATGTGCCCGGGCCACCATCAGCTCGACCGCGTCGAACTGCATGTAGCGGGCGATCAGCTTCCGCAGCGACGCCGCGCCAGAGTTGTCGTCCGGCGTCTCGAACAGCGTGTAGGACGACAGCAGCTTCAGCACCGTGGACGGGGCCAGCAGCCACCGGGCCGCCTCCAGCACATCGGCCAACAGCGGATGTTCCTTCGCCGGCCCGGCAGTCATCCAGTGCTCGACCGGCGCACCGGTCGCGCCGTACATCAACTCGCGGCCCTCGGTGGCGAAGCTGAACACGTTCGTGGTGAAGAACGGCGCGTACTTCGCCTCGTAGTGGTCGACCACCTCGTTCGCCGCGGTCAGCCAGGACACCTTCTGCGTGAACGCCGTCTTCGTCTCCCCGACCACCAACGGCAGCCCGTTCACGAACAGCACGATGTCGAGCCGCGCCTTCGCCCCCGGCGAGCCGTAGGACACCTCGTCCGACACCACGAACCGATTGTTGGCGAAGTCCTCGAAGTCGATCAGCCGGACGGGACCGAAGCTGTCCGCGCCCACGAACTTGTGCGCCTGCAGGCCACGCAACCAACGGGCCGCGTCCCGGTTGGTCTCCACCAGCCCCTCGTCGTCGACCGCGAACGTCAGCGTCCGCAGCTGCTTCACGATCTCGGACGCCCGGGACGGCGATTCGGCCACGTCCGGGTTCAGCCGGGCCAGCGCCGCCGCCACCTCCGACTCGACGAACACCTGCTCGTGCTCACGATCGAGATCCTTGCCCGAGACGTAGGACCAGCCCAGCCGCACCAGCTCCTCCACCAAGGGCTGCTGCACCGAGTTGTGTTCGTTCATCCCGGGCATGTCACTAGCTCTCCGACTCGTCGTCGAGTACCCACGCCTGCTTCAGCGGCAACGCTGCCCGAGTGGCCTCCGACAAACGGGGATACGTCTCGAACAACTTCTCCAGCAGCACTTCGGAATCCCACACCTGGATGGTGCTGCGCAGGTCGAGCCACTCCTTGCGGGCGGGCGCGTTCAGGCCGCCCATCGCGACCAGCAGCCCCTGGGTCGCGCCGGTCCGCCCGATCGCGCTGTGCAGGCCGCGGACCACGAACACGTCGACGGGGCTGGGCTGTGACTTCACCTCGACGATCGTCAGCGTGTCCAGCCCCAGCGGACCACGGCCGGCACGAATGTCGATGCCACCGTCCGGGCCGGGTGGGGACACCTCGCACCCGTAGCCCAGCGCGGTCAGGACGTCCGCGACCAGACCGGTGAGCTTGTGGCCGCCGAAGTTCTCGACGATCCGGGTCCGGATGCGGTCGCGGATCGCCTCCAGCGAAGGTACGGTCGGCGGGTCGTTCACGACGTCGGCCTCCACCGGGGACGCCGGCGGCGCCACCGCCGGCGAGCCGGCCTGACCCGGATCGATGCCCGTCGCCCAAACCTTCTCAAGCCGTCCCGCCGCACCGTTCCGGGACGGTGCGAACACGGTCATCATCCCGTTCAGGGTCGCCAGCAGGTCATCCTTGAGAACCGTCTTCGACACCGGCTCGGGCTGCCACTCCACCGGGAGGAAGTGCCGCCTGTTCTGATCCGCGGACGGGTCGTGGCCGTAGCCGCCCGTGCAGCGACCCAGTGCCACGTAGCCCTGCCGGTTCTTCAGGGGCATCACCACCAGATCGCCCGTCTGGATCGAGTGCCGGAAGGCCCACAGCTGACCGGCCTGCATCCCCTGGCTGGCCGGGGAGTTGCCCGGGTACGCCGCGCTGACCAGCGCCTTCACCTCTTCGCGGGACGAGCAGACCGACAGGTCGCCGATCGGCGCCCAGCCGATCGTCGCCCGACCGTGTTCCAGATTCCACTGCTCGTGCTCGCCGCGGCCGCCGCCCCGGACCACCCACGCGCTCGTCATGACGCCACCTCCATCAGTTCGTCGTAGGACTCGGGGATCTCGTGCTCGCCGGAGAGGAGCGCGGTGAGGAGATCGGCCCGCAGTTCGGTGAGCCGGTTCGCTAGGCCCGCTTGCTTCTCGGCGGCATCCGCGAAGGACTCCGCCAGCTGCACGAACCGCATCTGCTCTGTCCGGTCGGGGAGAGCGATACGCACGTTCGCGAGGTAGGCCGGGATGTTCAGGTTGCGGATGCTCGTGGTCGCCTTCTGGAAGGGAAGCGGCGCGCCGAGCTCGTAGTTCAACCACATCTTCCAGAAGACATAGGCGGGGTCAGCCGTAGCAGGAGCCGGGCGCAGGAGCCGCTGGAAGTCCGACGGCACGATGTTCGAGGGGGAGTTCCCTTCCATCCGGATGACACGGCCGACCGGCTGAGTCGGCGACCCACCGGACCTCTCCAGCACGATGTCCCCGTCCCGGAGCACTCGTTCGGCCGCCCTGGCCGCCGACAACGACCTTGGCGCGGCCGCACTTGCATCGACGCTGATCCGCCCCGCGTACGACTTCGGTCCCAGAGCGAGCACAGCCGTGTCGCTCGCGCCAGGAGCATCACCCCAAGCGCCGCCGATGATGTGGGCGAACAAGTCGTGCAGCGGCGCCGTCGGCGCGTCGGAGTCGAACTGGGAGAGCGCGAGGGACCACGTCGAACGACATGTCGCGAGGCTCGTCTGAGCGGCGGTAATGGCGTCGTCGAGGGCGCCGATCAGGTCCACGATGCGCCGCTGCTCGGGGATCGGCGGTAGGGCGAGTGAGAAGGCCCGGAACCGATCCTCCTTCCAGCGCAGCCGGCTCTTCGTGGTTCCTGTGCACTGGCGATTGACTTCCTGCCACACGGACTCCCGCTGGAAGGGCGGATTCAACTGGTGGTCGCAACACCTCGATCGAGAGGTGTGTGGTGGTTCGTCGTCAGCAGGCCGCGGATCGGGCGGTTCGGCCGAAGCTCCGGTCTCCTGGGCATCCGAAGTTCCAGCGGCATGTCGAGGTGGAGTT
>JAIUOT010000041.1 GCA_020161015.1 Actinomycetota bacterium | reverse complement strand
TGAGTGAGCATGGTGTGAAGATCGCCCCGTCGACCTACTACGAGTGGCGCGACAAGCTGCCCACCACGCGCCAGCAGCGCGACGAGGTGCTGCTCGGCCACATCCGGCGGGTTCACCAAGAGAACTTCGGGGTGTACGGGCCGAGGAAGGTGTGGCTGGTCTTGAACCGGGAAGGCATCCCGGTTGCCCGCTGCACGATCGAGCGGCTCATGCGGCAGGCCGGGCTCGCCGGCGTGGTGCGGGGCAAGGTGAAACGCACCACCATCGGCGGCGTCGGCCCGAAACCGGCCGACCTGGTCCGGCGGAACTTCGCCCCGACCGCGCCGAACCGGCTCTGGGTGTCGGACTTCACGTATGTGTCGACCTGGGCCGGGTGGGTGTTCGTGGCGTTCGTGATCGACGCCTACGCGCGCCGCATCATGGGCTGGCGGGCCGCCACCAGCATGACCGCGGACCTCGTCCTGGACGCGGTCGAGCAGGCGATCTGGGTGCGCGAGCGGGAAGACCGTGCCGACTTCACCGCTCTCGTGGCGCACCACGACCACGGCAGCCAGTACCTGTCCCTGGCCCACAGCCAACGCCTCGCTGAGGCCGGCATCTGGCCCTCGGTCGGGGCCGTCGGCTCGAGCTATGACAACGCGTTGGCCGAGTCCATCAACGGCCTGTACAAGACCGAGGTGATCAAACGCCGAGCCTGGCGCACCCATGAGGAAGTCGAACTCGCCACCGCCCGGTGGGTCGACTGGTACAACCACCGGCGCCTCCACGAATACGCCGGCGGCGACCTCACCCCCATCGAGACCGAGAACGCCTACTACGATCAAACAACAACCCCAGCAGCAAGCTGAGGAGTCACAGAACAGAGTCTCCGGACACGCCGGGGCGGTTCAATCGCCCAGTGTGATTTGTGGTTCCCTGCGGTCTCTATCCCGTTGGGCTTCGATCAGGAACAGGTCCTGCCGGTGCTGGCGATGACGCTGGCCTACTCGAGGATGACCTCGGGGCTGATGATCCCCTCACGGCGGGCTGGGGACATCCTGGCCGGGATGTGGCAGCTGATTGCCGGCTGGGGCAAGGCACCCAAGCAGCTGGTGTGGGACAGGGAGGCCGCGATCGGTGGGACCGGCCGGCCCACGATTGAGGCGGCCTCTTTCGCGGGCACTCTTGGGGTGTCGATCACGTTGGCGCCGCCGGGGGACCCGGAGTTCAAGGGCATGGTCGAACGCCGTAACCAGTACTTCGAAACCTCGTTCCTGCCCGGCCGCAGGTTCAGCTCGCCGGCCGACTTCAACACCCAGCTCGACTGCTGGCTGGCCGAGACGGCGAACGTGCGGCGGATGCGGGTCATTCAGGCCCGCCCGGTCGATCTGTTCGCCACTGACCTGGCCGCGATGGTCGGGCTGCCGCCGATCAAGCCGCTGGTCGGGATCCCGCACCGGGTCCGGCTGGGCCGGGACTACTACGTGCGGGTCGCGAGCAACGACTACAGCGTGGACCCGCGCTTCATCGGCCGGTTCGTCGACGTGATCGCGACCCCCGACCGAGTCGTCGCCTCCTGCGAAGGCCAGCTGGTCGCCGACCATGAACGGTTCTGGGGCAGGGAACGCACGATCACCGACCCGCAGCATCGGGCGACCGCGAAGATCCTGCGCCACGACCTGGCCCAACGGCGCCGGGCGATCCGAGCGACCCGCACCCACGACGACGGGCACCAGGTCGCGATCCGGGCCCTGCCTGACTACGACGACCTGTTCGGCGTCGACTTCGACCTCCACCCCGAACCCGCTACCGGAAAAGGACCCCTGTGACCACCACCACAACCGACCCGCTCGCCTCGAAGCTGGCCTACCTGACCCGGGTGTTGAAGACGCCCACGATCGCCCGCACCTGGGAGACGCTGGCTGACCAGGCCCGCACCAGCAACTGGTCCCACGAGGAATACCTCGCCGCCGTTCTCGAACGCCAAGTCGCCGACCGCGAATCAACCGGCGCGATGATGCGGATCCGGACCGCGCACTTCCCGGCCATCAAGACCCTTGAGGACTTCAACCTCGACCACCTGCCCAGCCTGCGCCGAGACGTGCTGGCCCACCTCGCGACCGCGACCTTCGTACCCAAAGCCGAGAACGTAGTCCTGCTCGGGCCGCCCGGGATCGGCAAGACCCATATCGCGATCGGGCTGGGCATCAAAGCCGCCCAATCCGGCTACTCCGTGCTGTTCGACACCGCCACCAACTGGATCAGCCGGCTCGCCTCCGCCCATCAGTCCGGCGCCCTCGACACCGAGCTGAAGAAGATCCGCCGCTACAAGCTGATCATCATCGACGAGGTCGGCTACATCCCCTTCGACACCGACGCCGCGAACCTGTTCTTCCAACTCGTCGCGTCCCGCTACGAACAAGGCTCGATCATGGTCACCTCAAACCTGCCCTTCGGCCGCTGGGGCGAAGTCTTCGGCGACGAAGTCGTCGCCGCCGCCATGATCGACCGCCTCGTCCACCACGCCGAAGTCCTCACCCTCGCCGGCGACTCCTACCGCACCCGCGCCCGCCGCGAACTCCTCGCCAAAGAACGCAACAACTAACCAACCAGCCCTGCAGGGGGTCAACTTTCAGAAACCCGCGGGGGGTCAATTTTCAGAGAGCGTTGACACGCTGGCGAAGCGAAGGAACGGCCCGGCATGAACGACTTCTCGAACCAGCCGTTACGGCGTTCCACGATCCCCTTCGACTCAGGGTCACGCGGCCGCAGCAACACCAGCTTCGTGGCCAGGGTGCCCATGAACGCGGGCACGCCCTCGGCCCGGTGCGGGCCGCGGCCGATGCCCCGTTCGTTGTCCCAGATCAACCGGCGAGGAACCCCGCCGAGTTGCTGGAGCAGCTGCCAGGTGCCGAGCAGCAGGTCC
>JAIUOT010000040.1 GCA_020161015.1 Actinomycetota bacterium | reverse complement strand
CGCAACACCTACATCTACCCGCCGGCGCCGTCGATGCGGATCATCGCCGACATCTTCGCCTTCACCAGCGCGAACATGCCGAAGTTCAACTCGATCTCGATCTCCGGCTACCACATGCAGGAGGCCGGGGCGACCGCCGACATCGAGATGGCCTACACCCTGGCCGACGGCGTGGAGTACATCCGCGCCGGCGAGTCCGTGGGCCTGAAGGTCGACCAGTTCGCCCCGCGGCTGAGCTTCTTCTGGGCCGTCGGCATGAACTTCTTCATGGAGGTCGCCAAGTTCCGCGCGGCCCGCCTGCTGTGGGCCCGCCTGGTGCGCCAGTTCGAGCCGAAGAACCCGAAGTCGATGAGCCTGCGGACGCACAGCCAGACCTCCGGCTGGTCGCTCACCGCCCAGGACGTGTTCAACAACGTGGGCCGCACCTGCCTGGAGGCCATGGCCGCCACCCAGGGCCACACCCAGTCGCTGCACACCAACGCCCTGGACGAGGCCATCGCCCTGCCGACCGACTTCTCGGCGCGCATCGCCCGCAACACCCAGCTGTTCATCCAGCAGGAGTCGGGCACCTGCCGGGTCATCGACCCGTGGGCCGGCAGCGCGTACGTGGAGCGGCTCACCTACGAGCTGGCCCGCAAGGGCTGGGACCTCATCCAGGAGGTCGAGCTCGCCGGTGGCATGGCCAAGGCGATCGAGGCGGGCATCCCGAAGATGCGCATCGAGGAAGCCGCGGCCCGCACCCAGGCCCGGATCGACTCCGGTCGCCAGCCGCTGATCGGCGTCAACAAGTACACGGTCGAGAACGACGTGATGCCCGAGGTGCTGAAGGTCGACAACGCCAAGGTGCGCGAGGAGCAGGTCGCCAAGCTGCAGCGGCTGCGCGCCGAGCGCGACCAGGCGGTCACCGACGCCGCGCTGGAGAAGCTCACCTGGGCCGCGTCCAACCCCGACTCGACCGACCCCGAGCGGAACCTGCTCAAGCTCGCCATCGACGCCGCGCGCGCCAAGGCCAGCGTGGGCGAGATCTCCGACGCGCTGGAGAAGGTGTTCGGCCGCTACACCGCCAACATCCGTACGATCTCCGGTGTGTACAACTCCGAGTCCGGTTCCACCGAGGCCGTGGCCAGGGCCCGCGCCCTGGTGGACGAGTTCGAGAAGGTCGAGGGACGCCGTCCCCGCATCCTGGTCGCCAAGATGGGCCAGGACGGGCACGACCGCGGCCAGAAGGTGATCTCGACGGCTTTCGCCGACCTCGGCTTCACCGTCGACGTCGGCCCGCTGTTCCAGACCCCGGAGGAGACCGCCCGCCAGGCGGTGGAGTCCGACGTCCACGTGGTCGGCGTCTCCTCGCTGGCCGCCGGCCACCTCACGCTGGTGCCGGCGCTGCGCAAGGCGCTGGACGACCTCGGCCGCCCGGACATGATGATCGTGGTCGGCGGGGTCATCCCGCCGCAGGACTTCGACGAGCTTTACGCCGCCGGGGCCGACGCGATCTACCCGCCCGGCACCGTCATCCCGGAGTCGGCGATCGAGCTGCTCGCGAAGCTGCGCGAGCGCCTCGACGCTGCGTGACCAGCAGCTAGACGGGCCGAGCCTGCCGGAGTCCCGGCAGGCTCGACCCTTCTCCCCGGAACGCTGGTGGGTCCCGTCCGGACCGCCGGCGTGGAATGAGGAAGCGCAATGAGTGAGGAACGGCCGCCACTGTGGCTGGAGTCCGACCCGACACCGGGTCGCCAGTACGGGGACACCGCGCCGCCGCGTCGTGACCCGGCGCTGGTGCGCCGTCCGAACCTCGATCCCGAGCTGCTCGCCGACCAGGTGCTCTCCGGCCAGCGCGGCGGCATCGCCCGGGCGATCACGCTGGTGGAGTCCAGCAAGCCCTCCCACCACGCCGTCGCTGCCGACCTGCTGCGCATCCTGCGCCCGCACACCGGCGGGGCGGTGCGCGTCGGCATCACCGGCGTCCCCGGCGCGGGCAAGTCGACGTTCATCGACGCCCTCGGCCGGCGGCTCATCGACCAGGGCCACCGGATCGCCGTGCTGGCCGTCGACCCGACGTCGGCGAAGACCGGCGGCTCGATCCTGGGTGACCGGACGCGGATGGGCGAGCTCGCGCAGAGCGAGCGGGCCTTCATCCGTCCCTCCCCTGCGGGCAGCCACCTCGGCGGCGTGGCCCGCACCACGCGGGAGTCGATGCTGGTGCTCGAGGCTGCGGGCTACGACGTCGTGCTGGTGGAGACTGTCGGCGTCGGCCAGTCCGAGGTGGCCGTCTCCGGCATGGTGGACACCTTCCTGCTGATCACCCTGGCGCGCGCGGGCGACCAGCTGCAGGGGATCAAGCGGGGCATCCTCGAGATGGCCGACGTGATCACCGTGAACAAGGCCGACGGCGAGCACGAGGGCGAGGCCCGGGTCACCGCGCGCGAGCTCTCGATCGCGATGAAGCTGATCAACTCCGACCCGAAGGCGCCGCGACCGCCGGTGCTCACCTCGAGTTCCCTCACCGGCAAGGGGCTGGACGGGGTGTGGCAGGCGATCCTCGCCCACCGCGCAGCCCTGGAGGAGGCCGGCGAGCTCGACGCGCGCCGGGCCCGCCAGCAGCGGGAGTGGCTGTGGGCGCTGGTGCGGGGCGAGCTGGAGGACGCGCTGCGCGCCTCACCGGGGGTGAGTGCGATCCGCGCCGGCCTCGAGGCGGACGTGGAGAGCGGCGAGCTGTCGGCCCTCGAGGCCTCCGACGCCATCCTCCGCGCGTTCGCCGTGGACGCGCCGGGGCTCTGGCCGCCCCACCGCAGGCACTGAGGGCTGGCCCGGCTCGGGCTAGGGCTCCCGCGCTGGCGGGTCGATCCGTCCCGACCCCGCTACACGACCACCAGGTCGAAGTCGCCGACGCCCCGCAACACGTCGGCGTAGTGGGCGCGCTGGGCTGCGGTCGGCTCGCGCAACGGCACGGGAGAGGGACGCACGCCGTGGTGGCGGAACCCGATCACCTTCACCCTCATCCGCGGATCGACGGACGCCAGCCACGCCCCGGTGCGCTCGAGGACGTCGTCGTCGTCGTTCACGCCGGCCAGCATCAGCAGCCGCACCTCGAACAGCTTCCCGCGCGCGGCGAGCAGGCGGATCGAGTCGAGCACGCGGGCGTTGGACGCGCCGGCGATCCGCCGGTGGAGGTCGTCGTCGAGGCACTTGAGGTCGATCATCGCGGCGTCGAGCACCGGGTCGAGCAGGTCCCAGGTCGCCAGGTCGGCGTCGCCGTTGGAGTCCACGAAGCAGGTGAGCGTGGGGAAGCGGGCCTTCACCTGCGCGAACAGTGCGCGCAGGAACGCCGGCTGGGCCGTCGCCTCGCCGCCCGAGACGGTCACGCCGGCCAGGAACGGCACGGCCGGACGCAGGCGCTCGACCAGGTCGGCGACCTCCAGCGTGCGGGCCTTCGGGGTGGAGTCGTACTCGCAGACGTCCAGGCAGGTGTCCCCGCCGGTGCAGGTCGCGGCGTCCCAGACGACCTTGCCCGCCCGGTCGACCGACAGCGCCCCCGACGGGCAGGACGCGACGCAGTCGCCGCAGTCGATGCAGGGGTTGATCGTGTACGGGTTGTGGCAGGCCAGGCAGTCGAAGGTGCACCCCTGGAGGAACACCACGAACCGGTTGCCCGGGCCGTCCACCGCGGAGAACTCGATGACGTCGGTGACCAGCCCGGTGCCTGCGCCCGTCGTCACCCCCGGGGGTTGAGCTCTGCAGCGATCACGCGCTTGACCGCGCGGGTGGTCACCGTGTGGTTGATCTCCGCGGTGGCGGCCAGGTAGTCGCTGGAGTGGCGGGCACCGTGCTCCTCGACGCCCACCAGGTCGGACTTGCGGACGAGGTAGCCGGTGATCCGGATGAACTCGTTGGAGTCGAGGTTGAACGTGAAGTCGCGCATGCCGACCTCGAGGGCACCCCGGATGACGTTGACCATGGCCTGCGGGTTGGCCGTCACGGTCTCGTCGACGTGGAAGATGTCGGAGATTCCGGCGGGGAACAGCGCGTGGTGCGGCGCGCAGGCCGCGATGTGCTCCCGCAGCCCGGGCTCGTCGCCGATCGGGATCCGGGTGCCGGCGGTGGTGTCCAGGTCGAGGTCGATGCCGCTCTGGCTGTGCAGGTAGGCGAAGCCGTTCCCGCCGCCGCAGTAGGGCAGGGGACGAGCGGCGACGAGGTCGGAGATCCGGCGCGTGATCGTCCAGGCCGCGACGTTCGCCCGCTCGTCGTGCCCGTAGCGGGCGTCGGTGCCCTCGCGGGCCATCAGCTCGTTCACGCACTCGGCCAGCCCGAAGACGCCGAACATCAGCGAGAACCGGTCGAGGTCGACCAGTCCCTCCGTGGCCAGGAAGTTGCTCTCGAAGAACCCCTGGTCCTCCACCAGCGAGCGGATCCGCGCCTCGCCCAGCTCGCAGGTCAGCTCGACCCAGTGCGGCAGGGACTCCGCGCAGAACGCGTCCAGCCCGCCCGCGTGCCGGGCCACGGCCTCCTTCAGGTTCAGCCGGACGAGGCTGTGCGCGCCGCCGCGGGTCTTCAGGGAGTTGTAGCAGCTGACGACCGCGTAGTCGGTGCCGTGGTCGGCGACCATCATCGGGTGGTTCACGAAGTGGGGCTTGCCGGTGACGAACACCGTGCGGACCGCGTCCTCGATGAGGTCGTCCGGGGTCAGCTCCGGGTCCACCTTGAGCGTGAGGTTGGGCACGACCTGGCGCAGCGACCGCTCGACGCGCCAGATGGAGCGGACCACCCGGGAGTCGCCCGGGCCGACGTTGGCGTGCACGAACGCGTCGGGCAGCAGGCGGTCCAGCTGGATCCAGAAGCGGCGCAGCTTCGCGTCCAGCTCCGCGTCCGGCAGGTCGGCGGGGACGAACGGCTCGAGCAGCGCGTCCAGGTCGCCCAGGTGCACGGGGTAGGTGGTGACCGACGGCACCTGGCTGTAGAGGATGGTGAGGAACGACAGGGCGTCGTCCAGCGTCGTCGGCGGCTCGAGTTCGAGGTGTGCGACGCCGTTGCGCAGCGCCTTGGCGTAGTCGGGCAGCACGTAGCGGGGGGTGATCGGGCGGTTGCCCTCGTACATGTCGCAGATCACCCGCGCCTCGAGCGCCTCCGCGCAGAGCGGCGAAAGGGGCGGGTAGTCCAGGGCGTTCCCGGCGAGGGAGGCGAGCCGGCGCAGCTTCTGGTCGTAGCCGAGCGCGCGGCTGGTCACGAGGTTCTCCGCCTCGGCGCGGAAGGTGTCCATCTCCACCACCCCATGCTATCGCCGGGAGCGGTTGCTTACTTTTCGATAACGGTTCGTCACAGGTCTCGCCGTCGTGGCAGAGCGCCGCCTCCGGGAGCACTAGAGTCACCAAATGGGTCGCCATCTAGCGACCCGGGAAATTCCAAAAGGAGACACCGTGCGACAGGTGATGAAGATCGTCATCGCGGCAACCGCCGCGGCCACCCTGACTCTCACAGCGTGCAGCAGCGGCGGCGCGGCAACCCCGTCCGCCAGCGGCTCCGCGAGTTCTGAGGCCCCCAAGATCAAGGTGGGTATGGCCTACGACGTGGGCGGGCGTGGGGACCAGTCCTTCAACGACTCCGCCGCCGCGGGCCTGGACAAGGCCGCCGCGGAGTTCGGCGTGGAGACCAAGGAGGCTGCGGCCACCAACGGTGAGGCCGAGTCGGCTCGCGAGGAGCGCCTCAACCAGCTGATCGACGCCGGCTACAACAACATCGTCGCCGTGGGCTTCGCCTACGCCGGTGCTGTCGGCAAGGTCGCCAAGGAGAACCCGGATGCCAAGTTCGCGATCGTCGACGACGCGTCCGAGGCCTCGACCGGCGCCAACATCATGAACATCACGTTCGCCGAGAACGAGGGTTCGTTCCTCGTCGGTGCCGCCGCGGCGCTGAAGTCTGAGTCCGGCCACATCGGTTTTGTGGGCGGCGTCGAGACCGACCTGATCAAGAAGTTCGAGGCGGGCTACGTGGCGGGAGCCAAGGCCGCCAAGTCGACCATCAAGATCGACTCCAAGTACCTCACCCAGCCGCCGGACTTCTCCGGCTTCGGCGACGTCGCCAAGGGCAAGGCTGCCGCTGAGGGCATGTACCAGAACGGCGCGGACGTGGTCTACCACGCAGCCGGCGGTTCCGGTGGTGGCGTGTTCACCGCGGCCAAGGCGGCCGACAAGTGGGCCATCGGCGTCGACTCCGACCAGGCCAAGACCGCTGCCGAGGACGTCCGTGACGTCATCATGACCTCCATGATCAAGCGTGTGGACGTGGGCGTCTACACCTTCATCAAGTCGATCAAGGATGGTTCGTTCAAGGCCGGCAACACCGTGTTCGACCTGAAGGCCGATGGCGTCGGCTACTCCACCACCGGTGGCAACATTGACGACATCAAGGACCAGCTCGAGGCTTACAAGGCTGACATCATCGCCGGCAAGATCGCCGTGCCCGTGAAGTGATCTGAGCCCCACCAGAGGCTGAACACCACGTCGGCCCGGGTCGCACCCACAGGTGTGGCCCGGGCCGACCCTTTTCCCACTAGAGTGCCGGGAGTCGGACGTGAGGGGTCGCCCCGCCTCCCCGTCCCACCGGGAAGCGACGAGGAGCGTACGCATGTCCACTGACGTGGAGTTCGAGCAACAACCTCCGGCGGCCGGTGCCGCGCTGGCCGTCGAGCTGAAGGGGATCACCAAGCGGTTCCCCGGCGTGGTGGCCAACCGCGACATCGCCCTCAGCGTCCGCAAGGGCACCATCCACGCCATCGTGGGCGAGAACGGTGCCGGCAAGTCGACGCTGATGAAGATCCTCTACGGCGTGCAGCAGCCGGACGAGGGCACGATCGCGATCAACGGCGAGCACGTCGTGCTCAAGAGCCCCACGGAGGCGATCCGCACGGGCATCGGCATGGTGTTCCAGCACTTCATGCTGGCCGACAACCTGACCGTGCTCGAGAACGTGGTCCTGGGCGCGGAGAAGCTGCACGGCATCGGCGACGCCGCCCGGGAGACCATCCGGCGCATCTCCGCCGACTACGGCCTGCGCGTGGAGCCCGATTCCCTGGTGGCCGACCTCGGCGTCGGCGACCGGCAGCGGATCGAGATCCTCAAGGTCCTCTATCGCGGCGCGCGGATCCTGATTCTCGACGAGCCCACCGCCGTGCTCGTGCCGCAGGAGGTCACCGAGCTGTTCGACCACCTGCGCGAGCTCAAGGCCGAGGGCCTCACCGTGATCTTCATCTCCCACAAGCTCGACGAGGTGCTCTCGGTCGCCGACGACATCACCGTCATCCGCCGTGGCACCACGGTCGCAGCGGTCGACCCGACGCAGGTCACCGCGCGCCAGCTGGCCGAGCTGATGGTCGGCTCCGAGCTGCCCTCGCCGCAGACGGAGGAGTCCACCGTCACCGACACCGTGGTGCTGCGGCTGGACGGCGTCGAGCTGGCCGGGGCGGGCAACGCCAAGCTGCTGGACGGGATCACCCTCGACATCCACGCCGGCGAGATCGTCGGCATCGCCGGCGTCGAGGGCAACGGCCAGGCCGAACTGGTCGAGGTGGTCATGGGCATGCGGCGTCCCACGGCGGGACGGGTGTTCCTCTCCGACACTGACATCACCGAGGCCGGCGTGCGGGAGATCCGCGAGGCCGGTGTCGGCTACATCCCCGAGGACCGCCACCGGCACGGCCTGCTGCTCGAGGCCCCGCTGTGGGAGAACATGATCCTCGGCCACCAGACCCAGGCGCCGAACGTGAAGGGCGCCCTGATCGACGCCCGGGCGGCGAAGGCCGACACCGAGCGGGTCGTCCGCGACTTCGACGTGCGCACCCCGTCCATCCTGGTGACCGCCGCCTCGCTGTCCGGCGGCAACCAGCAGAAGCTGATCGTCGGGCGCGAGATGAGCCACAAGCCGCGTGTCCTGCTCGCCGCCCACCCCACCCGCGGCGTCGACGTCGGCGCGCAGGCCGCGATCTGGGACCTGATCAAGTCGGCCCGGAGGGACGGCCTCGGCGTGCTGCTGATCTCGGCCGACCTTGAGGAGCTCGTCGGGCTCTCCGACACCATCCGGGTCATCCTGCGCGGCCGGCTGTCCGGTGAGTTCGACCCGGACGTGGTGACCAAGGAGCAGCTCGGCTCGGCCATGACCGGCGCCGACGGCGCGGAGGGGGACCTGCGATGAAGCTCGACGTGCGCAAGCTCGGACTGGGGCTGGCGGCCCCGGTGCTGGCGATCGTGGTGGCGCTGCTGCTGACCACCCTGATCCTGCTGGCCGCCGGCGACCCGGTGCTCGCGGTGTGGCAGGTGCTGTTCAAGGCGCCCCTGCCCCGCCAGATGGTGGCGATCCTGAACGAGGCGACCGTGCTCTACCTGTCCGCGGTGGCGGTGGCGATCGGGTTCAAGATGAACCTGTTCAACATCGGCGTCGACGGCCAGTACCGGATCGCATCCTTCGCCGCGGCGGTCTTCGCTGGGGCGCACTTCCTGCCCGGCTGGCTGAACATCATCGTCTCGATCATCGTGGCCATGGTGACCGGTGCCGTCTGGGCCGGCATCGCCGGCCTGTTGAAGGTCGGACGCGGTGTGTCCGAGGTCATCGCCACGATCATGCTGAACTACATCGCCACCTACCTGGTCGCCTTCATGCTGAAGAGCGCCGCGGTGAAGGTGGAGGGCTCCAACGCCACCAGTACCCGGGTGCTGGCGGAGGACTCCCGCGTCCCCGGGATCAACCTCGAGGCGTTGCTGGGCACCGGGCGCGAGGTCTACGGCCTGGTGTTCCTCTCGATCGCGATCGGCGTCGCGTTCTGGTTCGTGCTGAACAAGACCAGGTTCGGTTTCGACCTGCGCGCGACCGGCCAGTCCGAGACCGCCGCCGTGGCCAGTGGCGTGAACGTGAAGCGGATGGTCGTGATCTCGATGCTGCTGTCCGGAGCGGTGGCCGGCCTGGTCGGCATGCCGCTGCTCTTCGGGCAGGACTTCGCCTACGGCGACACCGTGCAGGCGGGCCTCGGCTTCGCCGGCATCTCGGTGGCGCTGCTCGGGCGCAACAACCCGATCGGCATGGGCGTGGCCGCGCTGCTGTGGGGCTACCTCAACCAGCTGAGCAACGGCCTCCAGATCGGCGCCGGCGTCTCCGACAAGCTCGTCCTCATCATCCAGGGCATCATCGTGCTCTCGGTCGTCGTGGCCTACGAGGTCGTGCGCCGGGCCGGGCTGCGCATGGAGCAACGCCGGGTGGCCCGTGAACTCGCCGCCCAGGCCCCCACCCAGGTGAAGGAGGTGGCGGCATGAGCGCCACGGCGACCCAGCCGCTCCAGGCGGCACTGCCCACGGGGCGTCCCCGCTGGTACTGGCCGGCGCTGATCGGTGGGGCGATCGTCGTGATCGCCACCGTCCGGGTGCTCACCGGCGCCAACGACATCGACTCCTCCGGCGCGCTCGCCGCGGCGATCGGGCTGGCCATGCCGCTCGCCCTGGCCGGCCTCGGCGGCCTGTGGTCCGAGCGCTCGGGCGTGGTCAACATCGGCCTCGAGGGCATGATGATCCTCGGCACCTGGGGTGCCGCCTTCTTCGGGTTCCACTACGGGCCCTGGGCGGGCATCCTCGGCGCGGTGATGATGGGGGTCCTCGGCGGCGCCGTGCACGCCCTGGCCACGGTCATCTTCGGCGTCGACCACATCGTGTCCGGCGTCGCGGTGAACCTGCTGGGCCTGGGCGCGGGCTCCTACCTCGCCGTTCGCACCTTCTCCGGGCTGCCCGGCGGAGGCCCCACCCAGTCGCCGCCGCTGGACCAGCTGCCGTTCCTGTCCATCCCCGGGCTGGGCGACGCCCTGCTCCAGCTGGAGCAGTCGCGGACGTGGCTGGTGGCGGACCTGGCCGGCATCCTGCGCGCGGTGACCACCAACGTGAACGTCCTCACGGTGATCTCTGTCGGGCTGCTCGTGCTGACGTGGTGGCTGCTGTGGCGCACGCCCTTCGGCCTGCGGCTGCGGTCCTGCGGCGAGGCGCCGCAGGCGGCGGAGACCCTGGGCGTCAACGTGCTGCGCTACAAGTTCCTCGCCGTGCTGGTCTCCGGCGGCCTGGCCGGCCTGGCCGGCGGGTTCCTGGTGCTGGTGGCGTCCAACCTCTACCGCGAGGGCCAGACCGGTGGACGCGGCTACATCGGCCTCGCCGCGATGATCTTCGGCAACTGGCGCCCCGGCGGCCTGGCCGCCGGCGCGATGCTCTTCGGCTATGCGGACGCGATCCAGCTGCGCGGCCGGGGCGACGTGATCCACGCCTACCTGCTGCCGATCGGCCTGCTGCTGCTCGGCTGGGCGATCTGGCAGTACATCCGCCACCGCCACGGCCAGCCGATCCTCGGCCTGTGGCGCATCGCCCTCGCGCTCGGTGTGCTCGCCTGGTACGCGCTCACCGACGAGGTGCCGGCGGAGTTCACCAACATGACGCCGTACATCGCGACCCTGCTGGTGCTGGCCTTCTCGGCGCAGAGGCTGCGAATGCCCGCGGCGGACGGACAGGTCTACCGGAAGGGCGAGGGCCATTAGCGTCGGCGTCGACTGGGACGGCCTGCGGGCCCGCGCCGCGGCGATGCTCGAGCGCGCGTACGTGCCGTACTCCCGGTTCCCGGTGGGTGCCGCCGCGCTGGTGGACGACGGCCGCGTCGTCACCGGGTGCAACGTCGAGAACGCCGCCTACGGCGTGGCGCTGTGCGCGGAGTGCGGCCTTGTGTCCGAGCTCGTGGCGACCGGCGGCGGCCGGCTGGTGGCCTTCACCTGCGCGAACGCGCTGGGGGAGCGCCTGATGCCCTGCGGCCGGTGCCGCCAGCTCCTGTGGGAGCACGGGGGGCCGGCCCTGCTGGTGGACACCCCCGCCGGCGTGCTGACGATGGACCAGGTGCTGCCGCAGGCGTTCGGCCCCGAGCAGATCACCCACGTGACCGGGGAGGACCTGTAGTGGGGGTGCCGATCGAGGTCTGCCGGGCGATGCCGAAGGTCGCCCTGCACGACCACCTGGACGGTGGGCTGCGCCCGGCGACGATCCTCGAGGAGGCCCGGGCGATCGGGCACCCGCTGCCGGCCGACTCCCCGGAGGCGCTCGCCGACTGGTTCTACGACGCGGCCGACTCCGGCTCCCTCGAGCGGTACCTGGAGACCTTCACCCACACCATCGCGGTGATGCAGACCGCGGACCAGCTCCGGCGGGTGGCGCGCGAGTTCGTCGAGGACCAGGCCACGGACGGCGTCGTGTACGCCGAGGCCCGCTGGGCACCCGAGCAGCACCTCGCCGGCGGGCTGAGCCTGTCCGCGGCGGTCGAGGCCGTGCGCGACGGCTTGGCCGAGGGCATGGCCGCGTGCGCCGACGCGGGGCGTCCCGTGGTCGCCCGGCAGATCCTCACCTCGATGCGGCACGCCACCCCGAGCACCGACATCGCCGAGCTGGCCGTGGCCTACCGGCACGACTCGGTCTGCGGTTTCGACATCGCCGGCGCGGAGGACGGCTTCCCGCCCAGCCGCTTCGCCGCGGCGTTCGACTACCTCAAGCGCCGCAACATGGAGTTCACCATCCACGCCGGAGAGGCGTTCGGGCTGCCGTCGATCTGGGAGGCCGTGCAGCTGTGCGGCGCGTCCCGGCTCGGGCACGGCGTCCGGCTGGTGGAGGACATCGCCGCGGACGGCACGCTGGGAGAACTGGCCGGATACGTGCGCGACCGCCGGATCGCCCTCGAGGTGTGCCCGTCCTCGAACCTCCAGACCGGCATCTGCGACACCATCGCCGAGCACCCGTTCGGGCTGCTCGCCCGGCTGCGCTTCCGCGTGACGGTGAGCTGCGACAACCGGTTGATGAGCCGCACCACGCTGAGCCGGGAGTTCGCCCTGCTCAGCGAGGCGTTCGGGTACGGCCTGGAGGACCTGCGCCGCTTCAGCCTGAACGCGGCCAAGAGCGCGTTCCTGCCCTGGGACCGGCGACTCGAGCTCATCGACCAGGTGAAGGACGGCTTCGCGGCGCTGGCCTGAGCCGGCGTGCCGGCGACCGTCCGGCCGTCCGGGTTCAGTAGGTGACCAGGCCCCGGTCGCGGAAGATCGCGCGCGTGGTGGCCAGCTGCTCCGGCGTGGGCTGCGGCGTCGCGGCCAGCGCGTAGTCCAGGTCGAGCTCGGCCCACTTGTCGCGGCCCAGCTGGTGGAACGGCAGCACCTCCACCCGGCTCACCGTGCCCAGGGACGCCGCGTAGTCGGCGACCGGGGAGATCGTGGACGGGTCGTCGGTGAGCCCGGGCACCAGCACGTAGCGGACCCACGTCTCGATCCCGGCAGCGGCGAGCCGGCGTCCGAACGCCAGCGTCGGCGCGAGCGCCCGTCCGGTCACCCTGCGGTAGGTGTCCTCGTCGCCGGCCTTCACGTCCAGCAGGACGAGGTCGACGTCGGCGAGCATCGCGTCGTCGGCGTTGCCGCCCAGGAAGCCGGAGGTGTCGATCGCGGTGTGCACGCCCAGTTCCTTCGCGCCCCGCAGCACCCGGCGCGCGAAGGCGGGCTGCGCGAGCACCTCGCCGCCGGAGAGGGTGATGCCGCCGCCGCTCGCCCGGAACACCCCGCGGTAGCGGCGGATCCGGGCCAGCAGGTCGTCCGCGCGGACCGGCAGGCCACGGTTGGCGTTCATCGTGTCGGGGTTGTGGCAGTACAGGCAGCGCAGCGGGCAGCCGGCGAGGAAGGTGGTCATGCGGGTGCCGGGGCCGTCCACGGCGGTGACCAGCTCCCAGGAGTGCACCGACCCGACCTCCCCGCTGCGCTGGGCGCGCAGCAGCCCGGCACGGTCGAGGCCGGTGGCCACCGGGATGCCGCCCAGCATCGGGGCCCGCGCCGGCACAGCGGGGGAGAGCGCCCCGGGCTCATACCCCGGGGCGACCTCCACCGACGTCAGGGCCACGCTCAGACAGCCTCGTGGAACGTGCGCGACAGCACGTCCAGCTGCTGCTCCCGGGTGAGCTTGGTGAAGTTCACCGCATACCCGGACACCCGGATGGTGAGCTGCGGGTAGTTGTCGGGGTTCGCCATCGCGTCGAGCAGCGTCTCCCGGTTCAGCACGTTGATGTTCGCGTGGTAGAGCCCCTCGCCGAAGCCGCCGTCGAGGATGCCGACGAGGTTGGCCACCCGCTCCGCCTCGGTGCGCCCGAGGGCGTCCGGGGTGATCGTGTTCGTCAGCGAGATGCCGTCGAGCGCGTCGTCGTAGGAGAGCTTGCCGACACTGAGCATCGAGGCGAGCATGCCGTGGGTGTCGCGGCCGTTCTCCGGGTTGGCTCCCGGAGCGAACGGCGTCCCCGCGGCGTGCCCGCAGGGGAAGGCGCCGGTGGCCTTGCCGTAGACGACGTTCGAGGTGATGGTCAGCACCGACTGGGTGGGCACGGCGTCGCGGTACATCCGGATCCTGCGGATCTTGTCCATCACGGTCGAGACCACGAGCGAGGCCAGCTCGTCTGCCCGGTCGTCGTCGTTGCCGTACATCGGGAACTCGCCCTCGGTGAGGTAGTCCACGACCAGGCCGGAGTCGTCGCGGACGGGCGTGACCGTGGCGTACCGGATCGCCGACAGGGAGTCGGCCACGATCGACAGGCCGGCGATGCCGCAGCCCATCGTGCGCACGATCTCGTCGTCGTGCAGGGCCATCTCCATCGCCTCGTAGGCGTACTTGTCGTGGCTGTAGTGGATGATGTTCAGCGCCTCGACGTAGGTCTCGACAGCCCAGGTGAGCATCTCGTCGTACTTCGCCCACACGGTGTCGAAGTCGAGCGGGCCGTCGCCCTCGATGCCGGCGAGGCCGGGTACCACGAGCCGCCCGGACATCTCGTCACGACCGCCGTTGATGGCGTACAGCAGCGTCTTGGCCGCGTTGAGCCGTGCGCCGAAGAACTGCATCTGCTTGCCGATGGCCATCGGGGAGACGCAGCACGCGATCGCGGTGTCGTCGCCCCAGTGGCAGCGGATCTCCGCGTCCGACTCGTACTGGACCGCCGAGGTCTCGATCGAGATCTGCGCGCAGAAGTCCTTGTAGCCGGCCGGCAGCGCGGCGTCCCAGTAGATCGTGATGTTCGGCTCGGGGGCCGGGCCGAGGTTGCGCAGCGTCTGGAGCAGGCGGAAAGACGTCTTCGTCACCAACGTCCGGCCGTCGTCGGCGAAGCCGCCGTCGGTCCAGGTGGCCCAGTACGGGTCGCCGGAGAAGATCTGGTCGTAGTCGATCGTGCGCAGGAAGCGGACGATGCGCAGCTTGGTGACCAGCGCGTCGATGACCTCCTGGGCGCCGGACTCGGTGATCATGCCCGCGGCGAGGTCGCGCTCGGCGTAGATGTCGAAGAACCCGGACAGGCGCCCGATGCTCATCGCGGCGCCGTCCTGGCTCTTCACGGAGGCGAGGTAGGCGAAGTAGGTCCACTGGACGGCCTCGACGAAGGTCGTCGCCGGGCGGGCGAGGTCGAAGCCGTACTCCTAGCCGAGGTTCTTCAGCTTCTTCAGCGCCTTGATCTGCTCGGCGTGTTCCTCACGGTAGCGGGCCCAGTTCTCGCTGAACGGCTGGTCGACGATGGAGTCCATGTCGGCCTTCTTGGCCTCGATCAGCCGGTCGACGCCGTACAGCGCGACCCGGCGGTAGTCGCCGATGATCCGGCCGCGGCCGTAGGCGTCCGGCAGGCCGGTGACCAGGTGCGCGCTCCGCGCGGCCCGGATGCGGGGGGTGTAGATGTCGAAGACGGCCTCGTTGTGCGTCTTGCGGTAGCGGGTGAAGATCTCCTTGATCTTCGGGTCGGGGGTGAGCCCGGCCTCGGTGATCGCGGTTTCGACCATCCGCCAGCCGCCGGCCGGCATCATCGGCCGCTTCAGCGGGGTGTCGGTCTGGAGGCCGACGACCAGGTTGTCCTCGTCGCAGATGTAGCCGGCCGGGAACGCGTCCACGTCGGCGGGGATGCGGGTCTCGACGTCGTAGACGCGCTTCGCGCGCTCCACGCTGAGGTAGTCGCGCTGGAGCGTCTCCCAGACGGTGAGGGTGCGGGCGGTCGGCCCGGCGAGGAAGGCGGCGTCCCCGGTGTAGGGGGTGAAGTTGGAGAGGATGAAGTCACGCACGTCGATGCGGTCGGTCCACGGCCCGGTGGTGAAGCCCTCCCAGGCGTCGTCGCGGTAGAGCGGGGTTCGTTCCTCGACCTCGGCGGTCATCGGTCTCCTTCAGGGCGCGGGCGGGTGACGCCTGCTCGTCGTTGGGGAATTCGGTGCGCCGCGGCGTCGGGGTACGTGCCACGGGCGGGGCGGGGGTTGCCTGCCGACACCCAGACCAATTGAAATTGCGTACCTGGTCTGACCAATTGCGCGTCCATGAGACGGCAGGCCGCGCGCCGAGCCCACCCGCCATCGCGCGCGGGCGTGCCGACCGCCGGTGGCTCACTTCACGAGCGACGCCTTGACCTTCCAGGTGTTGCAGGCGCCGATGGTGGAGGCGTCGAGACCACGACGTCCCCAGTAGCGCTCGGCCTTCACCGAGCCGTGGCCCTTGGCGTCGCTGGTGTAGCTGAACTGGTACTCCGCGTCCGACCGGTCGAGGCTGTCGAACCCCAGGTCGGAGTGGGTCAGCTGGTAATGGGCCATGCAGTGGGCCTGCAGCTCCACGCGGCGGGTGGTCACCGCCCGGCTCTCGTCCAGCGCGTCCTCCGCGGAGAAGATGCCGGCCAGCTCCTGCACGTGGTGGGCGTACTCGTGCATCACGAACTGCGCCACGGCCAGCCGGTAGTAGCGACCCTGCTGGTAGGAGGCGGTCGAGAAGTACAGCGTGCGGTCGGCGCTGCAGTACGCGGCGGGGAAGGTGTTTCCCAGCTTGCCGCACGGGGTGGAGGTGCGGACGTCGTAGAAGGCGACCTTCGGCTTGGCGAACTCGACGGCGGTCGGCGCGAGCGCCTTCTTCCAGGCCGAGTTCTCACAGGCCAGCAGGGCCTTCACCTGGGTGCGGAAGGCGGCCTTGCTGCTCGGCCTGCCCTGGCTCGGGCACTTCGCCGGCACCTTCACCGTGTAGATCGGGTTCTTCTTCAGCACTGCCACGGGGTCGCTCGGCATCGTCGGGGTGGGCTCGGCCGTCGGCGAGCCGGGCGTGGGGCTCGCCGAAGCGGACGGCGGCACCGGCGAGGCCGTGCCCCCCGGACGGCGACCCGGCACCTCGAGGGCCGTGAAGGACGGCACCGCCAGCGCAGCGATCAGCCCGACGACAACCACGCCGACGACGCTCAGCAGCGCCACCAGCCAGCCGCGCCCCGCCGACGGGGGTGGGTCGTACCGCCCGTCCGAGAGCGCCCGGGGCGGGGCCGCCACCCAGTGTGGTGGAGGGCCCTGCGGCGCTCCGCCCGGGGGCGGGAACCCGGCCCGGCCGGCGTACGGCTGCGTCCAGGGCGCGCCGGGAGGGGCCTGGTGGGCGTAGGGCCGGGGGGCGGTGGGCTGGCCGTATGGGTTCGGGTACGCCTGGCTCGGGTACGCCTGGCCCGGGTAGGCCTGGCCCGGATACGTCTGGCCCGGGTACGGCGGGGGCGGGTACCCCTGGAAGGGGCCGGAGGGGGGCTGTTGCCAGGAGGGGTCGGGTGCGGCGAAAGCCGGCCCCGCCGCAGCACCCGCGTACCGGTCGGGGGTGGGGAAGGCCGGAGGCGTCGCATCCGGCCCCGGAGTCGATGTCGCAGGGGTGTCCCACAGGCGCGCGGGTTCCCCGACGGGGTCCTGCTCGCTGGTCATGGGGCTCCTTCGCGGTCGGTGCCCAGCCTAGGTGTACGGACCGACCTGCGTGCTCAGGCGATCACCGTGGCGAGCGTGGCGGCGGCATCGTCGATCGCCCCGAGGGCCGAGGAGGACAGGGTGGTGTCGAGCTCGAGCTCGATCCGGACGCGACCGCCGCGGCGGGTGCGTTTCCAGGCGCCCACGTCCTCCAGATCGCACAGCACGACCCCACCGCCCGCCTCCGCGAACCGGTAGGGGTCCTCGCCGGCGGGGTGTCCGGCAGACCGCGGCCAGGGCACCTTTCGATAGCTGAGGAAGACCTCGTCGAAGGTCGAGACCAGCCAGGCCCGCTGCGCCCGGCTGGCCGGCAGGAGGGCGTCCGGGGCGTGCCACAGCTCCTGTCCGTCCACCACGAGCGGGGCGAGGTGCCCGTCGAGATCGCGAAGCGCCGTCCGCACCTCGCCGAGCGTGACGCGGGCCCAGCGCACCAGGTCCGACGGCGCGACCGGCCCGTGGCCGGTGACGAAGCGACGCACGAGCTCCGCGAGGGCCTCCCGGTGCTCCCGGGGACGGCTCGCGGGCACCACCTCCTCGACCAGGGCGTAGTGGTGCTCGGTGCTCTCGACCGGAGCGGAACAGATCAGTGCCCGGAGCTCGCCGAGCAGCAGGATGTGCCCCACCTGCTGGCCGAAGAGCGGGTCGTCCCGGTCGAGGACGCCTGCTCCCGCCAGCGCCGTGCCGAGGGCCGGACGCGGGGCGAAGCGGCGCCCGGCCAGCGCGTCGGCCACCACGGAGAGTCCGGCGTCGACCCGGGCAGCGGTGAGGGACAACTGGCGGTGGCGCGACGCCATGCCGGATTCGACCTTCGGGGAGGTGAGCGCGAGCAGCCAGCGCAGGTCCTCGGCGGCGAGGTAGTGCCACGTCGGGCGCAGCACGTGGGTGCGGACGAGCTCGCCGCGCGCGACCGCGGCCCGGACACCGGCATCTGTGCTCCCGCAGCGCAGCGCGATCATGGCCCGTGCCAGGGGCGCGTCCTGGGCCTGGACGCAGAGGAGTTCGGCCACCGCCGGTGCCGGTCCGGACGCGGGCGGCCCGCTCAGGCGCTGGGTGGCAAGGCGTGCAGCAAGCACCCCGTCGCGGTCCACGTCACTCCCGGAAGCCGGCGTAGAACACGGCCAGGGCGAAACCGAGCGCCGCAAGGAGCACGCGCACCCACCGCGAGGGGGGACGCACCGACTCCGCCGCGCCCCACAGGGCCAGCGCGGCGAGGCCGAGCCCGACCGCGCGTCCGGGGAACGGCACCCGCAGCCCGAGGGCGCCGATGACCGCCCCGGCGGCGACCGCTGCGGCGCCGATGACCTCGAGGGCGCCACGCACGCGGCGTCCCACCCGGACCCACCCGGGTTCGGCGTCGGCTGCGCGTCGTCCGGCGGCGGGGGTGCGCGAGAACAGCTCGACCAGCCCGGTCACGGCGAACCACGCCGCGACGACCACGGCGAGGACCACGTCCCACCCGATCCGATCCACCAGCACCTCCTCAGGCGTGGAGCAGTCTAGGGCGCACCGCCGCCGAGCCTGGCGAGCAGCGCGGCCAGGGTGGCCCGGTCCTCGGCGCCGAGGGTGCCGAACAGCTCCGCTCCCACCTCCGTGCGGACCCGGTCGACCTCCGCGAGTGCCCGGCTGCCCTCCGGCGAGATCGCCAGCAGGTGGGCGCGCCGGTCCGCCGGGTCGGTGTCACGGACGACGAAGCCGCCGGCCACGAGCCCCGCGACGGCGTCGGTCGCGGAGCGGGCGACGATCCCCAGGTGTTCGGCCAGTTCGGACGGGCGCAGCGGCCCTGCCCCGGCGATCACCCGGAGCGCCCGCGACTGGTGGAGGTTCAGCCCCAGCGGGGCGATCCGGCGCTGGGTCTCGCGGCGCAGCTGCCTGGCGACGCGGAGGAACTCCTCCGCGAGGGCCTCCGGGAATACCTCCATGGCACCACAGCTTATATCCTGTGGTTACCTCACTAAACTCTGGAGGCCGCAGATGAGCCTGATGGCGACGAGCCCTGTCGAGATGCGCGGGCCCTCCCGGATCAACCCCGCCGACCGCGCGCAGCTGGCCGAGTCCCCGGTGGCCTTCTCCCGCGTCGCGGCGATGTTCCGGGGGCACCGCCTGGAACTGGCCGCCGTCACCGGCATCATCGTGGTCGCCTCCGTGGTCGGCCTCGCGCAGCCGTTCCTGCTGCGCGAGATCATCGACGTCGCCCTGCCGGGCGGGGACACCGTCCTGCTCGCCTGGCTGGTGGCCGGAATGGTGGCCGTCGCCGCCGTCACCGGCGTCCTCGGGGTGTGGCAGACGTGGCTCGCGACCGGGATGGGCCAGCGCGTGATGCACACGCTCCGCGTGAAGGTCTTCGCCCACCTCCAGGCCCAGTCGATGGAGTTCTTCAAGCGGACGCGGGGCGGCGAGATCCAGTCGCGACTCCTCCAGGACGTCGCCGGCCTGCAGTCGGTCGTGACCACCACCGCCACCTCGATCGCTGCCAACCTCACCACGGCTGTGGCCACCGCCGTCGCCATGCTGGTGCTCAACTGGCGGTTGTCGCTGCTCTCGCTCCTCGTCCTTCCCCCGGCCATCGCGCTCACCCGTCGCGTGGCGCTGGTGCGCCGCGACATCACCCTCGCCCAGCAGCGGGCGCTGGCCGACCTGCACACCCAGGTCGAGGAGGCGCTGAGCGTGAACGGGGCGATGCTCACCAAGACCCTGGGCAGCGGGCCCGCCCGCGAGCGCGACTTCGCCGACACCTCCTCCGCGCTGATCGACCTGGAGGTGCGCTCCCAGCTGGCCGGGCGCTGGCGGATGGCGACCATGGGCATCGTCTTCGCCGCCATCCCCGCGCTGCTCTACCTCATCGCCGGCTTCCCCGGCCTGTCCGGTGACATCTCCATCGGCACGCTGATCGCCTTCGCCAGCCTCCAGGGCACGATCTTCCGGCCGATCATGGGCCTGCTGAACGTCGGCGCGCAGTGGGTGGCGTCCATGGCCCTGCTCAGCCGCATCTTCGGCTACCTCGACCTGCCCGTGGAGGTGCCGGAGCCCGCGCACCCGGTGCGGCTCGACCCCGCGTCCGTGCTGGGAGAGGTGCGGTTCGAGCAGGTGGGCTACCGCTTCCCCGACGGCACGCAGGACGCGCTGTCCGGCATCGACCTCAGCATCGGGGCGGGCCAGTCGGTCGCGGTCGTCGGCGAGACCGGCTCGGGCAAGTCCACGCTGGCCGCGCTGCTCGTCCGCCTGGCCGACCCGACGAGCGGACGGGTGAGGGTCGACGGCGTCGACCTGCGTGAGCTCGCGAGCGAGGACCGGACGCGGATCGTGGGCATGGTGACCCAGGAGACCTACCTCGCGCACACGACGATCGCGGCCAATCTCCGGGAGGCAGCGCCCGGGGCGAGCGACGAGGAGCTGTGGGCCGCCCTCGAGGCGGCGCAGGTGGCCGACGTGGTCGCCGGGCTGCCCGACGGCCTCGATACCGTCGTGGGTGCGCGGGGCCACCGCTTCAGCGGCGGCGAGCGGCAGCGCCTCGCGATCGCACGGACGCTGCTCGTCAACCCGCCCATCCTGGTGCTCGACGAGGCCACCTCCGCCCTCGACACCGACACCGAGCGCGAGGTGCAGGCCGCGCTGGACACCCTCATGGCCGGACGCACGACCCTGACCATCGCCCACCGGCTGAGCACCGTCCGGGGCGCGGACCAGATCGTCGTGCTCGACCGCGGCCGCATCGTCGAGCGCGGACGCCACGACGAGCTGCTCGCCCGGGGCGGCCGGTACGCCCGCCTGCACGGTTGACCACCGGGGGCGGTGGTGTTGGTGCATCCTTTCGCCCCGGATCTGGTGAACCTGCCCGGGTGCGGCCGGTGGCAGAATCGGCAGGGTGCAGTGGACGGCCGATGACGCCCCCGGCCTCGAGGAGGCCCCGGGACACTGGCTGCGTCCCGGCGTGATCGCCTGGCCACCCGGGCACCTGCCGCCGGGAGAGGCGCCCGCCTCGCTCGACTGGCGGCTGCACTGGTCGGCCCAGGACCATATCGATCCCACGGCGAGCGAGCCGGTGCCCTGGCGCACCGCCTCCCTCCGGTTCGACCCCGCGGGCCTTCCCGCCGACGTGGTGGCACGCTTCCCGCACCTGCACGCCCACCTGGCGCTCCGGCTGTCGGACGAGGCCGCGGCCAGCGCTGCCGAGGCCGTGCGCTGTCAGGTGGCGGTCAGCGCCCACCGGCCCTCCGGGCGCCTGCTGGACGCGGGGCAGCTGCAACTCGCCGGAGTGATCGACGAGCTCTACGCCTCGGCGGCCGACGCCGACCTCGGCGCCACGTGGCACCTCGGCACCCCCACCCTCCGGTTGTGGGCGCCGACCGCCCGCCAGGTGGCGCTGCTGCTGTGGCCCGTGGGAGCGAGCCTCCACGACGCCCCGGAACGACGCCGGATGGTCCCCGCGGACGACGGCACCTGGGCGGTCACCGGCGAGGCGGGGTGGCGAGGTGCCCGCTACCGCTACGAGGTGACCGTCTACACCCCGCACCACCGGCGCGTGGTCGCCAACCAGGTGACCGACCCGTACTCGGTGTCGCTCACCGTGAACTCCACCCACTCGGTGCTCGTCGACCCGGCGGACCCGGCGCTCGCCCCGGCGCAGTGGGCGTCCGCGGTGCCGCCCCGGCTGGAGCACCCGGTCGACCAGGTGGTCTACGAGCTGCACCTGCGGGACTTCTCGATCTCGGACGCCAGCGTTCCCGCGGGCCTGCGCGGCACGTACCTCGCCCCCACCGTGGACAGCGCGGGCATGGCGCACCTGCGCCGGCTGGCGGACGCGGGGCTGAACACCGTCCAGCTGCTGCCGCTGTTCGACAACGCCACCGTCGAGGAGCATCCCGAGCGACGCATCGCACCACCGTGGGAGCACCTGAAGCAGCTGCCGCCCGACAGTCCGGAGCAGCAGCGCAGCGTGAACGCTGCCGGCGGGCGCAGCGGCTTCAACTGGGGCTACGACCCCTGGCACTACTTCGCCCCGGAGGGCTCCTACTCCTCGACCCTGGACGCTGCAGAGGGTGCGGCGCGGGTGTCGGAGTTCCGGGCGATGGTGGGCGCCTTCCACGCCGCGGGCCTGCGCGTCGTGCTCGACCAGGTGTTCAACCACACCGCGAGCGCGGGCCAGGACAGCAAGTCGGTGCTCGACCGGATCGTCCCCGGGTACTACCACCGCCTCGACGCCGTCGGTGCGGTGGAGACCTCGACGTGCTGCCCGAACGTGGCCACCGAGAACCTGATGGCCCAGAAGCTCATGGTGGACGCGTGCGTGCACTGGGTGCGGCACTACCGCGTGGACGGCTTCCGTTTCGACCTCATGGGCCACCACAGCCGGGCGAACATGCTGGCGGTCCGGGCGGCGCTGGACGCGCTCACCCCCGAGGCCGACGGGGTGGACGGCCGCGCGGTGACGATGTACGGCGAGGGGTGGAACTTCGGCGAGGTGGCCGACAACGCCCGGTTCGTCCAGGCCACCCAGGGCCAGCTCGGCGGCACCGGGATCGCGACCTTCTCCGACCGGCTGCGGGACGCCGTCCGCGGTGGCTCGGTGTGGGACGCGGACCCCCGCGGCCAGGGCTTCGGTACGGGCCTGCTCAGCGCCGACAACGGCACCGGAGTGAACGGGGACGAGCGGCTCCAGGGCGAGCGGCTCGCCTGGTACACCGACCTGGTCCAGCTGGGGCTTGCCGGCACGTTGCGCAGCGTCCGCTTCGGCTCGAACTCCCGCCACGCGGACGTCAGCGGCGAGGACCTCGACTTCGGTGGCCGCCCGGCGGGCTACGCCGACGAGCCGGGCGAGGCGATCAGCTACGTGGACGCCCACGACAACGAGACGCTGTTCGACGCGCTCACGCTGAAGCTCCACCCGGCCACGCCGATGGCGGCGCGGGTGCGGCTCAACACGGTCTGTCTCGCGCTCGCCACCCTCGGGCAGAGCCCGGTGATGTGGCACGCGGGCACCGACATCCTGCGCAGCAAGAGCCTCGACCGGAACTCCTACAACTCCGGCGACTGGTTCAACTACCTCGACTTCACGATGACCGACAACGGGTTCGCCGCCGGGCTCCCGCCCGAGCGCGACAACGCCCGGGCCTGGCACGTGCTGGCGCCGCTGCTGGCCGACCCGCGTCTGAAGCCGTCACCGGACGACATCCGCCGGGCCCATGCCCAGGCCCTCGACCTGTTGCGGCTGCGCGCGTCCACGCGGTTGTTCCGCCTGGGCAGTGCCGCCCGCGTCCGGGCGAAGGTGTCGTTCCCGGCCTCGAACAGCTGGCACCAGCTCCCCGGCGTCGTCGCGATGGCGGTCGACGACCGCACCGATCCGGTGGACGAGCGGTGGTCGGGCCTGCTGCTGGTGGTCAACGCCACGCCGTGGCTGGTCCGGCAGGTCCTGCCGATGGACCTGGCGGGCTTTCGGCTGCACCCGGTGCAGCGGTCCGGGGCCGACGAGATGGTCCGCGGGGCAGAGGCGGGCACGGACTGGGTGACCGTCCCGGAGCGCACGGCCGCGGTCTTCGTCCGTCCCCGCTGACCGGACGCCCGGGTTCAATAATTCGCTCGCTCGACGTATCGAAAATGCCGGCGGCAGCCGCGATTTGAGGCCGCAGCGGTCCGTCGGATGGGTGTTGCGGAATTGCCGTCGAAAACGACGTACGGGTACCCCCGGGGGTGTACGCTTCTGAGTACCGGACAGAGCTGTCCGGACAGAAATGAGGAGTACGAAGGACAATGTCCGCAACCATCACTGAACTCAAGTCCATTGCGTCCCCGGTCGTCGTCGACGCCCGCGGTGTCTCCTGCCCCGGCCCCATCCTCGCGGCGAAGAAGCAGATCGGCGGCGTGCCCGTGGGCAACGTCATGGAGGTCCTCGCCACCGACTCCGGGACCCTCAAGGACATCCCCGCCTGGTGTCGCAAGATGGGCCACGACTTCCTCGGCTCGTTCGAGGAGGCCGGCTCGATCCACCTGTTCCTCCGCAAGGCCAAGTAGTCCGATGTCCGGAGCTGCTGGCCCCGGCGACAGCTCGCCACGGATCCTGGTCTTCTCCACCATCAACATCTCCGACCCCGGCATCGACCTGGCCGGCAGCCGCCACCTCGAGTACCCCGCCACCGTGCAGACGATGGCGGTGCCCTGCAGTAGCGGCCTGAAGCCGTCCTGGCTCGTGCACGCGCTGGACAGCGGGTTCGACGGCGTCTTCGTCGCCTCGGACGGGGAGGAGTGTGCCTACCTGCCCGACTGCGCGGAACGCACCGCGCACATCATCAGCCAGGCACAGGCGATCATGGCCGAGCGAGGCATCCCGGCACAGCGGCTGAAGATGGCCGCGCTGTGCTCGGTGTGTGCCGAGCCGTTCGCGAACTACATGCGCGAGTTCTCCGCCGCACTGACGCGGCTGGACGAGAGCGCGTCCGTGGCCTGAACCGGGCCACCGACAACGACGACACAGTTAGGAACCTCCATGTCGAAGAAGACCATCATTGTCTTCAGCGGCGACTACGACAAGCTGATGGCGGCATTCATCATTGCCAATGGTGCTGCCGCGATGGACGACGAAGTCACCATGTTCTTCACATTCTGGGGATTGGCCGCATTGCGCAAGCCAGTGGGCGCGGTGGCGAATTCCGCGGACAAGAGCGGCCTCCAGAAGGCATTCTCGGCAATGCTGCCGAAGCACGCCGAGAAACTCGGGCTCTCGCGGTTCAATTTCGCCGGCGCGGGTCGTTCGATGATGAAGAAGGTCATGAAGTCCGAGAACGTGATGACCGTGGCGGAGCTCATGGAGACCGCGCGCGAGCAGGGCGTGAAGATGATCGCCTGCACGATGTCGATGGACGTTCTCGGGATCGGCAAGGACGAGCTCGTGGACGGCATCGAGTACGCCGGGGTGGCGACCTACCTCGGTGAGGCCGACGAGTCCAACGTCAACCTCTTCATCTGACCGCACACCTCGTTTCACAAGGAGCGATACGCGATGGACTATGACGTCCTGGTCATCGGCAGCGGCATCGGCGGCATGGAGTCGTCGATCAAGCTGGCGGACATGGGTTACCGGGTGCTGCTCGTGGAGAAGGAGGCGAGCGTCGGCGGCCGGATGATCCTGCTGTCGAAGGTGTTCCCGACGCTCGACTGCGCCTCGTGCATCTCGGGGCCCAAGATGTCGTCGACGATCAATCACCCGAACATCACGACGATGGCCTACAGCGAGGTCCAGGGCATAAGCAGAAATGCTGATGGCCAGTTTCTGGCAGCCATTCGGGAGAAGTCGAAATTCGTCGACTGGGCGGCCTGCACCGGCTGTGACGCCTGCCAGAAGGCGTGCACGGTCGCCGTCCCGGACCAGTTCAATGCCGACCTCGCCGCACGGCGGGCCGCGTACATCGCGTTCCCCCAGGCCGTCCCCAAGAAGGCGATCCTGCAGCGGGAGGGGACGTCGCCGTGCATCGGTGCGTGCCCGGCCGGCATCAAGGCCCACGGGTACGTGTCGCTGGTACGCGGCGGCAAGTACGAGGAGGCCTTCCAGCTCGTCCTCGACGCCACGCCGCTGGTCGGAACCCTGGGCCGCGCGTGCTACGCGCCGTGCGAGTCGGAGTGCACCCGGACCAAGCTCGAGGGCCCCGTCCCGATCCGGCTCCTGAAGCGGTTCGCCGCCGACCGGCACTACGAGGGTGCCGGGGCGGCCGACGGTCCGGCGATCGAGGTCGCGGAGCCGAACGGGAAGCGGGTCGCGGTCGTCGGTTCCGGTCCGGCCGGCCTGACCGCAGCCTGGCAGCTGGCCCGCAAGGGCTACCAGGTGACGGTGCTGGAGAAGCGGTCGCAGCCGGGTGGCTACCTCCGTCACGCCATCCCGACCTACCGCCTGCCGCACGAGGTCGTGGATGCCGACATCGCGAACCTCACCTCGCTCGGGGTCGAGATCCGCTGCGACGCCCCGGTCTCCGATCCCGAGGCGCTGAAGGCCGAGGGCTACGACGCGGTCGTCGTGGCGACCGGCACTCAGGTCGCGACGCGCATGGGCGTCCCGGGTGAGGACGCCGAGGGCTCGGTCAACGGGCTGGACTTCCTCGCTGCCGTGGCGAACGGCGCAGCTCCGGACCTCACCGGTCGGCGGGTCGTCGTCGTCGGCGGCGGCAACGTCGCGATGGACGCCGCCCGCGTGTCCCTGCGCCTCGGCGCGTCCGAGGCGCGGGTGGCCTACCGGCGCACGCGCTCGGAGATGCCCGCCCACCACGTGGAGAGCAAGGACGCCGAGGCCGAGGGTGCGGTGTTCGAGCTGCTCGTCGCCCCCACAGAGGTGGTGACCCGCGACGGCCGCGTCACCGGGCTGAAGCTCCAGCGCATGCAGCTCGGTGCGCCGGACGCGTCCGGGCGCCGCAGCCCCGAGCCGGTCCCCGGCAGCGAGTACGTGCTCGACTGCGACCTGGTGATCTCCACCATCGGCATGAGCCCCGACCCCGCGCCGTTCGCGAGGCTGGCGGACACGCGCGGCCGGATCACCGTCGACCCCCGGACGCTCCAGACCTCTGTGCCCTACCTGTTCGCCGCCGGCGACGTGACCGCGGGAGCGACCGACATCACCCGCGCGATCGGGTCGGGCCGCAGGGTCGCGCACATGGTCGACCGCTGGCTCACCGGCCAGCCGATGGACGGGTTCGTCGCCCTCGACGACCGGCTGGAGACGATCGCCCCCGACAGGGTGCTGGCGCGGCAGACGGCCTTCGGCCACCGCCACCCGGTCAGCGGCGAGGTCTCGCTGGTGGACCACCCGCGCGACTTTTCCGAGATCGAGGCCCCGCTGACGCTCGCGCAGGCGCGTGCCGGTGCCGGCTCCTGCCTCGACTGCGGGGTGTGCTCTGAGTGCCAGCAGTGCGTGCAGGCGTGCCCGGCCTTCGCCATCCGGATGGACCAGCGCGACCAGGTGCACGAGGTGCGCGTGGGTGCGGTGGTGGTCGCGACCGGCCACAAGCTGTTCGCTGCGGACCTGAAGCCCGAGTACGGGTTCGGGAGGTTCCCGAACGTGATCACCGGCATGCAGATGGACCGGCTGCTCGCTCCCACCCGTCCGTTCAACACCGTGCTGCGGCCCGGCGACGGCAAGGTGCCCGAGCGCATCGGCTACATCTCCTGCACCGGCTCGCGCGACAAGACCGTCGGAAACCCGCTGTGCTCGAAGTTCTGCTGCATGTACTCCATCAAGCAGAACCAGCTGATCATGGGTGCGCTGCCGCTGGCGGACGTGAGCATGCACTACATCGACATGCGGGCCGCGGGGAAGCGCTACGAGGAGTTCTACACGCAGGCCCAGGACATGGGCGCGCAGTACATCAAGGGCCGCGTCTCGAAGATCACCGAGGAGCCCAACGGCGACCTGCTGGTTCGCTACGAGGACATCGAGGGCGGGGGCGGCATCGTCGAGGCGTCCTACGACCTGGTGGTGCTCGCCGTCGGCATCCAGCCCAACCGTGACGTGGAGAAGCTGTTCTCCCAGGCCCCGCTCGGGCTGGACGAGTACTACTACGTGGCCGAGCCCAGCGCCGAGCTGAGCCCCGGCCAGACCAGCATCCCCGGGGTCTTCGTCGCCGGCACCGCGTCCGGGGCGAAGGACATCGTCGACACGATCCTGCACTCCGGCGCGGCGGTCGCCCAGGTCGCCGCCCACCTCGAACACCACCACTTCACCGAGGAGGTGCCGGTATGACCACGCCGGACAGCCCCGAGCCGGTCGCGGACGCCTCCGCGACGTCGGGCAAGCCCGAGCGCCGGATCGGCGTCTACATCTGCCACTGCGGCGGCAACATCTCCGACTACGTGGATGTGGAGGCCGTCCGGGAGGCGCTGAAGGACGAGCCGGGCGTCGTGGTGTCGGAGTCGCCGGTCTTCGCCTGCTCCGACGGCACGCAGCACGACATGATCGACGACATCCGCGGCCGGAACCTCGACGGGCTCGTGGTCGCGTCCTGCTCGCCGAAGCTGCACCAGGTGACCTTCCGCAACGTGGCGAAGCGGGCCGACCTCAACCAGTACGCCTACACCCAGGTGAACGTGCGCGAGCAGGACTCCTGGGCGCACCCCCACGACCGTTCCGGCGCCACGGAGAAGGCGATCGGCCTGGTCAGGGCGGGCGTCGCGAAGACGCGCCTGTCCGACCCCCTGGAGCCGCTGGTCGTGCAGACCGTGCCGCGGGCGCTGGTCGTGGGCGGCGGCATCACCGGCCTGCGGGCGGCGATCGGCCTGGCCGACGTCGGCATCCAGGCCGTGGTCGTGGAGCGCGCGGCCACCCTCGGCGGCTGGGTGGGCACCTTCGGGGCGACCTTCCCCGATGACGCGTCCGGCGCGGAGGAGGTCGCCGGCCTGGTCGAGGAGATCAGGAAGCGGCGCGACATCACCACCTACACCGGCGCGGAGCTGACCGGGAAGTCCGGCAGCTTCGGCAACTACACCGTCGAACTCACCCTCCACCGGGACGGGTCGGACAAGGTACTCAGCCTCGAGGTCGGCTCGATCATCGTGGCCACCGGGTTCGACGCCTACAGCCCCGACGACGGCGAGTTCGGCTACGGCATCGACGGCGTGGTCACCCTGCCCGAGTTCAAGGCCATGGTGGACGCCGCCCCGTCCGGCGGGCTCACCTGGCGGGGACGCCAGGTCCGCTCGATCGCCTACGTGTACTGCGTGGGCTCCCGGCAGGAGGCCGGCGGCAACGAGTACTGCTCGAAGTACTGCTGCACCGCCACCATCCACGCGTCGCTCCAGGTCGGCACGGTGGACCCGTCGATCCGGCAGTACCACCTGTACCGCGACATCCGCGCGTACGGCCGCAACGAGCTGCTCTACAACGCCTCCCGGGAGGCCGGCTCGACCTACGTGAAGTTCGCCGACGACCAGCCGCCGAGCGTGGCCGCCCTTCCCACGGGGGGCCTCGCCGTCACGGTGACGGACCTCCTCACCGAGAGCCGCGAGCTCACGATCGGGGTCGACCTGGTCGTGTTGGTGACCGGCATGGTGCCGCGGGATCCGTCCCGGCTCGTCGAGGTGCTGAAGCTCCCCGTCGGCAGTGACGGCTTCTTCAACGAGATCCACCCCAAGCTGCGTCCGGTGGAGACGGTGGTCGACGGTGTGATGATCGCCGGCTGCTGCCAGAGCCCGCGCACGGTCGGGGAGAGCGTCTCCGCCGGGCTCGCGGCCGTCGCGCAGAGCGCGGCGCTGCTGAAGAAGGGGTTCGCGGAACTGGAGCCGCTGGTCGCGCGGGTGAACCCCGAGAAGTGCACCGGCAGCGGGGAGTGCCTCTCGTCCTGCCCGTACGACGCGATCACCAGCATCGAGTGGGAGGGGCGGTCCATCGCGTCCGTCGACCCGGCCACCTGCAAGGGCTGCGGCGGCTGTGTCCCGGTCTGCGGGAGGGACGCGATCGACCTGCTCGGCTACACCGATGCGCAGATGCGCGCGGCCATCGAGGAGATGGTCGCGACCGAACGACCCAAGGAGCCGGTGGCATGACCCAGGTACTGCGTGACCCGCGCGAGGTGATCCGGGAGGAGCCGCTGATGCACGCCCCGATCCTCGCGGCCGTCGCGGACGGGGGGAAGACGATCGGCGAGATCGCCGAGCGCCTCGGCCACCCCACCCACGAGGTCGTCTACTGGGTGATGGGCATGCGCCGCTACGGCCTCCTCGTGGAGAGCACCGAGGCCGACGACGACGGCTACTTCAGCTACCGCGCCGTGGGCCAGGGCCCCGCGGCGGTCCTCGAGGAGTGTGAGTACGAATGACAGCGACGGTGGATCCGCACCTGATCACCGACCTCCAGAAGTTCGGGGCCGCGGACATCAACGCGTGCTTCAGCTGCGGCAACTGCACGGCCATCTGCCCGCTCGCCGACAGCGATGCGATGTTCCCGCGCAAGCTCATCCGGCTCGCCCAGGTCGGTCTGACCGACGACCTGGTGTCGAGCAAGGAGCTGTGGACCTGCTACGGCTGCGGCGTCTGCACCACCCGCTGCCCGCAGCAGGCGGACCCGGGCGAGTTCATGGGCACCGCGCGCCGCTACGCGATCGCCCACTACGACAAGAGCGGGATCGCCCGCGTGCTCTACACCAGGCCGGTGATCGGCAGCGCGATCGCGATCGGTGCCGCAGCCTTCTTCGCGCTCTTCTTCGCCGCGGTGCGGGGTGAGCAGAGCCGTGACACCCTCGCCCTGTTCGACTTCATCCCCTACAGCGTGATCCACACGACCGGCATCGTACTGATGGTCGTCGTGGCGCTGTTCAGCCTGCTCGGCGTGGGCCTGCTGGCCCGGGACATCGCCCGACGCGACCAGGTCACGTGGTCGGCGCTGTTCGGCAGCCGGCAGGCGTGGGGACGGACGCTCCGCGCGGCGTGGTACGCCCTCGGGATCGAGTCGCTGGGCCAGAAGCGGTACCGCGAGGACTGCCACGACGACGAGCCGGTGGAGCCGCTGTACCGGCGGCGCTGGCTGATCCACGCGCTCACCCTGTGGGGCTTCCTCGGGCTGCTGCTCGCGACCACGCTCGACTACGGGATGGACCTGCTGGGGATCAAGGCCACCGGCACGCCGGTGCCGATCTGGTACCCGGTCCGGCTGCTGGGCACGGTCGCCGGCCTGGCGCTGATGTACGGCGTCACCTGGTTCATGATCCGTCGCTGGCAGGAGACCCGCCAGTGCAACGACTCCAGCAAGCCGTCGGACTGGTTGTTCCTCGTCCTGCTGTGGGTGGCGGGGCTCACCGGCTTCGTGATCGAGGCGGCGCTGTACGCCGAGCCGGTGCCGGGCTGGGGCTACTGGGTGTTCCTGCTGCACGTGGCCATCGCGATGGAGCTGGTGCTGTTCCTGCCGTTCACCAAGTTCGCCCACGTGATGTACCGGCCGGTCTCGCTGTTCTTCTACGGCCTCGTGAAGGACGCACAGCGCACGGCCGCCTGAGCCTGCCCGACGTCCCACCTGCCCTTGCGGGGCAGGTGGGACCTGTCGTTTCCGGGGGGCGGCACACCTGCGGACCCAGGAGGGACAACGGGCAAGGAATGGCAACGGCGCGGTGGGTACCAGTGGATGTGAAAGGCTGAGGGGAAGCTGGGGAAGACCGCTATTGTTACGTTTCAAAACGAGTTGGGAGAAGGCCGACGATGACCGATTTCACCTGGACCGAGCTGGATCAGCGGGCGGTGGACACCGCGCGGGTGTTCGCGGCGGACGCGGTGGAGAAGGTGGGCAACGGGCACCCGGGTACCGCCATCTCGCTGGCGCCCCTGGCGTACCTGCTGTACCAGAAGGTGATGACCGGTGACCCGGCGGACCCGACCTGGGTGGGCCGCGACCGGTTCGTGCTGAGCATCGGCCACTCCTCGCTCACGCAGTACTGCCAGCTGTTCCTGGCCGGCTACGGCCTGGAGGCCGCCGACCTCGCCTCGCTGCGCACCGAGGGCTCGCTGACCCCGGGCCACCCGGAGTACGGCCACACCGCGGGCGTGGAGTGCACCACCGGCCCGCTGGGTGCCGGCGTCTCCGACGCGGTCGGGTTCGCGATGGCCGCGCGCAGGGAGCGGGCGCTGCTCGACCCGTCCACCCCGCTGGGGGAGTCGAGCGTGTTCGACCGCACCGTCTACTGCATCGCCGGTGACGGCTGCATGCAGGAGGGCGTGGCCGCGGAGGCGTCCTCGTTCGCGGGGGCGCAGAAGCTGGGCAACCTGGTGCTGATCTACGACGACAACCGGATCTCGATCGAGGGCGACACCAAGATCGCGTTCACCGAGGACGTCGCCGCCCGGTACGCCGCGTACGGCTGGCACGTGCAGACCGTCGACTGGACGAACGGTGGCACCGGCTACGTCGAGAACGTGAAGGCCCTGTACGAGGCCATCGAGGCCGCGCGGGCGGTCACGGACAAGCCGTCCTTCATCAAGCTCACCACGGTGATCGGCTGGCCGCTGCCCACCAAGGCGGGCCACCACTCGGTGCACGGCGCCAAGCTGGGCGCAGAGGAGGTCGCCGGGCTGAAGAAGCTGCTCGGGTTCGACCCGGAGCAGAGCTTCGTCGCCGAGCCGGAGGTGCTCGAGCACACCCGCGCCAACGCCGCGGCGCGCGCGGCCGCGGCCAAGGCCGACTGGCAGCCCCGCTACGACGCGTGGCGCAGCGCCAACCCCGGGCAGGCCGCCCTGTTCGACCGGCTGTCCGCCCGCGCCCTCCCCGAGGGCCTGGCCGAGGCGCTGCCGGTGTTCCCCGCGGGCAAGAAGGCCACTCGGGCCGCGTCCGGTGAGGTGCTCACCGCGCTGGCCGACGTCATGCCCGAGCTGTGGGGCGGTTCTGCCGACCTCGCCGGCTCCAACAACACGACGATGAAGGGCCAGCCGTCGTTCCTCCCGCCGGAGCAGTCGTCCCACGACTTCGCCGGCGACTACTCCGGCCGCACGCTGCACTTCGGCATCCGCGAGCACGCGATGGGCAACATCGTGAACGCGATCACGATGTCGGGCCTCACCCGGGCCTACGGCGGCACCTTCCTGGTCTTCGCCGACTACATGCGCGGCGCCGTCCGACTGGCAGCCCTGCAGAAGGTGCCCAGCATCTTCGTCTGGACGCACGACTCGATCGGCGTCGGCGAGGACGGTCCCACCCATCAGCCGATCGAGCACCTCGCCAGCCTCCGGGCGATCCCCGGGCTCGACGTGATCCGTCCCGCGGACGCCAACGAGACCGCCCAGGCGTGGGCGGCAGCGCTGGCCCACACCGACCGGCCGAGCGCCCTGATCCTCTCCCGTCAGGACCTGGCGACGATCGACCGCAGCCTGCCCGGTGTCGCCCCCGCGTCCGACCTCACCAAGGGTGGCTACACCCTCGTCGACGCCGAGGGTGAGCTGAAGGTCGTGCTGATCGCGACCGGCTCCGAGGTCGAGGTCGCCCTGGCCGCCCGCGACGTGCTCCAGGCAGAGGGCATCGGCACCCGCGTGGTCTCGATGCCGTGCACCGAGTGGTTCACCGCGCAGGACGCCGCGTACCGCGCGTCGGTCCTGCCGGCGGGCGTGGCCCGGGTGGCGGTCGAGGCCGGCTCGCCCATGGGCTGGCGCGACTTCGTCGGCGACGCCGGCGAGATCGTGGCGATCGACCACTTCGGCGAGTCCGCCTCGGGCAACCTGCTGTTCGCGAAGTACGGCTTCACTGCGGAGAACGTCGCCGCGCACGCGAGGACCGCGCTCTCGCGGATCGGGTGAGCGTCACCGTCTCCACACGGGGCCAGCGGCTGCGCGCGAACGGCGCGCTGCTGCTGGCCTCGGCCCTGTGGGGCTTCGCGTTCGTCGCCCAGCGGGTGGGGGCGGACCACGTCGGCCCGCTCACGTTCACCGGCGTCCGCTTCGCGATCGGGTCGGCGGTGCTGATCCCGGTGATCCTGCTCCGCGACCGGGTGCGCGGCGTCCCTGCCCCCAGGAGGGCCGCCGCGACGCGCGCGGTGCTCGTCCCCGGGATGGTCGCGGGTGTCTTCCTGACCATCGCGGTGAACCTCCAGCAGGCCGCCATGGCCGACACTCCGGCGGGCAACGCCGCCTTCATCACCGGCCTGTACATGGTGTTCGTGCCGGTCATCGCCGCGTTCCGCGGCCACCGCAGCAGCCCGGCCACGATCCTCGGGGTGCTCTCGTCACTCGCCGGGCTGTACCTGATCAGCGTCAGCGATGCCCTCACCATCGGCACCGGCGAGCTGCTGCTGATCCTCACCTGCATCCCGTGGGCCATCCAGATCCTCGTCATCGAGCACTACAGCCCCCGCCTGTCCGCGCTGCGGTTCGCGGTCGTCCAGTTCCTCACCTGCGCGGTGCTGAGCAGCCTGGCCGCGCTCGTCCTCGAGCCGGCGCCGTTCACCGGTCTCGACAAGGCCGTGGTCCCGCTGCTGTACGGCGGCCTGGTCTCTGTCGGCATCGCGTTCACCCTGCAGGTGGTGGGCCAGCGGCACGCGCTGGCCACTCACGCCTCCCTGATCATGGCCACCGAGTCGGTGTTCGGGGCCATCGGCGGCGCGATCCTGCTCGGCGAGAACATGGGGCTGCGCGGCTACGCCGGTGCCGCGCTGATGATCGTCGGGATCGTGGTGTCCCAGCTCGGGCTGCCCGCCGCACCCCTGGACGACCTCGCCGACGCCGCCGAACCGCTCCCGTAGCATGGAAGCCGCTCACCCGAGAGGATCCTTCCCGTGGCCAACACCCGCACGCTGTCGACCACAGCCAAGATCGGCATCGGCGTCGGCGCAGGACTCGTCGTGCTCCTCGGCGGCGGCTACCTCGCCGGGCACTTCCTGGCCGGCGAGAACGTGCCGCGCAACGCCTCGGTGGCCGGCGTCCCGATCGGCGGGCTGACCCCGGAGGCCGCGGAGCACACCCTGCGCAGCGCGCTGGGGGAGCGCAGCGAGAAGCCGCTGGTGCTCACCGCCGGGGACGAGAAGCTCACCGTCGCGCCCGGCGAGGCGGGCCTGGCCGTCGACTACGCCGCCTCGGTGGCGCAGGCCGGGGGCGGCCGCAGCTGGAACCCTGCCGCGATCCTCACTGTGCTGTTCGGCGGCTCGGAGCACCCGGCGGTGCTGGCCGTCGACACCGCGAAGCTGGACGCCACGATCGGCGGCCTGGCCGACAAGGTCGACGTCCCCGCGGTCGACGCGACGGTCGGCTACACCGGCCTGACGCCCGTCCGGACGACGGAGGGTGCCGACGGCCGCATCGTCGACCGTGCGGCGACGGCGGAGGCGGTCAGGGCGGCCTACCTCACAACGTCCACGGTGGACGCGCCGCTGGTCACCGCCGCGCCGGTGGTCACCACCGCGGAGGCCGACGCCGCGCTCGCCGGGCCGGCCGCGACCGCCGTCGCCGCGCCGGTGGACGTCACGGTCGGTGACGCCGGCACCCTGGTCGTGCGTCCGGAGCAGCTCGCCGCGTCCCTCACCTTCGGTCCGGTGGACGGCGGCCTCGGTCCGGTGTTCGACGTGAAGAAGCTGGAGGCCCAGGTGAAGCCGGGCCTGGCGAAACTCGGCCTGAAGCAGCCGCGGGACGCCACGATCACGATGGGGAAGACCAAGCCCCGGATCGTGCCGTCCGCCGACGGCCTCGGCGTCGACCCCGCGGAGCTCGCCGCCGCCCTCGTGCCGACGCTCGCCCAGCCGTCCGGGCGCACCGCGTCGGTCGGGGTGAGCGCGCGGCCGGCGTCCTTCACCACGGCGGACGCCGAGAAGCTGGGGGTCAAGAAGGTGATCGGGAAGTTCACCACCTACTTCCCCGGCACCGCCTACCGGTACAACAACATCGGCAAGGCCGCGAAGCTGATCAACGGCACCTTCCTCAAGCCGGGCGAGGTGTTCAGCATGAACAAGACCCTCGGCAAGCGCACCAAGAAGGCGGGCTGGATGGCCGGCGGCGCCATCGACGGCGGCAAGATCGTCGAGCGGCAGGGCGGGGGCATCTCGCAGGCCACCACGACGACGTTCAACGCGATCTACTTCGCCGGCCTCGAGGACATCTACCACAAGCCGCACTCGCTGTACTTCAACCGCTACCCCGTCGGCCGGGAGGCCACCCTGGACTGGGTGAGCGTGGACATGAAGTTCCGCAACGACTCGCCCTACGGCGTGGTCCTCCAGGCCTGGATCACCGGGCGGCCCGGTACGACCGGCTCGGTCACCGTCCGGGTGTGGTCGACGAAGCGGTACACGATCAAGGCGTCCAAGCCGGTGCTGTCGAACTACCGCGCCCCGGGAAAGACCGTCTACGACGACTCGCCCGGCTGCATCCCGCAGAGCGCGATGACCGGCTTCGACGTCCACCACTACCGGCTGTTCTACAAGGGCGACAAGCTGGTGAAGAAGGAGCGCTTCAACTGGCGCTACAACTCCCTGACCCCCGTCGTCTGCGGAAAGAAGCCCGCGGACGCCTGAGCGTCCGGGGTCGGACGGTCGCCCGATCAGGGCAGTGCGGTGAAGCCCAGGCGCAGCAGCTCCGCGATCGCGGCCGGGTCGTCGGTGCGCACCTGGATGCTGCGGGCGTCCTGCCGGGTGGCCCACCGGGCGAGCGCGATCAGGTCATGGCAGTCTCCCGTGGTCACCCACTCCCCGGCGAGCACGGCCGGGCAGGGCGGCGGCTCGCCCCAGGCGTCCGGGACGGTGGGGGAGCGCGGGTCGAGGAGGTCGCTCACCCGGGCGACGAAGGCCGGCCCGGCCACCCCGGCCGCGTCGGCGAGCCGGTCGAGTTCCTCCCGGGACGCGCGCCGGGGATCCCGTCCCCGGGCCACCCCGACGGTCCGCAACGCCCGGACGTCCGCCCAGGCCACCTCGTGGACGGTGCCGCGGCGGTCCCGCAGCCGGAGCCCGTCGGCGTCGGCCGCGAGCACGAACCCGACCAGGTCACCCGGCTCGCCGTCGGGCCGGACGCGGCGCAGGCTGACCCGTTCGCCGGGGTGCGGCGGTCGCTGGTCGGGATGCGGGCGAGCCACGTCGTATCAACTCCAGGTGCCGGTTGTAGAGTGCTCTCAGTTTGCCAAGTACCTGATGAGGAGCCGGTCCCATGACCTACGTGATCACCCTCCCGTGTGTGGATGTCAAGGATCTCGCATGCGTCGAGGAGTGTCCGGTCGACTGCATCTACGAGGGCAACCGGATGCTCTACATCCATCCTGACGAGTGCGTCGACTGCGGGGCCTGCGAACCGGTCTGCCCGACCGAGGCCATCTTCTACGAGGACGACGTGCCCGCCGACCAGGCCGAGTACTACGACATCAACGTCCACTTCTTCGACGAGATCGGGTCCCCCGGCGGCGCGGCCAAGCTGGGCCCGATCGACGCCGACCACCCGACCGTCGCCGCGCTCCCGCCCCAGGGCGAGTGACGCCCGGGCTGGCCGGCCAGCTGCCCGACTTCCCCTGGGACTCCCTGGACGCTGCGAGGGCGAGGGCGGGCGCCCACCCCGACGGCATCGTCGACCTCTCGGTCGGGACACCCGTCGACCCCACCCCTGAGGTCGGACGGCTCGCGCTGGCGGCGGCCGCGGACGCGCCGGGCTATCCGACGACCTGGGGGACACCACGCCTGCGGGCAGCGATCCGCGGCTACCTCGAGCGGCGGTGGGGTGCCGTCGGGCTCGCCGACGACGGCGTGCTGCCGGTGGTCGGCACCAAGGAACTCGTCGCGCTGCTGCCGACGCTGCTGGGCGTGGGCCCGGGCGCGACCGTGGTCATCCCGTCCACCGCCTACCCCACCTACGACGTGGGCGGACGGATCGCCGGGGCCACCGTGGTGGCGACCGACGACCCGTCCGATCTCGCGACGCTGCGTCCCGGGCTGGTGTGGATCAACTCGCCGGCCAACCCTCACGGGGCGATCCTGTCGCCGGACGCGCTGCGCGCCTGGGTGGACGCCGCACGCGCCGCCGGAGCCGTCCTCGCCTCCGACGAGTGCTACGGCGAGTTCGGCTGGGACGTCGAGCCGATGTCCGTGCTGCACCCCGAGGTCAACGGCGGCTCCCTCGAGGGGCTGCTGGCGGTGCACTCGTTGTCCAAGCGGTCGAACGCGGCCGGCTACCGGGCGGGTTTCGTCGCCGGTGACCCGGAGGTCGTGCGTCCGTTGCTGGAGGTGCGCAAGCACGCCGGGCTGATGGTGCCCATGCCGGTGCAGGCGGCCATGGCCGCGCTGCTGGACGACCAGGTCCACGTCGAGGAGCAGCGGGCGCGGTACCGCCGTCGCCGGGCGATGCTGCGCCCCGCGCTCGTCGCGGCCGGGTACCGGGTCGAGCACTCCGAGGGCTCGCTGTACCTGTGGTGCACGCGGGACGAGGACTGCCGCGCGAGCGTCGACCACCTGGCCGGGCTCGGCATCCTCGTCGCTCCCGGAGACTTCTACGGCGAGGCCGGACGCCGGCACGTGCGGGTCGCGCTCACCGCGACCGACGAGCGGGTGGAGGCGGCAGCACGCCGCCTGCTGGCCCAGGCCTGACCGGCTCCAGACGCCCCGGGGTGGCGATCGCGCGTCCCCGCGGCAGCCAGACTCGGGTCAGCGGGGGGCCGGCTCGGAGAAGACCAGCGTGACCTTCACTGCGGTGCTCGGGCCCGTCCCCTGCCACTGCGCCGGCCCTGCGGGGGAGTGTGTCCATGCGTACGGGCCGACCTGGACGGAGGCGAGCCCGTAGGAGGCGGTGTTCGCGACCGCCAGGTGCGCGACGGCCCACGCCGCGGTCGGGTTGTCGGTCGTCACGGTGAGGGTCGACCCGTTCACGCGGGTGGTGACGGCGCCCGCGCCGAGGGTCTTCTTCAGGAAGGACGCCATCGCCTGCGGGTCGCCCTCGCCGGGTGACGCCACGACGCAGCTGAACGACGCCGGGGTCTCTCCCGTCAGCGAACTGGCCAGCGCGCGGGCGTTCGGCACGTGGCGCCGGTAGGCCTCCGGGTAGGCGCTGCGCTGCACGGCCTGGGCCACGTCGTTGATGTCGCGGGTCTTCCAGTTCTTCACCCGCACCAGCGCCTGGTAGAACGACCGGGACGCGTACCAGGGGTCGGTCACCTGCTCGACCGTCCCCCAGCCCTTCGACGGGCGCTGCTGGAACAGCCCCAGGGAGTCCGCGTGCCCGTAGTCGAGGTTGCGGATGCCCGACTCCTGGTAGGCCGTGGCCAGGGCGATGGACGCCGCCCGGGGCGCGAGGTCGCGCCGGATCGACACCCCGGCGATGATCGCGGCGTTGCGGGCCTGCTCCGGCGTGATCGTCGTGGTGTGCCCGCCGGCCGTGGCGGTGCACCGGTCCTCGATCGGCAGGGGCACCTTGTTGTAGGTCGACCACAGCACCACGCCCCCGACGACGAGCGCCAGGGCGACGGCGATGCCCAGAACCGCCCAGAGTGCACCCCTGGCCCGCTTCATCGGCGCCTCAGTTGTCGTGCAGCGCGGCGTTCAGCTCCACGCCGGTGCCGCGCCGGTCGCGGGCCTCGACCGCGCCGGTGAGCGAGTTGCGAAGGAACAGCAGGCCGCTGCGGCCACTGAGCTGGACGGCCTTCACCACGGCGCCCCCGGCCAGCGTCACCTTCGTGCCGGCCGTCACGTACAGCCCCGCCTCGACCACGCAGTCATCCCCGAGCGAGATGCCCAGGCCGGACTCCGCGCCCAGGAGGCAACGCTCGCCGATGGTGATCTGCTCCTGCCCGCCGCCCGACAGCGTGCCCATGATGGACGCGCCGCCGCCGATGTCGGTGCCGTCGCCGACCACGACGCCCGCCGAGATCCGCCCCTCGACCATGGACGTCCCGAGCGTGCCGGCGTTGAAGTTCACGAAGCCCTCGTGCATCACGGTCGTCCCGGGCGCGAGGTGGGCGCCGAGGCGCACCCGGTCGGCGTCGGCGATCCGGACGCCCCCGGGGACGACGTAGTCGGTCATGCGGGGGAACTTGTCCACCCCGTAGACGGTCACGCGGTCACGGGCGGACAGCAGGGCGAGGCGGACGTCCTCGAAGCCCTCGGCCAGGCACGGGCCGAAGTTCGTCCAGACCACGTTGGGCAGCACGCCGAAGATGCCGGTCAGGTCGAGCGTGCGCGGGGCGCAGCGCCGTGAGCTCAGCAGGTGCAGGCGCAGGTAGGCGTCCGGGACGTCGGCGGGCGGGCTGTCGAGGTCGATCTCGACCAGGATCGGCTCGGTGCGCACCTGCCGCTCGTCGTCGCGGCGCGCGGCGGCGACCAGGGCGGCCGGGGCGTCGCCGCCGGGGGCCTCGCCGAGGGCGGGAGCGGGGAACCAGGTGTCGAGGACCTGGCCGGAGGCGTGGATCGTGGCCAGGCCCCAGCCGTGCGCGGGTCGGGTCATGCCGGCCAGCCTACCGGGCGCCTCCGACGCGCCGGCGGGGCCCTAAGATGGCCGTCCATGAGCCTGGACCTGACCGGCGACCTGGTGGCCCTCTTTCGCGACATCGTGGACGTGGAGTCGGTCAGCGGCAACGAGAAGGAGCTCGCCGACCTCGTGGAGGCCGCGCTGCGCGGGCTGCCGCACCTGGACGTCGTCCGCGACGGTGACACGGTGATCGCGCGCACCGCGCTCGGCCGGGCCGAGCGGGTCGTCGTCGCCGGGCATCTCGACACCGTCCCGGTCGCGGACAACCTGCCCTCCCGGGTCGAGGACGGCGTGGTCTACGGACGGGGCACCTGCGACATGAAGGGCGGGATCGCTGTCGCGCTGGCCTGCGCTGCCGCGCTCACCGAGCCCCGGCGCGACGTCACCTGGGTCTTCTACGACCACGAGGAGGTCGCGGCGGAGTTCAACGCCCTGACCCGGATCGCGCGGGAGCACCCGGAGTGGCTGGCCGGCGACTTCGCCGTCCTGATGGAGCCCACGTCCGCGGGTATCGAGGGCGGCTGCCAGGGCACGCTGCGCTTCACCCTCACCACGACCGGCGTCGCCGCGCACTCGGCCAGGTCCTGGCTGGGCCACAACGCCATCCACGACGCCGCCGACGTACTGGGCCGGCTCCAGCGCTACCGGCCCCGCGAGGTGGAGGTGGACGGGCTCACCTACCGGGAGGGCCTCAACGCCGTGGCCATCAGCGGCGGCATCGCCGGCAACGTGGTGCCCGATGCCTGCACGATCACGGTCAACTTCCGGTTCGCGCCCGACCGCGACGAGGCGGACGCGCTCGCGCACTGCCGGCAGGTCTTCGACGGCTACGAGCTGGCCGTGGTCGACGTGGCCGCCGGCGCCCGGCCCGGGCTGGACCGTCCGATCGCGCGGGAGTTCCTGGCCGCGGTGGGCGGCGAGCCCCGCGCCAAGTACGGGTGGACCGACGTCGCGCGTTTCAGCGCGCTGGGCGTTCCGGCGGTCAACTTCGGGCCGGCCGACCCCGGCAAGGCCCACGCCGACGATGAGTGCTGCCCGGTCGACGACCTGTTCACCTGCAGGGACGCGCTCCTGCGCTGGCTCGGCTGATCCGTGCCCGGTGGCCGCGGACGGTCAGGACCGGCGCCGGCTCCACGCGTAGACCGTGTTGACCAGCACGATCCCGATCCACGCCACGATCAGCCCGGCCACCCCGGCGGTGCCGGCCGCGATGGCGGTCAGCGGGATGCCGAGGGCTGTGGAGACGATCGCCAGCACGAACACGGTCCGGTCCGGCCGCGCCTGCGGGGCCGGCAGCGCGGCGTGCGGAGCCGGGACCGGCGGCTGTGCCGCGGGCAGGGGCGCCAGGCCGTGTCCCGGGAGTGGGGGAGCCGGGGCTGGGGAGGGCGGCTGTGCCCAGAGCTCGGCGTTCGTCGGCTCCCGGAAGTCGGAGCTACTCATACCGCAGATGGTAGCTGCGCCGGCCCCCGTGCGGCGGAGGGGACGACCGCTCAGGACGCGGTGCCGTCGACGTAGAACCAGCGGCCGGCGCGCTGCGCGAACCGCGACACCTCGCGCTGGAAGCCGCGTCCGGTCGGACCGCGGTAGCGCGCGATGAACTCGACCGTGTCGCCGCCGGCGGCCACCACCTGGAGGGACAGCCAGGTGAGCTCCGGGTCGAGGGTCAGCCGCGCGGGCCGCGTCCGGGGGTGCCAGGTGCGCAGCAGGTGGTCGGCGTCCCCGACGGCGAAGGCGGTGTAGCGGGAGCGCATCAGCTCTTCGGGGCTGCCGGCCACGCGCTCCCCGCTGAGCACCGGGCCGCAGCAGGCGTCGAGGGCGGATCCGGATCCGCACGGGCAGTCGGGCACCCCCCGACCCTAGCGCCCGGGCCGGGTGCGGCGGCGTCCCCGACGGAGGGCCCGCGCCGGGCATAGATTGGCCGCTGTGAGCAAACAGGCGCGCACCCAGGGGCCGGTGATCCGGCGTCACGACCAGGTCCTCCCCACCACCACCGACCAGCGACTGCTGTCCAGCAAGGGCGACGGCGAGTGGGTGCACTCCGACCCGTGGCGCGTGCTGAGGATCCAGGCGGAGTTCGTGGAGGGCTTCGGGACGCTGGCCGAGCTCGGCCCCGGCATCGGGGTGTTCGGCTCGGCGCGGACGCCACGCCGCGACCCGATGTACGCCGCGGCCGTGGAGATCGGCCGAGGGCTGGCCCAGGCGGGCTACGCGACGATCACCGGCGGCGGGCCGGGGATCATGGAGGCGGCCAACAAGGGTGCGCTGGAGGCCGGCGGGGTGTCGGTCGGGCTCGGCATCGAGCTGCCGTTCGAGCAGGCGCTGAACAAGTACGTCTCGCTCGGCATCAACTTCCGCTACTTCTTCGCCCGCAAGGTGATGTTCCTGAAGTACTCGCAGGGCTTCGTCGTGATGCCGGGCGGCTTCGGAACCTTCGACGAGGTGTTCGAGGCGCTCACCCTCGTGCAGACCCGGAAGGTGACCTCGTTCCCGATCGTCCTGTTCGGCCGCGCCTTCTGGACGCCCCTGCTGGACTGGCTCGAGGACGGGGTGCTGGCCGGTGAGTACATCGCCTCCGCTGACCTCTCCCTGCTCCAGCTCACCGACGACCCCCGGGAGGCCGTCGCGCTGGCCACCGGCCCGGGCCCGCAGCCGCGTCCCTCGGCCGCCCGCCAGATGTCCTGACCGCGGTCGCGGCACTGGGTAGAGTTCCGGCCATGGAATGGGTGCTGTGGATGATCGCCGTCGCGATCCTCGGCCTGGCAGCGGTCGCGTCGACCGGCCGGCTGGGCGAGTTCCCGGCCACGGTCACCGACACCCCGCGTCCGCACGTCCCCGAGGGCGAGCTGAGCGGCGACGACCTGCGCGGGCTGCGGTTCGGCGTCGTCACCCGGGGGTACTCGATGCAGCAGGTGGACGAGCTGCTGGACCGGCTCGCCCGCCAGCTCGACGCCAGGGACCACCAGGACGCCTGACCGGCGCGGGCCCCTACTCCTGTTCAGGGCCACCCCGGGGGCGCGCCCGGCACGTGGCCCCGCCCGTCTGCGCGGGATGGAATAATGGGAGAGTTGGATCCACAACCAGCCAGAAATTGAGGTATGCGATGGCAGCGATGAAACCGCGGACCGGTGACGGGCCGATCGAGGTGGCCAAGGAGGGTCGCGTGATCGCCATGCGGATCCCTGCCGAGGGTGGAGGACGCCTGGTCATCGAGATGAACGCCACCGAGGCCGCAGAGCTGAAGGCCGCCCTGGAGGGCGTCGTCGTCGCCTGAGAAGACAACGCAGTACGAGGGCCCCGGGAAGATCCCCGGGGCCCTCGTTCCGTTCCGCGTCAGCGCGACTGGTGGTAGGCGATGGCCTTCTCGTACACCGCGACGGTCTCCTGGGCGATCTTCTCCCACGAGAACTCGTCGATGCAGCGGCGGCGGCCGGCCTTGCCGAAGCGCTCCGCCAGCGCCGGGTCACGGGTGATCCGGTTCACCTGCTCGGCGAAGCCGGCCTCGAAGGCCGACACGAAGGCCGGGTCGCCGGCCTGCTTGGGGTCGTAGGGGACCAGGATGCCGGTCTCCCCGTCCACGACGACCTCGGGGATGCCACCGACGGCCGAGGCGACGACGGCGGTCTCGCAGGCCATCGCCTCGAGGTTCACGATGCCGAGCGGCTCGTAGACCGACGGGCAGGCGAACACGGTGGCGTGCGTGAGCACCTGGCGGACGGAGGCCCGCGGCAGCATCTCCTGCACCCACTTCACGTTGCCGCGCACCTTGCTGAGCTCGGCGAAGGCCGTGTCGAACTCGGCCGCGATCTCCGGGGTGTCCGGGGCGCCGGCCAGCAGCAACAGTTGCGTGTCCGGGTCGAACTGCTGGGCCGCGCGCACCAGGTGCACCAGGCCCTTCTGCCGGGTGATGCGTCCCACGAAGACCACCAGCGGACGGTCACGGTCGACGCCGAGGGAGTCGACCACGTCCGTGTCGAAGTCGGGCTTGAACTCCTCGGGGTCGATCCCGTTCTTCACCACGTACACGCGCTCGGGGTCGAGGTCGGAGTACGACTCGAGCACGTCCGCGCGCATGCCGGCGCTCACCGAGATCACCGCTGCGGCGTCGACGAACGAGGTCTTCTCCGCCCACGACGACACGCGGTAGCCGCCGCCGAGCTGCTCGGCCTTCCACGGGCGGTGGGGTTCGAGGGAGTGGGACGTGACGACGTGCGGCACGTCACGGAACTTCGAGCCGATCAGGCCGGCGAAGTTCGCGTACCAGGTGTGGGAGTGGATGACATCCACGTCGCCGATCGCGTTCGCCATGGAGATGTCCGCCCCCAGCACCCGGAGGGCGGCGTTGGCCCCCGGCGGGAAGTCCTCGGCGTGGGCGGTGGCGCCGTCACGCGGCTCGCCCATGCACTGGACCTCGACGGACTCGGTGAACTTGCGCAGTTGGGGCACCAGCTGGCCGACGTGGACGCCGGCTCCGCCGTAGATGTGGGGAGGGTACTCCCGGGTGAGGATCGAGACTCGAAGCGCCATAGCGCGATCGTGTCACACAACCCCCTGCGGCGTCGCCGGTTGGGCGGGTTCCACCCGCTCGCAAGCACGGGTCCAGATCCCGCTCGGCAATTCTCGGGTTTCCTTGTGGGCCGCGACGCGACGCCTTAGGTTCTGAGCATGACTAGCGGACCGAATGTGTTGTCGATCGTCCTCGCCGGCGGCGAGGGCAAGCGACTCATGCCGTTGACGGCGGACCGGGCCAAGCCCGCGGTTCCCTTCGGAGGCACCTACCGGCTCATCGACTTCGTGCTGTCGAACCTGGTGAACTCCGACCTGACCAAGATCTGCGTGCTCACGCAGTACAAGTCCCACTCCCTCGACCGGCACATCTCCGTCACCTGGCGCATGTCGGTCCTTCTCGGCAGCTACGTGACGTCCGTTCCCGCACAGCAGCGCACGGGCAAGCAGTGGTACCAGGGCAGCGCCGACGCGATCTACCAGTCGATGAACCTGATCAACGACGAGGATCCCGACTACGTGGTCGTCTTCGGCGCCGACAACATCTACCGGATGAACGTCGAGGACATGGTGAACGCCCACATCGAGTCCGGGATGGACGCCACCATCGCCGGCATCCGGGTCCCCAGGAGGGAGGCGAGCGCCTTCGGCATCATCGACGCCGCTCCGGACGGCCGGATCAACGCCTTCCTCGAGAAGCCCGCCGACCCGCCCGGCCTGCCCGACAGCCCCGACGAGTCGTTCGCGTCGATGGGCAACTACGTGTTCAGCCGGAAGGCCTTCGTCGAGGCGCTCAACGACGACGCCGCCAGCGCCGACTCCCGGCACGACATGGGGGGCAACATCATCCCCGGCTTCGTCTCCCAAGGAGCGGCCCAGGTGTACGACTTCACCAAGAACAACGTCCCCGGCTCCACGGAGAAGGACCGCAACTACTGGCGGGACGTGGGCACCATCGAGGCCTACCACGCCGCGCACATGGACCTGGTGTCGGTCGAGCCCGACTTCAACCTGTACAACCGCAAGTGGCCGATCTGGACGTCGCAGGCGCAGCTGCCGGGCGCCAAGTTCACCCTGCGGGGCACGGCGGAGGACTCCATCGTGGGCTCGGGCTGCATCATCTCCGGCGGCGACGTGGACCGTTCGGTGCTCTCGCCCAACGTGATGGTCGACAAGTGGGCCAAGATCGAGGAGTCGGTGATCTTCTCCGGCTGCCGCATCGGCCGCAACGCTGTCGTCCGGCGCGCGATCCTCGACAAGAACGTCGTGGTTCCCGACGGCGTCGAGATCGGCGTGAACCCCGAGCACGACAAGGCCCGCGGCTTCCACGTCGAGGACGGCATCACCGTGGTCGCCAAGTCGGCGGAGGTTCCCGGCAACTGGTGAGCCCCGCCGTCCGCCCGGACGACGCACGAGAACGGGGACGGTTCCTGACTCCCGCCGGCCGGCGGGGACGGGGACCGTCCCCGCTCGGCGTCGGGGTCAGTCGGTGCCGGCGAGCGGGAAGACGTCGACGTGGACGCGGAAGCGGCGCGCGCCCTCAGGCACGTCGCGGCCGCGGACCGCGGCGGCGTGACGCTCCAGCACCGCGTTCAGCTCGGTGGTCATCGTCTCGGCCTCCGCGGGGGTGAGGGCGAGCGTGGAGGAACTCAGCAGGCCGTCGTCGGCCTGGTCGGGGTCGTAGGCGTTGAACCAGGCCGTCAGGGCGGCCGCCCGCTCGGCGATCACCTGCCGGACCACCGCCCGCACCGCCCCCGAGGTGGCCGGGTCGCGCAGCAGGGCGGGCTCGGTCATGGCGAAGCCCACGGCCCGCCACCAGCGCTCGCGTCCGCCGGTGTGCGCCGGGTCGTCTTCGACGAAGCCGTGCCGCTCGAGCTGGCGGAGGTGGTAGCTGGTCTGGCCGCTGCTCTCCTCCAGGGCCCGGGCCAGCTGGCTGGCCGTCGCAGAGCCACGTCGCTGGAGCTCGGCGTACAGGGCCATCCGCAGCGGGTGCGCGAACGCCTTCAGTGCGGTGGGGTTCACCGACTCCTGGCCGACCGCGGCGAAGCGTCCGCGGGGGCCCTCCAGCGGGCCGGTCGCGGTCGGGGGCTTGCCGTCCGTCATATGCAGAGATACCTTTGCATAGATTTCTTTGCAGAGGTTTCTCTGCACGACTCATCCTAGGAGGTGCCCGCCGTGTCCGCCACCGTGAGACCCCGCCGTGGGGCCGTCGCGGCGAAGGCGCCCCTGGGCCGTCCGTTCGCCACCCAGCTCGCCTCGACCGGCCTGGCCAACCTCGGGGACGGCGTGCTCGTCACCCTGGCGCCCCTGGTGGCGCTCTCGCTGACGACGTCGCCTGCCCAGGTGTCGCTGCTGTCGGCCGCGGCCTGGCTGCCCTGGCTGCTCCTCGGCGTCGCCGCCGGCGTGGTCGTCGACCGCGTCGACCGCCGGCGGGCGCAGGTGGTCGCGCTGGGCGCGCGGGCGCTCGTGCTGGCGGCGGGGGCCGGGCTCGGCTTTGCCGGAGCGCTCACCATGCCGCTGCTGGTGGGGGTGGTGCTGGTCTACGGCGTGACGGAGGTGTTCGCCGACCTCGGCGCCACCTCGATCGTCCCCGACCTCGTGCCCGCCGACCGGCTCCCGGCGGCCAACGGGCGGGTGCTGGGCGTCCAGCAGGTCGCGAACGCCTTCCTCGGCGCGCCCCTGGCCGGCGCCCTGGTCGTCCTGGGTGCGGGGATCGGCTTCGGTGCGTCCGCCGGCCTCGCCGCGCTCGCCGCCACGGTGCTGGCCGTCGGCCTGCGGGGCGACTTCCGCAGAGTGGCGCCCGACGGACGGCGTCCTCACGCTCTCCGCGAGGTGCGCGAGGGCCTCGCGTTCCTCGTGCGCCACCGGGTGCTGCGTCCGCTGGTGATCGCCTCCAGCGTGCTGAACATGGCCAGCACGGCCTACTTCGCGGTGTTCGTGCTGTGGGCCGTCGGCCCCGGCTCCGCGATGGGGCTGACGCCAGCCCAGTACCCGCTGGTGATGCTGGGCTTCGCCCTCGGGGCGGTCGCCGGGTCACTCGTGGCCGAGCGCGTCCGCGACCGGCTGGGGGAGGTGCCCACCCTGATGTCCATGCTCACCGCCAGCGTGGTGCTGATGCTGGTGCCGCTCGCCTGGCCGGACGCGTGGGCGGTGGCCGTGGCCGTGACCGCCGTCGGTGTCACCAACACGATCGGCAACGTCGTGTCGATGTCGTTGCGGCAGCGGCTGGTGCCCGGGCCGCTGCTGGGACGGGTCGGTGGTGCGAGCCGCACCCTCTCCTACGGCCTGATGCCGGTGGGCGCCGTGCTCGGCGGCCTGGTGGCCGAGGTGGCCGGGCTGCCGGCGACGTTCGTGTCCGCCGTGGCGGTGTCGCTGCTGGCCTGCGGGACGCTCGCGCTGCGTGTCCGGACCGCCGACGTGCGCGCCGCTGAGGACGCGCCCACGGCCGCGCACCGTGCGTCCAGCGGTGACGCCGCCGTCCCGCTCGCCGCGTGCGACGGCGTCAGGCCCTGACGGCCACCAGCAGGCCGTCGCCGAGCGGCAGCAGCGCCGGGGTGAAGGCCTCGTCGCCCAGGACGACCTCGAGGGCCTCGCGGATGATCAGGGGCTCGTCCTCGTCGTTGCGCTCGTCGGCGACCAGGCCCCGCCACAGCGCGTGGTGCACCGCGAGCAGGCCGCCGGAGCGCAGCAGGCGCTGGGCCTGCGCGACGTACTCGACGTACTCCAGCGGGTCGCCGTCGATGAAGACGATGTCGTAGGCGCCGTCGGTCAGTTTGGGCAGCACGCTGAGGGCCTGCCCGGCGATGAGCCGCACGCGGCGGCTGGGGATGCCCTCCGCGGTGAGCACCTCGCGGGCGGCGAGCTGGTGCTCGGCCTCGGCGTCGATGCTGGTCAGCACGCCGTCGGGCACCATCCCGGCGAGCAGCGCGAGGGCGGCGACGCCGGTCCCCGTGCCGATCTCGGCCACGGCCCGCGCGCCGACGACCTTCGCCAGCAGGGTGAGCGCGGAGCCCACGCCGGCGCTGATCGCCTCGAGGCCCAGTTCCTCGGCGCGCCGGCGGGCGAGCGCCGAGCCCTCCGGTTCGTCGGCGAAGGCTTCCGCGTAGGCGAGGGAGGCCGACGGCGAGGCGGCGCGGGCGGCGCCTTTGGGTGCTGGGTTCACGGAGGCCAGCCTACGACGCCCCTTCTCACCGCGTCAGCAACTCCGGCACGCCGGGACGGCGTGGCGGGGCCGCCACCACCCGGGCAGCGCGCCGCCGGGCGGGTGTGCCCCTACCATTGCGTCCCATGAGTCATGTCGTCGTGGCCGAGCTGGTCGCCAACGTCCTTTCCGTCGAGGTCGCGCCGGGCCAGCGGGTCCAGGCGTCCGACCCCGTGGTGGTGCTGGAGTCGATGAAGATGGAGATCCCGGTGCTGGCCGACGTGGCGGGGACGGTGAGTGAGGTCGTCGTTCAGGTCGGGGACGTGGTTCGGGACGGCGACCCGATGGTCGTGATCGCGACCGCTTAGGCTTGCCCCCATGACAGCGCTGCCCTTCGGCCGGGTCCTGACGGCCATGGTGACCCCGTTCGGCGTGGACGGCTCGGTGAACCTCCCCGAGGCCCGCCGGCTGGCCGCGCACCTGGTGGACGTCCAGGGCAACGACGCGCTGGTCGTCAACGGCACGACGGGGGAGTCCCCGACCACGACGGACGCGGAGAAGCTCGCGCTGCTCGAGGCCGTGGTGGACGAGGTGGGCGACCGGGCGAAGGTCCTCGCCGGCGTCGGCACCTTCAACACCGCGCACACCATCGAGCTGGCCGCCCAGGCCGAGCAGGCCGGGGTCGACGGGTTGCTCGTCGTCACCCCGTACTACAGCCGCCCGCCGCAGGACGCCCTCGCCGACCACTTCCTCACCGTGGCCGGGGCGACGTCGCTGCCGATCATGATCTACGACATCCCGCACCGCTCCGGCGTCCCCGTCGAGACGGCCACCCTGATCCAGGTCGCGGCCCACCCGAACATCGTCGCGGTCAAGGACGCCAAGGGCCTGCCGGTGGCCTCGTCCCAGGTGATCGCCGCCACCGGCCTGGCCTACTACTCCGGTGACGACGCCATGACCCTGCCGTTGCTCGCGGTGGGAGGTGTCGGCGTCGTCGGCACCTCCACCCATTTCACGGGTCGGCGCACCAGGGAGATGATCGACGCCTTCGTCGGCGGCGACCCGGCCCGCGCCACCGCGCTCAACGCGGCACTGCTGCCGGTCTTCCTCGGGGTGTTCGCCACCCAGGGCTGCATGCTGGTGAAGGCCGGCCTGGCCGCCCGGGGCTTCGCGCCCGGACCGGTGCGCAAGCCCCTCCTCGACGCCACCGCCGAGCAGGCCGCCACGTTCGTGGCCGTCCTCGATGCCGCGGGGTTGTGAGTCCGGAGGAACCGTCACGTCATGATCGACCTGAACTGGTCGGAGATCCTCGTCCTGGCGATCTTCGCGGTGATCCTCTTCGGACCGGAGAAGCTGCCGGAGCTCGCCCGCAAGGCTGCGCGCGTCCTCAACTACCTGCGCAACATCGCCAACGACGCCCAGGGGCGGCTGCGGGAGGAGCTCGGGCCCGAGTTCGCCGACCTCGAGCTGGCCGACCTGAACCCCAGGGCGCTGGTGAGCAAGCACCTCGTCGCGCCCGTCCAGGAGGGCCTCGAGCCGCTGAAGGCCGACCTGGAACCGCTGCGGGCAGAGCTGGAGCCGCTGAAGGCGGAGCTGGAGCCCGCGCGGAACGCCCTCGCCGGCGCCCCGGTGCCCTCGGTGGCCCCGGTGCCGCTGCCCGTCCCTGTCGCCGCGGTGGCGTTCGATCCGGAGGCAACGTAGCGGTTCGGGGTGGGGTGCGTCACGTGGACGCGGTACCCTGCCGGACGTGACCTCGGCTTCGTCGATCTTCGTCTCGAGGATCAAGGGACTGCCCATGCTCGACCCCAATGGCGAGCAGGTGGGCAAGGTGCGCGACGTCGTCATCCAGAACCGGTCGGGCAAGCGGCCGCCGAGGGTGAAGGGGCTTGTCGTCGAGCTGTTCGCGTTGCGGCGGATCTTCTTCCCGATGGAACGCGTCCATTCGATCGACGCCAACCAGGTGATCATCTCCGGCCTGGTCAACACCGTCCGCTTCTCCCAGCGCGAGCGCGAGATGCTGGTGGTCAACGACCTGTTCGACCGCACCGTCAGCCGGGTCGGGGCCAGCCAGCCCGAGACCATCTTCGACGTCGCCATCAAGCGCAGCCGGTCGCGCGACTGGGTGCTGGCCGAGGTGGCCCTGCGCGAGGCCGGACGACGGCCGTTCCAGCGCGGCCACGTGACGATCGTGGACTGGTCGGAGGTGCCGGACTTCATCGAGCAGCCCGCCCCGAGGGACGCGGAGCAGCAGGCGATGCGCCTGTCCGAGCTGAAGGCGGCGGACGTGGCCCGCGAGCTGCACGACATGGACCCCGTGCTGCGCAACGCTGTGGTGCGGGCCATGGACGACGACCGGCTCGCCGAGGCACTGGAGGAGCTGCCCGAGGACGAGCAGGTGGACGTGATCGCCTCGCTCGACACCGAGCGCGCCGCCGACGTGCTGGAGGAGATGGACCCCGACGACGCGGCCGACCTGATCGCGGAGCTGGACTCCGAGCTGGCCGAGACGATCCTCGAGCAGATGGAGCCCGAGGAGGCCCGCGACGTCCGCACGCTGCTCAGCTACGACGCCGCCACCGCCGGCGGCCTGATGAACCCCGAGCCGGTGATCCTGAACGCCGACGCGACGGTGGCCGACGCCCTCGCTGCCGTGCGACGCCAGGAGATCACGCCGGCGATGGCGGCGCTGGCGTTCATCTGCCGTCCGCCGATGGACACCCCGACCGGTCGCTACCTCGGCGCGGTGCACATCCAGCGCCTGCTCCGCGAGCCGCCGTCGGTGCTCGCCGCGGGCCTCATCGACTCCGACATCACCCCGCTCACCCCGCAGAGCAACATCGCGCAGGTGAGCCGCTACTTCGCCACCTACGACCTCGTCTGCGCCCCCGTGGTGGACGCGGAGCGGCGCCTGCTGGGCGCGGTCACGGTGGACGACGTGCTCGACCACATCCTCCCCAACGACTGGCGAGGGGTGCAGCTGGACCGACTCGACGCGGAGGTGAGCGATGGCTAAGCAGGACCGTCTGGACACGCCGGGCCGCCGTCGCAACGAGTGGCTTCCGCGGATGCGGATGGAGGACGACGCCTTCGGTACGTTCGCCGAGAGCGCCGCCCGGTTCATGGGCACGGGCACCTTCATCATCTGGATGTCGGGGTTCATCGCGGTGTGGGTGGTCCTGAACGTGTTCTGGCCGGGCTTGATGCGGGACCCGTTCCCGTTCATCTTCCTGACCCTGCTCCTCTCGCTGCAGGCGTCCTACGCGGCGCCGCTGATCCTGCTCGCGCAGAACCGCCAGGAGGCCCGCGACCGGGTGAGCCTCGAGCACGACCGCGAGGTGGCGGCCCAGTCGCGCGCCGACATGGACTTCCTGGCCCGCGAGATCGCGTCCCTGCGCATGCGGATGAACGATGTCGCCACCCGCGACTTCATCCGCTCCGAGCTGCGCGACCTGCTCGACGAACTCGGCCGCGAACCCGAGGAGCCGAAGACCCGGGCGAGCTGACCGGCATACCCCGTCCGGCATCGCGCCCGGTTTGGGGTGGGGCTGCGGCGCGGATTAGTGTTGCGGCCATGTCTGAGTTGGCCACCGCCGTCCGCACCGCACTGTCCGGGGTCATCGACCCCGAGATCCGCCGTCCGATCACCGACCTCGGCATGGTCGAGTCCGTGTCCGTCGACGACGCGGGGGTGGCGTCGGTGACCGTGCTGCTGACCATCGCCGGCTGCCCGCTGTCGAACACGATCGAGTCCGACGTCACCGCGGCCGTCTCCGCTGTGGAGGGCGTCACCGGCGTGAACGTGGCCCTCGGCACGATGAGCGACGAGCAGCGCGCCGAGCTGAAGAAGCAGCTGCGGGGCGGGCGCGAGGAGCGCGAGATCCCGTTCTCCCGGCCCGACTCGCTCACCCAGGTGCTGCTGGTCGCGTCCGGCAAGGGTGGTGTGGGCAAGAGCTCGGTGACGGTCAACCTCGCGATGGCGCTCGCCGCGAAGGGCAAGAGCGTCGGCATCCTGGACGCCGACATCTACGGGCACTCGGTCCCGCAGATGCTCGGGCTGATGGAGGCCATGCCCACCAGCGTCGACGGCATGATCATGCCGGTGCCCACCATGGGCATGCGGGTGATCTCGATCGGCATGCTCAAGGAGAGCCGCGACCAGGTGATCGCCTGGCGCGGGCCGATCCTGGACCGCGCGCTGCAGCAGTTCCTCGCCGACGTCTACTGGGGCGACCTCGACTACCTCGTCGTCGACCTGCCGCCGGGCACCGGTGACGTCGCCCTCTCGCTGGGCCAGAAGCTGCCCAACGCCGAGGTGATCGTGGTGACCACCCCGCAGCAGGCCTCCGCGGAGGTGGCCGAGCGCGCAGGGACGATGGCCTCGATGCTCGACCAGAAGGTGATCGGGGTCGTCGAGAACATGGCCTACCTCGAGGTCGCCTGCCCCCACTGCGGCGAGTCGCACCGGGTGGACGTCTTCGGCACCGGTGGCGGCGCGGAGGTGGCCGGCACCCTGAGCACCCGGCTCGGTTACGAGGTGCCGTTGCTGGCCGAGGTGCCGATGGACCCGGCCCTTGCCTCCGGTGGAGACCTCGGCGTGCCGCTGGTCGCCACCGCCCCGGAGCGTCCGGCGGCCGCGGCGATCATGGCGCTCGCCGGGCGCCTGGCAGCCAGGAAGCGGAACCTCGCCGGCCTCAAGCTCGGGCTCACCCCGGTCTCGCAGGGCTGACCCGCCCGCGCACCGGCGGTGGGTGGCACACGTGCGCACCGCTGAGCCCCGCCCCACAGCCCGCGTACAGCCCACGCCTGGCGGAGCCGTCCGCGGGCTGCAATAGGCTGGAGCGGTGACCACCAGCCGCGCCGTGCCCCGCCGCACGATCCTCGCCGTCCCCGGCTCGTCCGACCGGTTCATCGAGAAGGCCCGCACCCTCGGCGTCGACGGGTTGTTCCTCGACCTGGAGGACGCCGTGGCGCCCGCGGTCAAGGTGGAGTCGCGCCGCCGCATCGTCGACGCGCTGAACAGCCCCGCGGGCTTCGCGGCGGGCCTGGTCACCGTCCGCGTCAACGGCTGGGAGAGCCCGTGGACCTACGGCGACGTGATCGACGTGGTCACCGGCGCCGGCGCCCGGATCGACGCGCTCGTGCTGCCCAAGACCCAGTCGGCGGCCCAGGTACAGGCCCTCGACCTGCTGCTCACCCAGGTGGAGCACACCGCCGGACTGCCGGTCGGGAGGATCGGGCTGGAGGTGCAGATCGAGGACGCCGTCGGCCTGCTGCACGTCACCGCCATCGCCGCTGCCAGCCCGCGCCTGGCCAGCCTGGTCTTCGGCCCGGGCGACTTCATGGCGAGCCTCGGCATGGGCGGGCTGAACGTCGGCGCGCAGCCCGCCGGCTACCCCGCGGACGCGTTCCACCACGTGCTGATGTCGATCCTCGTGGCGGCCAGGGCGCACGGCCTGCAGGCCATCGACGGCCCGTTCGTCGCGATCAGGGACGTGGACGGCTTCCGGCGCTCCGCCGAGCTGAGCGCGGCCCTGGGCTACGACGGCAAGTGGGTGCTGCACCCGGCACAGGTGGAGGCCGGCAACGAGGTGTTCTCGCCGCGCCCGGCGGACTTCGAGCGCGCCCAGCGCATCATGGCCGCGTACGCCCACGCCACCGAGCTGGCGCAGGGGGCTGTCGGGGCGATCGTCGTGGACGAGGAGATGGTGGACGAGGCGGGGGTCAAGCTGGCCGCCGCGATTCTGGCCCGAGGTCGGGCCGCCGGAATGGAGGAGCACGCATGAGCCAGCCGACGCCGGGCCTGAGCAGCCTGTTCAATCTCGAGTACCCGCAGTCCGTCGGGGTGTTCGGCACCTACGACGAGGCGCAGAAGGTGGTCGACTTCCTGGCCGACGCCCGGTTCCCGGTCGAGAACCTGTGCATCGTCGGCACCGAGCTGAAGTCGATGGAGCGGGTGCTGGGCCGCCGCAGCTGGGGCACCGTGATCGGCGCCGGCGTGCAGAGCGGACTGTCCACCGGCCTGATGATCACCCTGCTGATGTGGATCTTCATGCCCGCGGCGAACTTCCTTTTCCTCGTGCTGTACGCGCTGGCGATCGGCGTGTTCGTCGGCGTCACCATGGCCGCGATCGGCTACTGGATGAGCCAGGGCAAGCGCGACTTCCGCTCGGTCTCCCAGACCATCGCGACCAAGTACGAGGTACTCGCCGAGCACAAGGTGGCCGGCAAGGCCCGCGAGCTGATCGCCACGATGCCGGGTGCCCGGGCGGCGCAGTTCACGCCGCCGGTGGCGCCGTCCTACCCTGCGGCCGGCTACGGCCAGCCCGCGCCGGGCTACGGCCAGGCCTTCCCGCAGGGCTACCCGCAGCAGCCCGGGTACGGCCAGCCCTACCCGCCGCAGCAGCAGTACCCGGCCGGGGCGTACGGCGCGCCGGCCGCTCCCGCTCCGGCTCCGGAGCCGGCGCAGCCCGAGCCGGGGCCCGCTCAGGCGACGCCGGAGGACGACAAGCCGGCCGGCTGAGCAGCCGGCCCGGCGCGTCCCCTCGTCGCCGCCGGAGGCGGTGTCAGCTGTCGGCCATGTCGCCGGCGAGGAACTCGGCGTAGGCGGGCAGGTCGAGCTGACCCGAGCCGGAGACGCCGATCACGATCACCGGCGAGTCTCCGTCCTCCGTGGCCTTCCGGGCCTGCCGGATCGCCCCGGCGATGGCGTGGTTGGACTCCGAGGCCGGCACGATGCCCTCGGCGCGCGCGAACATCACGCCCGCCTCGAACGCCTCGCGCTGCTTCACCGAGATCGCGCCGATCAGCCCCTCGTGGTAGCAGTGGCTCACCAGCGGAGCCATGCCGTGGTAGCGCAGGCCACCCGCGTGCACCGGGTCGGGCACGAAGTCGGCGCCGAGGGAGTACATCTTCAGCAGCGGCGTCAGGTGCGAGGTGTCGCCGAAGTCGTAGCGGTACTCGCCCTCGGTGAGGGACGGGGCCGCCTTCGGCTCGCACGCCACGATCGTGGTCTCCGCCCGGCCCTCGAGGTTCTCGCGCAGGAACGGGAACGCGATGCCGCCGAGGTTCGAGCCGCCGCCGGCGCAGGCGAACAGGTAGTCGGCGGGGTGCTCGTCGAACATGGCGAGCTGCTTCACCGCCTCCTGGCCGATCACGGTCTGGTGCAGCAGCACGTGGTTCAGCACGGAGCCGAGCGAGTAGCTGGCGTTCTCGTCCTTCGCCGCGGCCTCGACGGCCTCGCTGATCGCCATGCCGAGGGAGCCGGTCGTGTCAGGGAACTGCTCGCGCAGCGCGCGTCCGGCCTCGGTCAGCTCGGACGGGCTGGCAACCACGCTGGCGCCGAAGGTCTCCATCAGCACGTGCCGGTAGGGCTTGCCCTCGTAGCTGGAGCGGACCTGCCAGATGTCGCAGCTCATCCCGAAGATCTGGCAGGCGAACGCCAGCGCGGAGCCCCACTGGCCGGCGCCGGTCTCCGTGGTGATGCGGGTGCGCCCGGCGAGCTTGTTGAAGTAGGCCTGCGCGACCGCGGAGTTGGTCTTGTGGCTGCCGACCGGCGAGGCACCCTCGTACTTGTAGTAGATGCGCGCGGTGGTGCCCAGCGCCTGCTCGAGGCGGCGTGCCCGGTAGAACGGGGACGGCCTCCACAGCCGGTAGATGTCGTGGACGGCCTTCGGGATCTCGATCCAGCGCTCCGCGGAGGCCTCCTGCTCGATCAGGCCCATCGGGAACAGCGCGGCCAGGTCGGCCGGCTGGAGCGGCTGCTGGGTGCCGGGGTGCAGGGGCGGCGGCGGCGGGGTGGGCAGGTCCGCGACGATGTTGTACCAGTGGGTGGGCATCTCGCTCTCGTCGAGGACCACCTTCGTCTGCATCGGATCGGACACTGCAGGCTCCTTCGCCATTGTTTCGCCAGGTCGACCGGCCCCCTGCCGGTCCGCGCGCAACTCTAGGCCGATCACCCGGGGGTGCGCGCCGCGTCCCGTGGTGGCGATACACGCCCGGGGTACGTACGGCTCTGACTGGTGCCGTGGAACCGCTGCTGCCTAGCCTTTGAGGCGACATCCCTGGGAGGCGACGATGGGTGCGGGCGCGAGGCTGGTGGGGCTGGTGGTGGCGTCGGTGCTCCTCGCCGCCTGCGGGACGGGCCCCGCGCCCGGCGCCGGTGCTGTCGCCGAGGAAGGTCCGCCTGCCGCGTCCCCGGTGCCCACGACGGAGCCATCGGGGCCCGGTGCCACGCCCACGCCGTCGGCGACCACGGACTCGGATGCGGGCACCGGTGACACCGCGTGCGTGACCGGGAACTGGCGCCTCGACATCGCCGACTACCAGGCGCAGGCCGCGCGCTGGCTGAAGGGCCTGGGGATCCCGCTGAGCAGGCTGAGGATCAAGGGGTCCCAGTCACTGGCGTTCAACCCGGGCTACCTGTCGGTCGGCACCGACCTCACGGTGGTGGCCCGCGTGGCCGGCCGCTCGATCTCGGCGCACACCGAGTACGCCGGTGGCGGGGAGTGGTTCTGGAACGCCACGGCGCCCGACGTGTTCGAGGTGGAGAACTGGGCCACGACGGTGGACGACGCCGACACCCCGCGCGACGTGCCGGCCGTGCCGCTGTTCGACGTCACCTCGGGCGGGATCAAGGTCCGGTGCGACGGCGACCGTCTGGTGCTGCGCGGGGCGGGCGCGCCGCTGGTCGGCCGGTTCACCCGGGTGCCCTGACCCGACGGCTAAGGTCGGCGCATGCCGCACCTCGAGTCCGTGAACGTCGGACGGTCGCGTCCGAGCCGGAGCGCGAAGCTGGGCAGTACCGGGATCGACAAGCGCCCGGTGGTCGGACGCGTGCGCATCCAGACGCTGGGCGTCGACAGCGACACCATCGTGAACGCCCGGCACCACGGCGGCGCGGACCAGGCGGTCTACGCCTTCGCGCGCGAGGACTACGCGTTCTGGGAGGCGGAACTCGGCCGGCCGCTGCGACCCGGATCGTTCGGGGAGAACCTCACCACGGTCGGCCTGGACGTGCAGCAGGCCCGGCTCGGTGAACGTTGGCGGGTGGGGGAGTGCCTGCTCGAGGTGACCCACGTGCGGATCCCGTGTTCGGTCTTCGCCGCGTTCGTGGACGAACCCCGCTGGGTTCGCCGGTTCACCGAGCACGGCGTTCCCGGTGCCTACCTCAGGGTGCTGGAGGAGGGGACCGTGGCCGCGGGCGACCCCGTCGAGGTGGTCGAGACCCGTCCGCACGACCTCACGGTCGGCTACGCGTTCCGCGCGCTGACCACGGCGCCGGAGCTGCTGGCGTCCCTCGCCGCGGAGGAGCGCATCGGACGCCGGCTGCGCGAGCGGCTGGAGCGGCTCGGCCACGCGTAGCCGAGCCGGCCCGGGTATCGCTCAGCGTGCCCAGATGGCGGCCATCCAGGACTCCACGGCGTCCGGATCGCGGGGCAGGTGGTCGGACAGGATCTCGCAGCCGTCCTCGGTGATCACGATGTCGTCCTCGATCCGCACACCGATGCCCCGCAGTTCCTCGGGCACCAGCAGGTCGGTGGACTTGAAGTACAGGCCCGGCTCGACCGTGATGACCATGCCGGGACGCAGTTCGGCGTCGCGGTAGTTCTCCCGGCGGGCCTGCGCGCAGTCGTGCACGTCGAGCCCGAGGTGGTGGGACGTCCCGTGCACCATCCAGCGCCGGTGCTGTCCGCCCGTCTCGGGGTCCAGCGACTCCTCCGCGGAGACCGGCAGCAGGCCCCACGCCTCGAGGTGCTCTGCGATCACCCGGATGGCCGCGGCGTGGACGTCGGAGAACCGGTTGCCCGGACGCGCGGCGGCCATGCCGGCCGCCTGTGCGGCGAGAACCGCCTCGTACACGGTCCGCTGGGCGGGGCTGAAGGTGCCGTTGACCGGGAGAGTCCTGGTGATGTCGGCGGTGTACAGCGACTCCACCTCCACACCGGCGTCGAGCAGCAGCAGGTCGCCCGGGCGCAGGTCGCCGTCGTTGCGGATCCAGTGCAGGGTGTTCGCGTGGTCGCCGGAGGCGGCGATCGTGTCGTAGCCGACGGCGTTCGCCTGGTGGCGGGCGTGCAGCCCGAAGACGCCCTCGACCCAGCGCTCGCCGCGTCCCCTGCGGACGGCCTCGGGCAGGTCGGCCACCACGGCCTCGAACCCCACGGCGGTGTCGGCGCATGCCTGACGCAGCTCGTCGAGCTCGAAGGGGTCCTTGAGCAGGCGGGCCTCCGACAGGTGCACGGCGAAGGCGCTGTCGGTCTCCGCCGCGGCGATCGCGTCCACCCCCGCCTGGGCGCGCAGCAGGTCGAGGGTGCCGGTGACGGACGCGTCCGCCTCGCGCAGCAGCCGGACGCCGGTCGCGGCGAGGTTCTTGGACAGGGCGTCCTCGAGCCCCGAGACCGGCGCGCAGGACAACCCGGTCAGGGCGCCCATCTCGGCCAGCGACTCGCGGGTGCCCACCCACATCTCGCCGTAGCGGGCGTCGGCGTAGAACTCCGGGTCCGTGCGCGGGGCCCGCGGCTTGAAGTAGAGGGTGGCCTCGTGGCCGGTGTCCGTGGGCTCGAGGACGAGGACGGCGTCCGGCTCGCGGTCGGCCCCCAGGCCGGTCAGCCAGGCGAACGCCGAGTGCGGCCGGAACCGGTAGTCGGTGTCGTTGGCGCGCGGCTTCAGCCCGCCGGCCGGGATCACCAGGCGCTCCCCGGGGAACGCCTCCGCCAGCGCGCGACGCCGCAGCGCCGCGCGGGACGCGGCCGGGAGCTCTGCGGGGAGCTCCTCGGGGTACGGCGCCCAGGACTGGGGGATGAACTCGCGGAAGGCCTCGGAGAAGGGCGTCTGCCGGTTGGGCAGGGCGGGCTGCTCGCCGGCGGGGGGCTGGTCGGTCATGAGCCAGATGCTAGCGCCGCCGCACGCCCCGGCCGTCCGGCGGCCGGTTCCGTCCCCTGGTGGCGGCGGCCACGCGCCCGGCGTCCGCGCGGTGGCGTGGAGCCAGTAGAGTCGGGGTCCACAACTTCAGGAGGCTCGAATGAAGGCTGCCGCACCGGCTCAGCTCCGCCTGCTCGATCTGCAGGCAGAGGACACCGCCATCGCCCAGCTCGAGCACCGCAAGCGCGCGCTGCCCGAGCACGCGGCGCTGGTCGAGGCACGGGCGGTCCGTGGACGGCTCGGCGAGGCACTCGTCGCGGCCCGCACCAGGGTCGCCGACCTCCAGCTCGACGTGGAGAAGGCCGAATCCGACCTGGTTCCCGTGCGCGAGCGGCGCGTGCGCGACCAGCAGCGGGTGGACTCCGGAGCGGTCACCGACCCCAAGCAACTCAACGCGCTGCTCGACGAGATCACCCACCTCGGGCGCCGCATCGCCGACCTGGAGGACGTCGAGCTCGAGGTGATGGAGGAGCTGGAGTCCGCGACCGCCGAGCGGGAGAAGGTCGCCGCGGAACTCACCGAGGTCGAGAACGCCATGCGCGCGCTGATCGCCTCCCGCGACGAGCAGGTGGCCCAGCTCGACGCCGACCTCGCCACCCACCAGACCGCCCGCGACGGCATCGTCGCGGAACTGCCCGCCGACCTGGTGGCGCTGTACGACCGGATCCGCGTCCGCGCCGGCGGCGTCGGTGCCGCCCCGCTGCGGGGACGCCGCTGCGGCGGCTGCCAGATCGAGGCGACCCCGATCGCGCTGGGCGCGTACGCCGCCGCCGCACCGGACGAGGTGCTGCGCTGCGAGGAGTGCGAGCGGGTGCTCGTGCGCATCGGAGCCGTGGACGCCTGATGCCGCGCGCGCCGCGGCTGCCGCAGGGCGGTCCGTCCCTCCTCGATGCCGGCGACGCGCTCGCCGGGACGGTGCCGGGCGGCGTCGAGCCGTCCGACGGCGCGTCCGGAGCAGCGTCCGCGACGGGGGCCCGGCGCCTCGTCGTGGAGGCGGACGGCGGGTCGCGCGGCAACCCGGGACCGGCGGCCTACGGCGCGCTCGTGCGGGACGCCGACAGCGGCGAGGTGCTCGCCTCCGAAGGGCTTCCGCTCGGCGTGACCACCAACAACGTGGCCGAGTACTCCGGCCTCGTCGCCGGGCTGGAGATGGCCCGGGCGATCGATCCGTCCGCCAGCGTCGAGGTGCGGATGGACTCCCGGCTCGTCATCGAGCAGATGGCCGGACGGTGGCGGGTGAAGCACCCGGCCCTGCGTCCGCTGGCGGCGCGGGCACAGGAGCTGCGTCCGCACCGGGTGAGCTGGACCTGGGTACCCAGGGAGCAGAACAAGGCCGCGGACGCCCTGGTCAACGCGGCCCTCGACGGACGTCCGCGCACCCGCGGCTGAGGAGGAGCCATGCCGACCCGCCACGTCTCGCTCCGGGACAGCGAGCCCCCCGCCCTGGCCGAGGGCCTGCGCCGGCTCCGTGCCTCGCTCGGGGTGCCGTCCTCCTTTCCCGCCGACGTCCTGGCCGAGGCCGACACGGCCGCGGCCAGCCCGCGGCTGCCGTCCCGTGACCTCACCGACGTGCCGTTCGTGACCCTCGACCCGGAGGCGTCCACCGACCTCGACCAGGCGTTCCACCTCTCCCGCACGACCGCGGGCTACCTGCTGCGCTACGCGATCGCCGACGTCGCGGCCTTCGTCGTCCCTGGCGGTCGGGTGGACGCGGAGGCCAACGCCCGCGGCGAGACCCTGTACGCACCGACCCGCCGGACGCCCCTGCACCCGGCGACGCTGTCCGAGGGTGCCACCAGCCTGCTGCCCGGCCAGGTGCGGCCCGCCCTGGTGTGGGAGCTCCGGCTGGACGCGGACGGCCGGACCGTCGACACCCGGGTGGAGCGGGCGCTGGTGCGCAGCAGGGCGAAGCTGAGCTACGCCGGCGCGCAGGCCGACCTGGACGCCGGACGCGCGGACGAGCAGGTGCAGCTGCTGCGCACCGTCGGGCTGCTGCGCCAGGAGGTCGAGGTGGCGCGGGGCGGGGTCAGCCTCTCGGTTCCCGAGCAGGAGGTCCGCGCCTCCGACAGCCGTTGGACGCTGGCCTTCCGGGCGCCCCTGCCCGTCGAGGACTGGAACGCCCAGCTGTCGCTCGCGACGGGAATGGCGGCGGCTGCGCTCATGCTGGAGGCCGGGGTCGGCATCCTGCGGACGCTCCCGCCGGCCAGGGACAGTGCGCTGGGCAGGCTGCGCCGGACGGCGTCCGCGCTCGGGATCGCCTGGCCGCGAGCCATGGAGTACCCGGAGTTCGTGCGCAGCCTCGACGCGTCCGTGCCCGCGCAGGCGGCGATGCTGAACGCCTGCACGATGCTGTTCCGCGGCGCCGGCTACCAGGCGTTCGATGGGTCGTCACCCGAGCAGCCGCTGCACGCGGCGATCGCCGCGCCGTACGCCCACGTCACCGCGCCCTTGCGGCGGCTGGTGGACCGCTACGCCGGCGAGACCTGCGTGGCGATCTGCGCGGGGACACCCGTCCCGGAGTGGGTGGCCGCCGCCCTTCCGGGCCTGCCCGCCGTGATGGACGAGTCCAACCGCCGGGCCAAGAAGTACGAGCGCGGGACCGTGGACCTCGTGGAGGCGATGGTGCTCGCTCCCAGCCTCGGGCGCACCTTCACCGGGACCGTGCTCGAGGTCGATCCGGAGGACGGCGACGGCGTCCTCCAGCTGGCCGACCCGGCCGTGGAGGCACGGGTCAAGGGCGACGGCCTGGTGCTCGGCGAGACCGCGTCCGCGACCCTCGTGGCCGCCGACCTGCTCGCCGGCAAGGTGGAGTTCCGCGTCCTCGGCTGAGCCGCCCGCTCAGCCCCACCCGCCGCTCCGCTCCGTCCGTCCCGCTGCCCAGCCAGCCCCCTCTTCGCTCGTGCTGCCCCCCGCCCCGCCCCTTCGCTCGCGCTGCCGAGTGCAACTCCTGCTGCCGGAATTCCGGTAGCGGGAGTTGCGTTCGGGAGCGAACGGGACGGGGAGCGGCTGCCGGAGAGGTCCGCGGACGGGGTGACGGACGCGTCGTCCTGTGGCGGGAGTCTCGCGGTGGCGACGATCCGATGGCCGGGGTGGCCGCCGACGGCTCCTCCGCGGCCGTCCCAGGTCTCCCACCCGCCCCACGCGTCTGTTCGCGCTACCGAGCGCAACCCTTGCTGCCGGAATTCCGGTGGCGGGAGTTGCATTCGGGGGCGAACGCGGACGAAGGGGCCGAAGCCGCCCGACGCTCCCTGCTGCGCGCTGCCGGTCGGCCGGCGTCGGGCACGCCTCGCCCCGCCGCGGGCGGTCGGGTGCTGCCGTGCCTGCGGTCTGATGTGCGTGCTGGCTGCCGTGCCTGCTGGCTGACGGGCGCGCGACAGACGACTCGCTGGCCGAGGTTCCGCCGGTGGCGGGGCCCGGCGCCGCCGTCCCACCGTCCCACCGATCCGTTCGCGCTGCCGAGTGCAACGCCTGCTACCGGAATTCCGGTGGCGTGAGTTGCGATCGGGGGCGAACGCGGGCGGGAAGGGGCGGACGCGAAGGCCGGCGGCCGCCTCCGCTACCCTTGAGGCGGACGAGTCGGCCGGGTGATCGCAGCGCGAGCTGAGGAAAGTCCGGACTCCACAGAGCAGGGTGGTGGGTAACGCCCACCCGGGGTGACCCGCGGGAAAGTGCCACAGAAAACAGACCGCCCCGCGCCGTTCGGCGGGGGGTAAGGGTGAAACGGTGGTGTAAGAGACCACCAGCACCCCAGGTGACTGGGGTGGCTCGGTAAACCCCACCCGGAGCAAGACCAAGAAGGGTCCCGGTCCACCGGACCAGGACCTGCGGACGCCGATCGAGCGCTGCTCGCGCGAGGCGCCCGGGTAGGTCGCACGCCGGCGACGGCGAAGGAGGCTGGCAACAGCCTTCGCAGATGGATGATCACCGCCCGCGAGGGCACAGAATCCGGCTTACAGGCCGGCTCGTCCCCCCACCACCCTCACCGGCGCGCCGCGATCGCCTCGGTGACCAGCGCGGCGAAGGTGTCGACGTCCTCGGCCGTGGTGTCGAAGGAGCACATCCAGCGCACCTCGTTGACGGAGGCGTCCCAGTCGTAGAACGCGAAGCGCTCCCGGACGACGTCCGCCACCCCGTCGGGCAGCCGTGCGAAGACCCCGTTGGCCTGGGTCGGCTGGGCGAAGGTGATCCCGGGGACGCCCTCGAGCGCGGCCCGCAGGCGGGCCGCCATCGCGTTGGCGTGGCCCGCGTTGCGCAGCCACAGGTCGCCGGAGTAGAGCGCCACCAGCTGCGCGGAGACGAACCGCATCTTGCTGGCGAGCTGCATGTTGAACTTGCGTGCGTAGACGAGCCCGTGGACGGCGTCCGGGTTGAGCACGACGATGGCCTCCGCGCCGAGGGCGCCGTTCTTGGTCCCGCCGAGCGTCAGGATGTCGACGCCGACCTCGGTGGTGAACGCGCGCAGGGGCAGCCCGAGGCTCGCCGCGGCATTCGACAGGCGCGCGCCGTCCAGGTGCACCACCATGCCGAGGTCGTGGGCATGGCGGGTGAGCGCCGACAGCTCCTCGACCGTATAGACCGTGCCCAGCTCGGTGGACTGGGTGATCGACAGCGCCAGCGGCTGCGCCCGGTGCTCGTCTCCGAAGCCCCACGCCTCGGTGTCGACCAGGTCGGGGGTCAGCTTGCCGTCCGGTGTGGGGACGGAGTACAGCTTCAGGCCGCCGACCCGCTCCGGGGCGCCGCCCTCGTCCACGTTGATGTGCGCGCTGCGGGCGCAGACCACCGCGCCCCAGCGCGGCAGCACCGCCTGGAGCCCGGTGACGTTGGCGCCGGTGCCGTTGAACACCGGCCACGCCTCCGCGTCCTCGCCGAAGTGCTGCCGGACGACCTCCTGGAGCCGCCGGGTGTACACGTCGTTGCCGTAGGACGACTGGTGGCCCAGGTTGGCCGCACCGATCGCGGCCAGCACGTCGGGATGGACGCCGGAGTAGTTGTCGGACGCGAAGCCGCGCGCGGCGGGGTCATGGAGCTGCACGACGCGATTCTCTCACCCGGCCGCGGCGGCCCGTGGCGGGGCGTCAGGCGTCGACGCCGGTGATCCCCGAGGTGGACGCGACGACGTCCCGCATCTTCTTCTCGAACGCCTCGTAGAACATCGACAGCGGGAACTCGTCGTCCATCACCAGGTCGGTGAGCTCCTTCGGTGTGCCCTTCAGTGGTAGCTCGCCGCGCTTCCATACCGAGGCGGGGTGCGGCTCGACCACGCCGCTGACCAGCGCGTACGCGGCCAGCCAGTGGGCGACCTTCGGCCGGTCGATCGAGCGCCAGTACAGCTGCTCGATCTCCTGTCCCAGTTCGTTGACGCAGTCGGGCACCTCGTCCCAGTCGAAGGTGAGCTGGGTGTCGGTCCAGTGCAGCACCCGCTTCTGGTGCAGCCAGGCGAACAGGAGCTGACCACCCAGCCCGTCGTAATTGCGCACCCGCGTCCCTGTGACCGCGAACCGGAAGATCCGGTCGAAGATCACCGCGTACTGCACCAGCTTCGCGTAGCGGGCGAGCTGTTCCTGCTCGGGCGAACGCTGCGGAAGCGCGGCCAGTTCCCGCTCGATCCGGACGGCCTCACGGAAGGCGGTCAGGTCGCAGCGCAACTCCTCCAGCGAGTACAGGAAGAACGGCATCCGCTGCTTGATCATGAACGGGTCGAACGGCAGGTCGCCGCGCATGTGCGTGCGGTCGTGGATCAGGTCCCACATCACGAAGGTCTCCTGGGTGAGCCGCTGGTCGTCCAGCATCTCCGCGGCGAGCGGAGGCAGGTCGAGCCGGGTCACCTCGGTCGCCGCCCGCAGCGCGCGCCGGAAGCGGGCCGCCTCCCGGTCGCAGAAGATGCCGCCCCAGGTGAAGGGAGGGATCTGCCGCATGGCGACGGTCTCGGGGAAGAGCACGGCGGAGTTGGTGTCGTAGCCGGCGGTGAAGTCCACGAACTGGATGGGGACGAACGCAGCGTTGGTGTACGCGCCCGCCTCCAGTTCAGCAACGAAGGACGGCCACACCACCTGGATGAGCAGCGCCTCGATGTGCCGGTCGCGCGAGCCGTTCTGGGTGTACATCGGGAACACCACGAGGTGGGTGAGCCCGTCGACGCGGTGCTGCTCGGGGTGGAAGAGCACCAGCGAGTCGAAGAAGTCCGGCTCCTTGAAGTAGCCGGCCGCCCACCGCTCGAGGTCTGCGGTGACGGCGGCCAGGTAGTCGGCGTCGTGGGGGAACTCCGGCGCCAGCGCGGCGATCCCGTCCGCCAGTTCGGCGACGCGGTCGCGCGCGGTGGGGTGGTGGGCGGCGTCCTCGATGGCGCCGTTGGAGGACTGGAGGGACGCGAGCGCGGTGGCGGCTCGCTTCACCTGCAGCCAGGCGGGGTGCTCGGCGAGCGACGGGGTGTCGTGCCCTGCGAGCGTCGTGTCGGTTGCGGCGGTGGCCATGGCGCATTCTCACACGGACGTCGGCGGGCGGCCAGAACCCGCGAGCGCGCCGCGGAGGTGGGGTGGGCGGCCCAGCCAGATAAACCGGGGGGTTGGCGACCTGGCGGGGCCTGACCGTCCGTCTCCGTGTTCTCGGAGGGGGGGAGAGGAGTCGTACGGCTCGCACCACCGTAGCGGTCCGGGGCGCCCGGCCGAAATGCGCAGCGCCGCCGGTCCGGCGTGCGAGCCGCGGAGTCTCAGGTACGGGTTCACACCTGGCCCGGCCGGGCGCGCCGAGGGCTCACGGGACGGTGAGGATCTCCGCGCCGTCGGGGGTCACCACGATGGTCTGCTCGAACTGTGCGACCCGGCTCCGGTCATTGGTGACGACCGTCCAGCCGTCGTTCCACACGTGCGAGCGCTGGTCGCCCATGGCCAGCATCGGCTCGATGGTGAAGGTCATGCCGACCTCCATCAGGGTGTCGACCATCGGCTCGTCGTAGTGCGGCACGATGAGGCCGGAGTGGAACGCGGTGTGCACGCCGTGGCCGGTGTAGTCGCGGACGACGCCGTAGTTGAACCGCCGGGCGAAGGACTCGATGACGCGCCCGATCACGTTGATCTGTCGTCCCGGGCGGACGGCCTTGATCGCCCGGTTCATGGCCTCCTCCGTGCGCTCGGACAACAGGCGGGACGCCTCGTCCACCTCGCCGCAGAAGAAGGTGGCGCAGTTGTCACCGTGCACGCCGCCGTGGAACGCCGTCACGTCGATCTTGACCAGGTCACCGTCCGCCAGCGGGCGCGCGTCCGGGATGCCGTGGCAGATCACCTCGTTGACCGACGTGCAGCAGGCCTTGGGGAAGCCGCGATACCCCAGGGTCGAGGGGTAGGCGTCGTGGCTGACGATGAAGTCGTGGACGACCTGGTCGATCTCGTCGGTCGTCACGCCCGGCGCAATCACCGCCGCGCCGGCGTGCATGGCCTGCGCGGCGATGCGTCCGGCGACGCGCATGCGCTCGATGGTCTCCGGGGTCTGCACGTGGGGCCCGTCGTACCGTTCGGGACGGGGGCGTCCGACGTAGTGGGGCCGCGGGATGTGGTCCGGAACCGGACGCTGGGGGGACACCGGGAAGGGCTTGATCGCGGTCACTCCTGCGATCATAGTGGGCGTGAGTCGGACGATCGGAGGCGCATTCACCATGGCGATCGGCGAGTGGTACTACTGCCTCGACCACCACACGGTCGAGCCCTACGAGGGGTGCAAGAGCGATTCCCGGCTCGGCCCGTACGCCACGCCGGCGGAGGCGGCGAACGCCCTGGAGCGCGTGGCCCAGCGCAATGACGAGTGGGACAACGACCCGCGCTTCGTCGACGACGACGAGGACGATCCCGAAGAGGACCCCGACCGGTCCGGGCTGTTCGGCGTCTGAACCGCCGGCCCGGTCAGAGCCAGGCGAAGAGGTCCACCCTGTTGCCGTCGGGGTCGAGGACCGTGGCGTAGCGCTGGCCCCAGAACGCGTCCCACGGCTCCCGGTGGACGGTGTGGCCGGCCTGCGCGAGGCGCGCGCTGGTCGCGTCCACCTCGGCGGGATCGGCGCACTCGAACGCCAGCGTCATCGCCGGCCCGCCGACCGGCGGCTGCCAGTCGGGGTCGAAGGAGTGGACGACCGAGACGCTGTCGAACATGATCCGGACGCCCCCGGGCGTCTCGCACTCGACGTGTCCCTCGGCGTCGTCGGAGGGGTCGAACTCGAGGCCGAGCAGCCGGTAGAACCCGAGGCTGGCGGCCATGTCGGCGACGGTGATGCCGATCGCGCTGAACGAAAGGGCCATGGCCTCACGGTACCCAGCGTGTCCGGCGGTCACGTGTAACCAGATTGAAACACTTCTCGGGGCAGACTGAACCGCATGGATAAGCAGACCGAGTTCGTGCTTCGCACCATGGAGGAGCGGGACGTCCGCTTCGTCCGGCTCTGGTTCACCGACGTGCTGGGGTTCCTCAAGTCCGTCGCCATCGCCCCCGCCGAACTCGAAGGCGCGTTCAACGAGGGCATCGGCTTCGACGGCTCCGCGATCCAGGGCTTCGCGCGCGTGTACGAGTCGGACATGGTGGCCCACCCCGACCCGTCCACCTTCCAGCTGCTCCCGTGGCGGGGCGCCACCCAGGGCACGGCCCGGATGTTCTGCGACATCCGGCAGCCCGACGGCTCGCCGTCCTTCGCCGACCCGCGCTACGTGCTGAAGCGGGCGTTGAAGAAGGCCTCGGACATGGGGTTCACCTACTACACGCACCCCGAGATCGAGTTCTACCTGTTCAAGCAGCCGATCGTGCCCGGCCAGCCGCCGGTGCCGGCCGACCAGTCCGGCTACTTCGACCACACCACCACCTCGCCCGGCGCGGACTTCCGTCGCCAGGCGATCACCCTGCTGGAGCAGATGGGGATCTCGGTGGAGTTCAGCCACCACGAGGGCGGCCCCGGCCAGCAGGAGATCGACCTGCGCTACGCCGACGCGCTCACCATGGCCGACAACATCATGACCTTCCGGGTGGTGATCAAGGAGGTCGCGGTGATGCAGAACCTGTTCGCGTCCTTCATGCCCAAGCCGCTCAGCAACCACCCGGGTTCGGGCATGCACACCCACGTCTCGCTCTTCGAGGGCGACACCAACGCGTTCTACGACGCGAGTGCCGAGTACCACCTGTCGAAGACGGGACGCCAGTTCATCGCCGGGCTGCTCAGGCACGCCGGGGAGATCACCGCGGTGACCAACCCCTGGGTCAACTCCTACAAGCGGCTGGTGGCAGGCGCCGAGGCGCCCAGCTACATCTGCTGGGGCCAGAACAACCGCTCCGCCCTCGTGCGGGTGCCGATGTACAAGCCGAACAAGGGTGCGTCCGCGCGGGTGGAGCTGCGGTCGATCGACGCCGCCGCCAACCCCTACCTGGCGTACGCGATGGTGCTCGCCGCGGGCCTGGCGGGCATCGAGAACGAGTACGAGCTGCCAGAGGGCGCTGAGGACGACGTCTGGTCGCTGACCGACCGCCAGCGGCAGTCGCTCGGCATCACCCCGCTGCCGCGCAGCCTCGGCAACGCCATCGACCTGATGGAGAACTCCCAGTTGGTCGCCGACACCCTCGGCGAGCACGTCTTCGACTTCTACCTGCGCAACAAGAAGGCGGAGTACGACTCCTATCGCGGTCACGTCTCGGAGTGGGAGCTGACCAACTCGCTGCCCACGCTGTAGGGACGCCGCACCCGTCCCGCCGCTCGCCCCGGGCCCTTCCTGCTCCCGAATGTCACTCGTGCTGCCGGAATTCCGGTAGCGGGAGTGGCAATCGGCAGCGAACGCGGGGGGTGGCACGGGTGGTGCGCGTGGGACGCCGTCCCCGGGGCAGAGGCGATGGGGCGAACGCGGCGGCGGAGCCTTCGCCATCCCGCCCGCCGGCTCTCCCACGTCACCACACGGCCACCTTCTGGAGCGCCACCGCCCACCGCTCGCCGTCCGCCCTCACCTCGCACCCGTCCCCGCCGCCCGTCCCGGGCCCTTCCTGCCCCCGGATGTCACTCGTGCTGCCGGAATTCCGGTAGCGGGAGTGGCAGTCGGGGGCGAACGCGGAGGGTGGGACGGGTGGTGCGGGTGGGACGGGGCGGAGTCGCGCCGGGCCGATCCGGGGACGGCAGGGCCGGCGAAGACCCCGGCGTCCGGGAGTGTATGGACTTGTCCGGGAGCCGAACGGGGACGTGACGCGGGCGGTTGAATGGTGGTCACCAACGGCCGCCGGGCCATGCAGGCTTCGGCACCCGGACTTCTCTGAGGGGGGCAGACCCGGAGGCGTGTCGATGGCAAGGCCCGTCAGGACTACCCGGGGGGTGAGTCCTGACGGGCCTTTTGTGCGTCCCGCCGGGCGGTTCCTAGCGGCTGGCCGTGGCGCTCGGCTGCGGAGCGGTCGACGCGGACGCCCCCGCGGCGCTCGCCGATGCCGACGCCGTCGCACCCGACCGGGAGGTGGTGGTCGAGCTCGAGCGCCGGTTCGACTGGTTGGACGGGATCTCCGCGGTGTTGTCGGCCAGCACCACCAGGGTGCCCGCCTCCAGCCCGGACGTGATCTGCACCCAGCCACCGCCGACGGCTCCGGTCGTCACCTCCACGGTGCTCGCGGTGGTGGCGCCCGCGTTCTCGACCACCTGGACGGTGGCTGTGCCCGTCCCGGTCGGCGTCACGGCCGACGCCGGCACGCGCAGCACGCTGGTCTCGGCCCGCACCGGGATCAGCACCGCCGCCCTGGAGCCGGACGCGAGCAGGCCGCTCGCGTCACTGACCGACACCGTGGTGGTGTAGGTGGGCGAGCTGCCGCTCGTCCCGCTCGTCTCGAGCGTGGCGATCGACGCGATCCTTCCGGTGAGCGCCGTGCCGGAGCCCGCCGGGGTGACCGTCACCTCCTGGCCGACCTTCACCAGTTGCCGGGTGGACAGGGAAAGCTCGAACGTGACCACGGCGCTGCCGGACCCGACGATCGTGATCGAGCCGGACGAGGCGCTGTCGCCCTTGGCCAGGCCGACCACCCCGACGGTGCCCGAGATCGGGGCCACCAGCTCGGCGTCCGCGAGGTCGGCCTTCGCCGCGGCGAGGTTCTGCTCTGCCTCGAGGAGGTCGGCCTTCGCCGACGCGACCTGGGAGGCGCTCACCGAGCTCGAGCTCGACGAGCTCTTGCTGGTCTTCTTGCCGCCCCCGGCGTTCGGGGTGGTCAGCAGCGCCACCACCTGCTGGAGGTTGGCGTTGGCGGCCGTCACCTCCGCCCGTGCGTTCGCGCAGGTCTGGAGCTCCTCGTCGGTGAAGTCGGAGTCGATCGTGTCGGCCAGCTGGGACGCGCTCGCTGTCGGCGTGGCCTCCGCGGCGGGCGTCTCCTCCGTGCTCGCGGTCGCCGTCGGGGTCGGCGTGGCCGTGGCCTCGGCCGCGCTGGTGCCGTCCGTCGCCTCACCGGTCGCCGTCGGGGTCGCGGTCGCCGTGGGCTCGGCCTCAGGCAGGATCGCGGCGAAGATCGCGGAGCACGCCTCCGACTCGCTCATCACGGCGAGGTTCACCCGGCTGACGGCCTCGTTGAGGACGGTCGGGTCGATGGTGACGACCGCCCCACCCGAGCCGCCGGAGCCGGACGACCCGGAGGAGCCCGACGTGCTCGACGGGTGCTGCGCGGCGTACAGCGATGCGTTCGCCCTGGCCACGGACGTCTCCGCGTTCAGCACGGCGAGCTGGAGCGATCCCTTGTTGAGGACCGCGAGCACGTCGCCGGCGTCCACCTCGTCACCGACGGCAACAGAGACCTTGCGGACCGTCCCGTCGACGGCGAAGGTGGCCTCGGAGGTGTTCTTCCGCGTCACCGTGCCGCTGGCGACGTAGGTCTGGGTGACCTCGCCGGTGCCGGCGGTGGCGGTCACGTAGCGCTGCGAGGCGGCGCTGGACGTCCCGGCCACGGCGATCCCGACGCCGGCGACCACCGCGAGGGCGGTCCCGGCGCCGAGCACGGCCCGGATGCGGGGATTGGCGAACATCATTCACTCCTCAGTGCGTCGATCGGCGCGAGCTTCGCCGCCCGTGCCGCGGGGTAGACCCCGGCCACCAGGCCGATGCCCAGGGACACGGCCAGGGCGATCAGCGTGGCCGGGATGGAGATGAGCACGGTCATGCCGAGGACGGGGGTCAGGATGGCGGCGCCGGCGAAGCCGAGCCCGACGCCGATCAGGCCGCCGAGGACGCCGAGGATGCCGGCCTCCACCAGGAACTGCCGGCGGATCACGCCCGGTGTCGCGCCGAGCGCCTTGCGCAGGCCGATCTCCCGCACCCGCTCGCTGACCGAGACGAGCATGATGTTCATCACGCCGATGCCGCCGACCAGCAGCGAGATCGCCGCGATGCCGCCGAGCAGCAGCGTCAGGATGCCCGTGATCGACGTCGCGGTCTCGACGAGGGACGCCTGGGTGCTGACCGTGAAGTCGGCGCTGTCGGAGGTCACCTGATGTGACGCGAGCAGGGCGGTCTTCACCTGCTGGTAGGCCGCCGACAGGCTCTCCGTGTCCCGGCCGGACAGGTAGATCGTCGACACGCTGTTCGCGCTGCTCGAGGTGGACAGGCGGGACGCGAACGTCGTGATCGGGACCAGGACGGTGTCGTCGAGGCTGCTCGTTGTCGAGGAACCTTCCGAGGCCAGCACCCCGATGATCGAGAAGGACTGGCCGTTGACACTGATCGACTGGCCGACCGGCGAGCCGGTCGTGAACAGCTCGCTGGCCGTCTCCGAGCCGATCACGGCCACGGCCGCAGAGGAGTCGACCTCCGACTGGGTGAAGAACCGGCCGGTGTCGACCTCCCTGGCGCGTACGGTTGCCCATTCCGGCACCGTCCCGACCACGGTCGAGGTCCACGTCGTCTCCGACGACTGCAGCGAGCCGCTCGTCGAGGACGTCGGCGCGACGGCGGCCACGTCCGGGACGATCTGGGGGTCGGCCAGCATCTCGGCGTCCTGCAGGGTGAGGGTCGAGACGGTGCTGCCGCCGCCGCGGAAGCCTCCGGACGACGACTGGGACGGCGACACCGAGATCAGGTTCGAGCCCAGCGAGTTGATCTGGTCGGTGATCTGCGCCTGTGCGCCCTGGCCCAGGCCGACGGTGAGCATCACCGCGGCGATGCCGATCAGGATCCCGAGCATCGTCAGCGCTGACCGCATGCGGCGCGCGTTGAGCGCGGCGACCGCCGTGCGCAGCGTCTCGCTCCAGCCCATCATCGCGAGGCTCCCGCCGTGGCCACGGGGACGGACTCGCGCAGCAGGCCGTCGTAGATGTGCACGAGGTGCCGTGCCCGCTCGCCGACGTCCGCCTCGTGGGTGATCATGACGATCGTGCGCCCGGACTCGTTGAGCTCCTCGAACAGCTCGAGGATCTCGGCGGTCGAGTGGGAGTCCAGGTTGCCGGTGGGCTCGTCGGCGAGGATCAGGGCGGGGTCGGTGACCAGCGCCCTTGCCACGGAGACCCGCTGCTGCTGGCCGCCGGAGAGCTCGTTGGGACGGTGCTGGACGCGGTCGGCCAGCCCGACCTTCTCCAGGGCGAGCATGGCCCGCTCCCGGCGCTCCGCCGCCGGGACGCCGGCGTAGACCATCGGCAGTTCGACGTTGCGCAGGGCGGTCAGGCTGGCCAGCAGGTTGAACTGCTGGAAGACGAAGCCGATCTTGCGGTTGCGCACCTCGGCGAGCTGCTTCTCCGACATCGAGCTGACGTCGGTGCCGTCGAGCAGGTAGGTGCCGGCCGTGGGCACGTCCAGGCACCCGATGATGTGCATCAGGGTGGACTTGCCGGAGCCGGAGGGGCCCATGATCGCCAGGTAGTCCCCGGCGTCCACGTCGAGGTCGATCCCGCGCAGCGCCTCGACCTCGACCACGCCCGTGGAGTAGGTCTTGCGCACGCCGGTCATCTGCAGCATGCCCATCATCGGCCGCCCTGGCCGGTGCCGCCGGGGGGCGCCCCACCGCCGGGCGGGCCGCCGCCGTCCAGCCCGCCGCCGAAGCCGCCGCCGAAGCCGCCGCCCTGCTGCTCGGTCGAGCTGGTGGACGTCGAGCTGGGGCGGGTGAAGGTGATCAGGACGGTGTCGCCCTCGCTCAGCCCGCTGGTGACCTGCGTGGAGCTGCCGAAGACGGTGCCGACCTCGACCTCGACGGTGCTGTTGGTGCCGTCGGTGACCTTCGTGACCACCGTCTTGCCGTTCTCGGTCCGGATCGCCGCGGTGGGCACGGTGAGGACGTCGTCGTAGGTGCCGGTGGTGATCACCGCTGTGGCGGTCGTGCCCGAGTACAGGTCGGTGTGGGTGCCCGACAGCGTGATGACCACCGGGAAGGTGGCCGTCCCGTCGTCGCTGGTGGACGTGGCCACGATGCCGACGGAGGCCACGGTGCCGGTCAGCGGGTCGGTGGTGGCGTCGGTGGTGACCGACACGGCCTGGCCGGCCTTCACGCTGCCCAGGTCGGCCGCGCCGACGCTGCCCTCGACCTTCCAGGTGGAGGTGCCGATGATCACGAACTGGGCCGAGCTCGTCGAGCTGGTGGTGGAGGCCGAGCCGCTCGAGCCGGAGCCGCCGGAGGACGAGCCGACGGTGTCGCCGACCTCGAGGTTGACGCTGGCCACCGTCCCGGAGATGGGGGAGCGCAGCACAGCGGCGTCCAGGTCGTCCTGCGCGCTGGCGAGCGCCGCCTGCGCGGAGGTCACCTGCGCCTTCGCCGAGGTGATCGCGGCGCTGCTGCCGTCGTTGTCGTAGACCTCGGAGAGGTTGGCCTTCGCCGTGGTCACGTTGGCCTCGGCGAGGTCGACGGCGTTCTGGAGCTCGGAGTCGTCGATCCGCGCGAGCTTCTGGCCCTTGGTGACCTTGTCGCCGGAGGTGACCTTCACGGAGGTGACCGTCCCGGAGACCGTGAAGTTGACGTCGGACTGCGTGCGGGGGCTCAGCGTTCCGTCGAGGGTGACGGTCTGCGTCTGCGTGCCCTTGGCGACCTCCACGGTCCGGCTGAACGTCGTCGCAGCCGTCGTCTTCGGCCGCAGGAGCAGGTACGTGCCGACGCCCGCCCCGGCGAGGAGGGCGATCGCGAGCGCGAGCCCGATCCACCTCTTCGGGGTCATGCGGAAGCGGCGCCGCGGGGTCGCCACGGCTTCTGTGTTCTCAGTTGTCATCGGTCCGGCCTTCGTTCCAGCGGTCTGCCACGCCCCCGAACCTAGGGACGCCACCTGTGCCGGACGCTGCGCGAACCTGTGTGCAGGCTGTGCGGCCGCCGCGAGTCCGCTGCGAGCGGCCCGGGGACGCCGGTCAGGCGGTCGCGTCGGGGAGCGGGAAGACCTCGGCGAGGTCGCTGTGGATGCCGGACGCCCGCACGGCGTGGGCCGCGCGGGCCTCCTGCCAGGTGAGGCTGCCCCCGGCCAGGCGGAGCAAGGTGACCGGGTCGGTCTGGACGACGTTCGGCGGGGTGCCGCGCGTGTGGCGTCCGCGCTCGCCCACACCGAGCTGGACGGCGGCGAACGGCGGCACCCTCAGCTCGACCGTGCCGCCGGGGTGGCGGGCGGCGAGGAGCGCGCAGGCGGTGCGGGCGGCGCCGGCGAGCCGCGGCCGGGGCAACTCGGCGCCGGGGTCGGCGGCCAGGGCCGCGACGACGCTGCGCAGGTCTGCGACTTCCGCAGCGGTCGGGGTTCTGGCCACGTGCCAGACGCTAGCATCGCGAGCGTGACGCGCATCGACAGCCAGTCCGCCCGCCTCGCCCGCCTCGGGTTCGCGGACGCGGCGGCCGTCGCGACGATGGTGGAGGGCTGGCAGGAGCTGGCCGCGCCCGGCCAGGTCGACCTCGCGCTCGGCGAGCTGCAGCGCACCGCAGACCCCGACCTCGCGCTGGCGGGCTTCGACCAGCTCACCCGGGCGCGGCCCGGCCTGTTCGGGGAGCTGGCGGAGAACCCCGCGTTCGCCCGGCGGCTGATCGCCGTGCTCGGCGCGAGCGTCGCGCTGAACCAGCACCTCGGCACGCACCCCGACGACGTGAACGCGCTCGCCGGCAGCGTCGAGCGGCGACCGGCGGCCGACCTGCGGGCGGAGCTCCTCACCGCGGTGGGCGCCGACCCCGGCGCCGACGCCCCGTCCGCGGAGAAGGGACGGTCGGACGACCTGCGCCGCGCGTACCGCAGGGCACTGCTGCGCATCGCCGGGCGCGACCTCACCGCCGCCGACCCGCTGGGCGAACTGCCCGAGGTGGCCGGGGAGCTCGCCGACCTGGCCGACGCCACGGTCGAGACCGCCCTCGCCCTCGCCCGCGGCGAGGTGCCCGGCTGGGAGAAGTGCCGCCTCGGCATCATCGCTCTCGGCAAGACCGGGGCCGGCGAGCTGAACTACGTCAGCGACGTCGACGTCCTCTACCTCGCCGAACCGGCCCTGGACGCCGACGGGGAGCCGGTGTGCACCGCCCAGGACGCCGTCTCCGTGGCCACCCGCCTGGCGAGCGCGCTCACCCGGGTGTGCTCCGCCCACACCGCCGCCGGCACGATCTGGCAGATCGACGCCGCACTGCGCCCGGAGGGCAAGGCCGGCCCGCTGGTCCGGACCCTGGCCTCGCATCGCGCCTACTACGAGAAGTGGGCGAAGAACTGGGAGTTCCAGGCGATGCTGAAGGCGCGGCCGATGGCCGGCGACCTGGCCCTGGCCGGCGAGTTCGTCGACATGGTGTGGCCGATGGTCTGGCGGGTGGCGGACAACGACCAGTTCGTCGGCGAGGTGCAGGCCATGCGCCGGCGGGTGATCTCGCTGCTGCCGGCCAAGGAGGCCAGCACGGAGATCAAGCTGGGCGCCGGCGGCCTGCGCGACGTGGAGTTCAGCGTGCAGCTGCTCCAGCTCGTGCACGGCCGTTCGGACGAGCGGCTGCGCCTGCGCGGCACCTTCGAGGCGCTGGCCGCGCTCGTCGACTACGGGTACGTCGGACGCGGGGACGGGTACGACCTCGGCACCGCCTACCGGCTGCAGCGGCTGCTCGAGCACCGCGTCCAGCTGTACCGGCTCCGCCGTACCCACCTCATGCCGGAGGACGAGAAGAGCCAGCGGTGGCTGGCCCGGGCGATCGGGCTGCCGGAGCCCCGCGAGCTGATGCACCTGTGGCGCTCCACCGCGCGCCGGGTGCTCACGCTGCACCAGCGGCTGTTCTACTCCCCGCTGCTGGAGACCGTCGCCCGCATCCCGTCCGCGGAGGTGCGCCTGACCCCGGAAGCCGCGGAGACCCGCCTGCGGGCGCTGGGCTACGGCGATCCCCGGGCCGCGCTGCGCCACATCGAGGCCCTCAGCCACGGCATGACACGCCAGGCGGAGATCCAGCGGCAGCTGCTCCCGGCGATGCTCACCTGGTTCACCGCCGGGCCCAACCCCGACCACGGGCTGCTGGCGTTCCGCCAGGTGTCCGAGGCGCTCGGTAGTACACCGTGGTACCTCCGGGCGCTGCGGGACGGCGACGCCATGGCCGAGCACCTGGCCCGGATCCTGGCGTCCTCGCGGTACGCGGTCGACCTGCTGCTGCGGGCGCCGCAGAACGCCGCGCTGCTGGGGGACACCGACGGGCTGCGCCCGCGTCCGGCCGAGGAGGTGCTCGCCGAGATGCGGACGGCGCTGCGCCGCCACGACTCCCCGGAGGGCGCGATCGCGGCCGTGCGGGCGTCCCGGCGCAGCGAGCTGCTGCGGCTGGCGATGGCCGATCTGCTGGGCCAGCTCGACATTCCCGCGCTCGGACGGGCGCTCTCCGACCTCGCGGGTGCCACGCTGGACGCGGCACTGGAGGTGGCCGCGCGCGGCGTGCGGGTGCCCCCGATCGCCGTGATCGCGATGGGCCGCTGGGGCGGGGGAGAGCTGTCCTACGCCTCGGACGCCGACGCGATGTTCGTCGTCGCCGACAGCGACGACCCGGACGCCACCGGGAACGCCGTCACCGTGGTCAGCAGGCTGCGCGCGATGCTCGCCAAGCCCGGGCCGGACCCCGCCCTTGAGGTCGACATCGACCTGCGCCCGGAGGGCAAGGGCGGAGCGATGGTGCGCAGCCTGGCGTCCTACCGCGCCTACTACGAGCGGTGGTCCTCCACCTGGGAGGCGCAGGCCCTGCTCCGCGCCGACGTGGGGGCCGGCGACCGGGCGCTCGGGGCGGAACTGCTGTCCGCGATCGCCCCGCTCCGCTACCCCAGCGGCGGGCTCAGCCACCAGCAGGTGCACGAGATCCGCAAGCTCAAGGCCCGGATGGAGGCCGAACGACTGCCCCGCGGCGGCGACCCGGGCCGCCACGTGAAACTCGGCCCGGGCGGGCTGTCCGACGTCGAGTGGGTCGTCCAGCTGCTCCAGCTGCACCACGCCGCCGGCGACCGCCGGCTGCGCACCACAGGGACCCTGGAGACGCTGGACGCCACCGTGGCCGCGGGCCTGCTCGACGAGCCGGACGCGACGGCGCTGCGGGACGCGTGGCTGCTCGCCAGCCGGATCCGCAACGCCATCACGTTGCTGCGCGGCCGTCCCGGCGACAGCCTGCCGACCGACGTGCGCGAGCTCGCGGCCGTGGCCCAGGTGCTCGGCTACGCGAAGGGCGAGTCGTCCCTGCTGGTCGAGGACTACCGCAAGCGCACCCGCCTGGCCCGCCAGGTGATGGACCGCGTCTTCTGGGGCGCGGGCGACCCTCCCGGCGCGCCGTAGGCGCGCCGCCCTCAGCTGTCCGGCACCTGCTGGGGACTGAGGGTGGTGCTGCCGGTGGGCAGGCCAACGGTGAGCTCTTCCGGGGTGGCCGGACGCCCGTGCAGCAGCGGCACCGAGCCGGTGATCGTGGGCATCAGCGGGCCCTGCCCGTCCAGGGCCACCCGGACGGACGCGCGCCCGGTGAGGCTCACCGGCTCGCCGCGCACGGTGAGCGTCCCGCCGGGACCGTCGAGCAGGGTGAGCACGAGCTCGGACGCGGTCAGCTCGGCCTGCACCCGGGAGCCGGACAGTCCGAACCCGAAGCGCAGGGCCTTCCACCCGGCCGGCAGGCGCGGGTCGAGGCTGATCCGTCCGGAGTGGTCGCGCAGGCCGCCGAAGCCGTAGACCAGGGCATTCCACACCCCGCCCGCGGAGGCGATGTGCACGCCGTCACCGGTGTTGTGGTGCAGGTCGGCGAGGTCGACGAAGATCCCCTCCATGCACGACCCCAGGGCCCGCTCCTGGTAGCCGACCTCTGCGGCGATGATCGACTGCACCACCGCGGACAGCGTCGAGTCGCCGGTGGTGATCGGGTCGTAGTACTCGTAGTCGGCGCGCTTCTGGGCGGCGGTGAACGCGTCGCCGGCCAGGAACAGCGCCAGGATCGCGTCGGCCTGCTTCAGCACCTGGAAGCGGTAGATCACCAGCGGGTGGTAGTGCAGCAGCAGCGGCGTGTTCTCCTCAGGTGTGTGGGCGAGGTCCCACACCTCGCGCTTGAGGAAGTCCTCATCCTGGGGGTGCACGCCGAACCCCTCGTCGTAGGGGATCGTCATGGCCTCGGCGGCCGCCTCCCACACGTCCACCTCGGACAGCTCGAGCCGCAGGTCCCCGGCGATCGCGGCGAACCCGTCGGGGTCGCCCGCGGCGAGCTCGCGGACGGCCGCCGCCGCCCGGCGCAGGTTCGCCCGTGCCATGAGGTTGGTGTAGAGGTTGTTGTTCACCACGGCGCTGTACTCGTCCGGGCCGGTCACCGAGTGGATGTGGAAGCTGCGCTCGGGCCCGCGGAAGAAGCCCAGGTCGACCCACAGCCGCGCGGTCTCGACCAGCACCGGCAGCGCCTCGCCGGTGAGGAAGCCGGGGTCGCCGCAGACGTCGGCGTACTTGCACATCGCCCAGGCGATGTCGGCGTCGATGTGGTACTGCGCGGTACCCGCGGCGTAGTAGGCGGACGCCTCCTGGCCGTTGATCGTCCGCCACGGGAACAGCGCGCCACGCTGGGCCATCTCCGCCGCCCGGTCGCGGGCGGCGTCCAGCATCGAGATGCGGAACCGCAGGGCCCGCCGCGCGAGCCCGGGGTTGGTGTGGGCGAAGAAGGGCACCAGGTACACCTCGGTGTCCCAGAAGTAGTGGCCCTGGTAGCCAGAGCCCGACACCCCCTTGGCGCCGATGCCGCCGCCGTCCGTCCGTCCGGCGGCCTGCGCGAGCTGGAACAGGCACCACCGGACGGCCTGCTGCAGCTCGGGCCGGCCGTCGATCTCCACGTCCGCGTTCGCCCAGTAGCCGGCCAGCCAGTCGCGCTGCTCCGCCGCCAGCACCTCGCGGCCCACGGCCTGCGCGTCGTCGATGGTCAGCCGCGCCAGCCCCACGAGGTCCTCGGCGTCGGCGTCCGCGCCGCCGTCGTGGTAGGCCACCCACTTCACCAGAAGGATCGGCCGGCCCTCGCTCGCCGCGATCCGGTAGGTGCGCCGGCCCAAGTCGGCGGTCATCCGCGTCTCCGTGGTCACCGGGTCGTCGGTGAACAGTTCGTGGTCGACGCAGACGGCCAGGCCGAGCCCGGAATGGGCGGCCCGGTAGGCCAGCGCCATCCGCCCGTGCTCATCGCGCACCAGCTGCGAGAGCAGCACCCGGTTCTCGAACTGGGCCGAGCGCCGCGGGTCGAACCCGACGGACGCCGCGGAGCCCTCGGGCACCTCGTCCTGCCGGTTACGGACGTCGGAGGTGATCACCACCTCCGCCGGGCCGTCGAGCACGGTCACCTCGTAGGTCATCAGCGCGAGGTTGCGTCGGCTGAACGACACCATCCGGCTGGACCGGACGGCCACCCGCCGGCCGGACGCGGTGTGCCAGGTGACGTCGCGGCGCAGGACGCCCTCACGGAAGTCGATGCTCCGCCGGAACGACGCGACGCCGGGGCTGGACAGCCGCAGCGGCTCGCCGTCCACGGTGATCGCGATGGTCTTGGTGTCGGGGACGTTGACGATCGTCTGCCCGGTCTTGGCGAACGCGAACGCGTCCTCGGCGTGGCGGATGTCCCAGGTCTCGTGGAAGCCGTTCACGAACGTGCCGTGCGCGTGGGCCTCGGCGTTGCCCTCCTCGTTGTTGCCGCGCAGCCCGAGGTAGCCGTTGCCCACGGCGAAGACGGTCTCGCGCTGGCCCAGGTGGGCGGTGTCGTAGCGGACCTCGGTGAGCCCCCACTCCTCGACGGGGAACCGGGTGCGGTCGACCGGGTCCGAGGCCGGCGCCCTCACGGGAGGAGCTCCGAGAGGTCGGAGACGACGAGGTCGGCCCCATGGGCGCGCAGCTCGTCCGCGCCCACGCCGCGGTCGACGCCGACAACGAGCCCGAAGCCGCCCGCCCGCCCGGCGGCGACCCCGGAAACCGCGTCCTCGAAGACGACGGCCCGTTCCCGGGGGACGCCGAGGGTCTCGGCCGCCCACGTGTAGGTGGCCGGGGACGGCTTGCCGGCCAGCCCGCGCGCACGGGCCACCCGTCCGTCCACGACGAGGGCGAAGCGATCGCGGAGGCCGGCAGCGGCCAGCACGGCCTCGGCGTTCTGCGACGACGACACCACCGCCAGCGGCACCCCGAGGGCGGCGAGGTGGTCGAGCAGGAGCACCGAGCCGGGGTAGGGCGCCACCCCGTCCTCGGTCAGCACCCGTGCGAAGAAGGTGTTCTTGCGGTTGCCCAGCCCGCAGACGGTGTCGGCCTCCGGGGGGTCGGCCGGGTCGCCGTCGGGGATCACGATGCCGCGGGAGGCGAGGAAGTCGCGCACCCCGTCGTAGCGGGGCTTGCCGTCGACGTGGGCGAAGTAGTCCTCGTCGGTGTAGGCCCGGGTGGACGCGTCCGCGCCCGTCCGGGCTGCCCGGTCGGAGAGGAAGGCGTTGAACATCCTCGACCAGGCGAGCATGTGGACCGTCGCGGTGGGGGTGAGGACTCCGTCGAGGTCGAACAGGCCGGCGTCGCAGACGGCGCGCAGGGTCTCGTTAGCGCTCATTGCGCCTGATCGTAGTCCCCGGCCACGGCGCGTGGCGGGCCCTCCGGCCGAGTAGTCTGAGGCTCGATGAGCGCTCTCCAGACTCCCGACCTGCCCACCGTCTCCACCAGGCTGACCGGCTGGGGACGCACCGCGCCGACGACGGCCCAGGTGCTCTCGACGCCGGATCCGGAGGTGATCGCCGAGGCGGTGGCCGCGGTCGCCCACCACAACGCCGATTCGCCGTCCCACCTGCGACGCGGGATCGTCGCGCGCGGCCTCGGGCGGTCCTACGGTGACGTCGCCCAGAATGCCGGCGGCATCGTCGTGGACATGACCCCGCTGAACCGCATCCACGCCATCGACCCCGACGCGGCGACCGTCGACGTGGACGCCGGGGTCAGCCTGGACGACCTCATGCGGGCCGCGCTGCCGTTCGGGCTGTGGGTGCCCGTGCTGCCCGGCACCCGCCAGGTGACCGTCGGCGGCGCGATCGGCTGCGACGTCCACGGCAAGAACCACCACAGCGCGGGCTCGTTCGGCAACCACGTCGCGTCCATGCAGTTGCTGGTGGCGGACGGGCGCATCCTCACCATCACCCCGGACGGTTCCCCCGACGACCCGGACGCGAGCCTGTTCTGGGCCACCGTCGGCGGCGTCGGGCTGACCGGCATCATCCTGCGGGTGGTGCTGAACATGACCCGCACCGAGACCGCCTACTTCATCGCCGACGGCGTCGTCACCCACAACCTGGAGGAGACCATCGCCGTCCACTCCGACGGCTCGGAGGCGGACTACGACTACTCCAGTGCGTGGTTCGACGCGATCTCCCCGGAGCCGAAGCTGGGAAGGGCCGCACTGTCGCGCGGCTCGTTGGCCACGCTCGACCAGCTGAAGGAGAAGGCGCCCAAGCTGGCCGCCGACCCGCTGGCGTTCAACGCCAAGCCCCTGTTCGACCTCCCGGACGTGTTCCCCAACGGCCTGGCGAACAAGCTCACCTTCGGGCTGCTCGGCTCGCTGTGGTACGCCAAGAGTGGCAACTACACCGGCAAGATCCAGAGCCTCACCGGCTTCTACCACCCGCTCGACATGTTCGGCGAGTGGAACCGGGCGTACGGCTCGCACGGCTTCCTCCAGTACCAGTTCGTCGTGCCGCCGGCAGCCGTCGGCGAGTTCACCCGGCTCATCCGTGACATCCAGGCGTCCGGCCACTACTCGTTCCTGAACGTGTTCAAGCTGTTCGGCCCGGGCAACACCGCCCCGCTGAGCTACCCGATCGCGGGCTGGAACGTGTGCGTCGACTTCCCGATCAAGGCGGGCCTGCACGAGTTCCTGCACGGCCTCGACGCCCGCGTCCTCGAGTTCGGCGGGCGGCTCTACACCGCCAAGGACTCCCGCACGACGGCAGAGACCTTCCACGCCATGTACCCGCGGATCGGGGAGTGGATCGCGACCCGGCGGCGCATCGACCCGCACGGCGTGTTCGTCTCCGACCTCGCCCGCCGGCTCGAGCTGGCCTGATCCACAACAGAGAGAGATTCACGTGATCGACGCGACCGGCAATCCCCAGACCGTGCTGCTGCTCGGTGGCACGTCCGAGATCGGGCTGGCCATCGTTGGCGAGTACCTGTCCCGGCAGCCCGTCCGGGTGGTGCTCGGCGTCCAGCCCGGCGACGAGCTGCGGGAGGCGACCGTGGCCTCCCTGCGTGAGCGCGGCGCCGCTGCCGTCGACGTCCTCGACTTCGACGCGATGGACGCAGACAGCCACCCCGCCGTGATCGACGCCGCCTGGCGGATCGCCGACATCGACGTGGCCATCGTGGCCTTCGGCCTGCTGGGTGACGCCGAGCAGCTGTGGCAGGACCAGGCGGCCGCCGTCCGCGTCGCCCAGGTGAACTACACCGGTGCGGTGAGCGTCGGCGTGCTGCTGGGCCAGAAGATGAAGGCGCAGGGGTACGGCCAGATCATCGCGATGTCGACCGTCGCCGGAGAGCTCGTGCGCCGCAGCAACTTCGTCTACGGCTCCACCAAGGCCGGCCTCGACGGGTTCTACCGGCTGCTCGGCGAGACGCTGGCCCCCTTCGGCCCCAAGGTGCTGGTGGTGCGTCCCGGCCAGGTGCGCACCCGCATGTCTGCGCACGTGAAGGACGCGCCGCTCACCGTCGACAAGGAGGACGTCGCGCGCCAGGTCGTGGACGCCGCCCGCAAGGGCGAGAAGCTGATCTGGGTGCCGCCGGCCTTCCGGTTCGTGATGATGGTCCTCAAGCACATCCCCGGCCCGATCTTCCGGCTGCTGCCGCTCTAGCGGACGGCGAGCGCGGTGGGGGAGCCACCCGCGGGCGCGGGTGTCGCGGCGTCGTCGCCGGCCGGGCGGATGCCCCGCGCTGTGGCGATCCCCGGCGTGCCGGGCCTCAACCCCCACCTCGCCTTCGGCGACGCGCGCGTGCCGGAGGTCGTCGCCCGGCTCGCGGCGGGGCGTCCGGTCGAACCGGTGTGGCGCAACGAGATCGGCGGGCTGACCTGGGCCGTCGACGGCGGCGCCGAGTACGTGAAGTACGGGCCGCCGCACTGGGAGTTCGACACCGCCGCAGAGGTGGCGCGGCTGCGGTGGGTCGGTGCGCACGTGCCGGCACCGCGTCCCATCGACCACGGCGTGGACGCCACCGGTCACCACTGGCTGCGCACGCAGGGGCTGCCCGGCGCCTCCGCCGTGCTCGGGGACTGGCCGGACCGGGCGGCTGAGGTGGTGCCCGAGCTGGGACGCGCCCTGCGCCGCTTCCACGACACCGTGCCGGTGGACGGCTGCGCGTGGGAGTACTCGATCGCCTACCGCCTGACGCGCAAGCCCGGCACCGACATGCCGGGTCGCGCGTGGCCGGAGCTGGATCCGGTGGTCTGCCACGGCGACGCGTGCAGCCCGAACTTCCTGCTGGACGCCGCGGGCCGCTGCGCCGGCTACGTCGACCTCGGCAAGCTCGGCGTCGGCGACCGCTGGGCCGACCTGGCCCCGGCGCTGCTCAGCCTCGGCTGGAACTTCGGCGAGGGCTGGGAGGACGTGTTCCTCGCCGCCTACGGGATCGCGCGCGACCCCGGCAAGCTCGCGTTCTACACCTGGCTGTGGGAGGCCTCCTAGCTCAGAGCGTGATCAGCGTCCCGTCGGCGAGCACCTCCGCGCCGCAGCGGGCGAGTTCGGCGGCCAGGTCGTCCAGCGGCGGGTTGTCGTGGGCGAGGTGGACGGCCACCACGCGGCTGCGCTCATCGACGACACCCTCGGCGCGGAACCGCTCGACCGTGGCGGCGAAGGTGGCCAGGTGCAGGTGGCGGCCGCCCTTGGTGGTGCACGGCCCGAACGTCTCCTCCATCAGCACGAGGTCGACGCGGCGGCCGGCGAGGACGTCCCAGGTGGTCTCCGGCAGGGGCCCGGTGTCCGTGGCGTAGAGCAGGGTCGCGTCCCCGTCCTCGACGAGGTAGCACAGCGCCTCGCCGAAGGCCTCGTGGTTGGCCTCGAGCGCGGTCACCCGGTAGCCGGCGAGCTCGAACTCCTCGCCCGCGGTCACCGTGGTGAAGGTGACCGCCGTCTGGTCGCCGTCCAGCCACTGGCGCGACCAGTCGACGACCGGCTTCGGGCCGGCCAGCCGCAGCGGGGCGCTGGTCACCCAGGAGCGGTGCAGCAGGATCGCGGGATCGAGGTGGTCGTCGTGGGCGTGGCCGGCGAGCACCGCCTCCAGCCCGACGAGGTCGCGTCCGAGCCGGGAGACCTGCCGCGGCGCCTCCGGCCCGGGGTCGATCAGCAGCCGGCCGTCCAGCAGCACGGAGGTGGGGGTGCGCAGCTCGCCGCGTGCCCGGTGGTCGTCGCAGGTTGCGCAGCGACAGAACGGGTTGGGGATGCCGTCCGCGGCTCCGGTGCCGAGCAGGAGGACGTCCACGTCAGCCTGCCCGGTGTCGCGTCCGCATGTGCACAGGCTAGGCCACGACGGCCGACGGCCCCGCCGGTTCGCACACCCGCGGGGCCGCCTCACATGAAGGGGGAAACGTTGGCTGCTCTCATCTGCCTCCTGTGGTCTCGGTTGACGACTACTCAACTCCCGGTCCCTGTGCCGACCGCGTGGGCGACCTGTGGATCCGGGAGGAGACAAACGGGCCGAGATATGATTGAATCGTCAACTACATGGACGAGGAGAGTGCTGTGACCACTGAACTGCTTCCCGCGGACACGCGGATGTCGCAGGTCGCGCTCGACGTGGCGGACCTGGACGCGATGACCCGCTTCTACAGCGAGGTGCTGCTCCTCGAGCCGCTGCGCGAGGCCGAGGGGACCGTCGCGCTGGGACGGGGCGGTCGCGAGCTGGTGGAGCTGCGGCACCGTCCGCACCTGCCGCGGGGTGAGCGTCGCACCGCCGGGCTGTTCCACACCGCCCTGCTGCACCCGGACGCCGGCACGCTGGCGACCGTGCTGGCCTCGGTCGCGTTGCGCACCCCGCAGTTGTATACCGGCAGCGGCGACCACCTCGTGTCGCAGGCGTTCTACCTCGACGACCCGGAGGGCAACGGCGTCGAGCTGTACGTCGACCGCCCGCGGTCGGAGTGGGCGTGGGACGGCGACCAGGTCGTGATGGACACGCTGTGGCTCGACCCCAACGCCTTCCTGGCCGAGCACCTCACCGACACCGCCCGGAACTACCTCGAGACCGCGCCGGACCGGCGTCCCGCGCTGGCGGGGACGCAGGCGCAGGTGGTCGGCCACGTCCACCTCAAGGTCGGGCAGACCGATCGTGCCAGGGACTTCTACGTCGACACCCTCGGCTTCGAGGTCACCGCGGAACTCCCCGGCGCGCTGTTCGTCTCCGCCGGCGGCTACCACCACCACATGGCGATGAACACCTGGCAGACCGCCGGCGTCGGCCTCCGCGCGCCCGGCCTCGGCCTCGGCCAGGTCTCCATCGAGGTCCCGTCGGCCGACGACGTCCTGGCCGCCGCCCGCCGCCTCCGCGCCCGCGGCCAGGACGTCGCGCTCGAGGTCTCCGCCTCGTCCGCCCACCTCAGCGTCGACGACCCCTGGGGCAACCGCGTCGAGGTCGCCTCCGCCGCCTGACTCGGTGCCCCCCGGCCCGCCTCCGCTCCCGAGGGCCAGTCCCCAGGCGTGAGGGCCAGCCTTGACGTCGAGGGCCAGCACCGGTGCGCTGGCCCTCGGCTACAAGGCTGGCCCTCGATGTGACGGCAGCCTTTCGCGCGTGAGGGCCAGCATCCAGGCGTCAGGGCCAGCGTTGATGTCGAGGGCCAGCACCGGTGCGCTGGCCCTCGGCCACAAGGCTGGCCCTCGGCGTGATGCCGACGTGCGGCGGGGGACCGGCGCTAGATGAACAGCGTGGTGCGGGAGTCAGCCGCCTCGTCCAGGCGCACCCTTGATCCCGACTCCCGCGGCCGTCCTCGAGGGCCAGCCTCCGTTGTCGAGGGCCAGCCTTCGTGATCGAGGGCCAGCCATGTTGCCGAGGGCCAGCACCGGTGCGCTGGCCCTCGGCCAGAAGGCTGGCCCTCGGGTCGGGGGTGAACGTGGACACCGCCGCCAGCGCGGATACAGCCACCGATTCGGCCGCAGCCGCGACGCGGCCGCAGTCAGCGACGGGGCCGCAGCCACCGACGCGGACACTGCCGCAGCCGCCGACGCGGGCGCAGTCAGCGACACGACCGAAGAGAGCCGACGCCGGGCGGATCAGAAGCCGGCGGCGGCGGCCAGCCTCGCGGTGATCTCGGGGTCGTGGGGGAGAGGGACGCCGTCCAGCTCCCGCAACGGAAGGACGCCGCGGACGGCCGACACCAGCCAGGCGCCGTCGGTGTCGGGCAGGTCGCCGGGACGGAACAGGGCGAAACGTGTGGCGACGCCGTCGGCGCGGGCGGCGTCCATGATGACCTCGATGGTCACCGAGGCGAGCACCCCGGTGCCCTCCAGCGGAGTGGTCCACAGCTGGTCGTCGGCGGCGACGAGCAGCCCGGCGGTCGGTCCCTCGAGCAGGAAGCCGTCGCTGGAGGTGAAGACGACCTCGTCCGCGCCGCGCCGCGCGGCCTCGCGCCGGGCAGCGACGTTCACCGCGTAGGACAGGGTCTTCACCCCGCCCAGCAGCCACGGCGCGGACGCGAAGGCGTCGCTGGCGTACCCGCGGCCCAGCGTGGCGGCCCGCACGCCCGCCCTGGCTGCGGTGGCGTCGGGGGCCGCGGTGATGGTGAGCAGCGCGGACACGCCCCGGTCGCTGTGTTCGGGACCGCGGGTGAGTACGAGCTTCAGCACGGCCTCGCCGTCGGCGTCCCAGGCGTCCAGGGCCTCATCGACGAGGGCCCGCCAGTCGTCCTCGTCCGGCGCCGGCAGTTCGAGCGCGGACGCCGAGCGCCGGAAGCGGGCCAGGTGCCGGTCGAGGTGGTCGACGCGTGCCCGGCCGTCCACGACGGTCACCCGGGCCGCGTCGAAGCAGCCGTCACCCCGCGTGAAACCGAGGTCGTCGGCGATCAGCAGGGGGGTGTCCCGGGGAACCACTCCGCGGCCCATCACGGCCACGACCTGAGGGGTCGGATTCGTCACACCGACACCCTAGGGCCCCCCGGGCCGAGGTCGCCGCTCAGTCCTCGTCGACGAGCCGGGTGATCTTCACGTGCCACTCGGTGGGGCCCTCGACGAGGTACTCCACGGCGATCGGCGCCTGGGCCGACAGCTGGTTGAGCAGCGGGACGGGGGCGTGCGGCGCCACGATCACGAGCGAGCCGCCGGGACGGATCGCACCGAAGGCGCCGAACACCGTGGCGTGGCGGATGGCGTGCGGGATCTGCCGCACGTCCAGCGCGGGCACCTCCTCGTCGTGCCCGCCGCACGAGCACCCTCCGGTGGTGGCGGACGGGGTGTCCAGGTGGACGAACTGGCTCATGTCGTTTCCCTTCTGTCGTCCTCCCGGTGGCCCGGGAGGATGGTGTTCGGCGACGGTCGTCGCCGGGTCCGTGGGGTGGTCATCGCACGACCACCACGCCGTGGGCGCCGTGCTCGGCGTCGGCCATCGCGTGGGTGACCAGCGGGTAGCGTCCCGCCTCACCGAAGACGGTCTCGACGAAGCCGCCCTGCGCGGGCTGGAGCGCCAGCGCCTGCGAGCCGCCGCCGCGGGTGCCGAATGCGTCCCGCCCGCGGCGCAACAGGTAGCCGCCCTCGGCGTACACCGTGTCGAACTGCGCGCCGACGACGTGGAAGCTGCCGGGCCGGTTCGGCCCCGCGTCCAGGACCCAGAAGCGCACGCGGTCGCCGACCTCGGCGGTCAGCGGGTGCGCGTCGTAGCCGAAGGCGACCCCGTTGAACGCGACGTAGGACGCCTGCCCGGACAGCGCAGCGGTGGCGTCCACCTCGGTCGCGGACGAGGGGTCCGCGGCGGCCGTCTCCAGGTAGGTCTCGGACTGCACGAGCAGGTAGGAGCGGTCGACCGGCGGGAGTCCGTCCGGCTCGATCACCACGGCGCCGAACATGCCCGCGCCGATGTGGGCGGTCATCGGCATCGTCGAGCAGTGGTACATCCAGATCCCCGCGCGGGTGGCCGTGAACCGGTAGACAAGCGACTCGCCCGGCTCGATGGTGCGCATCGGGCGGTCGGGGGCCAGTGCTCCGGCGTGGAAGTCGATCGAGTGCCCGATCGTCGCGCCGTTCACCAGGGTGATCTCGAACACGTCCCCGATGCGGCCGTGGAGGGTCGGTCCGGGCGCGCGGCCGTTGAACGTCCACCGCTTCTGCCACACCCCGGGCGCCACCGCAAGGGTGGACTCCTGCGCGGTCAGGGTGAGCCGGTGCACCCGTTCGCTGCCGAGCGGGGGGAGTGCGGGGTCGAGCACCGCGGGCGCAGGGACGTCGGCCGACGGCATTCCACCCATGACGTGCCCGTCGTGGCCGGCCGAGCTCGACGGCGCCGGCGCGTCGCCCACGACGACCTCGAAGGTCATGCCCAGCTGGCGGTGGCCGACGACCGAGCAGTAGCCCTGGGTCGAGGCCGAGATGACCCCCGCGTCGAGTTCGACGGTGGCCCCCGGTGCGATGCGCGGCGTCCGGGCTGCGCCGATGACGAGGTCATGGGTGGTGTCGCCGGCGTTGGTCAGCTCGACCACGAGCCGGTCGCCGACCCGGACGCTCACCGAGCCCGGGTGGTACCGCATGCCGCGGATCTCCACCTGGACGCGGACCACGGTCCCGGTCGCCGCTGTGGAGGGGGCGGGGGAGGGTGCCGCGCCGGCGGCCTGCGGGTCGAGGCCCACGCCGACCACGGCGGCGGTGACCACAGCGGTGAGGCCGGCGATCACCGGGCCGGCCGCACCGACGGGCGGACGCGGGGGAGGCTCGGGCGCATCGACGCCGTCCGCCACCGCGCGTCGGGCGGCGACCGACGCCCGGATGCCGCCGACGAGGATCGGCAGGAACGCCGCCGCGGCCCCCAGCGCGAGCACCGAGCCGGTGACCTTCACCCAGCCGGGCGTCGGTGCGAGCCACAGGAGCAGTCCGCCGTTGATCGCCACCAGCCGGAACCCCGCGCCGGCGTCGAACCAGCGCTGCCCGGCCCGGACCACGCGGGGCCCCCCGCCCAGCACGGACGGCAGCAGGTAGGACAGCGCGCCGGTGAGCACCTGGACGGCGAACCCGGCGCCCAGCGCGGCTGCGGGCCAGAGGAACTGCTCGCGCACCGCGGCCCAGTCGGGAGCGGTGACCAGCACCCAGCCTGCCCAGGCCAGGCCCGCGCACAGCCACACCAGCGACGCCGCCACCGAGGCGGAGGCGAACTCGGTCGGGGGCTTGGCGCGCAGGGGCTGCCACAGGCCGCGTCCCCACAGCGCGAGGCCGCAGAGGTAGGTCGCGATACCCACCGCCGACAGCCAGGACGGCCCGGCGAGGGCGCCGCCTGCGGACAGGGCGACGCCGGCGAGCAGCACCGGCAGCGCGCGCCGGGTCCACGACTCGGCGGCGGCGTCCATGCGGGTGCGCAGCATCGTCGGCCAGAGCGTGAGCAGGGTGCCGGTGAGGGTGAGGCCCACCCAGCCGAGGACGTTGGTGAGGGCGTGGGCGACGAGGAAGCGGCCGTGCCAGGGGTCGTCCCAGCCCCAGGCGAGCGTGACACCGAAGGCGATGCCCACCAGCAGGCACCCGGCGGCGGCCAGGTAGTAGCGGACGGTCACCCGGAACCGGGCGGGCAGCGCCCGGCGGAGCATGCGGACGAGCACGAGCCCGTGCCAGCCCACCGCGCCGGCCACCACGGTGCCGCCGGCGACGACCAGTGGCCACCACGTGGTGGGGACGCCGACCAGCACGAGCACCGAGCCGGCGGTGAGCAGGGCGAGGCGGGCGTCCTGGCCCCCGGGGACGGGCTGGCGCAGCAGCGTCTGCGCGAAGTGGGCGCTCCACACCACGATGGAGTGGGTGAGGGCGCCGAGGAGCACGAGGTGGAGCAGCAGCCAGGAGGCGTCGGCCAGCCAGCGGTGGCCCAGGGCGACGGCGACCGCCGCCACCAGCCAGCCGAGCAGCGGCCAGTCGCGCCAGGGCGAGCGGCGTCCCCTCACCGGGACACCGCGCGATGGGTGAGCGTGACCGCGACGGCGGTGCTGACGAACGACAGCACGGCGAGGACGCAGAGGGCGCCGGGGCGCCGGGCCTCGAGCCGCACGAGCGCCGCGTCGAGCCAGGAGAGCGGCGACGCGCCGCCGACAGCCAGCAGCCTGACGCGTCCGCGCGCGACCGGGCGGGGGTGAGCCGTCAGCTTCCGCGTGGCGGCGTCCGGCAATTTCTCCAACAGCACATGTAGAAAATATCACCTCGCGCGGACCTCGTTTCACCGCGAGCGCGTCGGTGACGTGCAGACCTGCCCACATCTGTCCACGCGCGTGCGGCTCGTCGCGGCCGCGTCCCGCCCCTGGCGAGGGCCAGCCTTCGGGGTTGAAGGCCAGCCTTCGGAGTTCAGGGCCAGCCTTATCGTCGAGGGCCAGTACCGGTGCGCTGGTCCTCGGCGCCAGGGCTGGCCCTCGATGTGACGGGGGGCATCCGACTCAATCGTCGTGGCGGGTGCCGCCGGTGATGTCGGATCAGCGCGGCCCCGAAGGATGGAGGGCGAGCCGCCACGGATGATCCCGGCCCCCCACGGTGAGGGCCAGCCTTATCGTCAAAGGCCAGTACCGGTGCGCTGGTCCTCGGCGCCAAGGCTGGCCCTCACGCGCCGAGGCTGGCCCTCACGCGCCGAGGCTGGCCCTCGCCGCCTGCACAACCCGCCCCACTAAGGCGAAGGGCCCGGGACCGAAGTCCCAGGCCCTTGCCTGCGTCGAGAGGACAGCTCACATGTCGTAGTACATCTCGAACTCGTGCGGGTGCGGACGGAGCCGGATGGCGTCGATGTCCGCGCGCTTCATGTCGATCCAGGTCTCGATGAGGTCCGAGGTGAACACGTCGCCCGCGAGCAGGAAGTCGTGGTCGGCCTCCAGCGCGTCCAGCACCGCACCCAGCGAATCGGGAACGGTCGGGACCTGTGCGTGCTCCTCCGGGGGCAGCTCGTAGAGGTCCTTGTCCACCGGGGCCGGCGGCTCGATCTTGTTCTGGATGCCGTCGAGGCCGGCCAGCAGCATGGCCGGGAAGGCCAGGTACGGGTTGCTGGACGGGTCGGGGCAGCGGAACTCGAGGCGCTTGGCCTTCGGGTTGGAGCCGGTGATCGGGATCCGGATGGACGCCGAGCGGTTGCGGCTGGAGTACACCAGGTTGACCGGCGCCTCGAAGCCCGGCACCAGGCGGTGGTAGCTGTTCACGGTCGGGTTGGTGAACGCGAGGACGGCCGGAGCGTGGTGCAGCAGGCCGCCGATGTACCAGCGCGCGAGGTCGGAGAGGTTGGCGTAGCCGGCCTCGTCGTAGAACAGCGGCTGGCCGTTCTTCCAGATCGACTGGTGCACGTGCATGCCAGAGCCGTTGTCGCCGAAGATCGGCTTCGGCATGAAGGTGGCGGTCTTGCCGGCCTCCCAGGCGGTGTTCTTGACGACGTACTTGTACTTCATCAGGTTGTCGGCGGCGGCCAGCATCGAGTCGAACTTGGTCGCGATCTCGCCCTGGCCGGCGGTGCCGACCTCGTGGTGGGCGCGCTCGATGGTGAGGCCCACGCCGATCAGGTTGCGCACCATGTCGTCACGCAGGTCGGCGAAGTGGTCGACCGGCGGCACCGGGAAGTAGCCGCCCTTGTACTTCACCTTGTAGCCACGGTTGCCGCGGCCGTCGGACTCGGACTCGACGCCGGTGTTCCAGGCGCCCGCCTCGGAGTCGATGTAGTAGAAGCCGGCGTTCGACTTGGTCTCGAAGCGCACCGAGTCGAACACGTAGAACTCGGCCTCCGGGCCCATGAACGCCTGGTCGCCGATGCCGGTCGAGGCGAGGTAGTTCTCGGCCTTGCGCGCGATGTTGCGCGGGTCGCGGCTGTAGGGCTCCTTGGTGAGCGGGTCGTGGACGAAGAAGTTCAGCGACAGCGTCTTCGACCGGCGGAACGGGTCGATGAACGCCGTGGTGGGATCCGGCATGAGGGTCATGTCGGACTCGTGGATCTTCTGGAAGCCCCGGATCGAGGACCCGTCGAAGGACAGGCCGTTCTCGAACACGTCGCCGTCGAAGAAGGCGGCGGGCACCGTGAAGTGCTGCATCACGCCGGGGAGATCGCAGAAGCGGACGTCAACGGTCTCGACGCCCTCGTCCTTGATGTAGGCCAACAGGTCGTCGGCGCCTTGGAACATTGGTCCTCCACAAGTCAGGGGATTGAACGCTGCACACGCTAGGCACGCGCCGTAACCGAGGAGTTGCGTCCATGTTTCAGCCCGGTAACACGCTGCACCAGACCGCTCGTCCGGGTCACGACCCTGCCGCCGAAAGGATGCCACCGGGACGCGTGACCGCCGCCGGCGTCCATGGTGGGGACGCAGCCGCGACTCCCCTCCCGCACCCCGCCCCAGCAACGACGGAGCTGTTCGCTACGCTCGGGCAATGGCCACCGCGGACGAGGACAGCTACCCCGGCGCGAGCATCGGCCTGCCCCCGACCGGACGCGGCTCACTGGCCTCCTGGTGGTCGAGGATCGCCGCCCTCGTCCTCGACTGGGGGGCCTGCATGGTGGTGGCGGTCTTCCTGTTCGGCGTCGGCGTCCTCCGCGAGGGCGGCTGGCGGGCGTGGATGATCCTCGCCGTCTACTTCGTCGAGAGCGCCGTGCTCACCGCGCTGGCCGGCGCGAGCTTCGGCCAGTTGATCGCCCGCATCGCCGTCGTCCGCCTGGACGAGCAGCCGCTGGGGTGGTGGCGGGCGCTCGCGCGGGCGGCGATGATCAGCCTCGTGCTCCCCACCGTGGTGATCGGGGCGGAGCGCCGGGGGTTGAACGACCTCGTGCTGGGCACGGTCGTGGTCAACAGGCGATGAGTTGCGAGGTTGCTCTTCGGTAACGAACTGTGTCCGCGAGAGCGTCTTTCGTTGCCGACCCCTTGTCGCACGGGTACTTTTGAGCAATCTGTTCGCGCTCCCCCATCGCGTGTTGCGCTTCCCGGGTGGGCGTTCTATGACTGGAGGAAACTTTGGCAACCAAGAAGCTCCTTGCCGCGGCAACGGGCCTGATCGTGGGTGCTCTGGCGTTCACCGCCTGCACCCCGCCGACCCCGAACGCCTCGTCGACCGCATCGACTGCTCAGCCCACGTCCGTCAGCGTGATGTGGAACCAGCCGATGTACTCGATGAACAACGTCACGACCTTCGGCAATGCCACCGCCAATGCCAACATCGTCTACCTGACGAACGACAACTGGATGTACTACGACAAGGGCCTCAACATGGTGCCCAACAAGTCGTACGGCACCTACGAGAAGACCTCGGACAGCCCGCTGACCGTCAAGATGACCCTCGCGGACACCGCGACCTGGTCGGACGGCGTCCCGGTGACCGCGGCCGACGTGATCCTCGCCTACGGCGCCCAGAGTGGCCTGTTCAACACCGTCACCGGTGATGACGCCGACGGCCTCTACAACGAGGACGGGACCATCAAGGACGTCGGCGCCGGCAAGGTGTACTTCGACTCCAGCTCCGCCGGCCTGGCCCTGATCAAGGACTTCCCGATCGTGGACGGCAAGACCGTCACCGTCACCTACTCCAAGCCGTTCGCGGACTGGGAGCAGTACATGACCGCCTTCGGCGCAGGCCTGCCGGCCCACATCGTCGGCAAGCGCGCGCTCGGCGAGGCCGACCCGACCAAGGCCGCGGAGGCCGTCCTCAACGCCTTCAAGACCAAGGACGCCGCTGCGCTGTCCAAGATCTCGAACGTGTGGAACCAGGACTGGAACTTCACCAAGATGCCCGATGACAAGGATCTCGTCGTCGGCTCCGGCCCGTACACCATCTCCGACTACAAGGAGAACCAGTACCTGACGGTCACCAAGAACGCCAACTACAAGGGCGAGCACACCGCCTCGATCGACTCCATCACCGTCCGCTACAACGAGGACCCGATGGCTGCCGTCCAGGCGCTGCAGAACGGTGAGGTCCAGCTGATCTCGCCGCAGGCGACCGCCGACATCCTGACCGCCGCCAAGGCGATCAACAACGTCGAGGTCTACACCGGCGACGAGGCGACCTACGAGCACGTCGACCCGACCTTCAACAACGGCGGCCCGTTCGACCCGAAGACCTACGGTGGCGACGCCGAGAAGGCCAAGAAGGTGCGCCAGGCGTTCCTGCTGACCATCCCGCGTCAGACGATCGTCGACAACATCATCAAGCCGATCAACCCGAACGCCGCCGTGCGTAACTCGTTCATCGTCATCCCGTCCGCGTCGAACTACGCCACGGTCTCCGAGGCAAACGGCATGGGCACCACCTACGCCAACGTCGACATCGAGAAGGCCAAGTCGCTGCTGGCCGAGGCCGGCGCGAAGTCGCCGAAGGTCCGGATCCTGTACGCCAAGTCCAACGTCCGTCGTCAGCAGGAGTTCCGGCTGATGAAGGAGTCTGCGGAGAAGGCCGGCTTCCAGGTCATCGACAACGGCTCCGACGACTGGGGCGCCAAGCTGGGCGACAAGTCCTACGACGTGTCCTTCTTCGGCTGGCAGTCCACCGGCACCGGCGTCACCGAGTCCGACGCGAACTACCGCACGAAGGGCCTGAACAACTTCAGCGGTTACTCGAACAAGGACGTCGACGCGCTGTTCGACGAGCTGCAGACCACGGTCGACCCTGCCAAGCAGACCGAGATCGTCAGCAAGATCGAGAAGATCATGGTGGACGACGCCTTCGGCGTCACCATCTTCCAGTTCCCGGGTGTCACCGCCTACAGCAAGGCGCTGAGCGGCATCGATCCGGTGTCGATCAGCCCGACCATCTTCTGGAACTTCTGGCAGTGGAAGATCAGCTGATCAGGCTCTAGCACAAAGGGTGGTGGCCGCGTCCGCGCGGCCACCATTCCCACTTCTGGGGCGTCAGGTCATATCCTGACGCCCCAGCAGTACGTTGCTGGTCGACATCGTTAGGCACTGAATGCTCCGTTTCCTGTTGCGCAGGTTCTTCCTCGCGCTCGGCACCTTGCTGGTGCTGTCGGTCCTGGTCTATTTCATGGTCGACCTCGCGCTCGACCCGCTGGCTGACCTGCGACAGAGCACCTCCCCGAACAAGGCCGACCTGGTCGCGCGGCGCGTGGCGCTGCTGAAGCTCGACGAACCATGGTGGGTCCGCTACTTCGACTGGCTCGGCGGCTTCGTCCGCGGCGACCTGGGCATGGCCTGGCGGACGCAGCAGACGGTGGCCAGCCAGCTCCAGGGCGCTGTCACGACCTCGATCTCGCTCGTGCTGAGCGCGACCGTCCTGGCGCTGATGCTGGGCATCATGATCGGCATCGTCAGCGCGCTGCGGCAGTACACCGGCTTCGACTACTCGATCACCCTGGTCTCCTTCGTGCTCTACTCGCTGCCCGTCTTCTGGGTGGCGGTGCTGCTGAAGCAGTTCATGGCGATCGGCATGAACGACTTCCTCGACAACCCCACGCTGAACGTGCCGGTGACCACCGTCATCTCCGCGGTGTTCGGGTTGTTCTGGGCGGGCGCCCTCGGCGGCAGCCCCCGACGCAAGATCCTCGTCTTTGCCGCGGCGACCCTGATCACGGGCGGCACCTGGGCCTTCATCGTCTTCAGCGGCTGGCTGGACGCGCCGCGCCTGGGCTTCTTCGGCGTCGGCATCATCGGCTTCGCCTTCGCCGTCATCATCACGATGGCCTTCGCCGGGCTCAACAACAAGCGCGCGCTCTACTCGGCGCTGACCACGGCCGCGGTCGGCCTGGGCGTGTACTACGGGCTCCAGTGGCTGTGGTTCTACGTGCCCGCCGACTTCTGGCAGATCGTTCTGCTGCTGGTCTCGGCCATCGCGGTGGCCATGCTCATCGGCTGGCTGTGGGGCGGGCCCGATCGCGGCGTCTCGATGCGCGGCGCCGTCATCGTGGCGTTGATCATCGCCGTGATGACGTTCGTCGACCGCGTGCTCCAGGTGTACCCGGAGTACTACAACTCCTCGATGATCCGCGGACGCCCGATCGCGACGATCGGCGCGCAGACCCCGAACCTCAACGCCGACTTCTGGATGGCCAACCTCGACCGCTTCACCCACCTGCTGCTGCCCACGGTGGCGCTGGTGCTGATCTCCTTCGCCGGCTACACCCGCTACCAGCGGGGCTCGATGCTGGAGGTGCTCTCCCAGGAGTACATCCGCACCGCACGGGCCAAGGGCCTGTCGGAGCGTGTGGTGATCGTGCGGCACGCGCTGCGTAACGCGCTGATGCCGCTCGCGTCCATCATCCCGGTCGACCTGGTGGCGGTGATCGGCGGTGCGGTGATCACCGAGACGATCTTCGGCTGGTCCGGCATGGGCAAGTTGTTCATCGACTCGATGCAGAACTCAGAGATCGACCCGGTCATGGCCTACGTCATGATCACCGGCGCGTTGGCCATGACGGCCAACCTGCTCGCCGACCTCCTGTACGCCGTCCTCGACCCACGGATCCGGGTGAACGCATGAACACCAACGACGATCGTCCCTTCGAGGACAGCATCCGCCCCGACGACCTGCCGGGGGAGGGCACCGTCCCGCCCGAGGACGTGCGCAAGGACGAGGCCGTTCCGGGTGTCCTGCCCGGCACGCTGCCGGTGGAGCCGGGCGAGCCGGTCCTGGGCGACGAGAGCGGACGCGGTGAGGGCGTCGGCGAGGCCAAGGAGGTCGAGGGCCTCTCGCAGGGCCAGATCGTGTGGCGCCGCTTCGTGCGCCACAAGGGCGCCATGGCGGGCCTGGGCGTGCTGCTGGCGATCGCCCTGTTCTCGTTCTCCGCGATGGGCATCGGCCCGATCCGCGGCTGGTGGCAGTACAGCGACAACGCGCTGGCGACCCACCCGATGATCAACAACGGCGCGCCGACGATCACCCTGCCCACGTGGCTCGGTGGCACCGCGGCGACGCTGAGTTTCGGCGACCACCCCTTCGGGCAGGACAACATCGGCACCGACAACTTCGCCGCCGTGATGAAGGGCGTCCAGACCTCGCTGCTGGTGATGCTGGTGCTCGGCCTGACCGCGCTGATCGTCGGTGTGGTGGTGGGTGCGTTGTCGGGCTACTACCGCGGCAAGCTCGACACCGGCCTGATGCGGGTGACCGACCTCGTGATCACCCTCCCGGTGATCGTGCTCGGCGCCGTGCTCGGCAAGCTGCTGTCGGCGGCCCCGGACAAGTTCGGCTGGTCGATCGAGACGCGGATCGCGGTAGATGCGGCCATGCCGCTGCTCCTGGGCATCCTGCTCGGCCTGGTGCTGTGGCCCTCGCTGGCCCGCCTGGTGCGCGCGGAGTTCCTCGGCCTGCGCGAGCGCGAGTTCGTCGACTCCGCCCGCGTCGCGGGGGCGTCCGACTGGCGCATCATCACCAAGCACATCCTGCCCAACGCCGTCGGCGTGATCATCGTGAACACGACGCTGCTGATGAGCTCCGCGGTGGTGCTGGAGACCGCCCTGAGCTTCCTCGGCTTCGGCATCAGCGCCCCGAACGTGTCGCTGGGCAACCTGATCTCGATCAACCAGGGCGCCTTCCAGACCCGTCCCTGGCTGTTCTGGTGGCCCGGCCTGTTCATCATCCTGATCGCGCTGAGCGTGAACTTCATCGGTGACGGCCTCCGGGACGCCTTCGACCCGCGCACCAAGCGCATCCCGTCCAAGCGGGAGATGGACAAGGCGCTGGCGAGGATCCAGTCCGAGAGCGCGACCGCGGAGGTGGGGGCCCGATGAGCAAGCAGGTGGAGACCGGCCTGGACGGAGCCGTCCGGCTGTCGCGCCGGATCGGCGACGGCACCATCAAGCGGGGCGACACGATCCTCGAGGTGCGTGACCTCGGCGTGAAGTTCTGGGTGAACGGCGAGTGGTTCGACGCCGCCGACCACATCGACTACGACCTGAAGGCCGGCGAGGTGCTGGCGATCGTGGGCGAGTCCGGCTCGGGCAAGACCCAGTCGTCGATGAGCCTGATCGGCCTGCTGCCGTCCAACGGACGGGCGACCGGTTCGGCCAAGCTGAAGGGCACCGAGCTGATCGGGCTGTCCGGGACGCGGCTGCGGGAGGTACGCGGCAACGAGATCGCGGTGATCTTCCAGGAGCCGATGACCGCGCTGAACCCGGTGTACACGGTCGGCTTCCAGATCGCCGAGACGCTGCGGACGCACTTCGTGATGGCCCCGGCACAGGCCCGGGCGCGCGCGCTGGAGCTGATGCGGCTGGTGGAGATCCCCGACCCCGAGGGCAGCTTCGACAAGTTCCCGCACCAGCTCTCCGGCGGCCAGCGGCAGCGCATCATGATCGCCCAGTCGCTGGCCTGTGACCCGAAGCTGCTGATCGCCGACGAGCCGACCACGGCGCTCGACGTGACCGTGCAGGCCGAGATCCTGAAGCTGATGCGCGAGCTGCGCGAGCGGGTGGACGCGGCGATCATCCTGATCACCCACGACATGGGCGTGGTGGCCGACATGGCCGACCGCATCGTGGTGATGAAGGACGGCCGGGTCGTCGAGCACGGCACGTCCGACGAGATCTTCAACCGTCCGCAGCACCCCTACACGCAGTCGCTGCTGGCCGCGGTGCCGCACCTGGGCTCGCTGACCGAGGGCACGCGCATCGACGTGCGCGAGTCACTCGTGGCCGACGGCACCAACCCGTTGCCGATGGCTGCGGGCGACCCGGCGGTGACGCCGGCGCTGTTCATGGAGGACGTCTGCATCGACTACCCGAAGCAGGGACGCCGTCCGGTGTTCCGCGCCGCGCACAACATCAACCTGCGCGTCGACCCGGGCGAGGTCGTCGGCCTGGTGGGGGAGTCCGGTTCGGGCAAGACCACCATCGGACGCGCGGCGGTGGCGCTGCTGCCGGTGGCCGAGGGACGGCTGCACGTGGCGGGGCGCGACATCACCCACGCCAGCAACGCCGACCTGTACCCGTTCCGGCGTGACGTCGGCATCGTGTTCCAGGACCCGGGTTCCTCGCTGAACCCGCGCCTGCCGGTGGGGGAGTCGATCGGTGAGCCGCTGTACCTGCACGAGAAGCTGCGCGGTGCGGAGCTGTCGAAGCGGGTGGAGGCATTGCTCGACAGCGTCGAGCTGCCGCGGGCGATGCGGAACCGCTACCCGCACGAGCTGTCCGGCGGCCAGCGCCAGCGCATCGGCATCGCGCGCTCGCTGGCCCTGGAGCCGAAGCTGCTGATCGCGGACGAGCCGACCTCTGCCCTGGACGTGTCGGTGCAGGCCCGGGTGCTCCAGCTGTTCGCCGACCTGCAGGAGCGCTACGGCTTCGCCTGCCTGTTCATCAGCCACGACCTGGCGGTCGTGGAGATGCTGTCCAGCCGCATCGCGGTGATGAAGGACGGCAAGCTGGTGGAGTTCGGGCCGACCGCGGAGATCGTGAACTCCCCGCAGCACCCGTACACCCAGCGGCTGCTGTCCGCCGTCCCGGTGCCCGACCCGGCCGAGCAGAAGAAGCGCCGCGAGCTCCGCGACGCCATCATCGAGAAGGAGCACCTCGTCTCCTGAGGCCCTCCCTCGCGCCCTTCCCGCAAAGTGGACTCAAACCGCCGTCAACGGCGGCATGAGTCCACTTCGCGCTTTGGTGCGGGGCTGTTGGCACTCTCATGCTGGTGCCGCACGATGCTCGTGCGCCGCAACCTGTGCCTTGAATGCCGCACCTCGCCTTTCGGATTCTGCGCTCCCGTGCTGTGCAGGCCGCACTGCGAGGTTCGTGTGCCGCACCCGTGCCTTGCGCCGGCGCACCCCGACGCTTCGCGTGCCCCACGCCCCGATGCCCAGCGCGCCGCACCTCCAATGCCTGGCAAAGTGGACCGAAACCCTCGACATCGGCGGTTTGGGTCCACTTTGCGGGGGGGGGGGGGGGGGGGGGGGGG
>JAIUOT010000039.1 GCA_020161015.1 Actinomycetota bacterium | reverse complement strand
CACCTTCATCGACACCCCGGGCCACGAGGCGTTCACCGCCATGCGTGCCCGTGGTGCGAAGTCGACCGACATCGCCGTCCTCGTGGTGGCCGCGGACGACGGCGTGATGCCGCAGACGATCGAGGCGCTCAACCACGCCAAGGCGGCCGACGTGCCGATCGTGGTCGCGGTGAACAAGATCGACAAGGAGGCGGCCGACCCGGTCAAGGTCCGCGGCCAGCTCACCGAGTACGGCCTGGTGCCGGAGGAGTACGGCGGCGACACGATGTTCGTCGACGTGTCCGCCACGGCCAGGCTGGGCCTGGACGAGCTGCTGGAGGCGATCGTCCTGACCGCCGACGCGTCGCTGGACCTGCGGGCGAACCCGGACATGCCGGCCCAGGGCGTCGCGATCGAGGCCCACCTCGACCGCGGTCGTGGCCCGGTGGCCACCGTCCTGGTGCACCGCGGCACGCTGCACACCGGTGACTCGATCGTGGCCGGCTCGGCCTACGGTCGTGTCCGTGCCCTGATCAACGACCAGGGCGAGACCGTGGACGCGGCACCGCCGTCCATGCCGGTGCAGGTGCTCGGCCTCACGTCGCTGCCCGGGGCGGGTGACAACTTCCTGGTCGTCGAGGACGACCGGATGGCCCGCCAGATCGCCGAGAAGCGGGAGGCCCGGCAGCGGGCGGCACTGCTCGCCAAGTCGACCCGGCGCAAGACGCTCGACCAGCTGTTCGAGCAGCTCGCGAAGGGCGAGACCCAGGAGCTGCGGCTCATCCTCAAGGGCGACTCGGCCGGTGCCGTGGAGGCCCTGGAGGACGCGCTGCTGCAGATCGACGTGGGCGACGAGGTCGACCTGCGGATCCTCGACCGCGGCGTCGGCGCGATCACCGAGACCAACGTGTCGCTGGCTGCAGCCTCCGACGCGGTGATCATCGGCTTCAACGTCCGTCCGCAGGGCAAGGCCACGCAGCTGGCCGACGCCGAGGGTGTCGACATCCGGTACTACTCGGTGATCTACGCGGCGATCGACGAGGTCGAGGCGGCCCTGAAGGGCATGCTGAAGCCGATCTTCGAGGAGAAGGTCCGTGGCCAGGCGGAGATCCGGGAGATCTTCCGGTCCTCCAAGTTCGGCGTGATCGCGGGCTGCATGGTGATCGACGGCAGCATCCGGCGCAACGCCAAGGCGCGCCTGCTGCGGGACGGGGTCGTGGTCGCAGAGACCAGCATCGCGTCCCTGCGTCGGGAGAAGGACGACGCCACAGAGGTCCGCGAGGGCTTCGAGTGCGGCATGACGCTGTCGAACTTCTCCGACATCCGGATCGGCGACATCATCGAGACCTTCGAGATGGTGGAGAAGCCGCGGGACTGACCGCTGCACCGGTGCGGGTCCGGCAGGACCGGGCCCGCACCGGTGAGCTCTTCGAGAGGAAGCAACCATGAGCAGCCCGCGTTACGCGAAGATCTCCGAGCAGATCAAGGAGATCATCGCCCGCATGCTCGAGCGCCGGATCAAGGATCCCCGGCTCGGGTTCGTGACGATCACGGACGTGCGCATCACCGGGGACGGCCGCGAGGCGACCGTCTTCTACACGGTCCTCGGCGGTGCCGACGACCGTACCGCCAGCGCGATCGCCCTGCACTCGGCCACCGGACTGCTGCGCTCGACCGTGGGCAAGCAGCTCGGGCTGAAGTTCACGCCCACCCTCGAGTTCGTGCTGGACGCCGTCGAGGAGGACGCCGCGCACCTGGAGGACGTGCTCGTGCGTGCCCGGGCACAGGACGCCGCCGTCGCGGCCCAGGCCGCCGGCGCCAGCTATGCCGGTGACCCCGATCCCTACCGCAAGCCCGGCGAGGACGACGACGAGGACGCCGAGTGACCCCGTCGCCGTCCTGCGTGCGGTGAGTACGCCGGCCGACCCACAGCGCGTGGTGCGGGACGGGCTGCTGGTGGTCGACAAGCCCCAGGGCTGGACGTCCCACCAGGTCGTCGCGCGCGTCCGCCGCCTGCTGGGGACGAAGAAGGTCGGCCACGCCGGCACGCTCGACCCGATGGCCACCGGTGTCCTGCTCGTCGGGGCCGACCGCGCCACCCGGCTGCTCGGCCACCTCGCCGGGCACGACAAGACCTACACCGCGACGATCCGGTTCGGCCAGGCGACCGTCACCGACGACGCCGAGGGCGAGGTGACCGCGGCCATCGGCGCCGCCGGAGTGGACGAGTCGATGGTCCGCGACGCCGTGGGCGCGTTCGTCGGCCCGATCAGCCAGGTCCCCTCAGCGGTCTCCGCGATCAAGGTGGCCGGGCGGCGCGCGTACGCGATGGTCCGGGCCGGCGAGGACGTCCAGCTGGCCGCCCGGAGGGTCGTCGTCGACCGGTTCGACGTGCTCGGGGTGCGCCCCGGTGTTGCCGCGGACGACGCGACGACGCCCGTCCTCGACGTGGACGTGGTCGTCGACTGCTCGTCGGGAACCTACATCCGGGCACTGGCCCGCGACCTCGGCGCGGCCCTGGGGTGCGGCGGCCACCTGACCGCGCTGCGCCGGACCCGCATCGGCGCGTTCGGGCTCGACCTCGTGGGACTGGACGCCGAGGGGCTCGCGGGCGACTCCGTCCCCGTCCTGCTCACGCCGGCCGACGTGGCCCGTCGCGCGTTCCCGACGATCGAGGTGGACGCAGAGGTGGCCCGCGAGATCGGCTACGGCCGCAGCCTCGCCCTCGCCGTCCCCGCCGACCCGACCGCCCTGGTGGCCGGCGACAGCCTGCTCGCGCTGTACCGCCCCGGGGAGGACGGTCGTGCCCACCCCGTCGCGGTCCTGGCCCCGGCGAGTTGCTAGGGTTCTTGTTCGGTGCGACCTGACCAGCGCGGAAGGTGGAAGTGAGCTCAGCAACCGTCGTCATCGGCAACTTCGATGGCGTTCATCCCGGGCATCGTGAGGTGCTGGCAGAAGCGAAGCGCAGGCAGCCGGGGCTGCCGCTGATCGTGGTGACCTTCTGGCCCCATCCCGTCTCCGTGCTGCGTCCGGAGGTCGGCCCGATGCTGCTCACCTCCCTCGAGGCGAGGATCGAACTGCTGACCGCCGCCGGTGCCGACCGGGTCGAGGTGATCGACTTCACCCCGGAGTTCGCCACCTGGTCGCCGTCCGACTTCGTCGAGCGCGTGCTGCTCCCACTCGACCCGGCCGTGGTCGTGGTGGGGGAGAACTTCCGGTTCGGGCACCGCGCGGCCGGCAACGTCGGCACCCTGCGCGAGCTCGCCGCCGGCCGGTTCGAGGTCGAGGGCCTGGCGCTGGTGCGCTTCGGCGACGAGGAGACCTGTTCCACCCGCATCCGTGAGGCACTCGCCACCGGCGACGTGGCCCACGCCGCGGAGCACCTGGGCCGTCCGTTCTGCTTCCGCGGGGTGGTGACCCACGGGGACCGGCGGGGTCGCACGCTGGGCTACCCGACAGCCAACCTGCCCGTCCCCGACAAGCTGGCCTGCCCTGCCGACGGCGTCTACGCCGGCTGGGTGACCCGGCGCGACGGCCTGGACGCCCACGGCGAGGCACTGCCCTCCGGCGAGCCGGCGCCGCGCTGGCCGGCGGCGATCTCCGTGGGGACGAACCCGACCTTCGACGGTCTCTCCCGGCGCGTGGAGTCCTACGTCCTGGACCGGGACGACCTCGAGCTCTACGACGCGCCGATCTCGGTGGAGTTCACCGCCCGCATCCGCGGCCAGGTGCGCTTCACCGACATCGACGAGCTCATCGACAAGATGGCCGAGGATGTCCAGGAGTGCCACCGCCTCCTCGGGGTGGATCCGCGCCGCTGAGGCTTCCCGCGTCGCCCCCGTGCGGGCACAATTGGGGAATGTTCGGGCTCGGTCCGATTCGTCGCTGGGTGACGGAGCTGGTCGTACCGGCGAGGGTTCCCTCCGCCGGCCTCAGCCTTGCCGAGGAGGACGTGGAGGAGCTCTCCGCGATCGGTGCCCGGGTGGCCGCCGAGTACGGGGCGAGTTCTCCCGCCGTGCTCTCGGCCAACCTCGCCCGCCTCATCCGGCGCCAGGTGCCGGTACGCGCCTTCCGCTCCGGCGAGGTGCGCTGCGTCGGCGGGCTGCAATTCGCCGACGGGACGGTGGTGCTCGTCCGCGGGCGTCGTGCCGGCGACCTCGGACGGCTGGCCGCAGGGGTGCACCTGGGGCCCGTCCACCTCGACGACTTCCACGCGGAGCCGGACGGGGTGACGGTGGACGTGAGCTTCGGCGGCCACCACGAGCGGTTGCACGCGCTCGGCATCACCGAACCCTGCTAGGGCGCCGGCGCGCCCGGGATCACCGCGTCATCAGCGACTTGCGGTAGATCGCGTCGGTCTGCTCGGTGGTGTAGACCGCGCCCCCGGCGTCCACCGCCTCGTAGGTGGTCAGGGCGTGGTCGCCGGTGGGGGTGTAGTCGAGGCCGATGTACATCGGGATGGCCGCCTCGTTGTCGGGGTTGACCCGGAGGAACACCTCGACGAAGCCGAGGGAGGCGGCCAGCTGCTCGAGGAAGGTGGTCAGCGCCCGCGCCGCGCCCTGGCGACGGTGCTCCGGGTAGACCCAGAGGTTCTTCAGCTCCGGGCACAGCGGTCCGTCGGGACGGCAGTCCAGCACGCTGGTGCCCAGGGGCGTGTCGCCGCGCAGGGCGATCGCGTAGTAGTAGTCGCCGCTGGCCTGCCGCTCGGCGTGGCGTTGCGCGATGTGGGCGGACGGGTGGGCCTCCAGCGCGTGGAGGGCCGGCAGGTCCGCTTCGGTGCACAGGCGCACGGTGATCGGCTCCAGGGTCATGCATCCTCCGTGGTGGTGGGGGCACTCAGGCTCCCAGTCTTACCCGGGCCCCCCAACGCCATTCGCCGTCTTGCCTGACGATCCTCACCGGCGGGCAACGACATCATCACGATCTGGGGAGCTTCCTGCGAGCCGCCTGTGCACGTGCTAGAGAGTGGACCAAACCTTGTTAAGGGGGAAGGAAGAGATGATCCGCAATCGCATCCTGGTCGCGTTCGCCGCCGGGATGACCCTGCTCGCCGGATGCGCGACCGCTGCTCCGGTGCCCGCGCAGACGGCCCCGGCCAGCGTGCCGCCCGCCTCTGACGCACCCGCGACGTCTGCGGCCGCACCCGCCGGCAGCGACATCGACGACTTCATGGCCAAGGTGGTCGCGGCACAGAAGGGCGTGAAGACGTACACCCTGGACATGTCGATGGAGACCGTGATGGCGGGCCAGCCGGCCAAGATCGTGATGAAGGGGGTGGTCGACCAGAGCGACCCGGCCAACATCAACATGTCGATGGACATGGACTTCGCGGGCATGCAGATGAAGACGCTGAAGGTCGACGGGGCGATGTACCTGAAGATGGCGGCCACCGGCAAGCAGTGGATGAAGGTTCCCAAGGACCAGATGGCGCAGTACGAGAGCGCCACCGACTCCGCGGACCTCACCGCCGGCATGGAGAAGGCCAAGGGCGCCATGAAGAAGATCGACCTCGTCGGTGACGAGACGCTCGACGGCGTGGCCGTGCACCACTACCGGATCACCGTCGACGCCGCGGGGCTGTCGGAGATGACCGGGTCGGACGCGAAGATCTCCGGCGACACGTTCGACTACGACGTCTGGCTCGACGACGCCAACCTGATGCGCAAGGTCTCCATGGACGTGAAGGCCGACGCCGACGGCGAGGACCTGCCGATGACCGTGAACGGTGTCATGGGCCACTTCAACGAGCCGGTGAGCATCAAGGCGCCCGATCCCAAGGACGTCGTGGAGATGGGCGGCTAGCGGGGAGCTCGCCCACCCGACGCAGAACCCCCAGGGGAGGCGGCCCGGTCAGGGCCCCGCCCATGGGGGTTCTGCGTCGTTCGGGGCCGGCGCGCGCCGGCCGTCCGGGCTACCCGAGAGCCTTCAGGATGTCGTCCACGCGCTGCTTGGCGTCACCGAACAGCATCTGGGTGTTCTCCTTGAAGAACAGCGGGTTCTGGACGCCGGCGTAGCCGGTGGCCATCGACCGCTTGAAGACGATCACGTTGTCGGCCTTCCAGACCTCCAGCACCGGCATGCCGGCGATGGGGGAGGACGGGTCGTCGAGCGCGGCGGGGTTGACGGTGTCGTTGGCCCCGATCACCAGCACCACGTCGGTGTCGGCGAAGTCGTCGTTGATCTCGTCCATCTCCAGCACGATGTCGTAGGGCACGTTGGCCTCGGCGAGCAGCACGTTCATGTGGCCGGGGAGGCGTCCGGCCACCGGGTGCACCCCGAACCGCACGTTGACGCCGTGCGCCCGCAGCTGGGCGGTGAGGTCGGCGACCGGGTACTGCGCCTTCGCCACCGCCATGCCGTAGCCCGGCGTGATGATCACGGAGCGGGCGTTCCACAGCATGTCGGCCGCGCCGGCCGCGTCGATCTCGCGGTGCTCGCCCTGCTCCTCGGTGCTCGCGGCGACTGTCCCGCCCTCGGAACCGAAGCCGCCCAGGATCACCGAGATGAAGGAGCGGTTCATCGCCCGGCACATGATGTAGCTGAGGATCGCACCGGAGGAGCCGACGAGAGAACCGGTGATGATGAGCAGGTTGTTGCTCAGCATGAAGCCGGCCGCGGCCGCGGCCCAGCCGGAGTAGGAGTTGAGCATCGAGACCACGACGGGCATGTCCCCGCCGCCGATGGCGGCCACCATGTGGTAGCCCAGCGCGAAGCCGATCACGGCGATCGCGATGATCAGCGCCCAGCCCAGCGTGGTGTCGTGCTCGGCCACCAGGACGAACCAGACCATGAGGACGAGGAACACCACGAACCCGCCGAGGTTCAGCAGGTTGCGTCCGGGCAGTGTGAGCGGCTTGGACGACATCTTCGCCGACAGCTTCAGGTAGGCGACCACCGAGCCGGTGAACGTGTAGGCACCGATCAGCACGCCCAGGGCGACCTCGACGAGGTGGACGGCGCCGCCGGCACCCTCGGGGACCGCGAAGGAGTTGAAGCCCACCAGGACCGCCGCCATGCCCACGAACGAGTGGAAGGCGGCGATCAGCTCCGGCATCTGGGTCATCTCGACCTTGCGCGCGATCGGGGTGCCGATCGCTGCGCCGATCACCAGGACCGCGACGATGAGCAGCCCGGTGACCAGCACGGACTGCCGGTTGGCCGGGTCCTCGGCCGACAGGAACAGCGAGTGGATGATCGTGGCGACCAGCGCGAGCGCCATGCCGACCATGCCGGCGATGTTGCCCGACCGCGCGGTGGTCTGCTTGGACAGCCCCGCGAGCGACAGGATGAACAGGACGCCGGCGACGATGTACAGCCCCTGGATGAAGTAGAGCAGCATGCTCAGGCCTCCTTCTTGAACATGCCGAGCATCCGGTAGGAGACCAGGAAGCCGCCGAAGATGTTGATCGACGCGATCGTGGCGGCGATGAACGACATCACCAGCACCGCGAGGTTGGTCGACCCGAGCTGGAGCAGCGCGCCGACGAGGATGATGCCCGAGATGGCGTTGGTCTGTGCCATCAGCGGGGTGTGGAGGGAGTGCGAGACGCCGCTCACCACGTAGAAGCCGACCACGACCGCGAGCGCGAACACCGTGAAGGCGCCCACGAAGCTCGCCGGCGAGAAGGTGACCGCGGCGATCACGAGCACCGCAGCGACGACCGACATCACCAGCCTCCGGGTGCTGCGCGACTTCTCCAGCGCCGCCTCACGGGCGGCCCTGACGGCGGGGTCCTCCGCGACGGCCGCGACGGCGACGGGCGCCGCCGACACCTGCACCGGTGGCGGGGGCCACAGCACCTCGCCGTCGGACTGCACGGTCATGCCGCGCAGGACGACGTCGTCGAGGTCGAGCACGACCTCGCCGTCCTTGCCGGGCGTGAGCAGCTTGAAAAGGTTGACCACGTTCGTGCCGTACAGCTGGGAGGCCTGCGTGGGGAGCCGGCCGGCCAGGTCGGTGTAGCCGATGATCTTCACGCCGTTGTCGGTCACGACGACCTCGTCCGGCTTCGACCCCTCGACGTTGCCGCCGTTGGCCGCGGCCATGTCGACGATCACCGAGCCGGGCTTCATCGAGGCGACCATCTCTGCGGTGAGCAGCCGGGGCGCGGGGCGGCCCGGGATGAGCGCGGTCGTGATCACGATGTCGACGTCCCTGGCCTGCTCGGCGTAGAGCTCCGCCGCGGCCAGCTTGTAGTCCACGCCCATCTCCTTGGCGTAGCCGTCCGCGGAGATCTCCTGGGTGACCGCCCGCGGCGAGACGAACTCGCCACCCATGGACGCGACCTGCTCGGCCACCTCGGGACGGGTGTCGGTGGCCCGCACGATCGCGCCCAGCGACTTGGCCGTGCCGATCGCGGCGAGCCCGGCGACGCCGGCGCCGGCCACCAGCACCTTGGCCGGCGGCACCTTGCCTGCTGCCGTCACCTGGCCGGTGAAGAACGAGCCGAACTGGTTGGCCGCCTCGACCACCGCGCGGTAGCCCGCGATGTTCGCCATCGAGGAGAGCACGTCCAGCGACTGCGCGCGGGAGATGCGGGGCACGGCGTCCATCGCCAGGACGGTGATCCGGCGCGCGGCCAGCTTCTCCAGCAGCTCGGGGCTGCGTCCCGGCGCGATCAGCGAGATCAGCATGGCGCCGTCGGTGAGCCGTGCGATCTCGTCGTCGGTGGGGGCGTTGATCTTGGCCACGACGGGGGAGGTCCAGACCGCGGTCTGGTCGCCGATGGTGGCGCCGGCCGCCGCGAACTCGGCGTCCGGGTAGGACGACTTCGCCCCTGCCCCGGCTTCGACGACCACGCTGTGGCCGAGCTTGATCAGCTGGGCGACCGTCTTCGGCGTCGCCGCCACCCGTGTCTCTCCCCTGAGTTCCTCTCGGGGAATCCCGATCTGCATCTTCGTTGACAGTCCTTCCGGTGGGGCGAACCTGCGCACTCGTCGGTAGCGTAGTGGTCAGAAGTACCGATGGACGCCCGTGCCCGCGCGGGTCGCACCCGGCCCGCAGCGGCTGATTCGCGCCCGCGAGGCGGCACCGGTAGACTGCTTCCGCCGTCACGACGGCCGCGGACGCCCAAGAGCTCCCGACGATCCTCGAATCCGATCATCGTGCCACCTCGGCAGGGAGCGCCGCGCAACGGGAAACCGAGAGGAGAGCAGCTCGAGCAATGGACGCTGACACCAAGAAGAAGATCATCGAAGAGTACGCGGTCGCCCCGGGTGACACCGGTTCGCCGGACGTCCAGATCGCGCTGCTCACCAAGCGGATCGCGCACCTGACCGAGCACCTCAAGGAGCACAAGGGAGACCACCACAGCCGTCGTGGCCTGATGCTCCTGGTCGGCCAGCGCCGCCGCCTGCTCAACTACGTGATGAAGAACGACGTTGAGCACTACCGTTCGCTGATCGCGCGCCTCGGCCTGCGTCGGTGACACCTGCTTCATGACCAGCCGGTGACGGGGAAGCCCGTCACCGGCTGGTCGTGCAATACAACCCAAGAAGAGCCCACGGACCTGGTTTGGTCCTCGGTAGTGACTTTCGGGCAGCCGGACTCCGGCCTCCCGCGAGCCTCGATCGAAGACCGGGCGAGGCCGGCGGGTACAACCGAAAGGAACCCCGAATGGAAGGTCCTGACCTTCGTTTCACCGAGGCCGTGATCGACAACGGCCCGCTCGGCAGGCACGTCGTCCGCTTCGAGTCCGGCCTCCTGGCCAAGCAGGCCAGCGGCAGCGCCGCGGTCTACCTCGACGGCGACACCATGCTGCTGTCGGCGACCACCGCGGCCAAGAACCCGCGCGACGCCATCGACTTCTTCCCGCTGACCGTGGACGTCGAGGAGCGGATGTACGCCGCCGGCCGCATCCCCGGCTCGTTCTTCCGCCGCGAGGGCCGCCCGTCCGAGGGTGCGATCCTCGCCGCCCGCCTCACCGACCGCCCGCTGCGTCCCTGCTTCGTGAAGGGGCTGCGCAACGAGGTGCAGGTCGTCATCACCGTGATGGCGCTGAACCCGAACGTCCGCTACGACGTGCTCGCGATCAACGCCGGCTCCGCGTCCACCACCCTCGCGGGCCTGCCGTTCTCCGGCCCGGTCGGCGGCCTCCGGGTCGCGCTGATCGGTGACAAGTGGGTCGGCTTCCCGACCGTGGAGCAGTCCGCGGACGCCACCTTCGAGATGGCGATCGCCGGCCGCGTCCTGCCCGACGGCGACGTCGCGATCATGATGGTCGAGGCCGAGTCCACCGAGGCCACCTGGGACCTCGTCCGCTCCGGCCGCACCGCCCCGACCGAGGACGTCGTGGCGCAGGGCATGGAGGCTGCCAAGCCGTTCATCAAGGCCCTGTGCGACGCGCAGGCCGAGCTGGCCGCGATGCTGCCCAAGCCCGTCCAGCAGTTCCCGGTGTTCCTGGACTACCAGCCCGACGTGTACGAGGCCGTCGCGGCCGCCGGCACCGACCGGCTGAAGGCCGTGATGAGCATCGCGGGCAAGGCCGAGCGGGAGACCTCCACCGAGGAGCTGCTCGCCGAGCTGCAGTCCGAGCTCGGGCCGCGCTTCCCCGAGCGCGACAAGGAGATCACCGGTGCCTTCCGCGCGCTGACCAAGAAGGTCGTGCGGCACAAGACGCTGACCGAGCAGGTCCGCATCGACGGCCGTGGCGTCCGCGACATCCGCACCCTGTCCGCCGAGGTCGGCGTGCTCCCGCGCGTGCACGGCTCGGCGCTGTTCCAGCGTGGCGAGACCCAGATCCTGGGCGTCTCCACCCTGAACATGCTCGACATGGAGCAGAAGCTCGACACGCTCTCCCCGGAGACCACCAAGCGGTACATGCACAACTACAACTTCCCGCCGTACTCCACCGGTGAGACCGGCCGTGTCGGCTCGCCGAAGCGGCGCGAGATCGGCCACGGCGCGCTCGCCGAGCGGGCCCTGGTTCCGGTGCTGCCGAAGCGGGACGAGTTCCCCTACGCGATCCGCCAGGTGTCCGAGGCGCTGGGCTCCAACGGCTCGACGTCCATGGGTTCGGTGTGTGCGTCCACGCTGGCGCTGCTGAACGCCGGCGTCCCGCTGAAGTCCCCGGTCGCGGGCATCGCGATGGGCCTGATGAGCGAGGAGATCGACGGTGAGACGCGCTACATCGCGCTGACCGACATCCTCGGCGCGGAGGACGCCCTGGGCGACATGGACTTCAAGGTGGCCGGCACGAAGGACTTCGTGACCGCCCTCCAGCTGGACACCAAGCTCAACGGCATCCCGTCCGAGGTGCTCGCGGGTGCGCTGCAGCAGGCCCGTGAGGCCCGCCACGCCATCCTCGAGGTGATGGCAGAGGCCATCGACACCCCCGACGAGATGAGCCCCTACGCTCCGCGGATCATCACCATCCGGATCCCGGTCGACAAGATCGGCGAGGTCATCGGCCCCAAGGGCAAGATGATCAACCAGATCCAGGACGACACCGGCGCGAACATCTCGATCGAGGACGACGGCACCATCTACATCGGTGCCGACAACGGCGAGGCCGCCGAGGCCGCGCGCACCCTGATCAACGCCATCGCCAACCCGACGATGCCGGAGAAGGGCGAGCGCTACCTGGGCACCGTGGTGAAGATCATGCCGTTCGGCGCGTTCATCTCCCTGCTGCCCGGCAAGGACGGCCTGCTGCACATCTCCAAGCTGCGTCCGCTCGCCGGCGGCGCACGCGTGGAGAACGTGGAGGACGTCGTCAGCGTCGGCCAGAAGATCCAGGTGGAGATCTCCGAGATCGACGACAAGGGCAAGCTGTCGCTGATCCCGGTCGTCGAGGAGGCTGCCGCGGCGCCCGCCGAGGCCTGAGTCCCGCGTCACCGGCGGAGCCGGCGTCCCCCCGTGGGCGCCGGCTCCTGCCGTCTCCGGACCACTCCGCGCGTCCGCGCGTCCGCCCCGTCCGTGCTGTCGTCCCGGCTTCGCTACGTCTGTTTCACGATGCTGCGCGAATTCGCGCAGCATGGTGAACTACGCGTAGCGAAGCGGGTGGCGATCCCGGAAATGACGGAATTCGCCTGTGGATAACCCTCTGCGGGTGTCCGCGGGTGGGGTCCACTAGGACGATGGACGGACTCCGCTTCACCAGGGAGCTCCTCGACACGGAGGGGCTCACCATCCACGAACTGCTGAAGGCGTCCCGCGACGGCGAGTGGGACCGCCTCCGACGCGGCGCGTACGTCAGGAGACAGGAGACTGACGAGCGCCGTCGGCACCTCCTGCTCATCGCCGCCACCCTCCCGCAGATCAGGGACGGAAGTGTGGTCAGTCACGCGTCGGCCGCGGTCCTGCACGGGCTCCCCGTCCCGAGGCAGCACCTGGAGCGCGTCTGGGTGACCCGTGAGGACGGCGGCCACGGCCGGCGCGGCGCGGTGCTGCACCTGCGCCGCTGCCGGCTCGGGCCGGACGAGGTCACCGACGTCGGCGGGCTGCCGGTCACCAGCCTGGAACGGACGGCGATCGACCTCGCGAGGAACGGCACGCTGGAGTGGGGCGTGATCGCCTGTGACGCCGCGCTTGCTGCGGGGCTCGACCGGGAGCGGCTGCTCGATGCCGCGGCACGGATCCACGGGTGGCCGGGTGCCCATCGTGCGCAGCGGGCGGCCGGCTTCGCCGATCCGGGAGCGCAGTCGCCGTTGGAGTCGGTGAGCAGGCTGCAACTGGACCGCCTCGGCTTCCCGTCCCCGGTGTGCCAGTTCCCCGTGATGGCGGGCGGTGAACTGGTCGCGACGACCGACTTCGGCTGGGAGGGGGAACGCCTTGTCGGGGAGTGCGACGGACGCGCGAAGTACGGCGAGTTGCTGCACCCGAGTGAGCTGCCCGCTGATGCCGTCATGCGCGAGAAGCGCCGTGAGGAGCGGATCCGCGCGGCCGGCTACTGGATCGTCCGCTGGGGATGGGAGGAGGCGTGGAACCCGGTCGCGCTCCGGCGGATCGTCGAGCGAGGCTTCGCCCTCGCGCCGCGCCGCCGGCGGGCGTCCTGACGCGCGCCGAGGGCGTTCCGGTCGTCGCTTCGCTACGTGGGATTCACGATGCTGCCCGAGTACGCGCAGCGTCGTGAAACAGAGGTAGCGAAGCGTGGGCGGGGGGCGGGAGCGGGGCGGGCGTGGCGCTGCCTGGGTGGACGGTGGCTGAAGCGGTCGGGCCGTGGGGTGATGGACGCGCCCGTAGGATGGGCGGGCCGAGGAAGGGAGCAGCATGCGCGTTGCGGTGTTCGGGGCCGGTGGACGGATGGGGGCGGAGGTCTGCCGTGCGGTGGAGGCCGCGGAGGACCTCGAACTGGTGGCCGCGGTGGACGCCGGGGACGACCGGTCGGCCGTCGAGGCCGCGGACGTCGTGGTGGACTTCACGGTCCCTGACGCGGTGATGGGCAACGTCGCCTGGTGCGTCGAACGTGGCATCCACATGGTCGTCGGCACGACGGGGTTCACGCAGGAGCGGCTCGACCGCGTGCGTGAGCTGACCGGGGCGCGTCCCGGCGTGGGCGTCCTCATCGCGCCGAACTTCTCGATCGGCGCGGTGCTGATGATGCACTTCGCCGAGCAGGCGGCCCGCTTCTTCGAGTCCGCGGAGATCATCGAGCTGCACCACCCGAACAAGGTGGACGCGCCGTCGGGGACGGCCCAGGCGACCGCCACCCGGATCGGACACGCCCGCGCGGAGGCGGGACTGGGGCCGGTCCCGGACGCGACGACGTCCGGCCTCCCGGGTGCCCGCGGGGCGGAGGTCGCCGGGATCCACGTGCACGGGGTACGCCTGCGCGGGCTCATCGCCCACCAGGAGGTGCTGTTCGGCGCGGAGGGGGAGACCCTGACGATCCGCCACGACTCCCTCGACCGGGCGGGCTTCATGCCGGGCGTGCTCGCCGCCGTCCGCGCCGTCGGGGGGCTGCCCGGCCTCACCGTCGGCATCGACAGCCTGCTGGGGTTGTAGGCGTGCGCAGGGGCCTCCTGGTCGGGCTGGTCGTGCTGGCCGTCCTCGGGGTCGGCGGCTACGTGGCCGACGCCGCCGTGCGGGGCCGCGTCGAGTCCGAGGCGGCCTCTGCGCTCCGGACGCGGCTGTCCCTCGACCAGGCACCCCAGGTCTCCCTCGGCGGGTTCCCGTTCACGCTCGCGCTCCTCACCGGCACGGTCCCGGACGCGCGGGCGACCGCGGCCCAGGTGCCGCTCGAGGTGGGGACGTCCCGGGTGAGCCTCAGCGGCGTCCGCGTGCAGGCGAGCGGGATCAGCCTCGCCGGCGACACCGTCCGCGTGGCGCGGGCCGAGGCCACCGGCATCCTGGACTACGGCGACCTCTCCGCGATCATCGGCGTGCCGGTGGCCTACGCAGGGGACGGGCGCATCACGGCCACCTACACCGTCGACGCGGGGCCGCAGGACGTGAGCGTCGGCATCACCGCGCTGCCCGTCCTCGACACCGACGCGGGGACCATCCGGCTCACCGAGCCCGAGCAGGACGCGTCGAGCCGGAACACGATCCGGCTGTCCAGGGCGCAACTTGCCCGGGTGGCGGCGCCGATCCCCGTCGCGCTCGGGGACGGCGCCCGCCTGGTGTCCTTCGCACCGTCGGACGGCGGCGTGGCCGTCGCCGTCGTGGTCACCGGGGTGTCGCTGCCGGTGGCCTGAGTCCGTCAGATCGCGGTGTGCAGGCGCAACAGCTTGAGCCGTGGCCCGTCGTCGCCGAGTGCCACCTCCGTGTGCGCGCCGTCCGCGTCCCACCCGGCCCCGACGAGGAACTGGCGTAGTACATCGTCGTATGAACGCACCCACCACGTCGCCCGCGTGAAGCCGTCGGCGCGCAGGGTGTCGACCACGGCGTTCAGCAGGCGGGAGCCGTGTCCCTGCCGTTGCGCGACCGGGTCGACCTCGAACTCGGCGACGAGGGCGTCCGCGCCCGCCTCGGCGTCCGGGTCGTCGGACGGGCCGAGGGCTGCGAACCCGACCACGCGGTCGGAGCCGACAGCGACCAGCACCCGGAACTGCGCCATCGGGGGACGCCGGATGGCGGCCTCCCAGCTGTCGGTCATGGAGGCGAGGTCGACCGTCGACAGCACCGCTTTTGCGACGTCGGGGGGCAGCGACCGCGTCCAGGCCCTCCGCTGCAGGGCGGCGATCGCCGCGGCTTCCCCGGGCAGGGCGAGACGGACGGAGTCGGCGAGCATGGTGGTCACTGTACCCAGCGGCCGGACCCACCCCGGGGTGCCGACGAGCGCGATCGCGGCCCGGCGGGCTAGGTTGGGCGCGTGCGAGAGAGCCTGAAGAACCCACCCCGGCTGGCCAGGGACACGCTGCGGATCACGCCGCTGGGCGGCCACGGCAACATCGGCCGCAACATGAGCTCGTTCGAGATCAACGGCGAACTGCTCTTCATCGACTGCGGCGTGCTGTTCCCCTCCGAGGAGCACCCCGGCGTCGACCTGATCCTCCCGGGCCTCCACCTGGTGGAGGACCGCCTCGACCAGGTGCGCGCGCTCGTCCTCACCCACGGCCACGAGGACCACATCGGCGCCGTCCCGTACCTGCTGCGCCGGCGCAGCGACATTCCCGTGCTCGGCTCGCGGCTCACGCTCGCGCTCGTGCGCGAGAAGCTGCGCGAGCACCGGATCCGCGACGTCGACCTGCGCGTCGTGGCCGAGGGCGACCGGCTGACCATCGGCGAGTTCGACCTGGAGTTCCTCTCGGTCAACCACTCCATCCCCGACGGGCTGGCCGTGGTGATGCGCACCCGTGGCGGCTCTGTGCTGCACACCGGCGACTTCAAGATGGACCAGCTGCCGCTCGACGGCCGGCTCACCGACCTGCGCGGGTTCGCCCGCCTCGGCGAAGAGGGCCTCGACCTGTTCATGCCCGACTCCACCAATGCCGAGACCCCGGGCTTCACCACCCACGAGCGTGACATCCAGCCGGCCATGGAGCGCGTGTTCGCGGAGGCGAAGCAGAAGCTGATCGTCACGTGCTTCGCGTCCCACGTGCACCGCGTGCAGCAGGTGATGGACGCCGCCGTCCGCCACGGCCGCAAGGTGGTCTACGTCGGCCGCTCCATGCAGCGGAACATGAGCGTGGCCAGGGAGCTGGGTTACCTCCACGTCCCGGAGAACACGCTGATCGACCTCAAGCAGATCGAGAACTACCGCGACGACGAGGTGGTGATCATCTCCACCGGCTCCCAGGGGGAGCCGCTGAGCGCGCTGTCGCGCATCTCCAACCACGAGCACCCGGTGATCACGGCGGGGCCCGGCGACGTCGTGCTGCTCGCGTCCTCGCTGATCCCTGGCAACGAGAACTCGGTGTACCGGGTGATCAACGGGCTGTCCCGCAACGGGGTCACGGTGGTGCACAAGGGCAACGCCATGGTGCACGTGTCCGGTCACGCCAGCGCGGGGGAGCTGCTCTACTGCTACAACCTGCTCAAGCCGCGCAACGTGCTGCCGGTCCACGGCGAGGTGCGCCACCTGATCGCGAACGCCCAGCTCGCTGTGGCCACCGGGGTCCCGGCCGACCGCGCGCTCGCGGTGGAGGACGGCGCCGTCATCGACCTGGCCAACGGTCGTGCCCGGTTGGTGGGACAGCTCGACTGCGGCTACATCTTCGTCGACGGGCTCACCGAGGGCGAGATCGGCGACACGGAGCTGACCGACCGGAAGATCCTCGGCGAGGAGGGATTCATCTCCGTCGTGGCCGTGGTGAACTTCCACGCCAACACCCTCGTCAGCGGCCCCGACATCCACGCGCGCGGCTTCGCCGACGACGACCAGGTGTTCGACGACATCCGTCCCGAGCTGGTGCAGGTGATCGAGAAGGCGCTCGCCGACGGGGTGGAGGACACCTTCCAGCTGCAGCAGCTCGTCCGGCGGACGATCGGGCGCTGGGTGAACAACAACTTCCGTCGCCGGCCGATGATCCTGCCGATCGTGGTGGCCAGCTGACGAGGAGCCGATTCGCGCCCACGCCCGCGCGTCGGGTATCGTAGGCAGGTCCCCGCTTCGGGGGCCCTGTGCCTGCGCGTGCTGGACGCGCCATTTCGCTAGACAACGAGGAGTACTCCGGTGGCTGCCGTCTGTGACATCTGCGCCAAGGGGCCCGGCTTCGGGCACAACGTGCCGTGGTCGAAGAAGAAGACCAACCGGCGCTGGAACCCGAACATCCAGCGGGTCCGCGCGGTCGTCAACGGCACCCCCAAGCGCCTCAACGTGTGCACCTCCTGCCTGAAGGCCGGCCGGGTCACCCGCTGACCGCACCCGAAGGAGAGACCCGCTGCGGCGGGTCTCTTCGCATGTCCGGGGCCGGAGAACGCTGCTGATCGTCGCCTCGCCCCCCGCGGGTGGGTGCCGGTGTGCCAGCATGACGGCGTGACCAGGACCCCCGACCCCGACTTCCTCGGCTGGGCGCCCGACCTCCCGCTGTCCTGGGCGCCTGCGGAGGGCGCCGGCGTCGAGCCACCAGTGCCGGAGCAGGTACGCCTCAACGAACCCGCCCGCGTGCCCGTCGTGGCCGGCCACGCACCCGCCCCCCACGCAGCCCACTCCCCAGCGGTGCCCCGACCGGCGGCACCTCGTCCGGCGACCTCGCGCCCGGCGGCACCCCCTCCGGCGGTGGCCGTCCCTGCGCTGCGGCCCCCGCGCACCCGGGCGGCCTCCCGCCTCCTCGGGCCCACCCTGCTGGCCTTCGTGCTGGCTCTCGGGTTCACCCTGACGACCCTGTTCGCGTCCGAGGCTGCGGGCGGGTCGACGGCGCAGTTCTTCGTCGGCGCCGCGGTCACGGTGTTCCTCGCCCGCCTGGCCTGGAGCATGCTCCCGCGGTAGCCGGCGGGGGCGGACGTGTCGGCGTCCGCGGTGTCGGGGCCAGCGCCTAGGCTGTGGCACCGTGGAGGCGGGACTGGGCGGCTGGCGGACGGCGATGTACGCGCAGCTGCACGCCCCGCTGGGCCCGGTCGTGGGAGAACGGACGGCGAAGGAGTTCGCGTCCCTGCGCATCCACACCGTCGGCGACCTGCTGAGGTTCATCCCGCGGCGCTACCTGTCCGGGACCGACCTCACCGACCTGGCCACCCTCAGCGAGGGCGAGCACGTCGCCGTGATCGCGCGGGTGGCCGACATCCGCCGGCACGAGGGCCACGGCCAGCCCGGACGGTCCGCACGCCCGGGACGGCTCGAGGTGCTGCTCAGCGACGGGCACGGGCGGCTCACGGCCACCTTCTTCGGCAAGACCCACCTGCTCACGTGGTGGGAACGCCAGCTCCGCGAGGGCGTCGCCGGCGTGTTCGTCGGCAAGGTGGGCAGCTTCCGCGGCAACCTCCAGATGAGCCACCCGGTCTTCGCGATGATGGACGGATCAGGCCGGATCGTCGCCACCTCCGAGGAGAAGGAGCGGATCGCCACCCTGGCCACGGGCGGCCTGGTGGGCCTGTACCCGGCCACGGCCAGGCTGCCGACCTGGAAGGTCGCCGAGTGCGCCCGGCTGGCACTGGCGGCGCTGGCCGGGGTGGACGACCCGTGGCCGGCCTGGCTGCGCGAAAGGGCGGGCGTCCTCGACCTGCCGACGGCCCTCGCCGCCGTCCACGAGCCCGCGAGCCTGGCCGAGGCCGCGCGCGGCGCCGAGCGCCTCCGGTTCGACGAGGCGCTGGCCACCCAGCTGACGATGGCCTACCGCCGCGCGGACGCCGCCAACCGGCCCGCCGTACCCCGCGTCGCGGTGCCGGGGGGCCTGCTCGACGCCTTCGACGAGCGGCTGCCCTTCCGGCTCACCGACGGCCAGTCCTCGGTGAGCGCAGCGATCCAGTCCGACCTGGCGCGCTCGCGGCCCATGCAGCGGCTGCTCCAGGGCGAGGTCGGCTCCGGCAAGACGGTCGTGGCGCTCCGCGCCATGCTCACGGTGGTCGACGCCGGCGGCCAGGCGGCGCTGCTCGCGCCGACGGAGGTGCTCGCGTCCCAGCACTACCAGACGATCCGCGCGCTGCTGGGCGACCTCGGCCAGGGGCGCATGCTCGGCGCACCCGACGTGGCCACCGACGTGGTCCTGCTCACCGGCTCGCTGTCGGCCGCAGCCAAGCGGACGGCGCTGCTGCGTGCAGCCAGCGGCGAGGCGGGGATCGTGATCGGCACCCACGCGCTGCTGTCCGACCGCGTGCAGTTCGCCGACCTGGGCCTGATCGTCGTCGACGAGCAGCACCGGTTCGGCGTCGAGCAGCGCGCCGTCCTGGCCGACAAGGCCGCCGGGCGCCCGCACGTCCTCGTGCTCACGGCGACGCCGATCCCGCGCTCGGTGGCGATGACGATCTTCGGCGACCTCGACGTCTCCACCCTCGCCGAACTGCCCTCTGGCAGGGCAGAGGTGAGCACGGTGGTCGTGGACGCGGCCAGCCGCCCCCAGTGGGTGGACCGGGCGTGGGAGCGCGTGCGCGAGGAGGTGTCCACCGGGCGCCAGGTGTTCGTCGTCGTGCCGCGGATCGGTGGCCGTGGCGGGTCGTCCGCCGACGGTGCCGGCGTGGTCGAGCTCGCCGACGAGTTGCGCTCCGGACCGCTGGCCGGCCTGCGGGTCGGCGTCCTGCACGGGCAGCTGCCCACAGAGGCCAAGGACGAGGCCATGGGGGCCTTCGTCGCCGGGGCGCTCGACGTGCTCGTCGCGACCACGGTCATCGAGGTGGGCGTCGACGTGCCGAACGCCTCGATGATGGTCATCTGGGACGCGGACAAGTTCGGCATCTCCCAGCTCCACCAGCTGCGCGGGCGCATCGGCCGCGGCGCCCACCCCGGCGTGTGCCTGCTGGTCACGCGCGTGCCGGCCGGCGAGCCGGCCCGCGACCGGCTGGACGCCGTGGCCGGCACGCGCGACGGCTTCGAGCTGGCAGAGCTCGACCTCGAGCAGCGGCGCGAGGGCGACGTCCTCGGCGCGAGCCAGGCGGGTAGCAGGTCCAGCCTGCGACTGCTGCGGGTGCTCGAGCATGCCGACCTCATCGCCCAGGCGCGCGACCTGGCCGCGGAGTGCGTGGCCCGCGACCCGGGGGCGGCCACCCCCGGGTTCGCTGACGCGATCCGGGCCACGGAGCTGCTCGCCTCGCCGGACTGGCTCGAGCGCAACTGACCGCCGCGTCTCGCATACCCTGAACCGGTGACGAGGATCATCGCCGGTTCCGCGGGGGGACGCCGCCTGCGCACGCCCGCGCACGCGGCGACGCGTCCGACGACCGACCGGGTGCGCGAGGCGGCCTTCTCGCTGGTCGGCGACTGGGCGGGCACGCTGGGCGAGCCTGCCGAACGCATGCTGGAAGGGTTGTCGTTCCTCGATCTGTACGCCGGCTCCGGGGCCGTGGCCCTGGAGGCGGCCAGCCGCGGCGCCCGTCCGGTGTGGGCGGTGGAGAGCGACGCCGGCACCGCCCGGATCGCCCGCGGCAACGCCACCGCCACCGGGCTGCCCGTGACCGTCGTGGCCACCACGGTGGAGAAGGCCCTCGGCGCGCCGCCCCCGGCCCGCTTCGACGTGGTGTGGGCCGACCCGCCCTATGACCTTCCCGGGGAGCGCCTGGCTCCCGTGCTCGCAGCCGTCCAGGAGCGATGGCTCGCCACCGACGGGCTGCTGGTAGTCGAACGGGCCACTCGAGACCTCGCGCCCGTCTGGCCGCCGGAACTGTCCGAGCGCTGGGATCGGCGTTACGGTGAGACGACGTTGTACTTCGCCGGAAGGTCCCCCGCATGATCGCGATCTGCCCAGGGTCGTTCGACCCGGTCACCCACGGGCACCTCGACATCATCACGCGCGCCGCCGCGCTGTTCGAGTCGGTCGTGGTCGCCGTGGGCCGCAACTCGGCCAAGAACTACCTGTTCAGCACCGAGGAGCGCCTCGAGTTGGTGCGGGACACGACGGCCCACCTGCCCACCGTGACCGTGGAGGCGCTGGACGGGCTCCTGGTCGAGTTCGCGCGACGGCACGGTGCCGGGGTACTGGTGAAGGGCATCCGGTTCGCCTCCGACGTCGACTTCGAGCTGCAGATGGCCCACATCAACGCCGTCGTCGGTCCGGTCGAGACCGTGATGTTGCCCGCGTCGCCGGTCTGGTCCACGCTGTCCTCCACGATGGTGCGCGAGGTCGCCTCCTACGGTGGGGACGTCTCCGCCTTCGTGCCGGACGTGGTCGCCCGGCGCATCCGCCAGAAGACCCAGGGAATGGAGCAGGCCAATGGTTGAGCGCACGAGGGAAGTGCTCCAGCAACTCCGCCAGCTCGTCGAGGGCGCCAAGTCCGTGCCCATGTCGGCGTCGTGCATGGTGAACCGCACCGAGGCGCTGAGCCTGATCGACCAGGCCACCCAGGCCCTCGACAGCGACGTCGGCGAGGCGCAGCGGGTCACCGCGACCTCCCTGGAGACGCTGGAGCGGGCGCAGGCGGAGGCCGCGCAGATCATCGCGTCCGCGGAGGAGCGTGCACAGTTCCTGGCCGGCCAGACCCCGGTGATGGAGATCGCCCGCAAGAAGGCCGCCCAGCTGGAGGCGAGGGCCTTGGCCGACGCCGAGGCACTGCGCCGCGAGGCCGACGCCTACGTGGACGCCCGGATCGCCTCCTTCGAGGCCGGGCTGCACAAGACGATGTCCCAGGTGCGCACGATGCGCGACCGCCTGGCGAGCAGGTCCTCCCTCGACGACACCTCCACCCAGGCCCTGCCGCGCCTCCAGCTGTGACTCCGCCGGGGGCCGCGACCGGCGTTTTGGTGCCCGGTCCGGCCGCACGGTAGAGTTCTGCGTTGGTTATGACGCTGTCGTGCCGCTGCTGAAGGGATCCATCGTGCCTCCCCGTCTGCCTGACCCCCGATCCGGGCTCGTCCTGGATACTCACGAACTGAGTCGGAGGGCAGGGACGCTGAAGGAGGTCACGCGGGTCGCGGAGGCTCCGGCGGATCTCGGCATCGAAGTAATCGGGGTGCCACCCGGCTCACCCGTCGACCTCAGCCTCCGGCTGGAGTCGGTGGTGGAGGGGGTCCTGGTCACCGGTACCGCCAAGGTCCGGCTGTCGGGGAACTGCGCACGCTGCCTGGACGAGATCTCCCGTACCGAGGAGGTCGACCTCCAGGAGCTGTTCTGTTACCCGGGCAAGGAGCTCGACGATGCCGAGGCCTTGCGCATCGAGGGCGAGCTGATCGACCTCGAACCCGTCCTGCGGGACGCGGTGGTGCTCGACCTGCCGTTCACGCCTCTGTGCCGCCCGGACTGTGCCGGGTTGTGCCCCGACTGCGGGGCCAACCTGAACCGCGACCCGGACCACGGCCACGCCGAACCCACCGATCCCCGGTGGGCCGGGCTCGAGGGGTGGACGGAACCGACGAACGAACCGAACAACAAGGAGTAACGCCGTGGCCGTTCCCAAGCGGAGAATGTCCCGCGCCAACACGCGGGCCCGCCGTTCCCAGTGGAAGACCTCCGCGCCGACCCTGGTGACCTGCGCCAACGCGGCGTGCGGTGCGAAGCACCTGCCGCACACCGCCTGCCCCGAGTGCGGCCAGTACGGCCCGCGCGCCGCTCGCCGGCAGATCCTCGAGCCCTGACGCCGGGTCCGGCCACGACCGGCACCGACGCGGCCCCTGGCCGCACCCTCGAGCTGATCGAGCAGCTGGGGATCGACCTCGATCCCCAGCTCTTTCGGCTTGCCGTCACCCACCGCTCGTACGCGTACGAGAACGGCGGGCTGCCGCACAACGAGCGGCTCGAGTTCCTCGGTGACGCCGTCCTCGGCGTGGTCGTCACCGAGTTCCTCTACCGGCGGTTCCCCGACCTCCCCGAGGGCCGCCTGGCCAAGCTGCGCGCGGCCGTCGTGAACGCCCAGAGCCTCGCCGACGTGGCCCGTTCGCTCGACCTCGGCAGCCAGATCCTGCTGGGCAAGGGCGAGATCGCCACCGGCGGCAGCGACAAGTCCTCGATCCTCGCCGACGCGTTCGAGGCGTTCCTCGGCGCGGTCCTGATCTCCGCCGGCCGCGACGCCGCCGACCGGCTGGTGCACCACCTGTTCGACCCGCTCGTGCTCGAGGCAGCCGCCCTCGGCGCCGGCCTGGACTGGAAGACCAGCCTCCAGGAGCTGGCCGCGGAGAGCGACCTCGGCTCGCCGAGCTACCGGGTGACCGAGTCCGGCCCCGACCACGACAAGCGCTTCGAGGCGGTCGCCATCGTCGGCAACCAGGCCTACCCGGCCGGCACGGGGACCTCGAAGAAGCAGGCGGAGCAGGGCGCGGCCCGCAACGCCTTCGAGGGCCTCACCGGCCAGGACTCCACGGCCGCCGAGCCCGCCGGCACGGCGCGCGCCGGACAGGGTGATGCCTGAGCTTCCCGAGGTGGAGGTGGTCCGCTCCGGGCTGGACGCGGCCGTGACCGGGCGCACCGTCGCCGGAGTCACCGTCCTCCATCCACGCCCGGTGCGTCGCCACCCGGGCGGACCGGACGACTTCGCCGCCTCCCTCGTCGGCCGGACGTTCGCCGAGCCGCGCCGTCGCGGCAAGTACCTGTGGCTGCCGTTCACCGACGGGGACGCCCTGATGGCCCACCTGGGCATGAGCGGCCAGTTCCGCCTGGACGACCCGGGCGCCCCCCACCCGCCGCAGTGCCGGCTGGAGTTCCGCTTCACCGACGGCGGACGCGAACTGCGTTTCGCCGACCAGCGGATGTTCGGCGGCCTGTGGATCAGCCGCGGGGGAGCAGAGCTGCCCGCGGAGGTGGCCCACATCGCGCGCGACCTCTTCGATCCCGAGCTCGACCTCGCCGCCGTGGTGGCCGCCGTGCGCCGGCGGCGCTCGGGCATCAAGCGGGTGCTGCTGAACCAGACCGTGGTGTCGGGAATCGGCAACATCTACGCCGACGAGTCGCTGTGGCGGACCCGCGTGCACTACGACACCCCTGCCGACCGGCTGTCGCCGGCCCGGGTGCGTGAGCTGCTCACCGCGGCCAGGGACGTGATGGCCGACGCGCTCGCCGTGGGCGGGACATCCTTCGACGCGCTCTACGTGAACGTGAACGGCAGTTCGGGCTACTTCGAGCGGTCACTGTCCGCCTACGGGCGCGAGGGGCTGCCGTGCCCGCGCTGCGGGCGCGCCATCGTCCGTGAGCCGTTCATGAACCGCTCCAGCTACCGCTGCCCCGCCTGCCAGCGGCGTCCGCGTCCCCCGGCCGGGGCCGCCGGACGGTAATGTTCGCACTCGTGACCCCCGCCGACATGTACAGCCGCTACGGGCACGTGCTGCGCCAGTTCGTGAAGTTCGGGCTGGTCGGCGGCGCGGGCGTCGTGGTGAACATGCTGGTGGCCATCGCGATGAACAAGGCCAACGGCGGCACCGTGAACGCGCAGCGGGTGATCCTGTCGTTCCCGGGCACCCCGTACAACCTCCGCTACACCACGCTGGTGTGGATCGTGGCCTTCCTCGTCGCGAACGTGTTCAACTTCCAGCTGAACCGCTCGTGGACCTTCCGGCACACCCAGAAGGCGCCGTGGCTGCGGGAGTTCTGGCCGTTCCTCGCCGTCGGCAGCGCCGCGGCCCTGGCGGGCATATTCATCAAGATCGGCTTCACGAACCCGACCTCGCCGTTCTACCTCCCCGAGCCCTGGTTCCACGAGAACGCCGGCCTCCAGTCGCGGGAGTACTGGGCGCAGCTGCTCACGATCCTGATCACGATGCCGCTGAACTTCGTGGTGAACAAGCTGTGGACGTTCCGCCACGTCCGCAACAAGCACGCCACCACCATCGACGCCTGAGCCGCCCATGTACCTGAAGAGCCTGACGCTGCGCGGCTTCAAGTCGTTCGCCTCGACCACGACGATGGTCTTCGAGCCGGGCATCACGTGTGTCGTCGGCCCGAACGGCTCGGGCAAGTCCAACGTGGTGGACGCCCTCGCCTGGGTGATGGGCGAGCAGGGCGCCAAGACCCTGCGCGGCGGCAAGATGGAGGACGTCATCTTCGCCGGCACGTCCGGCCGCGCCCCGCTGGGACGCGCGGAGGTCGTGCTCACCATCGACAACTCCGACGGCGCCCTGCCGATCGACTACACAGAGGTGACGATCAGCCGGACGATGTTCCGCGCCGGGGGCTCGGAGTACGCGATCAACGGTTCCCCGGCCCGCCTGCTCGACGTGCAGGACCTGCTCAGCGACTCCGGCATCGGCCGCGAGATGCACGTGATCGTCGGCCAGGGCCAGCTCGACTCGATCCTCCAGGCCACGCCCGAGGTGCGGCGCGGCTTCATCGAGGAGGCCGCGGGCGTCCTGAAGCACCGCAAGCGCAAGGAGAAGGCCGAGCGGAAGCTCGAGGCGACCGCGGTCAACCTCAACCGGCTCAGCGACCTCCTGGGCGAGATCCGCCGGCAGCTCAAGCCGCTGGGACGCCAGGCCGAGGTGGCCCGCAAGGCCGCGATCATCCAGGCCGACCTGCGGGACGCGCGGGCACGGCTGCTCGCCGACGAACTGGTGGGCCTCACCGGCCAGCTGGAGGTGGAGCTCGCGGCCGAGGCGGAGCTCAAGCAGCGGCGCCTGCGCCTGGAGGAGGATCTCACCAGGGCGCGCGCGCAGGAGCAGGAGGCCGAGGCCGCCGCGCGCGACGCGCTGCCCCGGCTGACCACAGCGCAGGAGACGTGGTACGCCCTCGCCGGGCTGGCCGAACGGGTCGCCAGCACGTCCTCGATCGCCGCGGAACGGCTGCGCAACGCGCAGAACGTCGGCACGGAGGACCGCCCCGGCCGTGACCCGGAGGCCATCGAGCGCGAGGCGGCCGAGGTCCGGCGTGCGGAAGAGGCCCTCCAGGCGGAGGTGGCGGCGAAGGCCGACGCGCTGGCCGCGGCCACGCAGGCGCGCAACGCCGCAGAGGCACTGCACGCCGAGGCGGAGAAGCAGTACGCGGCGCAGCAGCGGGCGATCGCCGACCGGAGGGAGGGTCTCGCCCGGCTGTCGGGCGAGGTCAACACCCTGCGCAGCAGGGCCGAGGCCGCGACCGCGGAGATCGGCCGGCTGGCCGCGGCCCGTGCGGAGGCCGAGGAGCGCGCGGAGGACGCCCGCCACCGGTTCGCGTCCCTGGAGACGACCCTCGCCGGCCTGAGCGCGGGGGAGAGCGGGCTGGACGCTGCGTACGAGGCGGCGGAGGCGGACGCCGAGGAGGCGGCCGCGTCCCTGGAGCGCCTCCAGGACGCCGAACGCGCCGCCGCGGCGGAGCGTGGCGCCGCGGCCGCCCGCGCGGAGGCGCTGGCGCTCGGGCTGGAACGCAGGGACGGCTCGGCCGCGCTGCTCGCCGCCGGCGACCGGCTGGACGGCCTGCTCGGCTCGGTTGCGGCGCTGATCAGCGTCCCCTCCGGCGCGGAGGTGGCCATCGCCGCGGCACTGGGTTCTGCGGCCGACGCCGTCGCGGTGACCGGGCTGGACGCGGCCGTCGCGGCCTTCGACCACCTGAAGGCGGAGGACCTCGGCCGGGCGGGGCTGCTGCTGGGCGGGGACGCCGGTCCCGACACCACCGCCTGGCCAGAACTGCCGGGCGCCGCGCGCTACGCGTCCCGCATGATCGAGTGCGCGCCCACCCTGCGTCCGGCGATCGAGCGGCTGCTGTTCAAGGTGGCGGTCGTCGACGATCTCGCCGAGGGACGGCGCCTGGTCGCCGACCTGCCAGAGGTGACCGCGGTCACCCTCGACGGCGACGTGCTCAGCGCGTGGTTCGCCGCCGGCGGCTCGTCGTCCGCCCCGTCGCTGCTGGAGGTGCAGGCCGCCCTCGACGAAGCGAACCAGCGGCTGGGGGCCGCCCAGGCCGAGACCGAGCGGCTGCGGTTCGCGATCGCCGAGGCACAGGCGGTGCTCGCCGCGGCCCGCGAGCGCTCGGACGCCGCGCTGGCGCGACTGCACGAGTCGGACGCCGAGCACGCCGCGCTGGCGGAGGAGGCCGGGGAGCTCAACCAGACCGTCCGTGCGGCGCAGGCGGAGGCCGGCCGGCTGGCCGCAGCGGCCGAGAACGCCGCCACCGCGCGCGAGCAGGCACTGGCGAACCTCGGCGAGCTGGAGGCCCGGCTGGAGCTGGCGTCCGCGCAGACCGAGGTCAGCGAGGCCGACCCGACCGAGCGCGACCGGCTCGCGGAGGCCGCGCGCGGCGCCCGCTCCGCAGAGATGGACGCACGCCTGGCGCTGCGCACCGTGGAGGAGCGTGCCCGGGCCCTCGCCGGGAGGGCGGAGAGCCTGCTGCGGGCAGCGGAGGCCGAGCGTGCGGCCAGGGCCAAGGCCGCGGCCCGGCGCGAACAGCTGCGCAGGGAGGCGGAGGTGGCAGCAGCCGTCCAGGCCGCCGCGGAGTGGCTCGCCGGGCAGGTGGCGGCGTCCCGCGCCCTGGCGGAAGCCGAACGGACGCTCGCCCAGCAACGCCGCAACGAGGCCGAGGCGGACCTGTCCGCGGCCCGGCAGCGGGGGCGCGAGCTCGCCCGCTCGTTCGAGGGCTTGGTCGACAGCGTCCACGCCGACGAACTGGCGCGCGCCCAGCAGCAGATGAAGATCGAGGCGCTGGCGGAGCGGGCCCTCGCGGAACTCGGGCTGGAGCCGGAGTCGCTGGTGGCCGAGTACGGCCCCGACCAGCCGGTGCCGGTGCTCGTCGGCCCGGACGGCGCGCCGCTCGGCCCCGACGACCCGCGGCCGGAACCGGTGCCCTACGTGCGCGCCGAGCAGGAGAAGCGGCTGCGCGCAGCGGAGCGCGACCTCGCCGTGCTGGGCAAGGTCAACCCGCTGGCGCTGGAGGAGTTCGACGCGCTGAGCGAGCGGCACACCTTCCTCGCCGAGCAGCTGGCCGACCTGCGCAAGACCCGCGACGACCTCACCGACATCATCGCCGACGTCGACGCCCGGGTGCAGGAGGTGTTCGCGGCCGCCTACGCCGACGTCGAGAAGGCCTTCGAGGACGCGTTCGCGCGCCTGTTCCCCGGCGGCGAGGGACGCCTCGTGCTCACCGAGCCCGGCCAGTGGCTGACCACCGGCGTGGAGGTGGAGGCGCGCCCGCCCGGCAAGAAGGTGAAGCGGCTCTCGCTGCTGTCCGGCGGCGAACGCTCGCTGGTGGCCGTGGCGTTCCTCGTCGCGCTGTTCAAGGCCCGGCCCAGCCCGTTCTACATCCTCGACGAGGTCGAGGCCGCCCTGGACGACACCAACCTCGGCCGGCTGCTGGAGATCTACGAGGAGCTGCGCGCCGACAGCCAGCTGCTGGTGATCACCCACCAGAAGCGGACGATGGAGATCGCGGACGCCCTGTACGGCGTGACGATGCGGGCGGACGGCGTCTCCGCGGTCATCAGCCAGCGACTGAAGGAAGACTGAGAGGGCCCGCAGCAAAGGCTGAGAGCCGGATTTCCTCAGGCATACTGACAAAGGAAGTCCCGTGTCGGAAGGCGAGCTGTGACCTACTGGATCATCACCGTGGCGATCGTCGCGATAGCGCTGTGCGTCATCGCGGTCGTGGCCGTGGGGATGCGGGGCAGCCTCGCCGATCGTGCGCCCGACGTCGCGAACGTCCTGGCCAACACGGCGCGCCACCTCAACGGCGACGCAGAGCCGCCGCAGGCGCTGGTCGACTTCTTCGGTGAGATCCCGCGCAGCGCCGCGTCCGCCCGGAGCGCCATGTCGGCGCGCAGCGCGCCCTCGGCCTCGGAGCCGCCCACCCGCTGACGCCGTCGGCGCGGCCCGCCCCGGGTTGCCTACCATGACCCGGTGGAGATCTTCTGGTACCTCATGGCCGCGGTCGGCCTCGTCCTGCTCGTCGCCGCGGTCACCATCGTCGTCGGACGCCGCAGGGCGTTGCCGCCCGCTCCTCCCGGGGCGGAGCTCCCCGCAGCGCCCGAGCCGGTAGCACCCGCGCCCGCGGCGCCCGCTCCCGCGCCGGCCCCCGAGGAGCCCGGGCTGGAGGCCCCCGAGCCCCCGGCGTCCCGGCTCACCCGGCTGCGCCGCCGGCTGAGCGCGAGCAACAACCCGTTCGCCCGCGGCCTGCTCGGCCTGCTGGCCGCCGACCGGCTGGACGCGGAGGCGTGGGAGGACCTCGAGGCGACCCTGATCACGGCCGACCTCGGCGTGGGCCCCACCGACGAACTGATCACGGCCCTGCGCCGCGAGCTGTCGATCGACGCGGTCTCCGACCCGGCCCGCGCCCGGGCGGTGCTGCGGAGCGAGCTCGTGCGGCTCGTCGGGACCGATGCCGACCGCTCGCTGCGGGTCACCGGCGCGGACGGTCTGCCGGGCGTGGTCCTCGTCGTCGGCGTCAACGGCACCGGCAAGACCACCACCATCGGCAAGCTGGCCCGGGTGCTCGTCGCCGAGGGCCACTCGGTGGTGCTCGCCGCTGCCGACACGTTCCGGGCCGCGGCCGCCGACCAGCTCCAGACGTGGGGCTCGCGGGTCGGCGTCCCCGTCGTGCGCGGGCCGGAGGGCGGCGACCCCGCCTCCGTGGCGTTCGACGCCGTCGAGGCCGGCATCAGCGGGGGCGCGGACGTCGTGGTGGTCGACACCGCCGGCCGCCTGCACACCAAGACCGGCCTGATGGACGAGCTGGGCAAGATCAAGCGGGTGATCGAGCGCAAGGCGCCGGTCACCGAGGTGCTGCTGGTGATCGACGCCACCACCGGGCAGAACGGGCTGGCCCAGGCCCGCGTCTTCGCCGAGGTCGTGGACGTCACCGGCATCGTGTTGTCCAAGCTCGACGGCTCGGCCAAGGGCGGCATCGTCGTGCCGGTGCAGCGCGAGCTGGGCGTTCCGGTGAAGCTGATCGGCCTGGGCGAGGGCCCCGACGACCTGGCGCCGTTCGACGCAGAGGGCTTCGTCGACGCGCTGCTCGCGGAGTCCTGATGCGGATCCGCCCGGCGCGCCCGGCGGACCTGCCGGCCCTTCTGGAGATCTACAACGACGCCGTGGTGCACACCACCGCGTCCTGGGACCTCCTGCCCTGGACGCCGGTCGAGCACGCCGAGTGGTACGCCACCAAGGCCGGGCACGGCCACCCCGTGCTGGTCGCGGACGAGGGCGGCGAGGTTGTGGGCTACGCGGCGTACGGGCCGTTCCGTCCGAAGGCGGGCTACGCCGCCACGATGGAGCACAGCGTGTACGTGCGTCCCGCCGACCAGGGGCGGGGGATCGGGCGGGCGCTGCTCGAGGCCGTCGTCGCGGCGGCGCGGGCGAACGGCGTCCACGCCCTGATCGGCGGCCTGAGCGCCGACAACGAGGCCTCTGTGGGCCTGCACCGCTCGCTCGGCTTCGTCGAGGTGGGACGGCTGCCGCAGGTGGGACGCAAGTTCGACCGCTGGCTCGACCTCGTGCTCGTCCAGCTGATCCTCGACTGAGCGGCGCCGCGCGCGCCGGGGGAGCGCCGGAGCTCCCGGTAGGATGTCCCGAGTCACCGACCGTGAGGTAGAGCCTTGTTCGACACCCTCTCCGACCGCCTGTCCGCCGCGTTCCGCGGGCTGCGCGGCAAGACCCGGCTGAGCGACGCCGACATCGACGCCACCGCCCGCGAGATCCGCCTGGCCCTGCTCGAGGCCGACGTCAACCTCACCGTGGTCAAGGAGTTCATCGCCGCCGTGCGCGAGCGCGCCCACGGCGCCGAGATCCACGCGGCACTGAACCCCGCGCAGCAGATCGTCAAGATCGTCAACGAGGAGCTCATCGGCATCCTCGGCGGCCAGGCGCGGCCGCTGCGCTACGCCAAGCGCCCGCCGACCGTGATCATGCTCGCCGGCCTCCAGGGTTCCGGCAAGACGACGCTGGCCGGCAAGCTCGGCAAGTGGCTCAAGGACCAGGGCCACTCGCCGCTGCTCGTTGCCGCAGACCTGCAGCGTCCCAACGCCGTCACCCAGCTCCAGGTCGTCGGCGAGCGGGCCGGCGTCCACGTGTTCGCCCCCGAACCCGGCAACGGCGTCGGCGACCCCGTGCTGGTCGCGCGCAACTCGATCCTCCAGGCGATGAGCAAGCTCTACGACGTCGTCATCGTCGACACCGCCGGCCGCCTCGGCGTGGACGCGGAGATGATGCAGCAGGCCGTGGACATCCGCGACGCGGTGAACCCGACCGAGATCCTGTTCGTCGTCGACGCCATGATCGGCCAGGACGCGGTGAACACCGCCCAGGCGTTCGCCGAGGGTGTGGGCTTCGACGGCGTCGTGCTCTCCAAGCTCGACGGCGACGCCCGCGGTGGCGCTGCGCTGTCGATCGCCCGGGTGACCGGCAGGCCGATCATGTTCGCCTCCAACGGCGAGGGCCTGGGCGACTTCGACGCGTTCCACCCCGACCGGATGGCCAGCCGGATCCTCGGCATGGGCGACCTGCTGACGCTGATCGAGCAGGCGGAGAAGACCTTCGACGCCGAGCAGTCGGCCAAGGCGGCCCAGAAGCTGATCGCGGGCAAGGGCGAGTTCGGCCTCGACGACTTCCTCCAGCAGATGCAGGCCGTTCGTCGGATGGGCCCGCTGTCCAAGATCCTGGGCATGATGCCCGGGATGGGCCAGATGAAGGACCAGATCAACAACATCGACGAGCGCGAGATCGACCGGATCGAGGCGATCATCTACTCGATGACCCCTGCCGAGCGCGCCAACCCGAAGATCCTCGACGGCTCGCGCCGCGCCCGCATCGCGTCCGGCTCCGGCACGAAGGTGTCCGACGTGAACTCCCTGGTGAACCGCTTCTTCGAGGCCCGCAAGATGATGCAGAGCCTGGCCGGCGGCGGGATGCCGGGGATGCCGGGGGCGCGGCGTCCCGCGCCGAAGCAGCAGGCCAAGAAGAAGAAGGGCACCCACAAGGTGTCCGGCAACCCGGCCCGGCGCTCCGGCGGCCCGGCCGCCCCGGCCGCGGCGACGCCGCCGCCGGCGGTCTTCGGACAGCAGGTGCCCAGCGACGCCGACCTGGCGAAGGCCGTCGGGGAGTTCCAGCTTCCGCCGGAGCTGCAGCAGCTGTTCAACCCCAAGAACACCGGCCCGCGCTGACGAGCCGGGGATGAGCGGGCACGCACCCCCCGGGCTGGGGGAGCCGGAGTTCTTCGCGCACTCCCACGCCGCAGCCCCCGTGCCCACGGCGCCGGAAGCGCAGCGACTGCACCTGCACGGCGTCCTGCTGCCCGGCGGGGAGCAGACCGACCTGTGGGTGGCGGACGGGCTGGTCCACACCGAGTCGGTCCCCGGGGCGGTCACCGTGTGCCGCGACGCCTGGATCCTCCCCGGCCTGGTCGACGCGCACTGCCACGTCGGGCTGGGCTCCCAGGGCCGGGTGGCCGACGAGGTCGCCGAGGCGCAGGCGCTCGCCGACAGGGACGCGGGCACGCTGCTCATCCGCGACGCCGGCTCGCCGGTCGACACCCACTGGATCGACGCGCGGGAGGACCTGCCCCGGATCATCCGGGCGGGGCGCCACATCGCCCGTCCCCGGCGCTACATCCGCCACTACGCCGAGGAGGTCGAGCCCGAGGAGCTGATCGCGGAGGTCGCGCGCCAGGCCCGCCGCGGGGACGGCTGGGTGAAGCTCGTCGGCGACTGGATCGACCGCGACGCCGGCGACCTCGCCCCGCTGTGGCCGTCCGACGTGGCCGCGGCCGCCATCGCGAAGGCCCACGAGCTGGGAGCCCGCGTCACCGCCCACTGCTTCGGGGAGGAGTCGGTGCACGAGCTGGTGCGCGCGGGCATCGACGGCATCGAGCACGGCACCGGGCTGGACGCCTCCACCATCGCCCTCATGGCCCAGCGGCAGGTGGCGCTGGTGCCCACGCTGGTCAACCTGGAGAACTTCCCCGCGTTCGCCGACGCGGGCGAGGAGAAGTTCCCGGCCTACGCCGCGCACATGCGGGCGCTGCACGCCCGCCGCTTCGCCACGATCTCGGCCGCCGTGGAGGCCGGGGTGCCGGTGTACGCCGGCACCGACGCGGGCGGCACCATCAGCCACGGGCTCATCGGCACCGAGATCACGATGCTCGCCGCGCTGGGGGGTGCCGACTTCGCGCTGGGCTCGGCGTCCTGGCGTGCCCGGGAGTGGCTGGGTGCTCCGCCGCTCGCCGACGGGGCCGGCGCCGACCTGGTCGTGTACGCCGCCGACCCGCGCCGCGACCCGTCCGTCACCCGGCACCCCGAGCTGGTGATCCTGCGCGGCCGGGTGGTCCATCCCTCCCGCCCCGCCTGATCCCGGCCGAACCCGTCCGGCCCGGGCGGGGGCTCACGCGGTCAGTTCGCGCGGCACGGCGATCACGTCGACCAGGGCGCCGTTGCGCCACACCGTGATCTCCACCGGACGCCCGATGGCCTCCTCGACCATCCACCGCTGCAGGCTCGTGGCCGACCCCATCGGCTCCCCGGCGACCGCGACCACGACGTCGCCCACCTTCAGGTCGGCCAGCGCCGCCGGGCTCCCGGGCACGACCTGGGCCACCCTCAGCCCGGTGGCGCGGCCCAGCCGCGACGCGAGCGGGGGCGGCAGCGGGGCCTGGCCGGCGGCCACGCCCAACCAGGCGCGCCGGACCCGTCCGGTGCTCATCAGCGCGTCGATGATCCGCCGGGTGCTGGGGTTGATCGGCACGGCCAGCCCGAGGCCGACACCGGCGACAGCGGTGTTGACCCCGACCATGCGGCCGGCGCTGTCGGCCAGGACGCCGCCGCTGTTGCCCGGGTTCAGGGCGGCGTCGGTCTGGATGACCTCGTCCACCACCCGTCCGCCGCGCGTGGGCAGGGACCGGCCGAGCCCGGAGACGATGCCGGCGGTGACGCTGCCGGACAGCCCGAGCGGGTTGCCCAGCGCCACGACGAGCTGCCCGACCTGGAGGGTCGTCGCGTCGCCCAGCACCACGGGGTCGGGTACCGGCCCCGTCGCCCGCAGGACGGCGAGGTCGGAGAGCGGGTCGCTCCCGGTCACCTCGACGGTGGCCTGGGTGCCGTCGGCGAACTCGGCGGTGGCCTGCCGCGCCCCTTCGACGACGTGGGCGCTGGTGAGCAGGAAGCCGTCGGAGGTCACGACGCTGGCACTCCCGGCACCCTCGCCGCGCGCGCCGCGGACCCGCAGGCTGGCCACGCTCGGCAGCACCTGCCGGGCCACCCTCACCACGGCGGCGGAGTAGGCGTCCAGCGCCTCGGAATCGGCCATACCGTGCCAACGCCCGCGCCCGGTGGCCCTGTTCCGCTGTTCGCCGACGGCGTGGAGGGGCCGCGGCGACGCTCGGCGGGGAGGGGGTGCGCATGCGGGCCGGGTGCTCATTGGCGTCGTCCGGCCCTGCTCTGGCACAATGAACGACGCATCTGTGCCCGACGGTGCCCTCTCATCGCCGGCGGTCAACGGATCCACCCGAACCTGGTGCGCGTTGCCCCACAGCGAGCGCCGGCGTTCACCCGTCCGGCCCGGTGACGTCACCGGACCTTTCCCACAGGAGATACCACACACGTGGCTGTCAAGATTCGCCTGAAGCGGCTCGGCAAGATCCGCTCCCCGCACTACCGCATCGTCGTCATGGACTCCCGCACCAAGCGGGACGGCCGTGCCATCGAGGAGATCGGCCTCTACCACCCGAAGAACTCGCCGTCGGTGATCCGGGTCGACTCCGAGCGCGCGCAGTACTGGCTCGGCGTCGGCGCCCAGCCGACCGAGGCCGTCGTCGCGCTGCTCAAGCGCACCGGTGACTGGCAGAAGTTCAGCGGTGACACCAGCCCCTCCGGCGTGGAGGACCAGCCCGCGCCGAAGGACAAGGTCGCGCTGTTCAACGCCGCCCTCGCCGAGGCTGACAGCGAGCCGGCCACCGCCGCCATCTCGCGCAAGAAGAAGGCCGACCAGGCGGAGGCCGAGGCTCCGGCCGGGGCCGAAGAAGAGGCCTGATGAGCATGCTGGCCGACGCGCTGGAACACCTGGTCCGTGGACTGGTGCCCAGCCCGGACGACGTCCGGGTGCGCGAGTCCGACCGTGGTCGCGTCCGCACCCTCGAGGTGCGGGTCCACCCGGAGGACATCGGCAAGGTCATCGGACGGCAGGGGCGCACCGCGAGTGCCCTGCGGACGGTGATCGCAGCCCTCGCCGGCCGCGAGCAGGTGCGGGTCGACTTCGTCGACGTCGACCGCCGGCCGCGCCGTCGCTGAGCACCACCCACCCATCCGCCCCGTCCGCACCCGCGGCGGGGCGGATGCTCGTATCGGAGGCGAGTTGAGCGAGCAGGTCATCGTCGGCACCGTGGGACGCGCGCACGGCCTGCGTGGCCAGGTGAGCGTGCGGCCGCGCACCGACAGCGTCGAGGAGCGGTTCGCCCCCGGGCGGGTCGTCACCTCCGGGCAGCGGACCCTCACCGTCGCGAGCCACTCCTGGCAGCAGGGACGCCTGGTGGTCGCCTTCGAAGGCGTCACCGACCGCACGGCAGCCGAGGCGCTGCGCGGGCTCGACCTCTGGGCCGAGGGGACGAACGTCGCGACCGGCGACGAGGAGTACCACGACCTCGAGCTCATCGGGCTCACCGCGGTCGACCCCGACGGGCGCGAGCTGGGATCGGTGGTGTCCGCCGAGCACAACCCCGCCCAGGACCTGCTCGTCGTCCGCACGCCCGCGGGCGACCGCCTTGTGCCGTTCGTGACCGCGCTGGTCCCCGAGGTCGACACCGCAGCCGGCCGCCTGGTGATCGCGCCGATCCCTGGGCTGCTGGAAGAGGTGCCCGATGCGGATTGACCTGGTCTCGATCTTCCCCGACTACTTCGCGCCGCTGCGCCTGTCGCTGGTCGGCAAGGCCGTCGAGGCCGGGCTGCTCGACCTCGGCGTCCACGACCTCAGGGACTGGACGCACGACCGGCACCGGACCGTCGACGACACCCCGTACGGCGGGGGAGCCGGCATGGTGATGAAGCCCGAGCCGTGGGGCGAGGCGCTCGACGCCCTCGTCCCCGCGGACGGGCCGACGCCGGTGCTGGTGGTGCCGACGCCGGCCGGCGTCCCGTTCAGCCAACCCCTGGCCCACGACCTCGCGGCGCGGGACTGGCTCCTGTTCGCCTGCGGACGCTACGAGGGCATCGACGCCCGCGTCGTCGAGTACGCGTCCTCCCGCATGGAGGTGCTCGAGGTGAGTCTCGGCGACTACGTGCTGAACGGGGGAGAGGTGGCGGCCCTCGCGGTGACCGAGGCGGTGGTCCGGCTGCTGCCCGGCGTCCTGGGCAACCCGGCGTCCCTGGTGGAGGAGTCCCACGGCACCGACCTGGACGGGCTGCTGGAGTACCCCGTCTACACCAAGCCGGCCCTCTGGCGAGGTCTGGAGGTACCGCCGGTGCTGCTGTCCGGCCACCACGGTGAGGTCGCGAAGTGGCGCCTGGAACAGTCGCGGCGCCGGACCGCGGAGCGCCGTCCGGACCTTCTCGATGGCCGCAATTAGGGCACGCCGCTTTTGCTCAATTGCGCCGAATCGGCCTTTCGTCCAGTCCTTGTCCGTTATCTGAGACCGGCTGTGCCGGAAAGGCCGCAGGCGTCAGAAACCGTCGCCGATCCTCACTAGTCTGTGGACGTGGCGACAACGACTCTTACCCCTCATCAGAGAGCTGTCCGATCCACGGTCGCGTTGAAAGCCCTGATGGCTGTCACCGGTCTGATCATGATCGGCTTCCTGCTGATGCACATGTACGGCAACCTCAAGATGTTCCTCGGCGCCGAGGCATTCGACCACTATGCAGAGTGGTTGAAGGGGGACATCCTCTACCCGCTGGTCCCGAAGGGCTGGTTCATCTGGATCTTCCGCGCCGTGATGGTCGCGTCCGTGGTGCTCCACATGTACTCGGCGATCACCCTCTGGAAGCGCGCGATGGACGCGAACCCGTCCGCGTACCAGGTGAAGAAGCAGCTGGCCCAGACCTACTCGGCGCGCACCATGCGCTGGGGCGGCATCATCCTGGCCGGCCTGCTGATCTTCCACCTCGCCCAGTTCACCGTGCACTCCGCACTGGTGGCCGGCGCCTACACCACCCCGTACGAGATGGTGGTCGGCGAGTTCCGGATCTGGTGGATGGTCCTGCTGTACGCGATCTGGATCGCGACCGTCTGCATGCACGTGCGGCACGGGTTCTGGAGCGCATTCGCCACGCTGGGGGCCAACACCAGCGCCAAGGCTCGCGCCGTGCTGAACGGCTGCGCCTGGGCGGTCGCCCTCCTGCTCTACATCGGCTTCATGATCATGCCGGTGGCCGTTTTCTTCGGATGGATCAACTGATGACCACGACGACCAAGACCGCACGCCAGAAGGCGGAGAAGACCGACGCCGGCGCCGACTACTTCGTGGTCGGCGAGGAGATCGCCGACGCCAAGGCTCCGGCCGGCCCCATCGAGCAGAAGTGGGCCAAGCGCAAGTTCGAGGCCAAGCTGGTCAACCCGGCCAACCGCCGGAAGCTGACCGTGATCATCGTCGGCACCGGCCTCGCCGGTGGCGCCGCGGCCGCCTCGCTCGGCGAGGCCGGCTACAACGTCCTCAACTTCTGCTACCAGGACAGCCCCCGCCGGGCGCACTCGATCGCCGCCCAGGGCGGCATCAACGCGGCCAAGAACTACCGCAACGACAACGACTCGACGTTCCGGCTGTTCTACGACACGGTCAAGGGCGGCGACTACCGCGCCCGCGAGACGAACGTGTACCGGCTGGCAGAGGTCAGCGCGAACATCATCGACCAGTGCGTCGCGCAGGGCGTCCCGTTCGCCCGTGAGTACGGCGGCCTGCTCGACAACCGCTCCTTCGGTGGCGTCCAGGTGCAGCGCACCTTCTACGCCCGCGGCCAGACCGGTCAGCAGCTGCTGATCGGCGCCTACCAGGCGCTGGAGCGGCAGGTCGCGGCCGGGACGGTCAAGATGTACGCCCGGCACGAGATGCTCGAGCTCATCGTCGTGGACGGCCGCGCCCGCGGCATCGTCACCCGCGACATGGTGACCGGCGCCATCGAGAGCCACTACGCCGACGCGGTCGTGCTCGCCACCGGCGGCTACGGCAACGTGTTCTTCCTGTCCACCAACGCCATGGGCTGCAACGTGACCGCCACGTGGCGGGCCCACCGCAAGGGCGCCTACTTCGGCAACCCCTGCTACACGCAGATCCACCCGACCTGCATCCCGGTGCACGGCGAGACGCAGTCGAAGCTGACCCTGATGTCGGAGTCGCTGCGCAACGACGGCCGGATCTGGGTGCCGAAGCGTGCCGAGGACTGCGACAAGGACCCGCGCCAGATCGCAGAGGCCGACCGCGACTACTACCTGGAGCGGATCTACCCGGCGTTCGGCAACCTGGTGCCGCGTGACATCGCGTCCCGCCAGGCCAAGAACATGTGCGACGAGGGCCGCGGTGTCGGCCCTGCCGTGAAGGAGTTCGACCACGAGGGCAACGAGCGGATGGTGCGCCGGGGTGTCTACCTCGACTTCGCCGACGCGATCGGACGCCTCGGCAAGGACGGCGTCGCCGCCCGCTACGGCAACCTCTTCGACATGTACGCCCAGATCACCGGCGAGAACCCGTACGAGACCCCGATGCGGATCTACCCGGCGGTGCACTACACCATGGGTGGCCTGTGGGTGGACTACGACCTGTCCAGCAACATCCCCGGCCTGTACGTGACCGGCGAGGCGAACTTCTCCGACCACGGTGCGAACCGGCTCGGTGCGTCCGCCCTCATGCAGGGCCTGGCCGACGGCTACTTCGTGCTGCCGAACACCATCAACGACTACCTGGCGGGCGCGCCGTTCGAGAAGATCGACGACACCCACCCGGCGGCCGCTGAGGCTCTGGCGTCGGTGAAGGGCCGGATCGAGGCGCTGCTCAGCGTCAACGGCACCCGCACGGTGGACTCCTTCCACAAGGAGCTCGGCCACATCATGTGGGAGTACTGCGGCATGGAGCGCACCGAGGAGGGCCTGAAGACCGCGATCGCCAAGATCGACGAGCTCCGCGAGGAGTTCTGGCGTGACGTGAAGGTCACCGGCGTGAACGAGGACTTCAACCAGACCCTGGAGCGGGCCGGCCGGGTGGCCGACTTCTTCGAGCTGGGCCGGCTGATGTGCGTGGACGCGCTGCACCGGCGCGAATCCTGTGGCGGCCACTTCCGCGCGGAGAGCCAGACCGAGGACGGCGAGGCGCTGCGTCATGACGACGAGTTCCTCTACGTCGGCGCCTGGGAGTTCACCGGTACCGGCGAGAAGCCGGTCCTGCACAAGGAACCCCTGGAGTACAACTTCATCGAGCTGAAGCAACGGAGTTACAAGTGAACGTCACCCTGCGCGTCTGGCGCCAAGCAAACGCGTCCTCGGAGGGGCGCATGGTCACCTACCAGGTGCAGGACGTCTCTCCCGATATGTCCTTCCTGGAGATGCTGGACCTCCTCAACGAGGACCTCACCGTCAAGGGTGAGGAGCCGGTGGCCTTCGACCACGACTGTCGCGAGGGCATCTGCGGCATGTGTGGCGTGGTGATCAACGGCACGGCCCACGGCCGCGGCAACTCGCCGGTGCCGACCACCACCTGCCAGCTGCACATGCGGTCCTTCGAGGACGGCGCCGTGATCGACGTCGAGCCCTGGCGGGCCGGCCCGTTCCCGGTGATCAAGGACCTGGTCGTCGACCGGGGCGCCTTCGACCGGATCATCCAGGCCGGTGGGTACGTGTCGGTGAACACCGGCGCTGCCCCCGACGCGCACGCCAATGCCGTGGGCAAGCTGAAGGCCGATCGCGCCTTCGACGCTGCCACCTGCATCGGCTGCGGCGCCTGTGTGGCGGCCTGCCCGAACTCCTCGGGCATGCTGTTCACTGCGGCGAAGATCACCCACCTGGCGATGCTCCCGCAGGGCCAGCCCGAGCGGAAGCTGCGGATCAAGAACATGATCGCGCAGCACGACTCCGAGGGCTTCGGCGGCTGCACGAACATCGGTGAGTGCGCCGAGGTCTGCCCCAAGCAGATCCCGTTCGACACGATCAGCCAGCTCAACCGCGACCTGATCGCCTCGCTGTTCTCCCGCGACGGCAAGTAGGTCATCCGCCTGAGTCGGCCCCCGGAGCACGCTCCGGGGGCCGACGCCGTTTCCGGTCTCCGCCCTGGCCCCTCTGCCCGCTGCCCCTCCCCGCCCCTTCCGGGCCCGCGTTCGCTGCCGATTGCCACTCGTGCTGCCGGAATTCCGGTGGCGGGCGTTGCACTCGGGGGCACGAACGCGGGGGACGGCGTGCCTGGCGGCGTCCGCGCACGGCAGACCTCCAGGGCGACCTCCGGGCAAGGTGGCGACCGCCAGACGGGGGTTGGCGGACGCAGCGGCCGCCCACCAAAGGGTTGCCGGACGCGGAGGCCGTCCGCTGCCCTCCCCGGTCCGCGTTTGCTGCCGAATGTCACTCGTGCTGCCGGAATTCCGGTGGCGAGCGTTGCACTCGGGGGCAGGAACGCAGGGACGGTGTGCCTGCCGGCGACGGGGACGGAGACGCGGGGCGGTGGCGATTACCGTCGCCGGGGGCGGGTGTGGCAAACTTGTTGACCGTTGTGCCGTCGGCGCTCCTGCCACAGGGGGAAGGCCTCGACGGACCTCACTCAGAACGAGACGAAGTGTCCTGTGGCACTGGCGAGGAAACCATGAACCAGCTTGTTGAGCAGATCGGCAAGGCCGCCCTGCGCGAGGACGTGCCGGACTTCCGTCCCGGCGACCAGGTGAAGGTGCACGTGCGGGTCATCGAGGGCAACCGCTCCCGCATCCAGATCTTCGCCGGCGCCGTGATCTCCCGCACCGGTTCTGGCATCGCCGAGTCCTTCACCGTCCGCAAGGTCAGCTTCGGCACCGGCGTCGAGCGCACCTTCCCGCTGCACAGCCCGATCATCGAGAAGATCGAGGTCGAGCGCATGGGCGACGTGCGACGCGCCAAGCTGTACTACCTCCGCGGTCTTCGTGGCAAGGCTGCGAAGATCAAGGAGAAGCGCGACCGCTGAGGCCTCCGGACGTCCCGGTGGTGGCAGACTCGCAGCGTGAAGGGCAGCCCCACGAAGGGAGTGCGGTGAGCGCACCCAGCGAAACCGAGCGCGAGCGCGGCGGTGCCCTGTCGGCCGTCGGCGGCTGGCTGCGCGAGATCGCGATCGTCGTGGTCGGCGCACTGATCGCCTCCACCCTGCTGCGCCTGTTCGTGGCGCAGATGTTCGTGATCCCGTCCGGGTCGATGGAGAACACCCTCCTGGTGCGTGACCGCGTGGCCGTGCAGAAGATCGCCGGCTACCAGCGCGGCGACATCATCGTGTTCCGCGACACCCTCGACTGGCTGGCGCCCGCGAAGGTGAACGACGACCCGGTGAATCGTGCCCTGGTCTTCGTCGGGCTGGCGCCGGACGAGAGCTCCAACCACCTCATCAAGCGCGTCATCGGCGTGCCGGGTGACCACGTCACATGCTGTGACGCGCGTGGACGCGTGAGCGTCAACGGGACGGCGCTGAACGAGGGCGACTACCTCTACGTCGACCCCACGACGGGCAAGCAGGTCGAGCCGTCCTCGGTCGCCTTCGACATCGTCGTGCCCGCCGGGCGGGTCTTCGTCATGGGCGATCACCGCAACGACTCCGCCGACTCCCGCTGCCACCTGTCCGACGACACGCGCGGCGCTCCCGAGGGGACGAATGCCTTCATCCCGGTCGAGAACATCGTCGGCACGGCGGTCGCGGTCGTGTACCCGTTCAGTCGCTTCCACGGCATCAGCCGTCCGCGGACGTTCGAGGGCGTGCCCGCAGGAGAGGCGCCGCCGGAGGCACCTGTGCTGACCGGCCCCAAGGTCGTCTGCTAGGCGATCATGGGGATCGTGGTGCGCCGGGACGCCGGCATCTACGCCTACGAGGCCTCGCTGCGGCGCGCCGGGTTCGAGCTGATCGCCGGTGCCGATGAGGCGGGACGGGGAGCCTGCGCGGGCCCGCTCGTGGCGGCGGCCGTGATCCTGAAGCCGGGGCGCGGGGGCCAGATCCCCGGGCTCGCGGACTCCAAGCTGCTCAGCCCTGCCGCTCGTGAGCGCGTCTACGACCAGGTGGTCTCGCGCGCGCTCGCCTGGTCGGTGGTCAGCGTCGAGGCTCGGGAGTGCGACGAACTCGGCATGCACCACGCCGATCTGGCGGGGCTTCGGCGGGCGCTCCTTCGCCTGGCACCCGCAGGGGACTTCGCGCTCACCGACGGCTTCAGCGTCGACGGCCTGGGCGTGCCGAGCCTGGCGATCTGGAAGGGCGACCGGGTGGCCGCGTGCGTCGCGGCCGCGTCCGTGGTGGCCAAAGTGACGCGTGACCGGATCATGGCCGGATGGCACGAGGACCTGCCCGAGTACGCGTTCGACATCCACAAGGGCTATTGCACGCCGCTGCACCAGGAGCGGCTCGACGAGCACGGGCCGAGCCGCATCCACCGGATGTGCTTCGACAACGTGCGGCGAACGATTAAGGTGAGTGCGTTATGAGTGCCGAGGACCTGGAGCAGTACGAGTCTGAACTCGAACTGCAGCTGTACAAGGAGTACAAGGACGTCGTCGGCATCTTCACCTACGCGGTGGAGACCGAGCGCCGGTTCTACCTGTGTAACGCGGTCGACCTGAAGGTGCGCACCGAGGGCGGTGACGTGTACTACGAGGTGTCGATGGGCGACGCCTGGGTGTGGGACATGTACCGTCCGGCCCGGTTCGTGAAGAGCGCCAAGGTGCTCACGTTCCGCGATGTGTCGATCGAGGAGATCGCCCACAGCGACCTGAAGGTGCCCGACAGCCTCTGACCCTGTGGACGGCGCACCGCTCGTCCACAGGCCGCGCGTCCCGCTGACGCGATCGGCCGGTCCCTCCCGGATAGTGACCAGCGGGAGGTGGTTGCGGTGGAACGCGCCGAGGTCTGGCACGTCGGGGAGGAACTGGCAGCAGCACACTTGCAGCGATTGGGCTGGCGGATCCTCGAGCGGAACTGGCGGTGTCCGGCCGGAGAGCTCGACATCGTGGCACTGGAGCCGGGCCCCGAGCCCGTGGTGGTCTTCTGCGAGGTCAAGTGCCGCACCGGGTTGGGCTTCGGCCCTCCGCTGGAGGGCATCACGACGGCGAAGGTCGCCAAGCTGAAGCAGGTGGCCCTGCACTGGCTGCGCGCCCAGCCCTCCCCGGTGCGCCACATCCGGTTCGACGGGGTCGGCGTGCTGCTCACGCGGGGGGCGCCGCCGGTGATCACCCACGTGCCGGGGATCGGACGGTGAGCCAGGCGAGGGCGTGGTCGGTCGCGCTGGTGGGCATCGAGGGGACGATGGTCGAGGTCGAGGCCGCGATCAGCAGCGGCCTGCCGCGCACCACCATGGTCGGGCTCCCGGACGCGGCCCTGTACGAGGCCCGCGACCGGTGCCGCGCTTCGATGGCGTCGACGGGCTTCGGGTGGCCGTCCGACCCCGTGACGATCAACCTTTCCCCGGCGACCCTGCCCAAGGCAGGCTCCCACTACGACCTCGCGATCGCGGCTGCCGTGGCCGCTGCCGGACGGAAGTTCGACCCGGCGGCGCTGGAGGGGCTCGCGCTCTTCGGCGAGCTGGGACTGGACGGGCGGGTGCGCACGGTGCGGGGGCTGCTGCCGGCGATCCTCTCCGCTGCCGGACGCGGGTTCGCCCGCGTCGTGGTGCCGGCCGGCCAGATGCGGGAGGCCTCGCTCGTCGACGGCGTGGAGGTGTTCGGGGCCGGCGACCTCGCCGACCTGTTCGACGTCCTCACCGGCGGCGAGGGCGCCACACTGCCGCCCCCCGCGGAGGAACCGGCGCAGGAGCGGGCACGCCTCGACCTCGCCGATGTCGCGGGGCAGCTGGAGGGCAAGTGGGCGCTGGAAGTCGCCGCGGCCGGCCGGCACCACCTCTACCTGCACGGGCCGCCGGGGGCCGGCAAGACCCTCCTCGCCGAGCGCCTGCCCGGCCTGCTGCCCGACCTGGAGGTGAGCGAGGCCCTGGAGGTGTCCGCGGTGCACTCCCTCGTCGGTGCGAACCTCGACGGCGGCCTGGTCCGGCGTCCGCCGTACGCAGACCCCCACCACTCGGCCTCCATCGCCAGCCTGGTCGGCGGAGGGGCCCGAATCGCCCTTCCGGGGGCGGTGTCGCGAGCGCACCGCGGCGTGCTCTTCCTCGACGAGGCGCCGGAATTCTCCCCCCGGGTGATGGAGGCGCTGCGCGTGCCCCTGGAGTCGGGACGGATCGTGCTCGGGCGATCGATGGCGACGGCGGTCTACCCGGCGCGCTTCCAGCTCGTCCTGGCCGCCAATCCGTGCCCGTGCGGCATGGCCGGTACGCCCGGGGGCGGCTGCCGCTGCGCGCCCATGGCCGTGCGCCGGTACGCCTCGCGGGTGTCGGGGCCGATCCTCGACCGGATCGACATCCACCAGCAGCTGCGCCCGGTGAAGGCGGCATTCCTGCGCCACGGCCAGGAGCCCGCCGAGAGCACGGCCGTCGTGGCCGAGAGGGTGCGGGCCGCGCGCGACCGTCAGCGCCGCCGCCTCGACGGCAGCGGGTGGCGCACCAACGGCGAGGTGCCGGGGCCGGCCCTGCGCAAGCGCCTGCCCCTCCCCGAGGGTGCGGAAATCCTCGATGCGGCCGTGGCCCGGGGACGCCTGTCCGCCCGGGGCGTCGACAAGGTGCTGCGGCTGGCCTGGACAGTGGCGGACCTCGCGGGGGCGGACCGGCCCGGGCGCGAGCACCTGCACACGGCCCTGGCGATGCGCCGGGGCGAGTCGGGAACGGAGGCGGCGTGATGGACGAGCGGCTCGCGAGGATGTCCCTGGCTGCCGTGGTCGAACCGGGCCATCCCGCGGTCGCCGAGGCGGTGGCGGCGTACGGGGCCGAAGCTGTGTGGGCCAGCGTCAGGGAGCAACCGGCCGACGTGCCGCTCGCGGTCCGGGCGCGTCGCGTCGTGCCCGAGGAGCTCGTGGCCCGCACCCGGGCCGCGGGGCTGCGCTTCGTGGTCCCCGACGACGAGGAGTGGCCGGCCGCGCTGGCGGACCTCGCCGGGGGCGAGCCCGTGAACGAGCTGTCGGGGGAGCCGCTGGGACTGTGGGTCGGCGGCGGTGGCCACCTGGGCGAGCTGTGCTCCTCCAGCGTGGCGATCGTCGGGTCCCGGGCCTCCACCGCCTACGGAGACACGGTGGCGGCCGACCTCGGGGCGGAACTGTCCGAAGGCGGACGCAGCATCGTGTCCGGTGGCGCGTACGGAATCGACGCCGCGGCCCACCGCGGGTGCCTCGCCGGCCGGACGCCGACCGTGGCGGTGCTGGCCGGAGGACTGGACCAGCCGTATCCGGCCGGCCACCGGCCCCTGTTCGAGCGCATCGCCGAGCGTGGCGCGATCGTGAGCGAGCTGGCTCCGGGGGAGCACCCGACGCGGGTGAGGTTCCTGGCCCGGAACCGGCTGATCGCCGCGCTCGCCCCGGGCACCGTGCTGGTGGAGGCCGCCGCCCGTTCCGGCGCCCGCAACACCGTGACGTGGGCGAATGCGCTCGCGCGCGTGGTGATGGCGGTCCCCGGGCCGGTCGGCAGCGCGACGTCCTTCACCCCGCACAGGCTGATCCGGGAGGCCGAGGCGGTGCTGGTCACGGGCGCGACGGACGTGCTCGAGCTGCTCTCGCCACTGGGAAGGGCGAGCCCGCGGACGCCGGGGGAGCACCGCGCGACCGACGACCTGGACGGCGTCGAACTTCGGGTGTTCGAGGCGGTGCCTGGCCGCGGCGCACTACCGGCGGGGGAGGTCGCGCTGCGTGCGGGCATCACCCTCCCGCGGTGCCTGGCCGCCCTCGATCGCCTCGCGGAGGAGGGCTTCCTCGCGCAGGACCTGCACGGCCAGTGGCACCTGCCGCACCGGACTCCTCACCGTGCCCGGTAGGCCTCCAGGAGGCGGAGCCAGACCTCGCTCGCCGTCGGGTAGGACGGGACGGCGTGCCAGAGCTGACCGGCCGTCAGGCGGCCGACGATGGCGACGGTCGCAGCGTGCACCAGCTCGCCCACCTCCTGCCCGACGAAGGTCGCGCCGACGAGGCGGCCGGTGTCGCGCTCGAAGAGCAGCTTCGCCCGGCCCGAGGCGTCGTCACGCAGGAGCCCGAACCCCGAGGCGCTGGCCAGGTCGACCTCGACGGGGTCGACCACGAGGCCGCGGGCCGTGGCCTCGTCCTCGCTGGGGCCGCTGGAGGCCACCTGTGGGTCGGTGAAGACGACCTGCGGTACCGGCACGTCCGCGGGTTCGTCCGGGACGGGCCGTCCCTCGGCGACGGCGGCGATCCGGTCCCCGACCAGGCGCGCCCGGTACTTGCCCCAGTGCGTGAGCGGTGCCTCTCCGCTGACGTCCCCGACAGCGTGCAGCCACTGCGGCAGCAGGGACGCCTGCCGCAGCGCGTCGGCGGGAAGTCCGACGGTCTCCAGCCCCAGCGCGTCGGTGGCCGGACGCCGTCCCGTGGCGACGAGCACCTCCGCGAAGTCCCGGGACGCGCCGTCCACGGTGAGCGTGACCGGGCCGCCGTGCACCCGCCCGACGCCGGTGTCCCTGCCGTCGGGCCGCTCGGCCCGGGAGACGTCCGCGCCGAACTGCACGTCGACGCCCGCGGCCCGCAGGCCGTCCGCGACCAGGTCGGAGGCGAACGGCTCGAACCGCTCGAGCAGCCGCCGGCCCCGCACGAGCAGCGTCACCCGGGCCCCGAGCCCGGCCAGCCAGGTACACGCCTCGACCGAGACCACCCCGCCGCCGACGACGGCTATCGACTCCGGGACCTCCGTCAGCCCGGTCGCGTCGCGCGACGTCCACGGGTGCACCGAGGCGAAGGTGTCCGGGACCACCGCAACGCTGCCCGTGGCGAGCACGACCGCGATGCGGGCCTCGACCTCCCGCGTCATCCCGTCCGTGGTCACCTGCACGCGCCGCTCGCCGGCCAGCCGGCCGGTGCCGCGGACGACGTCGATGCCGGCCCCCGTGGCCCACGACACCTGCCCGCTGTCGTCGTAGTGCGAGACCCAGGAGTCACGGCGGGCGAACAGAGCGGCCGCGTCCACCGGCACGTGCGGGGGGAGCCCCTCGAGGTGCTCGGCGGCCGCCCGCACGTCCAGGGGCCGCAGGAGCGCCTTGCTCGGCATGCACGCCCAGTACGAGCACTCACCGCCCACCCGCTCGTGCTCCACGAGGAGGGCGGTGCGGTCCGAGCCGCGAATCGCGTAGTCGGCGGCGTTCTCGCCGGCCGGCCCGCCGCCGATGACAATGACGTCGTAGCTGTCGGAGGTCATCGGCCCAGTCTGGTGCAGGTCACGATTGCGCAACAGTCCGCCGCCGCGGCGCCACCTACGCAACAAAGCGCATGCGCCGCCCGTGGGACAGGGCATGAAGACCCTGCCCGTGCTCGGCGCGGCCGCCGCCGCGATCGCCTCCCTCGCCCTGCTGGCCGGCTGCTCCGGCGGGTCGGGCGCCTCCTTCCCCAACGCCACGATGGCGGCCGACGGCCGCGTCGACGCCCCCGGCGAGGCCGGGGCGGAGCCGGCGCCGGCAGAACAGCCCGCCGGGGTGCCCGGGATCACCGTCGAGCAGAAGATCGCCCGGACGGCGCTGGTCAGGATCACCGTGACCGACGTCGAGGCGGCCGCCGCCCAGTTGCGCCAGCTCGCCAGGGCGATGGACGGACAGGTCACGGCCGAGAATCTCGTCACCCGTGCGGCCGCGGACGACGAGCGTGGCCCGGTCTCGACGATCGTCATCACGGTGCCGTCCGACCGCCTCGACTCGACCCTCGACCAGCTGAAGTCGGTCGGCACCCTGACCAGCAGGGTGGTGTCGTCGGAGGACGTCAGCCTCGAGGTCGCCGACGTCGACGCCCGCATCCGCACGCTCAACGACTCCATCGCGCGGCTGCGCGAGCTGTGGAAGCGTGCCGACCGCACCAGCGACCTGATCCAGCTCGAGGGGGAGACGCAGGCCCGGATCTCGGAGCGGGACTCCCTGGTCGCCCAGCAGCGCGTGCTCGCCGCGCGGGTCGCGACGTCGCCGGTCACCATCACCCTGGAGACTCCGGAGAAGGCCAGCGAGATCGAGACCACCGGGTTCCTCGGCGGGCTCATGGCGGGATGGAACGCCCTGGTCTCCAGCAGCCGCGTGCTGATGACCGTCGTGGGGGCCGTGCTGCCGTTCGCAGCGCTGGCGGCCCTCATCGTCGTCCCGCTGCTCGCCTGGCGGCGCAGGGCCCGGCGCCCGGTGGTCGTGCACGCCCCGGCTCCCGCGTCCGCTCCGCCTGCGTCGGACCCGGTCGGCGACGCCTCAGCGGCGCAGGACGCCACGTCCCCGGCCCCTGATGCCGGCGCGGACACCGACCGCACGACGCCGTGATGTCCCCCGTCGGGGGGACAGACGCGGAGGGCCCCGCGTCCCTAGGCTGGAAGCGCCAGGGGGGAGCAGCCGCTGCTGCTGCGAGGCCGCGAGGCCGGCAGCGACTGACCTGAGGAAGACCCGATCGCAGAAGACGCCACAGGAGCGGACGAGCCTCACCGGCCGTCCGCTCCTGGCATGTCAGGGGTGACGGACGCGCCGGAGGGCGGCGGCGACCAGCGGCTCGAGCAGCAGCACCAGCAGCGACCAGAACTGGAGCCCCGGCACCGTGACCGCCAGCACGAGCGCAAGGGCGAACAGGCCCGTGGACACCCCCGGGGCCGTCAGCGCGGACGCCGTCGCTGCGAAACCGGGCCCGACCAGCGCGGGCCGGCGGCCCAGCCACCAGCGCATGGACAGGGCGATCAGGCTGGTCGCGAGCATCGTGCCGATGTAGACCGCCAACTGCAGGCGATCGGTCTCGAGGGCGCCGATGAGGGCGGTGGCGACGGGCAGCCAGACGATGGTGAACATCCAGGCGACGTTGAGCCGCAGCAGCACACCGTCCTGCTTCTCGACGTGCTCGAACAGCCGGTCGTGGCTGCGCCAGAACGCGGCGATGATCACGAAGCTCAGCGCGAACGCCACGAGCTGGCCGTCGTGGGCGCGGAGGTAGCCCGCGGTGTCGAGGCCCTCCTTCGCCGCGTCCGTGACCGACTCCAGCAGCGGAAGGATCAACAGGGTCATCGCGATCGCCACGACGGCGTCGGTGAAGAAGACCAGCCGCTCGACCGGGCGGAGGTGGACGGTGGCCATGCCCCGAGCTAAGCGGCGGCCGTGGCCGGACGCAAGGCGCCGCGCCACCACAGTGCTGCCGCGACCGCCACGTGCAGCACCACGACGGCCCAGAAGGCCGACGGCGATGCCGACAGGACCCCGGTCGCGACGAACATCACGTCGATCACCCCGTGGAACAGGGCGCACACCAGCACCGACCCCCGGCCCAGCCGGTACAGCCAGCTCAGGATCACCGACGTGGCAACGGTCAGCACGAAGAAGCCGGCGAACGGCAGGCCGGACTGGAACGAACCGGCGATCGCGAACAGCGGCAGGTGCCACAGGCCCCACAGCACCCCGACGGCCAGGCCCGCCGCCCCCGGGGACAGGAAGAGCTCGACCCGGGGCAGCAGGAAGCCCCGCCACAGCGCTTCCTCGGTGAGCCAGAACAGGACGGTCTCGACGAGCAGCGCGGTGGCCAGGCCACCCCACGGCGCCGTGGCGGTGCGACCGCCAGCGACGAGCACCCCGAGCCAGGCCAGGAGGGGCAGCCCCACGCCGAGCGCGACGGCGGCGGCGTACGGGCGCCAGCCCACCCGCCACCGCAGGAGCCGGGACATCAGGTCGAGGAGGGCGTCGCGGCCGCCACTCACGGCCGCCGCGACGAGGAAGGCCGCGGGCAGCCCGATCCAGAAGGCCAGCGACTGGGGCACGTGCCAGGAGAGCAGCCCTCGTTGCTCGGCGATGGTGGTCGACCACACCGCCCAGGGCAGCGCCACGGCGAGGACGGAACCCACCACCAGCCCGCGGACGGGGTGGGCGAAGCGCGTGTCGTTCATCGCCGTCGAAGCTAGTGACGCCGGACCGCCGCTGCCATGGGCACAACTTCGCTGCCCCGGTCACGCGGTGTCGGCGCCAGCCGTTAGGGTGACGCGGTGCACAAGCTGACGGTGGCCCAGGGGACGGCCCTGAGCGCCGGGGCCGTGCTCGGCGCCGGGGTGATCGCGCTGCCGGCCGTGGCCGACGCGATCGCCGGCCCCGCGTCCCTGGTCGCCTGGCTGGCCCTCGTCGTGCTGTCGGCCCCGCTGGCCTGGACCTTCGGCGAGCTCGGCGCGCGCTTCCCCGACGGCGGAGGGGTCTCCGCCTACGTCCGGCGGGCGTTCGGCACCCGGGCCGCGGACGCCGTCGGCTGGATCTTCTACTTCGCCGTGCCCCTGGGGGCCCCCGCGGCGTGCTCGTTCGCCGGCGGCTACGTCGCCGATGTCGTCGGGGGCGGCCAGCTCACGAAGACGCTCACCTTCCTGGCCATCATCGCCGCGGTGTTCTGGATGAACTGGCTGGGGCTGCACGTGTCCGGACGGGTCCAGCTGGCGCTGTCGGCCACTCTCGCCACGCTGCTCCTGGTCACCGCACTGGCGGCGCTCCCGCACGCGGACCTCGGCAACCTCACGCCGTTCGCTCCCGCCGGGTGGGGGGCGGTCGGCTCGGCCGCGGCCCTCCTGGTCTGGGCCTTCGCCGGCTGGGAGGCCGTGTCCTCGCTGTCACCGGAGTACGCGAACCCACGGCGGGACGTGCCGAGGGCGACCATGCTCGCCGTGATCGTCGTGGGCGTCCTCTACCTGTCGGTGGCGTGGGCCAGCGTCGTGGTGCTGGGGCCGGACCTGGCCGGCAGCCAGGCCCCGCTGGCGGACCTGCTCGCGAGGGGCCTCGGCGGCCCGGTACGCCCCGTCCTGGCCGTCGTCGCCGTCCTGCTCACCCTCGGCACCGTGAACGCCTACGTCACGGGAGCCTGCCGGTTCGGTGCCGCACTGGCCCGGGAGGGGGCCCTGCCCTACCGCGCCTTCGGCACCACACGCCGTTCGCTGGTTTTCGTCGTGGCCGCTGCCGTCGTGGCGCAGCTGCTGCCGATCGAGCTGCACACCCTGATGCTCCTGGTCACCGGCGGACTCACGCTGGTGTACGTGTTCGGTACCGCCGCGGCGGTCAAGCTGCTGCCCGGCCGGGGCGAGAAGCTGACGGCGGGCTTCTCCCTGCTGTGCGTGTGCGTGCTGCTCTGGCTGACGGGCTGGCCGGCGCTGCTCGGCCTCGGCGTCGCGGCGGCGGCTGTCGGCTACCGGGCCTGGCGCGACCGCGTGCGGGCGGCGCGGCAGCCGGGCTAGCGTCAGCAGCCCGCGAGGTGGAGCCGCAGCGGGGCGTCGAGCACCAGCTGGTGCGTCACCTGGCCCGCGGCGCCGTTCACGTGCTCCATGGCCGCGTTGTGGGCCGCCACCCACAGGCTGGCGGCCCACGCCACCTCGAGGTCGTCCGCGCTGAAGGCCCGTCCGCTCTCGGCCTGGTAGGCGGCGAGGACGCGTTCCCCCTGCACCACGGGTGCCAGCCGCGGTTCATCGGGGAGTTCGTGGTAGTTGGCGGTGAGGCACCCCACCAGCACCGCCTCCGGACGCGCCGTGAGCTCGTCCCAGCCGTGCACGACCGGCAGTGGGGCGCCGCCGGGGCCGTCGAGCCACCGCACGTGTGCGCCGTTGAGGTCGGGGTGGCCGATGACGGACGGGAGGTCAGCGGCGAGCAGCCGTTCCCTCGCGAGGCGGGCCTGACCGACCAGCCCGGGCGGAAGGACGCGCACCACGTCCTCGGGATCCCGGCCAGGGACGGCCACCGGGGCCCACAGGCGGCCGGCGGCGCGATGGTCGTAGCGCAACCATGGTGGTGGCGGCACGAGGGGAGCCGGATCCAGCCCGGACAGCGCGGTGACCAGCCGAGCGAGGAGCCGGCCGTAGCTGCCCGGCGGGTCCTCTGCGGGCACCACGGCGCCGTCCGAACGCCACGTCTCCGCCGTCACCAGCAGCGGCTCCGGCCCCATCGGGGCTGGCCCGGCCAGCGGCAGGGGGCAGGCGATGCCGGCCTCGTGGGCCCTCCGCTGGGCCGCGACGCACGTGTCCAGCCGCGCGGACGCGGGGCGCACCTTCACCGCCACCACGCGTCCGTCAGCGAGTTCGAAGCCCCACAGCTGGGACGACGGCGGGTCGGCGATGAAGCTGTGCACCGGCGAGGAGCCGAGATGGAGCTCGCACCACTGGGTGATCGTGTCCGGGTGTGCGGGGTCGGACGCGAAGGGCACGATGCGAAGAGTAGTCCGGCACGGGGTGCGCCGAGGGATTGCTAAGAGAATCAAGGTCCGCTAAGAATGCCTAGTGTGACCTTGACGCCGCGGGAGCGCGAGATCCTCGCCCTGCTCCGGGCGCAGCCATTGCTCGACGCGGCCGGGCTCGCCCGCAGCCTCGGCACCAGCAAGGGAGCCGTCGCGGTCGCCCTGTCCGCGCTGAGCCAGAAGGGCGAGATCGTCGGCCGCGGCTACATCCTGCGCGGTGAGCCCTGGGCGGTCGTCGTCGGCGGGGCGGCGTGGGACATCAAGGCCCGCAGCGTGGCGACCGTCCGGCTGCGTACCTCCAACCCCGCCGTGGTCGGACGCACGCCCGGCGGCGTCGGCCGCAACATCGCGGAGGGCGTGGCCCGCCTCGGCGGGCGCGTGCACCTCGTCGCGGCCGTCGGTGCCGACACCGCGGGACGGGACCTGCTCGCGATCACCTCGGAGGCGGGGGTCTACGTCGACCACGTCGTCACCAGCCCCCACCCCACGGGCAGCTACCTCGCCGCCCTGGACTCCGACGGCGAGCTGGTGGTCGGGCTGTCGGACTTCGCCGCCACCGACGCCATGGACGTGGCCGCGCTGAGCCGGTCCCAGGAGCTGATCGCCCGCGCCGGTGTCGCCGTCCTCGACGGGAACGTGGGCGTGCCCGTGGCGGCCTGGGTGCTGGCGGTGGCCGGCGGGGGCGGCGTCCCCGTGGTGCTCGAACCGGTCAGCGTCGCCAAGGCGGCACGGATCGCCCCGCTGCTGCGTCCGGACCTGCCGGTGTACGCGGTGACGCCGAACGTCGACGAACTGGCCGCCCTCGTCGGGCGCCCGGTGGACGACACCACCGCCGACATCGTCACCGCCGCCCGCGGCCTGCACGCGCGCGGCGTGGCCCACGTGTGGGTGAGCAGGGGCGCCGGGGGCAGCCTGCTGGTCAGCGCGGACGACGTGGTCGCACTGGACGCCGTCCCCGCAGAGGTCGCGGATGTCACGGGCGCGGGCGATGCCCTCACTGCCGGGTTCGTGCACGGGCTGCTGGCGGGGGAGAGCCCTGCGGAGGCTGCCCGGCAGGGACACCTCGCCGCAGCTCTCACCGTGGCCAGCGGCCACACCGTCCGCCCCGACCTCGGGGTCGCGTTCGCCGCGGCCCTCGCCGACACCCGACAACCATGAGGAGCCCGACCATGACCGAACCGCATCCCCTGCTCGCCGTCGCCCCGGAGGTGCGGGACGCGTTGGCGTCCGGCCGTCCCGTGGTCGCACTGGAGTCGACGATCATCAGCCACGGCATGCCGTACCCGAAGAACGTGCAGACCGCCCGCGAGGTCGAGCAGATCATCCGCGACGGTGGCGCCGTCCCTGCGACGATCGCGGTCCTGCACGGCGTCCCCCGGATCGGGCTGGACGACGACGAGCTCGACCTGCTCGGCTCCGACGAGCACGTGCGGAAGGTGAGCATCCGTGACCTGCCCGTGGTGATCGCGCGGGCCGAGCACGGCGCCACCACCGTCGCCTCGACGATGCGGCTGGCGGCGCTCGCCGGCATCCACGTGTTCGTGACCGGCGGCCTGGGCGGGGTGCACCGCGGGGCGGAGCACTCGATGGACGTGTCGGCCGACCTGACCGAGCTGAGCCTCACCGACGTCGCCGTGGTCAGTGCGGGGGTGAAGTCGTTGCTCGACATCGGGCGCACCCTGGAGGTGCTCGAGACGCTCGGCGTGCCCGTGGTCACGGTCGGCTCCGACGACTTCCCCTCGTTCTACTCCCGCTCCAGCGGCTTCCGCTCACCGCTGCGGCTGGACAGCGCGGAGGAGGTGGCGCGCGCGATGCGTGCGAAGTGGTCGCTCGGGCTCGCCGGCGGCATCGTCGTCGCCAACCCGATCCCGGTCGAGGACGAGATCCCCGAGGCGGAGATCGGGCGCCTGATCGAGCAGGCGGTCGCCGAGGCCGACCAGCGGGGGATCACCGGCGCGGCGATCACGCCGTTCCTGCTGGGACGCATCGTCGAGTTGTCCGGCGGGGAGTCGTTGCGGGCGAACATCGCCCTTGTCAAGCACAACGCCGCGCTGGGCGCTGCGATCGCCGTCGCCTACGCCCGGTAGCTCCGGAGGGTCAGCCGACGCCGCTGCCGACCCCGGAGCGTTCCCTGCTCGCGGTGTCGTGGAGTCGCCAGACCAGCGGCGTCAGGATGAGCTGCATCGCCAGCTCCATCTTGCCGCCGGGCACCACGATGCTGTTCGCCCGCGACATCAGCGAACCGTCGATCATCGACAGCAGGTAGGGGAAATCGATTCCGCGAGGATCGGCGAATCGAATGACCACCATGGATTCATCAGCCGTCGGAATCCAGCGCGCCGCGAAGGGATTCGAGGTGTCCACGATCGGGACCCGCTGGAAATTGATGTGGGTCTTCGTGAATTGGGGGCAGATGAAGTTCACGTAATCGGGCATCCGGCGAAGGATGGTGTCGGTCACCGCCTCGGTGGAGTACCCGCGCTTGGTGCGGTCGCGGTGCAGCTTCTGGATCCACTCCAGGTTGATCGTGGGCACCACGCCGATGAGCAGGTCGGCGTGCCGGGCGACGTCCACCGTGTCGGTCTGGACGGCCCCGTGCAGCCCCTCGTAGTAGAGCAGGTCCGTGCCGGGGGCGAGCTCCTGCCAGGGTGTGAACGTGCCGGGCGGCTGCGAGAACAGCAGCGCCTCGCCCTCGTCGTGGACGTAGTTGCGGACGCTGCCGGTGCCGTTCTCGCCGTACTGGCGGAACAGGCCCTCGAGTTCCTCGAAGAGGTTCGCCTCCGGGCCGAAGTGGCTCATCGCCGCCCGTCCGGCGGCCTCGGCCTCCGCGTGCACGCGCTTCATCTCGGCGCGGTCGTAGCGGTGGAACGAGTCGCCGTGGACGATGGCTGCGGTGATGCCCTCCCGCTGGAAGATCTGCTGGAAGGTGTCGGTGACGGTGCTCGTGCCGGCTCCCGAGGAGCCGGTGATGGCGATCACCGGGTGCTTGCGCGACATGCGTCCTCCTGGAATCCGGTCAGTCGGCGAACAGGGTGCGGTTGTGGAACAGCGGGTGCGAGAACTCCCGGTCGGTTCCGCTGGCGTGGTCGGCGACGTAGCGCTCCAGCCGCTCCACCTCCGCGGTACTGCCCAGGAACAGCGGGGTCCGGCTGCCGAGGTCGACCGGGACGACGTCCAGCACGCGGCCGGTGCCGGTGCTGGCGGCGCCCCCCGCCTGCTCGGCCAGCAGGGCCAGGGGCGCGGCGTTGTGCAGCAGGGGCGACAGCCACGCACCCGGGCGCTCCACACGGGGGGCCAGGAAGAGCCCGCCGCTCACCAGCACCCGGTAGGCCCCGACGAGCGCGGACGCGTTCCAGCGCATGCTGAAGTCCTGCCCCCGCGGGCCGGTGGTGCCGCGCATGCACTCCTCGACGTACCGCTTCACCGGGGCCGGCCAGAACGGCGCCTCGGTGGCGTTGATGGCGAACATGCGGGCGTCGGCGGGCACGCGCACCCGCGGGTGGGTGAGCACGAAGTTGCCCACGTCGCGGTCGAGGGTGAAGCCGTCCACCCCGTCCCCGGTGGTCATCACGAGCACCGTGCGGGGGCCGTACAGGGCGATGCCCGCTGCGACCTGCCGGTGGCCGGGCTGGAGGAACTCCGCGGGGGTACAGGGCCCGTCACCGGTGCGCTCGAGCAGCGAGAACGCCGAACCCACGGGCAGGTTGTCGGCGAGGTTGGACATGCCGTGCATGGCCTCGATCAGCAGCAGGTAGCGGCCCTCGGGTGAGACCTGGTGCAGCCGGGGCGTGCCCGCGATCGAGATGCCCGCCAGCTGGTGGATCCCCGCGGTCTGCGCGAGGAGGGCGCCCGTCGCCAGGCGTCGCAGGCGCAGCCGCACGTGGCGGTCCTCCCCGGCCGTCGCCGTGGCGCCCTCGAGCACGAGCGGACCCCGGCTGATGGTGGCGGCGGTCAGCTTGACCGCGACCGAGACCGCGCTCAGGATGTGCGCGTAGCCGGCACCGCGGGCGTCGCTGCCGACGTCGAGCAGGTGCTGGGTGAGGGTCCGGGCCGCCACGGGACGCTCCTTCGGGTTCGGTCGTGGGCAGGTGGCGAAAGGCTATTGACCCGGGGAGCGACAAGGGCGTCCGCGGACGCACATTGCGCAATGACGCCACCGGGCCGGGGATTCGGTGAACGATTGTGCAAGCCGCCTCCGGTGCGTTCCGTGCGCCGAGTCGCAGACATTAGCATTGGCGCAGCGAGGACGGTCGCTCCGGTGTGTGGAATTCGTTCCCCGGGTGGCCGGTTCCGTGAACAATTGTGCGCCGGTATTCCTTTTCCGTGCGCCCTTTTCGAGCGTGATGGGAGTCATTGTGGACCAGTCCCGGAGGTACGCCGACCTGGGGATCAGCGAGGACGAGCTCATCGCCGGCGGCCGCCACGTGCTGTGCGCGTACTGGCTGAGGCCGAAGCCGGGGGTCGGCTTCGTGGAGGCGGCCGCGCACTTCGCCGCCGAGTCGTCCACGGGCACCAACGTGGAGGTGTCCACGACCGATGACTTCACCCGCGGGGTGGACGCGATCGTCTACCGGGCCGACGAGGCGTCCGGCGAGGTGCGGATCGCGTACCCGATCGAGCTGTTCGACCGGAACATCACCGACGGCCGGATGATGCTGGTGTCGTTCCTGACGCTGACCATCGGGAACAACCAGGGCATGGGCGACATCGAGTCGGCCCGGATGTACGACTTCTGGGTGCCGCGCAGGGTGATCGAGCTCTTCGACGGCCCGGCAAGGGGCATCGCCGACCTGTGGCGGACCCTGGGACGCCCGGTCGTGGACGGGGGCTACATCGCCGGCACGATCATCAAGCCCAAGCTGGGGCTTCGTCCCGAGCCGTTCGCGAGGGCGGCCTACGAGTTCTGGCTGGGCGGGGACTTCATCAAGAACGACGAGCCGCAGGGCAACCAGGTTTTCGCGCCGATGAGGCAGACGATCCCGCTGGTCTACGACGCGATGAAGCGGGCGATGGACGCGACCGGTGAGGCGAAGCTGTTCAGTGCCAACATCACCGCAGACGACCACGCCGAGATGGTCGCGCGCGGCGAGTTCATCCTGTCCGCGTTCGGTCCGGACGCGGACAAGGTCGCCTTCCTGGTCGACGGCTTCGTCGGCGGACCCGGCATGGTCACCACCGCGCGGCGCTGGTTCCCCAACCAGTTCCTGCACTACCACCGGGCCGGCCACGGCATGATCACCTCCCCGTCGTCGCGGCGCGGGTACACCGCCTACGTGCTGGCCAAGATGGCCCGCCTCCAGGGCGCCTCCGGCATCCACGTCGGCACCATGGGCCACGGCAAGATGGAGGGCAGCGCCGACGACCGGGCGATCGCCTACATCTGCGAGCGCGACTCCTACACCGGCCCGGCGTTCCACCAGGAGTGGCACGGCATGCGGCCGACCGCGCCCATCGTCTCCGGCGGCATGAACGCCCTGCGGCTGCCCGGCTTCTTCGCCAACCTGGGCCACGCGAACGTCCTCAACACCGCCGGCGGTGGCGCCTACGGCCACCTGGACGGCCCGGCGGCCGGCGCACGCTCGCTTCGCCAGGCCCATGACTGCTGGGCCGCCGGCGCGGATCCCGTCGAGTGGGCCGCCACCCACCACGAGTTCGCCCGCGCCTTCGCGTCCTTCCCCGCCGACGCCGACCGGCTCTACCCCGGCTGGCGCGATCGGCTCCGCCCGGGCGAGCCGGGGTAGCGACGTGGCCAGGGGTGGTCCGAACCGCCCGGCACCGCCGGCGGCGGCGCCCGCGTCCCCGGACGTCCGCTACGAGGACCGCTACCAGGCGGCGTCCCGGTACTACGTGCAGGGCGAGACGATGGAGTCCATCGCGAAGCAGCTGATGCTCTCGCGCTCGACGGTCTCGCGGCTGCTCCGGGAGGCCCGTGACCAGGGGCTCGTGCGCATCACCCTGGCCGACCACGCCGGCTCGACCTCCTCGCCCGCGCTCGCGCTGGCCGACGCGTTCGGGGTGCGCGTGCACCTGGTGGCGGTGCGGGCCAGCGCCACCGAGACCGCCCGCCTCGACCAGGTCGCGAAGATGGCCGGTGGCCTGCTGACCGAGGCGGTCGGCGACCACGACGTCATCGGGGTGGCCTGGGGCGCGACGGTGTCCCGGGTGGTGCAGCACGTCTCGCGGCGTCCGCTCACCGGGGCGACGGCCGTCCAGCTCAACGGCGGGGCGAACCCTCGGGGCTTCGGGCTGTCGTACACGGGCGAGATCCTGCGCGCGCTCGCGGACGCCTTCGACGCCGACCTCGCGCTGTTCCCCCTGCCCGCCTTCTTCGACCAGCCCGCGGCCAGGGACGTGATGTGGCAGGAGCGCTCGGTGCAGCAGGTGCTCGACCTCAGGGCGCGGGCTGACATCGCCGTCTTCGGCGTGGGCAGCCTCCAGGCGCGGACCCGCTGCGAGGTGTACTCGGCGGGTTACCTCGACGACGCGGACGTCGCACGGCTGGCCCTGGACGGCGTGGTGGGCGACGTCTGCACGGTCCTGCTGCGCGAGAACGGGACGTGGGCCGACATCCCGTTCAACCGGCGGGCGACCGGCCCCACCCCTGCGGAGCTGCGTCGCATCCCGCGGCGGATCTGCGTGGCCGCGGACGCCGCCCGCGTGGCCGCGGTCGTCGGCGCCCTGCGCGCGGGCGTCGCCACCGACCTGGTGATCGACTCCGAGACCGCACGCGCCGTCCTCGACCGGATCGGCACCCCGACGCGCTGAGCTCGCTCCGACGTGCACCGTTGTGACCCGTCGTCGGTCAACAACGGTGCACGTCGATGCGGAGCGCCTTGTCAGGAGGGGCGGCCGGGCCGAGGATGAACCATGACCGAGACGACCACCTACACGCTCGAGGTGCCGGGCGCCGTGCTGGCCTACGACGTGCACCGGCCCGACGCGCCGGGCGACCACCGACCGCTGCTCGTCTTCGGGTCGCCGATGGGTGCATCGGGCTTCGCCCAGCTGGTGGGCCAGTTCGGTGACCGGACGGTGATCACCTACGACCCCCGGGTCAGTGAGCGCAGCACGCTCGAGGAGGGCGCCGCGGTGTCCTACGAGGTGCACGGCGAGGACGTCCACCGGGTGGTCGCTGCGACAGGGTTGGGCCCGGTCGACGTGTTCGCCTCCAGCGGTGGCGCCGTCGCGGCGCTCCCGTGGCTGCTCGCACATCCGGAGGAGGTCGGCACGGTGGTGGCCCACGAGCCTCCGCTGACCGCGCTCCTGGAGGACGGCGAGGTGCTCGAGCAGGTGACGGCCGACATCGTGGCGACCTACCGCGCCCGGGGCCACGGCCCGGCGATGGCGTAGTTCATCCAGCTGGTGATGTACGACGGCCCGCTCCCTGACGACTTCCTCGACCGGCCGGCGCCGGACCCGGCGGCGTTCGGGTTCTCCGCCGAGGACGACGGCAGCCGCGACGACGCGCTCCTCGGGCGCAACATGACGATGCCCGCCTACCACCCCGACGGCGAGGCCCTGCGCGCCTCAGGGGTGCGGGTCGTGCCGGCCGTCGGGGCGGCGAGCGGAGCGGCGATGCCCCGCCGGGCCGGCGAGGCGCTCGCGGCGCTGCTGGGAGTGGAGGCCGTCGAGTTCCCCGGCGACCACGGCGGGTTCGCCGCCAACGAGTGGTCGCCGCAGAACGACCCGGCCGCCTTCGCGGCCAGGCTGCGCGAGGTCCTGGACGGCGACTAGCTCCGACTCCCTGCGGCGCTGGGCTCTCGCCCCCCGGATACGACAGCGGCCCTGACCATCTGCCTGGTCAGGGCCACGTCCGCTGGGTGTCCGAGAGAGGACTTGAACTCATGCTTCAGGTGCTTCAGGCGAGTGCACTCCAGTGCGTTTGAGCGCTTCTGGAGCGTGGCGGAGGCTGCGCAACCTACGTCCGGGAGCACCCCGGCGCATGCCGGTACGGGGGCGGCAGTATCACGCAAGTATCACGAGTTCGCCTCAGCTGGCGTCGAGTTCGTCGAGCCAGGCGTTCGCTTGTGCGGCGGCCTGCTCGAGTGTGTCCGCGACTGCCGCGGACTGGGCGGCGCGTTCGAAGCTGGCGGTCCAGTGGGGGTAGGGCGTGATGCGGGCGGGCCAGGTTCGTTCGGGGTAGCCGAGGGTGGAGGCGTCGCGGGCCCGGGTGTCGAAGATGTCGAGGATGGCCGCTTTGACCTCGGGATGGGTTGGGCTTCCGGTCTCGCGGATGAGGTCGCGCAGCAGGAGCAGGTCGACGACATCTCGGGCGCGGTCGTTCTGGAAGTCCGGTGGGTCGTGGGGGTCAGACACCGCGTGCACCTTCTGCGCGATTTGGTAGCGCATCGCCAGCCCGGTCAGGTGGTCGGGTGTGGGTAGGCCGAAGCCGGCCAGTGATGGCGCGGGTACCGGTTCGCCATGAGTTCCAGCCGAGCCCTCGTCGGGGGAGATCTCGACCTGGATGCGACGCCAGGTCACGCCGTTGACCTGCACGATAAGGGCGAACCGTCTGGGCTTGACGACGCGGTTGGGCACCTGGATTACCTCGACGGGGTTGCGGCGCAGGGTGCATGGACCCCAGGGTCGGGCAAGGACCGTGTCGAGCACCTCGATGAACCGGTCGAGGTCGCCGCGGACCAGACCGTCGAGGTCAGTCGTCGCCCGCGATAGCCGTGGCAGGCGGTGCTGCAGCAGCGTGCCACCCTTGACCAGAAACAGCGGCTCTCCCTGTTCGCCCACCGCCTGCTGGAGGGCAGCAGCTGCCACGGTGGATGCGACGAGCCAGCCGAGACGACCTCCGTCGGAGCCGAGTTGTCGCTCGGCTTGCGCGATCCAGCCGTCCAGTACCCGCGCTGAGTTTGGTGCCTTCTCCTTCGGGCGAAGGCCGGCCAGGGCTGCGGCGAGGTTCACCGACTCAGGCGCGTCCATCACGTTCCTCAAGGAGTCGGATCAGCCGGTCGCGGTCGGACGCGGGCAGCAGGCTGGTGCGTCCGCCTCGTTCGATTGCCTGTCGGATGAGGTAGCTGGGAGTGCCGGTGTCGATGCAGTCGGCGATGGTCGTGGGCAAGTTGGTAATGGGGATGCCCTCCCACCAGGTGCGCAGGCCAGGATCGACGTCGCGCTGGTGGATGACGTACCGCTCACCACCGGCGCGTCGTAGTCGTCGGTGCTTGCCGACGGTGAGGTGGACCCGGTCGGGGTTCACGTCGCTCACGTCCCACGCGGCCAGCGCCGTCTCGTGCGACAGGCAGGCCTCTGCCACGCCGGTCCACAGCACCGCCAGCGCCCAGTTGTCGTGCGGAGTCGTCGGGACCTGGGGGATCCGGTACACCCCATGCGCGACGCGCTCAATGCGGCCGCGACTGGCGAGCTTGGGCAACTCGGTCTTCGGAATGCCGTCGGCGACGGCTTGTGCGGTCGTCACGAAGCCGTGCTGGTCCAGTGCGACCTCGCGGAGACGCTCCAGGTAGGTCAAAACCTCGGTCATGTCAGAAGAATACCAATATGGGTTACTTCTGACGGCCACACACGTTGCTGGGCGCGGGTTGGACCCGTCCCTGAGTCGTCCTTCGCCAGGTGTGACGCTCTCATCGCGGATCTGCACGATGGTCGAGCCAACGCCGCCGTACCGGTCCCATTGACAGGCGGAGTTATCCTGACCGTGCCCCACCCCCGCGGGCTGATCGGCCATTTCGGGAGACTCGTCTCGTGGGTGTCGGGCTTACAACTGAAGCCGCGATCGCACTCCCCGGTCTACTTCTGATGTAGCAATTTCTGTCTGTTTGTCCGGATCGACCCTTCTT
>JAIUOT010000038.1 GCA_020161015.1 Actinomycetota bacterium | reverse complement strand
CCGCGGCCGTCCGGTCACCGGGCCGGGCAACCGTCCGCTCAAGTCGATCTCGGACATGCTGAAGGGCAAGCAGGGCCGGTTCCGCCAGAACCTGCTGGGCAAGCGCGTCGACTACTCCGGCCGTTCGGTCATCGTGGTCGGCCCGCAGCTGAAGCTGCACCAGTGCGGCCTGCCCAAGAACATGGCCCTTGAGCTGTTCAAGCCCTTCGTGATGAAGCGGCTCGACGACCTGAACCTCGCGCAGAACATCAAGAGCGCCAAGCGGATGGTCGAGCGCCAGCGCCCCGTGGTGTGGGACGTCCTCGAAGAGGTCATCGCCGAGCACCCGGTGCTGCTGAACCGTGCACCGACCCTGCACCGGCTCGGCATCCAGGCGTTCGAGCCGCAGCTGATCGAGGGCAAGGCCATCCAGCTCCACCCGCTGGTCTGCACCGCCTTCAACGCCGACTTCGACGGCGACCAGATGGCCGTGCACCTGCCGCTGAGCGCGGAGGCGCAGGCCGAGGCCCGCATCCTGATGCTGTCGACGAACAACATCCTCAAGCCCGCCGACGGCCGGCCGGTGACCCTGCCCACCCAGGACATGATCATCGGTCACTACTTCCTGACGCTGGCGCGGGAGAACCTGCCCGGCGAGGGCCGCGCGTTCTCGTCGGTGGCCGAGGCCTACATGGCCTTCGACCGCCACGAGCTGGGCATCGGCGCGCCGTGCCGCATCCGCCTGACGGGCATCGTCCCGCCGGACGGGGAGGAACTGCGTCCCGACGGCAGCGTGATCCTGCAGACCACGCTCGGTCGCGCCCTGTTCAACGAGGCCCTGCCGACGGACTACCCGTACGTGAACGAGGAGGTCGGCAAGAAGAAGCTGGGCCAGATCGTCAACGACCTGGCCGAGCGCTACCCGAAGGTCGAAGTTGCGGTCACCCTCGACCGGCTGAAGGCCCTCGGCTTCAAGTGGGCCACCCGTTCCGGTGTCACGGTGTCGATCGCCGACGTCCAGACCCCGCCGAACAAGCCGGAGATCATCGCGTCCTACGAGGCGCGGGCGAACAAGATCACCAAGCAGTACGAGCGCGGCAAGGTCACAGAGGAGGAGCGCCACCAGGAGCTCATCCAGCTGTGGACCGACGCCACCGCCGAGCTCACCGGTGCGATGGAGGCCAACTTCACCAAGGACAACCCCATCTTCATGATGGTGCACTCCGGCGCCCGAGGGAACATGACCCAGATGCGCCAGATCGCCGCCATGCGGGGCCTGGTGGCCAACCCGAAGGGCGAGATCATCGCCCGCCCGATCAAGTCCAACTTCCGTGAGGGCCTCTCGGTCCTGGAGTACTTCATCTCCACCCACGGTGGCCGGAAGGGCCAGGCGGACACCGCGCTGCGGACCGCCGACTCGGGTTACCTCACCCGTCGTCTGGTCGACGTCAGCCAGGACGTCATCATCCGCGAGGAGGACTGTGGCACCGAGCGTGGCCTCACCAAGGCCATCGCTGCGGAGGGTCGCACCGGCAAGCTGGGCGCGGCACGGAACAACGAGACCGCGGTCTACGCCCGCACCCTCGCCTCCGACGTGGTGACGCCGGAGGGCAAGGTGCTGCTGAAGGCCGGGGTGGACCTGGGCGACGTGAACATCAAGAAGCTGCTGAAGAACGGCGTCACCGAGGTGAAGGTCCGTTCGGTCCTCACCTGTGAGGCCGCCACCGGCACCTGCGCGATGTGCTACGGCCGCTCGCTGGCCACCGGCAAGCTGGTCGACGTCGGCGAGGCCGTCGGTATCGTCGCGGCGCAGTCCATCGGCGAGCCCGGCACGCAGCTGACGATGCGTACCTTCCACACCGGTGGTGTGGCCGGCGACGACATCACCCAGGGCCTGCCGCGTGTGGTCGAGCTCTTCGAGGCCCGTCAGCCCAAGGGCAAGGCTCCGATCGCGGAGTCCGCCGGCCGGGTCCGGATCGAGGAGGGCGAGCGCACCCGCAAGCTGGTCATCGTCCGTGACGACGGCGAGGCCGACCTGGAGTACCCGTTGCCGCGGCGCGTCCGCCTGGAGTGGGAGGACGCCACCGGCGTGCGCCACTCGATCGGCGACGGCGACCACGTGCAGGCCGGGCAGCAGCTCTACGCCGGCACGCCCGACCCGCAGGACGTGCTCCGCGTCTCCGGCCTCCGCAAGGTGCAGGAGCACCTGGTGGAGGAGGTGCAGGCCGTGTACCGGACGCAGGGCGCCCCGATCCACGACAAGCACATCGAGATCATCATCCGGCAGATGCTGCGCCGGATCACGGTGATCGAGTCCGGCGACACGACGATGCTGCCGGGCGAGCTGGTGGACCGGAAGCACTTCGAGTCCGAGAACCGCCGCATGGTCACCGAGGGTCGCACGCCGGCCCAGGGCCGTCCGGTGCTCATGGGCATCACGAAGGCCTCCCTCGCGACGGAGTCGTGGCTGTCGGCCGCCTCCTTCCAGGAGACCACCAAGGTGCTCACCGACGCGGCGATCCACGCCAAGTCCGACTCGCTGGTCGGCCTCAAGGAGAACGTCATCCTGGGCAAGCTGATCCCGGCCGGCACCGGCCTGGACCGGTACCGGAACATCCGGGTGGAGCCCACCGCGGAGGCTCGCGCCGCCGCGTACGACCTCTCCTACGACCCGTACGACTACGACCTGTCGGTCGGCGGGACGGCGGTCGGGCTGGACGAGTACGACACCGGCGAACTCCGCTGAGCCGAGTCTCACGGTGAGGATCGTCGTCGCGTCCGACCACGCCGGGGTCGACATCCGGCGGGAGATGGCTGACGAGGCCAGGGAGCTGGGGTACGAGGTCGTCGACCTCGGCCCCGCCCCTGGCGAGGCCGTCGACTACCCCGTGAACGGGGCCCGGGTGGGACGCCTCGTCGCGGCCGGGGAGTACGACCTCGGGATGCTGGTCTGCGGCACCGGGGTCGGGATCTCGATCGCGGCGAACAAGATCCGCGGCATCCGTGCCGTGGTGTGCTCGGAGCCGTACTCGGCCAAGCTGGCCCGCCAGCACAACAACGCCAACGTGCTCGCGGTCGGCGCCCGCGTGGTCGGCCCGGGCCTGGCCCGCCTGATCGTGCGGGAGTGGCTGACCGCCGAGTTCGAGGGTGGGCGCCACGCCCGCCGCGTCGGGCTCATCGAACCGTCGGATTCCGCCACGGCAGGCGAACAGCTCTCCTAGACTTCGCTGGTGCGGACAGACTCGGGCACGGGCACCCGCGCCGGAGCCGTCCGGCCGCGCCGGTCCCCGGCGGCCGCCCGCGCGCTGTTCGGCCTCCTCCTGCTCCTGCCCGCCGTCCTCGGCGGCTGTGCGGCGACCCCGGGCACGCCGGCCGCGGCGCAGCGACCCACCGTCCGCGTGGCCGCGCTGAAGGGCCCGACCGCGGTCGGGATGGTCCCGCTGATGGCAGCCCAGGCGGCCGGGACCACCGCCACCGACGACGTCTTCACCGTGTCCGCCTCGCCGGAGGAGGTCGCGGCGAAGGTCGCCAGCGGTGACGTCGACATCGCCGCCCTGCCCACGAACGTCGCAGCCGTGCTGTACGCCAGGACCAACGGTGCGGTCCGCCTGCTAGCAGTGACCACCCTCGGCGTGCTCTCCATCGTGGAGGACGGGGACAGCGTGCACGCCCTGTCCGACCTGCGTGGCCGGACGGTCTACGCCACGGGCCAGGGCGCCAACCCCGAGTACGTCCTGCGCTTCCTGCTCCGCAGCAACGGCCTCGACTCCGACGCCGACGTGCACCTGGTGTTCAAGGCCCAGCACGAGGAGCTCGCCACGCTCGTCGCCAACGGCACGGCAGGGCTCGCGCTGCTGCCCGAGCCGTTCGTCACGACGGTGACCATGAAGAACCCCCGGGTCAGGGTGGCCCTCGACCTCACCAGGGAGTGGTCGGCGACCGTCACCGACGGCAGCCGGCTGATGATGGGCGCGGTGGTCGTCCGTTCCGAGTTCCTCGAGCGGCATCCGGAGGCGGTGGACGCCTTCCTCCGCGAGTACCGCGCCTCTGTGGCGCAGGCGACCGCGGACGTGGAGGCGACCGCCCGCGAGTGCGAGCGCTTCGACATCATCCCGGCGGCCGTCGCCCGCGCGGCGATCCCGCGGCTGAACCTGACCTTCCTCACCGGCGAGGAGATGGTGGCGGGCGTCCGCGGCTACCTCCGGGTGCTCCATGACGCCGATCCGGCCTCCGTGGGAGGAGCGATCCCCGATTCGCGGTTCTACGTCACCGGCCGGTGAGCGGCTGCGTCGCGCGGCGCCCGGCGTCGCCGCGGCGGCGTTCTGGCTCGTCCTGTGGCAGCTCGCCAGCATGGTCGTCGGGCAGGAGCTCCTCGTGCCGTCCCCGGCCGTCGTGGCCGCCACGCTGGCCGGCCTGGCCGGCACCGCGGAGTTCTGGCAGGTCATGGGGCTCTCGTTGCTCCGCATGGCGTCGGGGTTCGTGGCCGGTGTCGTGGCTGGAACGGCGGCGGCCGTGCTCACCACGTGTTCCCGCGTCGTGGACGCGCTGCTCTCCCCGGCACTGAGGGTGGTGCGGGCCGCGCCGGTGGCGTCCTTCGTGATCCTCGCCCTCGTCTGGATCCCGACCGGCCGGCTGCCGGCGTTCATCGCCTTCGCGATGGTCGTGCCGGTCGTCTGGGACACGATGGCCCAGGGCCTGCGCAGCCAGGACCCGGAGCTTCTCGAGATGGCCCGCGTGTTCGGCCTGGGACGGTGGCAGACGCTGCGGCGCGTGCGGATCCCGTCGCTGGCCCCGTTCCTGCTGTCCGCCTGCACGACCGGCATGGGGCTCGCCTGGAAGTCCGGGGTGGCCGCGGAGGTGATCAGCCGTCCCGAGGTGTCGATCGGCCGGGAGCTCCAGGACGCGCGGGTCTACCTCGACACCCCGGCGGTGTTCGCCTGGACGATCACCGCCGTCGCGCTCAGCCTGGTGCTGGAGAGGCTGTTCCGGCTGGCCGCGCGGCGGTGGCTGCCGTCGGTCGGCGCACCCGAGGAGTCACGGGGCAGGGGGGACCATGCCGGCGTGTGAGCGGGTGAGCTTCGGCTACCGTGCCGGGAGCCCGGTGCTGGAGGACTTCTCGCTCGTGCTCCCCGAGACCGGGGTGGTGTGCCTGCTGGGCCCGTCCGGCTGCGGCAAGACCACGCTGCTGAGGATCCTCGCCGGACTGGAGGTGCCGTCGTCGGGCCGTGTCACGGGACTGGAGGGACGCCGCGTCGCGGTGGTCTTCCAGGAGGACCGGCTGCTGCCGTGGGAGACCGCCTGGCAGAACGCCGTGACCCGGCAGGACGCCGGGGCGCGGGAGCGGGCGCGCGAGTGGCTCACCCGGCTCGGACTGGGGGACAGCCTGCACCGCTTCCCGCGCGAGCTCAGCGGCGGGATGCGGCGACGGGTGGCGATCGCCCGCGCCATGGCCGCCGAACACGACCTGCTTCTGCTCGACGAGCCGTTCGCCGGACTGGACGAGCCGGCCTGGACCGATGCGGCCGGCCAGGTCGCCCAGGCCGGCGCGGACCGGCTGGCCGTGCTGGTCACCCACCTGCCGGAGCAGGCGGCGGCCATGGGCGCACGGGTGGTGCGGCTGGCCGGGCCCCCGCTGGCTGTCCTCAGTTGACCGGCAGGACGGGCGGGGCCGCCTCCTGCGCGAACGGCGCGTACGTGGTGTGCAGCAGGTGGTGTGCCCGCTCGGAGTTCGGCTCGTCGTAGAAGTCCTCGTACAGCCGGAGGATGTCCGGGTTGTCCTGCGAGCGGCGGTAGGTGCTGGTGCGGTCGATGTCGAACAGCACCTCTGTGCGCTCGCGGAGCTCGCCGACCTTGGCCGGCGCGGGGTTGCCCGCCCCGTCGATGCAGCCGCCGGGGCACGCCATGATCTCGATCAGGTCGTACCCGGTGTCCTCGCCGGCGACCACGCGCTCGACGAGCGGCTCTGCGTTGCCCAGGCCGGAGATCACGGCCACGCGCACCGTCCGGCCGCCGGCGGTGATCGTCGCGTCGCGCACGCCCGCCAGACCGCGCACGGCGGTGAACTCGAGGTGGTCGGGGTGCTTCTGCCCGGTGAGCTTCTCCACGGCCATCCGCAACGCGGCCTCCGCGACGCCGCCGGAGGCGCCGAAGATGACGCCTGCGCCGGTCACGCGCGAGTACGGCTCGTCGAAGGCGTCGGGGGCGACGGCGTCCGGGTCGAGCCGGACCATGTCCATCATCTCCATGAACTCGGTGGTGGTGAGCACGGCATCGACGTCCCGGATCCCCTCCGGGGCGAACTCCGGCCGGGCGGCCTCGTACTTCTTGGCCAGGCAGGGCACGATCGAGACGACGTAGAGGTCGTCCAGCGACACCCCGTAGAGCTGGGCGAAGTGCGACTTCACCGTTGCGCCCATCATCTGCTGGGGCGACTTGCAGCTGGACAGGTGGGGGATCAGGGCGGGGTAGCGCTTCTCCACGAGGTTGACCCAGCCCGGGCAGCAGGACGTGAACTGCGGCATCACGCCGCCGGTGGCCACCCGGTTCAGGAACTCGGTGGTCTCCTCCATGATCGTCAGGTCGGCGGCGAAGGAGAAGTCGAAGATGCGGTCGAAGCCGATCGCCCGCATCAGGCCGGCCACGAACGGCGAGGCCTCCTCCGGCTTCTTGCCGTACTTGGCGGCGAGGACGCTGCGCGGCGCCGGCGCGACGAAGCCGACGACCAGCTTGGTCGGGTCGTTGATCGCGGCGAACACCGCGGGCCGCTCCCGCACGTAGTCGAGGGCACCGCAGGGGCAGGCGGTGACGCACTGCCCGCACGAGACGCAGTCGGTCTCGATGAGCGGGCGGCCGTCGTGCGTGCCCACGGTCAGGTGCCCGTTGCGGAACTGGAAGGCCAGCACCCCCGGCCCCTCGATCTCGGCGCAGGCCGCGACGCAGCGTCCGCAGGAGATGCACTTGTTGTGGTCGCGAATGATGAAGGGGTGGTCGCGCACGACAGGGATCCGCGGACGCAGGTGCAGCGGCTCGGTGTAGGTGACCAGCTGACCGGTGGCGACCTTGCGCAGGTCGCAGACGAACCGGGCCTTGCACCCGCAGCGCAGGCAGCGGGCCGCCTCTGCCCTGGCCTCGGCCGTGGTGTAGCCCGCCTCGACCTCGACGAAGCCCGCCAGGCGCTCCTCGACGGGCAGTGACGGCATGGGGTGGCGCTCCAGCCGCGGCCGGGACGAGAACTCGTCGCGGGGCAGGTCCTCCAGCGAACCGCGGCTGCAGTTGTACGCCGCCGGCTCGCCGCGGACGTAGCCGCGGGTGACGAACTGGTCGATGGCCCAGGCGGCGCGGCGACCCGCGGCGACCGCCTCGATGACGGTGGCCGGGCCGGTCACGCAGTCGCCCCCGGCGAACACCTTGGCCTCGGAGGCCTCCATGGTCGAGCCGTCGACGTCGATGTCGCCCCACTTGTTCAGCCGCACCGGGAGGTCGTTGTAGAGGAACTGGGTGTTCGTGCTCTGGCCGATCGCGCCGATGATCATCGACGCCGACATCTCGAAGTCGCTGCCCTCCACCGGGATCGGGCGGCGGCGTCCCGAGCGGTCGGGTTCGCCGAGCGTCATCTCCATGCACCGCAGGACCAGCCCCGCTCCCTCGCGACGGATGGCCGTGGGGGCGGCGAGGAAGCGGAGCACGACGCCTTCGGCCTCCGCATCGGCGACCTCGTGCGGCTCGGCCGGCATCTCGTCCCTGGTGCGCCGGTAGAGCAGTGTCACCTGCCGTGCGCCGCGCCGCAGCGCCGTCCGCGCGCAGTCGATCGCGGTGTTGCCGCCGCCCACGACCACGACGGCGGGCCCGGGGTCGGGGTCCACGCCCTTGGTGACCTGCTCGAGGTAGCGGATGCCCGTCCACACGCCTTCGGAGTTCTCGCCCTCCAGGCCCATCGGCGTGGGGGTCCAGGAACCGATGGCCAGGTAGACCGCGTCGAAGTCCTGCTGCAGGTCCTCCAGGCGCAGGTGGGTGCCCAAGGACTTGCCGCAGATGATCTTCACCCCGAGCGCGGTGATGGTCGCGATCTCGGCGTCCAGCGTCTCCTTGGGCAGCCGGTACTCCGGGATGCCGTAGCGCATCATGCCGCCGGGGCGGGGCTGGCGCTCGAAGACCGTGACGTCGTGACCGGCGATCGCGGCGTAGAAGGCCGCGCTCAGCCCGGACGGGCCGGCGCCGACGACGGCGATGCGCCTGCCCGTCGGCTCGGCGGCGGTGGGGACCCACGGGTGCTCGCGGGCGAGGTCCCAGTCGGCGGCGAAGCGCTTCACGTGGTTGATCGCCACCGGCGCGTCCACCAGCGAGCGGCGGCACTGGCCCTCGCAGGCGTGCGGGCACACCCGGCCGCAGGCGGACGGGAACGGGTTGCGGTCCTTGATCACCCGCACCGCGGCCTCGAAGTTCCCGTCGGTGACCAGGGCGAGGTAGCGCTGGATGTCGATATGGGCCGGGCAGGTCTGCTGGCAGGGCGGCTCGCAGTCGGCGTTGTGGTCGCAGAGCAACTGCTCGACGCGGACCCTGCGGTAGGCGTCGATGGTGTCCGACCGCGTGCGGATGACCATGCCCGCGGTGACCGGCGTGATGCAGGACTTCACCTCGCGGTGGTCGGCCCCGACCTCGACCACGCACAGCCCGCAGTTGCCGTTGGCCCTCTCCAGCCGGACGTCGTTGCACAGGGACGGGATCTCGATGCCCTCGGCCTGGAGCGCCTCGAGGACGGTGAGCCCGCCGTTGACGTGGACCTCGCGGCCGTCCACCGTGACCGTGATGCGTGCGTTGCCAGCCAGGTCCTGCATGACAGCCTCCCGCCGAGACCGGGCCGCGCCGCTGCGGCCACTACGCATATTCTCCTATGGACAACGACGCAGGGCGCCGATCGTGACGGGGAAGTGTCCGCGGAGCACCTGTTTTTGCGCTTGCGGGGCCATCACGGTAGCCTTGACCGTTGTGTTCGGGCGACCGAACCATGCGTGCGTGCGCCGCGTCCGGCCCGCCCCTTCGACGAGTTCGGGGAACCCCTGAGCCTGCAAGGGTGGCTGGTGGCGCTCGGCGCGCGCCCCGCAAAAGCCTCACGGAAAGAGATACCAGCCGGTGCCCACTATCCAGCAGTTGGTCCGCAAGGGCCGTACGGACAAGGTCAGCAAGAACAAGACGCCGGCGCTGAAGGGTTCGCCCCAGCGCCGTGGCGTGTGCACCCGCGTGTACACCACCACCCCGAAGAAGCCGAACTCGGCGCTGCGCAAGGTCGCCCGCGTGCGGCTCTCCTCCGGCGTGGAGGTCACCGCCTACATCCCGGGCGTCGGCCACAACCTGCAGGAGCACTCGATGGTGCTGGTGCGCGGCGGCCGTGTGAAGGACCTCCCGGGCGTGCGCTACAAGATCATCCGCGGCTCGCTCGACACCCAGGGCGTCAAGAACCGCAAGCAGGCCCGTAGCCGCTACGGCGCGAAGAAGGAGAAGTAATGCCTCGCAAGGGTCCCGCCCCGAAGCGTCCCGTCGTCGTCGACCCGGTCTACGGCTCGCCGCTGGTCTCCCAGCTGGTCAGCAAGATCCTGCTGGACGGCAAGAAGACCACCGCGCAGAGCATCGTCTACGACGCGCTCGAGGGCACCCGGGCCAAGACCGGCGTCGATCCCGTCCAGACGCTGAAGAAGGCCCTCGACAACATCCGCCCCGCCCTCGAGGTGAAGAGCCGCCGCGTCGGTGGCGCCACCTACCAGGTGCCGGTCGAGGTGAAGCCCGCGCGGGCCAACACCCTCGCGCTGCGGTGGCTGGTGAGCTTCTCCCGCGCCCGTCGCGAGAAGACCATGACCGAGCGGCTGATGAACGAGCTGCTGGACGCCTCCAACGGCCTCGGCGCTTCGGTGAAGCGGCGCGAGGACACCCACAAGATGGCCGAGGCGAACCGTGCGTTCGCCCACTACCGCTGGTGACCCACACCTGCGCATGAACCCACGCAGGGCACGGCAGACCCACGCCGTGCCCTGCCCCCTGACCGCAGGGCGTCCTGGTCGCAGGACCTCCCGCAGCAGGACGTCTTCTCTCAGCAGAACGGAAGGTTGAGCCCAAAGTGGCGATCGACTCCAACCAGGATCTGGCCAAGGTACGCAACATCGGCATCATGGCCCACATCGATGCCGGCAAGACCACCACCACCGAGCGGGTCCTGTTCTACACCGGCATCAACTACAAGATCGGCGAGGTGCACGACGGCGCCGCGACGATGGACTGGATGGAGCAGGAGCAGGAGCGCGGCATCACCATCACGTCCGCCGCGACGACCTGCTTCTGGAAGGGCGTCCAGATCAACATCATCGACACCCCCGGCCACGTGGACTTCACCATCGAGGTCGAGCGCTCGCTGCGCGTCCTCGACGGCGCGGTCGCCGTGTTCGACGGTGTCGCGGGCGTGGAGCCGCAGTCCCAGACGGTGTGGCGCCAGGCCACCCGGTACGGCGTGCCCCGCATCTGCTACGTCAACAAGCTGGACCGCACCGGTGCGTCCTTCGACTACTGCGTGAAGACGATCCGCGAGCGGCTGAACGCCGTCGCCGCCGTCCTCCAGCTGCCGATCGGCGCCGAGTCCCGGTTCCAGGGCGTCGTCGACCTCGTCGGGATGCGCGCGCTGATGTGGCGTGGCGAGACCCAGATCGGCGAGGACTACACCGTCGAGGAGATCCCCGCCGACCTGGCGGACGCCGCCGCGACCGCCCGCGAGGAGCTCATCCACACCCTGGCCGACCACGACGACGAGTTCGCCGAGGCGTGGCTGGAGGCCGAGGAGACCGGCGAGGAACTGACCGTCGCGCAGATCAAGGCCGCCATCCGGCGCGCCGTGATCGCCAACAAGATCACCGCGGTGATCTGCGGCACCTCGTTCAAGAACAAGGGCGTCCAGCCCATGCTCGACGCGGTCATCGACTACCTGCCCTCGCCGCTGGACATCCCGGCGATCGAGGGCTTCAAGCCGGGCCACCCCGACCAGGTGATCGAGCGGCACACCTCCAACGAGGAGCCGCTGGCCATGCTGGCGTTCAAGATCGCGGCCGACCCGCACCTGGGCAAGCTGACCTACATCCGGATCTACTCCGGCGTGCTGAAGGCCGGCCAGCAGGTGCTCAACGCGACCAAGGGACGCAAGGAGCGCATCGGCAAGATCTACCAGATGCACGCCAACAAGCGTCAGGAGATCGAGTCGATCGGCGCCGGCATGATCATCGCGGTGATGGGCCTGAAGGACACCACCACCGGTGAGACCCTGTGCGACCCGCAGAACCCGGTCGTGCTGGAGTCGATGGACTTCCCGGCCCCGGTCATCGAGCAGGCCATCGAGCCGAAGACCAAGTCCGACCAGGAGAAGCTGTCCACCGCCAT
>JAIUOT010000037.1 GCA_020161015.1 Actinomycetota bacterium | reverse complement strand
CCAGACGTTCGCCGAGAACATCACCAAGGTGCTCTACCCCGAGGACTCCACCCCGCAGGGCAAGGAGCTGCGGCTCCAGCAGCAGTACTTCTTCGTGGCGTGTTCGATCCGCGACTTCATCGAGCAGATGGTCGAGGAGGACTTCGACCTGCACAACCTGCCCGAGCGCATCCACTTCCAGCTGAACGACACCCACCCGGTGATCGCTGTGCCCGAGCTGATGCGCATCCTGGTGGACGAGAAGAAGTGGGAGTGGGACGAGGCCTGGGACGTCACCCGCCGCTGCTTCGCCTACACCTGCCACACGCTGCTGCCGGAGGCCCTGGAGACCTGGCCCACCGACCTGCTGGGACGCCTGCTGCCGCGGCACCTCGAGATCATCTTCCGGATCAACGACGAGTTCCTCGCCGAGGTCCGCGCGGCCTACCCGGAGGACGAGCTGCGCGCGCGCCGCATGTCGATCGTCGCCGACTACCCGGAGCGCTCGGTGCGCATGGCCTACCTCGCCACCGTCGCCGGCACCCGGGTCAACGGCGTGGCAGCACTGCACTCCCAGCTGCTGGCCGAGAAGGTGCTGCCCGACTTCTCCAGCTTCTGGCCGGACAAGTTCACCAACGTCACCAACGGCGTGACGCCGCGGCGCTTCATCAAGATGGCCAACCCGTCGCTGTCGGAGCTGATCACCGACACCGTCGGTCCGGGCTGGGTGACCGACCTCGAGCGCCTCGCCGAGCTGGAGCCCTACGCAGAGGACGAGGACTTCCGCCGGGCGTTCCGCAGGACCAAGGACGTGAACAAGACCCGGCTGTACGCCCTGCTGCGCACCCGTGACGGCATCGACCTGCCCGAGGGCCACCTGCTGGACGTGATGGTGAAGCGGCTGCACGAGTACAAGCGCCAGACGCTGAAGCTCCTGCACGTGGTCACGCTGTACGACCGGATCATCTCCGGCCGGGTCGACCCCACCAGCGTCCTGCCGCGCACGGTCGTGTTCGGGGCGAAGGCCGCCCCGGGCTACCGGATGGCGAAGGAGATCATCTTCCTGGCCAACTCGGTGGCCGCCACGCTGAACGCCGACAAGCGCCTCAACGGCCGCCTCAGCGTCGCGTTCCCCGCGAACTACAACGTGACGCTGGCGGAGAAGCTGATCCCGGCCGCCGACCTGTCCGAGCAGATCTCGCTGGCCGGCATGGAGGCCTCCGGGACGGGCAACATGAAGTTCGCCCTCAACGGCGCCCTCACCGTCGGCACCGACGACGGCGCGAACGTCGAGATCCGCCAGCTGGTCGGCGACGAGAACTTCTTCCTGTTCGGCATGACCGAGCCGGAGGTGTCCGACCTGCAGGCCGCCGGCTACCACCCCACCGAGTACTACGAGTCGAACGCTGAGCTGAAGAGCGCCATCGACCTGATCTCCTCCGGGGCGTTCAGCGACGGCGACCGCAACGCCTTCGAGCAGGTCGTCTCGAACCTGCTCTACCAGGACCGGTTCATGGCGCTCGCGGACTACCAGAGCTACCTCGACGCCCAGGACCGCGTGGAGGCCGCGTACGTGAACAAGGAGGCGTGGACGAAGTCGGCGATTCGCAACATCGCCCGCACCGGCTTCTTCTCCTCCGACCGGTCGATGCGCGACTACCTCAGCCGCATCTGGGGGGCGACGCCCGACCGCTGATCCCCCGGGTCAGGGCAGCGGGACGGCGAGCAGCCGGTCGTCCCCGCTGCGCGGGGTGCCGCGCGCGGTGTTGTTGGTGAGCACGTACAGCTGCCCACCCACCACCTCGACCGCGCGGACGCGTCCCAGGCCGTCGAGCACCACCTCCGGCGCCGCCATGGCGTCGCCGTCGCGCCGGGTACGCCACACGCGCTCGCCGCGCAGGGCTGCCAGGTAGACGGTGCCCTCCGGGGTCACCGCGATGCCGCTGGGCGAGGCCTCGGAGGTGCGCCAGACCAGGGCCGGGCTGACCAGCCCCTCCGCGGAGCTCCGTCCCTCCGCCTGCGGCCACCCGTAGTTGCCGCCGGGGCGGATCAGGTTCAGCTCGTCGAAGGTGTTCTGCCCGAACTCGCTGGCGTACAGGCGGCCCTCGGCGTCCCACCCCAGGCCCTGCACGTTGCGGTGCCCGTAGCTGTAGACGGCGTTGCCGAACGGGTTGTCCGCCGGGATCGAGCCGTCCGCGCCGATCCGCAGGATCTTCCCCGCCAGCGACGAGCGATCCTGCGCGAGCCCGGGGCTGCCCGCGTCCCCGGTGCCCAGGTAGAGGGCGCCGTCCGGCCCGAACCGGAGGCGTCCGCCGTTGTGGTTGCCGGCCTTCGGGATGCCGGTGAGGATCGGGAGGGGCTCGAGGAGTTCGCCGCCGGTGTAGCGGAACCGGACCACCCGGTTGTCGTCTGCGGCGGTGAGGTAGAGGTAGAGCAGGCCGTCGTCGGCGAAGGACGGCGACAGCGCCAGTCCGAGCAGCCCGCCCTCGCCGCCGGGCACCACACCCGGCACCACCGTCCGCGCGCGGACGGTGCCGTCGGCGACACGGACCAGCATCGCCTCGTCCCGCAGCGTCACCAGCACCCCGCCGTCGGGAAGCACGGCGACGTCCCACGGCACGTCGAGGTTCGTGGCGAGGACGGTCGGGCCGGTGGCCGGTGTCGACGCCGGCGGCACGCTCGTCGTGCCCGGTGTCGGCGATGGCGCTTCCGGCGCGGTGCACCCGGCGAGGACGGCGCAGGCGGCCAGGGCCGCGAGGGTTCGGCTCATCAACCGAGTCTAGGCAGCCCGTCCGGGGCGCCCGGCGGGACGGATGGCCGTGGGCCCGCCTCAGTCCAGCGAGAGGTTGCGTGCCTCGGGGAGCAGGAGCGCCGCCCCGGCCGCCAGCAGGAACGCGGCGCCGAACACGCCGAACACGAGCGCGAGACCGCCCCCGCCGAGCAGGAGCGGCACGCTGAGCGGCGCGATGATCGAGGCGATCCGGCCGAAGGCGGCCGCCGCGCCGGTGCCCGTCCCGCGGACGCCGGTGGGGTAGATCTCCGGCCCGATCGCGTACAGGGCACCCCAGGCGCCCAGGTTGAAGAACGACAGGGCGCAGCCGGCGACGATCACCCAGGTGGCGCTGTTCGCGAAGCCGAACGCCGCAGCCGAGACCGCCGAACCCGCCAGGAAGGTGGCCAGCGTCGGGCGCCGTCCCCACGCCTCGACGAGCCAGGCCGCAGCGGCGTAGCCGGGCAGCTGGGCCAGGGTGATGATCACCGTGTACTCGAACGACTTCACCAGGCCGAACCCCTGGCCGACGAGCAGGGTGGGCAGCCACGTGAACGCGCCGTAGTAGGACAGGTTGATGAAGAACCACACGGCCCACAGGGCCGCCGTCCGCGAACGCAGCGCGGGCGACCAGATCGACTGCCCGTCCCGCGCGGCCTCCACGGCCACGTCCGGGCTCGGCACGGGCTCGACGCCCGCGGACCGCTCGAAGCCTGCCACCGCCGCCTCGGCCTCGGCGAAGCGTCCCTTCCGTTCCAGGAAGCGGACGGACTCCGGCAGCCCCCAGCGGACGACGGCCGCGTACGCGGTGGGGACGACGCCGATCGCCAGGGCCCACCGCCATCCCTCGGGGACCTGCGGGATGACGAGATAGCCGATCAGCGCGGCCGCCAGCCAGCCGACCGCCCAGAACGCCTCGAGCCACACGACCATGCGGCCACGGATCGCCCGCGGCGCGAACTCGCTGACCAGGGTGGAGGCGACCGGAAGCTCCGCGCCCAGTCCGAGCCCGACCAGGAAGCGCAGGGCGATGAGCACCCCGACGCTCGCGGCTAGGGCGGACGCGCCGGTGGCGATCCCGTACACCAGGAGCGTGAGGGCGAACACCTGGCGTCGTCCGAAGCGGTCGGCCAGCAGGCCGCCGAGGGTCGCGCCGAGCGCCATGCCGACGAAGCCGATCGAGGCGATCCACGACAGCGTCGTCTTGTCGAGGTTCCACTGCACGGCCAGCGCGGCCATCACGAACGAGATGAGTCCGACGTCCATGGCGTCCAGCGCCCACCCGACGCCGGATCCGACCAGGAGCTTCGCGTGCCGGCGGGTGAACGGCAGCCGGTCGAGCCGTTCCGCGCGGGTGGGTCGATCCGTCGTGTCCGTCACCGTTGCCCTCCTTCGGCCGTGCGCATCGTAGCGGCTCGGCCGGTACCCGCCCTGCTCAGGGGGTCGGCGCCGGACCCGGGGTGCCGGTGCCGGACGCGGTCACCGGGTCGCTGGCGACCATGGCCGCCGGGGACGGCGACGGCGTCGGGCTGGTGTCGGTCGGCGACGGCGTGGGCGTCGGATCCGGGCTGGTCGGGAGCGGCGAGGTGGGTGACGGCGTCGGAGTGAGGGGCGAAGGGCTCGGGCTGGTGGGCGTCGGGCTGACGGTGGTCGGGGTGGGCGTCGGCGTGGCCCGGCGGGTCGGCGTCGGGGTGGGGTCGATGGTCGGCCAGGCGGTCGTCGGCTCCGCGGTGTCCGGGGACGGGAGGCCGGACGGCATCGGGCTGCCGACGCGCCGGCTGAGACCCGCCTTGGACTGGTCGCCGGTGAGGAAGCGCATCGGGTCGACGTAAGCGCCGTCGAGGATCACCTCGAAGTGCAGGTGGCAGGCCGTGGAACGTCCGGTCGACCCCACCCTGCCGACCGCCTGCCCCTGCTGCACGGCCTGGCCCGCCGTGACGTCGATCCGGCTGAGGTGGTTGTAGGTGGTCGAGAAGGTGTGCCCGCCACGGTCGGCGTGCCGCAGGATCACCCGGTTGCCGTAGCCGCCGGCCCAGCCGGCAGCGGCCACCGTGCCCGCCAGGGCGGCCTGGACCGTGTCGCCGCAGGGCTGCCCCAGGTCGACGCCGTCGTGCCAGCGCTGCCGGTGGGTGAATGGATCGGTGCGGTAGCCGAACCCGCTGGACGGAGTGTGGTCGCTGACCGGCCAGCCGATCAGCCCGCCGACCGTGGCGTCCGGGGTCGTCGAGGTGACGCCGCTCGGGTCGTCCAGCAGGTCGTCGCCCCGGATCAGGCCGCCCTGCAGCCCCGGCGTCCCCACCGGAACCGCGATCGACGGCGCCGCCACCAGCGGGGTGGACGGGAGGCCCGGCGCAGCGGCGGAGGGCACCGGGAGCACGACGTAGACCATGCCGCCCGCGACCACGGACAACACCGCCACCGCCAGCACCCGGAGGGCGGCCCGGAGCGCGAGCGAACTCGCGGCCGCGCGGCGCCCGGACGACGCCGGCAGCGACCGTCGTCCGGCGTGGTGGGTGGTGTGGCCCTGCCCCGTGCGAAGGGCATGCCGGGGAACGCTGCGGTAGGCACGTCTTGGCGGCACGAGCTTCCCCTCTCGCGACTACTTCATGATCGCCTTGTCGTGCAGAGCTGGGAAGGGGCGCCGGAATACCTTGCGCAATTCTCAGATTCGGGCAGGCCCGGACAGTACTGACCGGTGGGACCCGTGCGGGGCCCACCGGTCAGGAGTGCGTCGTCAGACCAGGGCCGCGTCCAACTCGATCGTCGTGCCGGTGAGCGCGGCGGACACGGGGCAGCCGGTCTTGGCGCCCTGGGCGAAGGAGTCGAACTGCTCTGCGGTGAGCCCAGGAACCGAGGCACGGACGGTGAGCAGGATCCGGGTGATCCCCTCACCGGGAACGAAGGTCACGTCGGCGCGGGTGTCGACGGTGGCGGGCGGCGTGCCGTTCCCGGCGAGCGCGTGCGAGAGCGCCATCGAGTAGCAGGCCGAGTGCGCGGCGGCGATCAGCTCCTCCGGGCTCGTCCTGCCTTCGGTCTCGCCGGCGCGCGAGCGCCAGTCGACCTCGACGCTGCCGAGGGTGGAGTTGAGGAATTCGACCTCACCCTGCCCCTCCATGAGCGAGCCTTCCCAGTGTGCCTGCGCGGAGCGGACGGTCATCCTGCCTGCCTTTCGTCGAGTGGTCCCCGGAGTGGGTCTTCCCCAGCCCCAACGGAGCCCGGCCGGCGCCTATTCCTCAGCCGTACCGACCGGTCACGTACGCTCGCAGGATGGGTGCGGGCGAGATCGAGGAACGCGGCGGCGGGGGCCCACCGGCGACGGAGGCCAGGTCGACGAGGGCGCTCGCCCTGACGGGCGTGGTCGGGGGCGGGGCCTTCGTCGCGCTGATGGTCGCCGCCGAACGCATCTACGACGCGGTGACCCAGGAGGACGGCGTTGCCGGGCTGGACCGGCCCGTGCTGGAGGCGGCCATCGCCCTGCGCACGCCGGTGTCGGAGGCGTGGGTGACCGCCTTCACAAACCTCGGCCGGACCGTGCCGATGGTCGTGATGGGCGTCGTCCTGACCACCGTCCTGTTCCTGCGCTACCGCCGCCGCACGATCTGGGTCCTGATGCTCGTGGCCTCCGCCGGCGGCGTCCTGTTCACACTGGTGGGAAAGACGCTGGTGGGACGCAACCGCCCCGACCCCGTGTTCGCCGTGCCGCCGTACGAGGACAGCTTCTCCTTCCCCTCCGGCCACACGCTCAACAGCACCGTGGTGGCCGGCATGCTCGCCTACCTGGTGGTGTGGCTCGCGGCGCGGACGTGGAGCCGCGTCCTCGCAGTGGCCGCGGCAACGGCCTGGGCCGTGGCGATGGGCCTGAGCCGGGTGTTCCTCGGCCACCACTGGCTCACCGACGTGATGTTCGCCTGGCTGCTCGGACTGGGCTGGCTGGCGTTGCTGGTCACCGTCCACCGCGTGGTCCTCGACCGTCGGGGACGCGACCGGCCCGCCCTGGACGCTCCCCCGGATGCCGATTTCCCTTCCCGCGCCGGTCTTGGCTAGAGTAGGGACCCGTCCGCAAGACGCTGGGGCTATGGCGCAGTTGGTAGCGCGCTTCCATGGCATGGAAGAGGCCACGGGTTCGAATCCCGTTAGCTCCACCAGCAAGAAAGCCGCTCTGACTAGGTGAGACACCCTGGACCGGAGCGGCTGTTCTGTTGCCGGCGCGACCCCAGTGAGCCAGCAGGCGGACGAGCGCCAGGCCCGCCGCGCACGCGGCCACCATCAGGAGGTGTGCCGGACGGCTGTCGCGGCGAGGCGATGGCGGCAGCTGCGGCAGCGCGAGGAAGCGGAGCCCGCAGTGGTTGTTGAGCGTCCGCGGGCGAGGCGGACGGCCTGCGGTGCGAGCGCCACCAGTAGCGCGAGGGCGGCGGTCGCGTTGATGATCTCCATTCCGTCGGGCGCAGCGATCAGCAAAGAGCCTGCAAGCAGGGCGGCCCCCTGCCACGCCGGCCACTGTCGGGCCCGGATGAGACCGATCGCCTGCACGGCGACGCCCGGGGGCAGCAGCACCATTCCCCACACCAGGACCACCCAGCCCTGCTTGTCGAAGATGGCCGTGAGGCCGGGCATCATCGCGGCGAAGGTGGCGTCGTCGACCGCGTCCAGCGCGCTCATGGTGAGGCAGAGGGCGCCCTTGTCTGCGGCGAGCAGGCAGGCTCCGAGCACCGCCATCGCGCCTCCGACCAGGCCGGCCCACGCGCCGCGTCCGGCCCGTAGCAGCGACTGCAGGTGCAGCGCGACGACAACGAGGAGGGCCGTGTTGAGGGTCACGAGGGCGTGTGCGAACTGCAGGACGGGGTTTCCGCGCGCCCGCAGGATCAGGTCGGCCGGCTCGAGCATCCGGATGCTGCCCAGCCCCGGGTGGGTCACGAACGCGAACAGGAAGATGCAGGGCATGGCGAGGAGCGCTGCGGCGGTGCCGAGCCGCCGGACCCGCTCGATAGGATCGGGACGGTTCAGTGTCCCTGGTGTGGTGGGCAGGGCTGTGGCGGTCATGGTTCCTCCTGACGATGGGCTTGTGATTCCACGATCCGGCACCCTCGCCTCGTGCGCCACGACGAACCCGGTCAGTTCCGGACAGGAGCAGCGCATGTGTCCGACATCGGTGGATCCTCGGGCGATCCGCACCCGATACCGGCTGCGGGGCGCCTTGCTGGACCTGCTCCGCACCCGCAGCTGGGACGAGGTGACGGTGTCGGAGGTTGTGGCTCACGCCCGCTGTTCACGCTCGACGTTCTACCTGCACTACGAGGACCTCGACGCCCTGCTGGCTGACGCCTTCCTGGGGGCTGCCGAGGTTGTGCCGGCGACCGGGGAGGGTCACTGCCTCGGCTTCGTGCCCGGCCTGTTCGACCACCTCGCCCAGCATCGGGTCCTCGCAGAGCCTTATCTGCTCCTTGGTCGCGGCGGACCCATGGTGGCGGCGTTCCGGCAGCAGATCGACGCCCACATCCGGGGGCGACTGGAGGTGACTGCGCCCAATCTGACCGAACCGCACCGCGAGGAGCTCGCGGCCGCCCTGGGTGGCGCGGTGTGGGCCGCGCTGATGTGGTGGCTCGAGCACGGCCGGGACGTGCCGCCGGCCGACGCGGCCGCCACCGTCCTCGCGCTCCTCGGCCCCGGCCTCGGCCGGCTGACGCACGACTGAACCACCCGCGGCGAGAGCCGTCCGAGCATGGATCGGAGGAACATGCGAATTCGGGCAGTGTGGATCGGCCTGGAAGCCCCCACCGCCGAGGACTGCGAGATCAGCATCACGGACCGCGGCGTGGAGGTCCGAAGCACCTTCTCGGGCGATGCCGTCGACGGAGCGTACAGACTGCAGGCGTCCAGCACGTGGGAGTTCGAGTCCCTCTCCGTCACCGCCAACGGTCGCCACCTGCAGGTCCGGCGGGCGGGAAACATGTGGCTGGTGGATGACACCGCCCGACCTGATCTCCATGAGGCGCGGGAGGTCGACCTGTCGGTCTCTCCTCTCACCAATTCGTTGCCGATCCGGCGTCTGGGCCTTCAGGTCGGCCAGAGCGCCGACATCCTCGCCGCATACATCCGGGTTCCCGAGCTTGACGTGATGCCGTCCCCGCAGCGCTACACCCGCACGGGCGCCTGCGAGTACCTGTATGAGTCCAGGAGCTCCGACTTCCGTCGAACGATCACCGTCGATCGCAACGGGCTGGTGACGGACTACCCGGGCCTGTTCACGAGAGAGAACTGACCTTCACGAGGCGCGTGTCGACCCGGCATGGGGCACCTGCACACTCAGGTGCCGGTCTGACGCCGTCAGACATTGCGCTGACGTCAAAGTGATGTCATGCTGGAGTCATGCAACTCACTCCCTACCTCGAAGCCGTCGCTCGCGACCTCGATCGCGCAACGGCACTTGCCGACCAGCAGACCCGGGAACTGACCCAGCGCGTCGCTTCTGTGATCGAGCCCGGTCTTCGACTGGCGATGGTGCAGCTGCTCAGTGATGCCGCTGCGCAGTTGACGGCCGAACTCGACGGCCCCGTGATCACCGTCCGCATGGAGGGCAGGGACCCCGACTGGCACATCGTCCGCAACGAGGCGACCCTCGCGGCCCACGACTCCGAACCCGGCGATGACGACAACTCCGCGCGGGTCACCGTCCGGCTTCCCGAGGCCGTCAAGAAGCGCGCCGAGTCCGCCGCCCAGATCGCCGGCCAGTCGCTCAACACGTGGATCGTCCAGGCACTGCGCCGCGCCACCACATCCGACACCACTTCCCACCGTTCGTCCCGCCGCATCTCCGGCTGGGCCTGAGGAGGACACCATGACCACGATGACCCGCAGCCACACCCTCGAGTACACCCTCGACGGGTTGCCCGAGCTGACCATCAACAACCACCGCGGGGAGATCCACGTCGTGCACGACGGTGCACCCGGCGAGGTCCGCGTCACGCTCACCAGCAACCAGGCCGTGGACTTCGGCCTCGTCGAGTCCCGGGTCGACGGCACCCGCGTGACCGTCACCATCCCCCACCTGCCGGCCGAAGGGACGTCCGGCATCTCCTTCAACCTGGGCGCGCTCTCCTTCGCCCTCGGCGGCGGGCTCAGGGTGGACACGGACGTGCACTGCCCGCCCGACGCCGCCCTCTCCCTCGAAACCAAGTACGGCGACATCGAGATTCAGGGACGCTCCGGCAGGACCGTGGCCAGGACCGGCGCGGGCGGCATCGTCGCCGAAGCGTGCGAGAGCGCGGTCCTGTCCACCGGCGCCGGCGACATCCGGCTGCCTCGTGTCGGCTCGGCCACCCTCAACACCGGCACCGGCGACATCTCCGTGGACGACGCGTCGGGCCGCCTCGAGATCCGCACGGGCACCGGCGACGTCCACGTCGGTTCGTCCAGGGGGCAGCTGAGCATCGTCTCGGGCGCCGGGGATGTGCACGCCGTGGTCGGCGAGGGCAGCGCCGAGGTCCGTACCGGCATGGGCGACGTCACCGTACAGGTGCCGAGCACCGTCCCCGTCTGGCAGGACCTGACCACCGGCATGGGTGATGTCCGCAGCCACGTGCCTTCTCACGGGGAGCCAGAGCCCGGCGAGCCCTTTGTGAAGGTCGCCGCCCGCTCGGGCGTGGGAGACGTGACGCTCACGGTGTAGGTCCGGCACGCGGGCGGGGTCGGGAGCTCGACTGTCCGAGCCGGCGCACAGCCGGCGCATGTGTGCCTCGCCGATGTGTGTGAACGTCGATCAGATCTGACCGTTCGACGCCTTCTTGAGCCTCCGGACCCGACGGCTCACGTTCGAGCCCGGACCACCTCGACGGGAAGTCCCCACAGCGACACGGTTCGCACAGAGGTGACCTCCATGCCTGCCTCGCGCACGGCACGAGCGGCATAGATGGGTCGGCAATCGAGCAGGCGGGGGAACCGCGCATGGCCCTGCTCGTAGAGTCGTCGCATCGGCGGCTCGGGGCCCTCCTTGCTGAGTGAGGCGACGACGAGTCGGCCACCCGGGCGAACGACCCGTTGACACTCGGCAAGCACGAGCGGAATCTGCGGGGTGTCGAAGAGTTCGAGGACGAAGCTCATGAAGGCGCCGCCAAAGGAGCCACTCGCCAGCGGCAGGCGCGACGCATCCCCCTGAACGAGCCCGGCACGCTGGGAGAGCCGCCGGCGGATCACCCGCCAGCGCGCGACGCGGCACATGCCGTCGGCGAGATCGACCCCCACCGCTCGTCCGTTCTGCCCGACCGCCCGGGCGATGTCGACGAGCGCGTAGCCCGGTCCACACCCGACCTCGATCAGCGACTCGCCGGGGGCCGCGCTCAGCGCGTTGAGCCCGATCCGCCGGACGGGCCGTTCCCAGACCCCCTCGATGAATTCGTAGTAGCGGGAAATCCGGTCATACCTGGCCCGGGTGTCTGCTGTCGTCGTCCAGACGCGGGCAATCTCGGGCCTGCCGCTCACAGCCCCCACGCTACAGCTGCTGCGTGCGTGAGGGGCGTGCGCGTCGGGCTCCCCACAGAGCAGTCCTCGCACGGCGGCATGAGCGTCCTTCGGGCCGGATCCCTCGCCTCTACGAGCCGCTGCTCGCATCGACACAGGGCGTCGCCTGCGCAGGCACACCCGTTGCGCCGGACTTCTTCCCGAAGAGCCGCCGGCGGGGTTCAGCCGACGCCGGAGAACCCGAAGCGGAACACGAGCTCCCCGGCCGGCAGCAGGTACTGCGACAGCGTGCGCGCCCCCCAGGAGTCGTCCCCGCCCACGCCCCGGCGCATCAGGGCCGGCCGCAGGACGGTGTGCTGGATCGGGGGCAGGTCCACCGGGTGACGGGCGTTCTCGATCTCGAAGGGCGTCCACCCCAGGGCGGAGAACTCCATCGATTCCGGGCAGTCGACGCGCAGGCCCACGCCGTCGGCACCGGTCACCGTCGCCCACCGGACACCCGTGTGGCTGCCCGCTTCCTGCGGGCGGACGTACGGGGTGAGCTGGTCGGCGACCGCGCCGGAGTGGACGCCGAGTCGCGCCGCGGCCCGCCGGTCGACGTAGCACTCGTGCGGGCCCTCGCCGTACCAGCGCAGGGTGTCCAGCGCGGCGTCGACGGTGAACATCATGCCGAACTCGGGCAGGTCGCCGACGCCCTCACCGGGGCGTAGCACCTCCGTGACCTCGACGTGCCCGGCCGCGTCCACGCGGTAACTCACCTCGCACGCGCCCCGCGGCGTCGTCGGCAGGACGTAGGTGTAGACCACCTCGACGCTGTCGTCGTGCACGCGCACCGCGGGACTCTGCGGGGTGACCTTCGCGTAGCGGCTGGCGAGCAGCCACTGCCCGTCCTCGAACGGCCCGCCCCAGCCCCGCTCGTTCGAGGTCGGTGCGTGCCAGAAGTTCGGCAGCGGGATGCCGGTGAGCAGCTCCCGCCCGTGGTACCGGAACGACACCGGGCCGCCGTGCAGGCGAGAGAAGAGCAGCCCGAACCCGTCGCCGTGGACGCCGACGTTGTGGATGCCCTCGACCAGCTCCGGCCGTCCCGCCGGACGGCGACGCTCCCCGGCCGTGGTGCCGAACACGCCCTGCGCGGACGCCACCTCGTGGCCGGCCGGCGCCCAGCCGGTCGCCTCGCGGAGGCGGAAGGACACGTCGACGCAGTACTCCCCCGGCTCCTCCGGCAGCGTGAACGGCAACGGCACCGTTCCGGCCTCTCCCGGCGCGACCGCGACGGACAGCGGCGCCGACCGCAGCACCTCGCCCTCACGGCTGAGGGTGGCGACGGCGTCCAGGGCGTCGGTGGAGGTGAACAGGTGGCGGTTCTCGACCGTGACCGTCCCGGCGGCGATCCCGATGCGCAGCGGCTGGTAGAGCTGCTTCACCTCGGCCAGCTTCGGCGTGGGCGTGTGGTCGGCGAACAGGATGCCGTTGGCACTGAACTCGTAGTCGCTGGGGGCCTCCCCGAAGTCACCGCCGTAGCCGAAGTAGCTGCGGCCGTGACGGTCGACCAGCGGCAGTGCCTGGTCGGCGAAGTCCCAGATGAAGCCACCCTGGAACAGCGGCTCGCTGTAGGCGAGGTCGATGTAGGCGTCCACCCCGCCGAAGGAGTTGCCCATCGCGTGCGCGTACTCGCAGAGCACGAACGGCTTGTCGCGGTGGGTGGCCAGGAACGCCTCCACCTGGGCGGCCGGGGTGTACATCTGGCTCACCACGTCGCTGGTGCCGGGGTACCGGGCGTCCCAGTGCACGCCCTCGTAGTGCACCGGGCGGGTGTCGCGTTCGCGCAGCCAGTCCGCGACGGTGAGCAGGTTCCTGCCGCCGAACGACTCGTTGCCCAGCGACCACATCACGACGCTCGCGTGGTTCTTGTCGCGCTCGTACATGTTCGCCGCCCGGTCGAGCAGCACCGGGAGCCACTCGGGGCGGTCCCCCGGGACGGCTTCGTCGAGGGTCGCCTCGTCCCTGCGGAGGCGGTCCCACAGCCCGTGCGACTCCAGGTTCATCTCGTCGATGACGTAGAGCCCGTAGCGGTCGCACAGCTCGTAGAAGAACGAGTTGTTCGGGTAGTGGCTCGTGCGCACCGCGTTGATGTTGTTCGCCTTCATCAGCCGGAGGTCTGCCTCGGTCTGCTCCCGGGACATCACCCGTCCCGTGAGCCCGAACTCGTGCCGGTTCACCCCGGCGAACACGATCCGGCGCCCGTTCAGCTTCAACACGCCGTCCTCGATGGCGAACCGGCGCAGCCCGACCTTCTGGGGCACGACCTCGCACAGGTCCCCGTCCGCGTCCCGCACCTCGAGGAGCAGGTCGTGGCAGAACGGGTCCTCGCCGCTCCACAGTCGCGGGCGCTCGACCCGCAGGCGGAACTCCCCCGGCCCCACGGGCTCCAGGTCGCCGTACCCGGCGAGGCTCGCCCGGACGCTGCCTTCACCGGAGACCCGGACGCCCACCACCAGGTCGGCGCCGGCGAGGTCGGCGTCCACGTCGGCCCGCACCCTCAGGTCCTCGACGTGCGTGGACGGGCGGCGGTACAGCATCACGTCGCGGAACAGCCCGGAGAACCGGAAGAAGTCCTGGTCCTCGATCCAGGAGCCGGAGGTGAACCGGAACACCTGCACGGCGAGGAGGTTGGTGCCGTCGACGAGCAGGTCGGTCAGGTCGAACTCCGAGGGGGTGAAGGAGTCAGCGCCGTAGCCGACGTAGGCGCCGTTGCACCACACCGCCACGGCACTCTCCGCACCGTGGAACGACACGCTGAGCCGCTCGCCCGGGCCGACGGGGTGGTCGAGGGTGAATGTCGTCCGGTAGCTGCCGACCGGGTTGAACCGCTGCGGCACCTGCCCGGGACGGACGGTCTCGTGGCCGTCCCACGGGTACTGCACGTTGGTGTACTGCGGCCGGTCGTGGCCCTGGAGCTGGATGTGCCCGGGCACCGCGATGTCGCCCCACCCCGCGTCGTCGAAGTCGACGGCCTCGAAGCCGTCGATCGTCTCCGAGGGGCTGGCGGCGTAGTGGAACCGCCAGGTGCCGTTGAGGCACTGCTCGTAACTGCTCCGGCCCGTGGCCGCCTCCTCCGCCGACGCGAACCAGCGGTGGTCGGAGTGCGCGGGGAGCCGGTTCTCCGCGAAGTAGGTCGGGTCGGCGGTGCGGGTGGTGGTGAACGTCACTTGATGGCTCCTGTGATGCCTTCTGCGAAGCTGCGCTGGAGGATGAGGAAGACGAGCATCGCCGGGAGCGAGGCGAGCAGCACGGCGAGCATGAGGACGCCGTAGTCGGTCACGTACCCGGCCCGGATGTTCGAGATCAGCATGGGCATGGTCTGGTAGGCGTTGTTGACCAGGATCACCTTCGGCCACAGGAAGTTGTTCCAGGCGGCCATGAAGGTGATCACCGCTGCGGCGGCGTAGGTCGAGCGCATGGTGGGCAGGAAGATGCGCCCGAAGATCGACAGCTCGCTCAGGCCGTCGATCCGGGCGGCCTCGATGATCTCGTGGGGGAAGCCGCGCGAGGCCTGCCGGAACAGCAGCACCAGGAACGGGGTGGCGATCGCCGGCAGGATCACCGCGAACGTCGAGTTCACCAGCTTGAACGTGGCGAACATCTGGAACAGCGGGATCATCGTCGCGGCGAACGGGATCATCATCGCCAGCAGCAGGACGCCCATCAGGTTGTCCTTGCCACGGGAGTGGAAGACCTCGAAGCCGTAGCCGGCGATCGAGCAGACCACCAGCGCGAGGACGGTGGTGGCGACCGCGTTCACGGCGGAGTACCACATCGCGGAGGCGACGTCCTGGGACGCCACCAGGGCGGTGAAGTTGGCGACGAGGTTGGCCCCGGGCAGCAGCCGGGACGCGAGCACGTCCTGGCTGGTGTTCGTCGCGGAGACCACCATGAAGTACAGCGGGAAGACCGAGGCCAGCGCCGCGACGGACAGGAACAGGTAGCCGGGTACCCGGCGCAGGCGCCTAGTCACGCTTGTCACCCACCTTCATCTGGATGGCGGCGAGCACGGCGACCATGATCAGGATCGCGTAGGACAGCGCCGCGGCGTAGCCGAAGTTCGGGTTCTTCTGGAACGACAGCTCGTAGAGGTAGTGGGACATCGTCATCGTCGAGTAGGCCGGACCGCCCTGGGTCAGGTTCCAGGACTCGTCAAACAGCTGGATCGTGCCGTTGGTGGACATGATCGCGGTCAGCAGGATCATCGGCCGCAGTTGCGGGACGGTGACGTACCAGAAGGTCTTGAACGGACCCGCGCCGTCGATCCGGGCCGCCTCGAAGGTCGAGCGGTCGAGGTTCTGGAGGGCGGCGAGGTAGAACACCATGTTGTAGCCGGTCCAGCGCCACAGCAGCCCGACGATGATCACGAAGCGGGCGGTGTTGGGCTGGCCGAGCCAGTTCACCGGCGAGTCGACCAGGCCGATCGCCTGCAGCGTGTCGTTCACGATCCCGTCCGTGGCGAACATCGTGCGGAAGACCAGCGAGTAGGAGACCAGGCCGACCGCGCAGGGCAGGAAGATCGCCGTGCGCCACAGCCCCTTGAACTTCAGCCGGGGGTCGTTCAGCAGGTTGGCCAGCACCATCGCGACCACCAGCATGATCGGGACCTGGATGATCAGGTAGATGAAGGTGTTCTGCACGGTGAGCTTGAAGATCTCGTCGGAGAACAGGCGCTGGTAGTTGTACCAGAGCGGGTCGGCCCACTTCAGCCGGGTGCCGCGACCCGTCTGCATCGACAGCAGGAACGCCTGGAACATCGGCCAGAAGTTCATCACCGCGATGAGCAGGGCGGCCGGGATGAGGAACACCCAGCCGGTCAGGTTGCGGCGTTGCGCGATCCCGAAGCGGCGTTCGGCGCGCCGGGACGCACGCGCGTCCGTCGTGCCCGGGGACGGGCTGGTCCCGTCCGGGGCGATGGTCGTCAGTGACACGGTTTCCACCTTTCAGTGGAGTGGGGGCCGGTCGCCCGGCCCCCACTCTCCCAGCCGGAGCGGCCGGATCACTTCATTGCGAACTCGACAGCCTTCTGCGCCTCGTCGAGGGCCGCTGCGGGATCGGTGCCGTTGAGAATCTTGGTGATCGCGGCGCTCACCGCGTCACGCCCCTCGTAGTAGTACGCGCCGGTGTTGTTCTTCGGGACCTTCGCCGAGAAGTCCAGGACCTTGGCGAAGATGGCCTCGCCACCGAAGAACTCCTGCGGCTGGGCGTAGACCGCGCTCTTGGCCGCGGGCAGCCAGTTCGCCACGGCGCCCGAGGAGGGCAGGATCGTGTCGTAGAGCTCGGTGGAGCCGGCGAAGGTGGACTTCAGGAAGTCGGCGGCCAGGGCGTGGTCGGCGTTGGCGCTGATCGCCCACGACGAGCCGCCGTTGGCGGAGTAGTTGGTCGCGCCGGACACGCCGTCCAGCTTCGGCAGGTTGGTGAGCGCCCACTTGCCGGACTGGTCCTTGGCGGTCTGGATCGAGCCGAGGATCCACACGCCGTTGATGGTGCCGGCGACGTTGGAGTTCACGAAGCTCGCGATGTACTCGTCCCAGGAGTTGACCTCGACGAGGACGCCGGACTTCACCAGTTCCTTGTAGACCTCGATGGACTTCACCAGCGCGTCGTTGCCGGTGATCGTGGGCTTCCCCTGGGCGTCGAACAGGCTCGCGCCGGCGCTCTGGAGCATCATCATGATGAGGTCGGAGGACCCGGCCTGGCCGGAGAGCAGCGGCTTCTTGGTCTTGGCGAGCACCTGCTTGCCCTTGGCGATGAAGTCGCTCCAGGTGATGTCGGTGAAGTCGGAGACCTTCATGCCGGCCTCGGCGATGACGTCGGTGCGCAGGGCGGTGATCGCGGTGCCCGCGTCGAACGGGAGGCCGTAGTTCTTGCCGTCGACCATCGAGTAGGCGGTGACGCCCTCGGGGAACTGGCTGAAGTCGACCCCGGAGTCGGAGTAGTCGGAGAAGAGGTCGGGGTAGTTGATGACGTTCTTCTGGAACGCGTTGTTCTGCATCAGGAAGATGTCAGGGAGCTGGCTGGTCTCCTGGGACTGGGCGAGCGTGGTGAGCTTGGTCTGGAGGTCGTCCCAGGGCGTCTCCACGACCTCGACCTTCACGTCGGGGTTCGCCTTGTTGTAGATCTTGGCGGCCTCGTTCATGGCGTAGATGTTGAACGCCGGGTCCCAGCACCAGACCGTGAGCGTGCCGCTCTTCGGTCCGGCAGGGGCCGAGGACGCGTCGGAGGAGGCGGCCGGCGTGCCGGTCCCCCCGCTGCACGCGGCCAGGGCGATGCTGAGCGGCACGGCGAGTGACGCCAGGACGAGCTTCCTGAGCTTGTTCATCGAGTGACATTCCTTGTCTGTCGAGGTGTCCACCGGAGTACGGGCCGGTGCTGTCCCGGAAGGCGCCGTCGCCTTCGCTCTTCGTTGAGCCGTCCTCAAATGTTTACGTAAACGTAGCAGGCGCCGGAGCTGCTGTCAGCACAATTGAGCGTCACAGATCGATAACGAACGCCGGATCCGGCGTTCTGCATGTTGACGTCCCCATTCGACGCCGGTGAAACGATACGATCACCCCATGCCCAGCACGAATGGTCGCGGACGGAAGAAGACCGGCCCCTCGATCGAGGACGTCGCGCGCCTGGCCGGCGTGTCCGCGCAGACCGTCTCGCGGGTGTCCACCGGAGCTGACCCGGTGCGGGAGTCCACGCGGGCCAAGGTCCTCGAGGCGATGGATCAGCTCGGCTACTCCCCCAACCGTGCGGCCCGGGCGCTGCGCAACGGCGCCTTCGGGACGATCGGCCTGCTCGCCTACCGCTTCGAGCGCACGGGTGAGGCGCTGACCACGGAGGCGGTGGTCGAGGCGGCCGAGGCGCACGACTACTCCGTGACGCTGCTCAGCGTCCGCAACCCGGTGGCCGACCAGTGGGAGAGCGCTGCCCACCGGCTGTCCCACCAGGCAATCGACGGACTGGTGATCATCCGCGCCGAGCAGGCGACCCCGGAGTCGCTGGCGCTCCCTGCGGGCATGGCGGTCGCCGTCTCCGACTCCCGCCTGATCGGGCACTACCCCTCGGTGGTGGCGGACCAGGTCGCGGGCAGCGTGGCCGCCACCCGGCACCTGCTCGAACTCGGCCACGCCACCGTCCACCACATCGCCGGGCCCGTGGACTCCGAGCCGGCCGCCGTCCGCTCCGCCAGCTGGTACCGCAGCCTGACCCAGGTGGGCATCCGTCCCCCGCAGCCGTGGCAGGGCGACTGGACCGCGCGCTCGGGCTACGAGGCCGGGCTCCGGATCGCCGACGACCCCACGATCACCGCCGTCTACGCCGCCAACGACGAGATGGCCTTCGGCCTGATGCGCGCCCTGTACGAGAAGGGACGCCGCGTGCCCGACGACGTGTCGATCGTGGGGTTCGACGCGATCGCCCTGAGCGAGTTCTCCTCCCCGCCGCTCACCACAGTCCTGCAGGACTTCCGCGCCGTGGGCCACGAGCTGGTGCGCCTCGTGCTGGAACAGATCCGCGGCGAGGGACCGCGTCCGCAAGGACGCGTGATCGTCCCCACCCAGCTGCTCGTGCGAGGCACGACGGCACCACCGCCCGCGCGCTGAGGACCCGCCGGGAGATGGCCGGGCCCCCGGTCACCGGTTGAGCTCGCCCAGGATCACCGGGAAGACGTCCTCGGCCGCCCGCCGGCCCAGGAACACGTCCAGGTGCCCGTAGTCCGGCAGCAGGTGGAGCGTGTCGCCGGTGCGGTGGCGCGACAGGAACTCGAACGACCGGCGCTGGCTGTCGGGGAGGAAGCAGCGGTTGCGCAGCCCGGCGATGAGCGCGAACCTGGCGTCTGTGCGGGGAGGGCCCGAGGCGTACCGGGACGGAAGGCCCGGCCGCCGGGACACCGACACCAGCTCCCCGGCCTTGACGCACTCGGCCATCTGCGCGAAGAAGCTCATCGGCACCACACCGAACTCCCCCCGCAGCCAGTCGTGGGTGTCCTCGTTCAGGTTCTCGTGCGACCACAGCGCCGGCCGGCCCGAGCCGTAGGTGAAGCTCACCATCCGGCAGACCGGGTTCTCGCACTCGCGGTGCGTGGCCAGGACGGCGGCCCGCGCCACCCGCGAGAAGCCGGTCGTCGGGCCGTCCCCCCACGCCGGGTTCAGGTAGGGGGTCAGCTGCTGCATCGCCGGGCGCAGCGACCGGATCTTGAACCGCGCGAACCGCGGGATGACCGGGTGCAGCGACACCGCGTTGCTGACGATGACGTCCACCTGCGGCAGCAGGCCGGCGACCGCGCTCATGCAGAACGACGTCGAGCCCTGGCAGTGCACCACTGCCCTGATCGACTCCGCGCCGGTCTGCTCGGCGATGTAGCCCACGGCGGCCGGGTGGTCGAACGCTGCCGCGTCGTCCAGGCTCCACGGCACGGGGTCCAGGTCGATGGACGCCCGCCAGTTGAGCAGCCAGACGTCCCAGCCGTCGTCGACCAGCACGTCGACGATCGTCCGCTCCACCGGCGGCCGGAAGAGCTCGGCGCGCACCCCGGCGCCGTGGACCAGCAGCACCGGCCCCTTCGTCGGCGCCTCGGCACCCCGCACCCGGATGAGGGTGAGCGGGAGCCCGTCGCCGGCCCGCAGGACGTGCCGTTCGTCACGGGTGCGCCGCCGCTCGAGCACCGGCCCGCTCATCGCCGGTCCCCCCGCGGGGCGGACGGCGCGAGGTAGACGTCTCGGAGCGAGCGGCCGAAGAACGCCCCGAAGCTCGCCATCGAGGCGACCGCCCCACCGCCGCCGGAACGGAAGGTGGTGAGCTGCCGGGCGAAGTCCTGCGGCAGGATCCGCAGGACGCCGGCACCCGCGACCTCTCCCTCACCACCCGGCGCCACGTGCCCGGACAGGAGGGTCACGTACAGGGTCGAGGTGTCGCGCCAGACGTCCAGGCCGGGGTCGTCCCGCACCACCTTGTAGCCGTACACCGTGACCGGCGCACCGGCGAGGTCGCGCAGCCACAGCCGGTAGCGCATCTGGCGGCTGCCGTCGGCCTCCTCGACGAACAGGTTGAACCACCCGCGCTCGACCGGCAGCTCCCCACCGAGGAGCTCGCAGCGGACGACCCCCGTCGCGGTGCCCTCGTGGTCGCCGCCGGCGACGAACCTGTCGATGTCGGGCGCCTCGATCGTCAGCTCGAACATGAAGCGGTGGCCGAGTACCCGTCCGCGCCGCCAGCCCTCGAGGGGGTCGGTCTCGCCCAGGCAGAGGTAGCCCTTCATCTGCTCGGTGAAGCGCACGCTCCGCCCCTCTTCCGGGGCCGGCCCGGCGGCGGGCTCCTCCCCTGGTTCGACGTCCGGCGACGGACGCCGCGGCCGGCCCGACTCCAGCACCCGCTCGACGGTCCGGTCGGCGAGCGCAGCGATGGTCAGTGCGGGGTTCGGGCCCACCGGTCCGGGCATCTGCGCCCCGTCGACGACGTAGAGCCCGGGGTGGCCGAACGCCTGGCCGTGTGCGTCCACGACCCCCTCCTGGACGTCCCTGCCCATCGGGACCCCCCCGAGCGGGTGGACGGTGACCACCCGGCGGGTCCACCACAGCGGGCTGTCGTGGTAGTCGGCGTGCAGGGCTCCGGCGATCCCGCGCATCGTCTCCCTCATCGAGCGGAAGTACGCCATGGACGTCGCCGAGGTCCAGCTGACGTCCAGTTCGCCGTCGCGGAGCACGATCCGGCCGTCGGGGGTGTCGCGTCCCATGCCCAGCAGGGGCAGCGCGCTGCTGCCCAGCCGGCCCTGGCCGACCAGGCGCGCGATCTCGGCGGAGATCGTCGACTCGTAGCGGGACCCGAACCGGTAGCGCAGCAGGTCGCGGGCGACGACGGCAGCCCGCTGGACGGACGAGCCGACGGCGGTCGTCTCGATCAGCCAGTTCGCGAAGTCGGGGAAGCCCGCCTCCTGCACGTAGTAGCCCCGGCGCTCGCCCCCCTCGTCCAGGCCGTCGGGGACGCGCATCGCCGTCGTGATCACCGGGCCGTAGCTGCCGTCGATCAGCCGCATGCCGCCGGCCGGACCCTCCCCCCGTGCCCCCATGCAGAAGGTGAGCAGGTCGCCGTTGCCGCTGAAGCGCGTGCCGAGCGCGCGCCCCAGCGCCGGGAGGTTCAGCCGGTTGCGCAGCAGGAGCGCCGTCGTGCCGAACGTTCCCGCGGCGAGGAACAGCGATGCGCAGCGGATCCTTCGCCGGGTGCGGGACCGCTCCCCCGTCTCGTCGAGGTCGCTGCCGTACTGCACGTAGGAGACCTCGTAGCCGCCGCCGGCCAGCGGGAGGATCCCGATCGCCTCGCTGAGCGTGCGCAGGTCCGCCCCCGCACGGACGGCCGCGGAGAGGTAGGTGTGGTCGAGGGTGTTCTTGGCGCCCTCGTTGCAGCCGATGTCGCACTCCCCGCACAGCCGGCAGGTCAGCCGGGTGAGGCCGTGCAGGTTGCCGTAGGCGGGTTCGGGGATGACCTGCTTGGGCGCCGGCTCGCCGCCCGGCGGGGCGAAGCTGATCGCCAGCGGCGGATGGAAGGTCTCCAGGCCCAGGGCCTGGGCGGCCTCGCGCAGGGCCTTCGCCTTGGGCAGGTCCGGGTACGGGGACGGCACGGGCGTGAGCATGGCCTCGACGGCGTCGTAGTGCGGGTCGAGGTCGGACCTGCTGACCGGCCAGTTCTCGTAGCCGCCGCCGGGCAGGGGTGAGTCGTGGACGAACCAGCGTTCGTCCTTGCGCAGCAGGACGTTGGCGTAGATGAGCGAGCCGCCCCCCAGCCCGCTGGAGACGATCGCCTCCAGCTTGCGGAACGAGCGGACGTCGAAGAGTCCGAACAGCCCGTCCTTGGGTTCCCAGAACGCCCGGCTCATCTCGTAGGGGTTCCGCGCGAAACTGCCGGGCGGGTACGGCTGGCCCCGCTCCAGCAGGACCGTCGACCGGCCGGCCTGCGCCAGCCGGTACGCCGCCACCGAACCCCCGAAGCCCGAGCCCACCACGAGCGCGTCGCACGTCTCGACGCCCTGTGCACCGGAGCCGCTGCCCGACGACCGCAGCATGCCTCCACCTCCCCCGTGCAGCACACCTGGGGCGAGGATCCCGCCGCCCGGGTGGGGCAGCAAGGCGCACTAATGCCCAGCGGCAGCGGCCGCATCCGGCGGGCGCGCCGGCCGATGCGGGCTCAGCGCACCGGCATCCCGCACGCCCACCAGCGTCCCTCGACCCGGGTGGGCGCCGTGCAGGCGACGCCGCCGAGGTCGGCGCCGGCCGGGCTGGAGTCGGTGAGGAAGAAGCCCCCCGCTCCATTGGGGACGCCGACCCACACCGGAAGGAACACTCCGTCGCCGGAGGAGGACACGCTCCCCGTCGCGGAGAGGTGGGCGAGGTCGGCCGGCAGCGCCGTGCCGCCCGGCGCGGACGCGACCGGTGTGGCCGCGAGGTACTGCTCGAGCCGGGAGAACTCCTCGCTGTGGACCGAGTGGTAGAGGGTGGCCGACCACCACAGGCCCGCCGGCTTGAGCGTCAGCAGCGGCGCCATGAAGACCACGATCGTGGGAATGAGGATCCACCACCGGGGCACGAGCAGCAGGAGGGCGAAGACCGAGGCGAGCCCGGCGAGGAACATCGTGACCACGACGGCGACGATGTCGACCGGCCGAACGACGACCCTCGCCACGGCGAGGGGGAACAAGCCGCGCTCCAGCAGTGGCGGCAGCCAGGCGTGCACGGTCACGACCACCCACAGCACTGCGGACACGCCGAGCATGACGAACCCGGTCCGGCGCCCCCCGGGAACGGCCGGCGGGGTCTCGGGGGTGGTCACACCGGGAGTGTAGACAGCCCGGGCCCGCGTGCCGGCCGCGTCCGTGCGCTCAGGCCCCGGCACCGCGCTGCGCGGCCTGCCGGACGTCCTCGAGCCACTCGGCGTCGAAGACGAGGTCCAGCTTCTCCAGCCGCGCGATGTCGCCGGCCACCCGGTCGCGGAGCTTGCGCACGTCCGGACCGCCACCGAGCTCGTTGAGCTCGCGCCAGACGCCGGACAGTTCCTCGATCAGGCCGCGGTGGGCTTCGAGCGCACGCACCCGCGCCTGCGCCGCCTGCTCGCGGAGTTCCTCGATACGGCCACTGGGTTGCTCCATGACCCCATGCTAGGGGTGGCCCGGCTCCCGCGCAGGCGCCCGGGGTGGGGACGGCCCGGGGCGGCAGCGGCCCCGGAAGGCCACCCCCTCCCGGGGCCCGCGGGAGGCCCAGCCCCTAGACTGGTGGACCGCGGCGCGACGGCGCCGGCGCGGTCCGTCCGCGGGCGAACGTGGGAGAACATGCGGGATCTCGAGCGGGTGTCGATCGTGGGCGCCGGGCGCCTCGGCAGCGCCATCGCCGCGGCACTGCGCGCGGACGGCGTGGTGGTCGAGGGCCCGCTGCGCCGCGGCGAGTTCCCCGGACCCGACGCGGGGGTCGTGCTGCTGTGCGTCCCCGACCGCGAGATCGCGGAGGCTGCGGCGGGGATCCCGGCCGGGCCGGTGATCGGCCACTGTTCCGGGGCCACCACGCTCGCCCCGCTGGGCTCGCGTCCGGCCTTCTCGCTGCACCCGCTGATGACCGTGCCCGCCGACGGGCACGCCGACTTTCGCGGCGTGGCGTGCGCGATCGCCGGCCACCCCGTCGCCGCCCGCCTCGCCGCACGGCTGGGGATGCGGCCGATCACGGTCGCCGACCCCGACCGCGCCGCGTACCACGCGGCGGCGTCCATGGCGTCGAACTTCCTGGTCGCGCTGGAGGAGGCGGCGACCCGTCTGGGCCGGACCGCCGGCCTCGACCGGGCCGACCTCGTCCCGCTGGTGCGCGCGACGGTGGAGAACTGGGCGCGCCTGGGCCCCGACGCCCTCACCGGGCCGGCGGCGCGCGGGGACCTCGCGACCCTCGAGAGGCACCGCGAGACCATCCGGGACCGCGTGCCGGACCTGCTGGCGCTGTACGACGAGATGGTGGAGGTGGTCCGTCGATGAGGATCGTGCGGGACGTGGCGTCGGTGCGCGCGGCCGTCGCCGGCGCGGGACGGGTCGGCCTGGTGCCCACGATGGGCGCCTTCCACGAGGGGCACCTCTCCCTGGTGCGCGCGGCCCGGGCCGCCTGCGACCTCGTCGTGGTGTGGCTGTTCGTGAACCCCACGCAGTTCAACGAGGCCGCCGACCTCGCCGCCTACCCCAGGGACGAGGAGCGCGACGCCGCACTGGCCGCGGCGTGCGGCGCGGACATCCTGTTCGCCCCGACGGTCGAGGAGGTGTACCCCGCCGGTTACGCGACCACCGTGACCGTCGCCGGGATCGCGGACGTGCTGGAGGGGGCGCAGCGTCCCGGCCACTTCGCCGGGGTCGCCACCGTGGTGGCCAAGATGTTCAACATGGTCGGCCCCGACGTCGCCTTCTTCGGCGCGAAGGACGCCCAGCAGGTGGCCGTGGTCCGCCGCATGGTGGCCGACCTCGACCTCCCGGTGGAGATCGAGGTGCTGCCGACCGTCCGCGAGCCGGACGGGCTGGCGATGAGCAGCCGCAATGTCCGTCTCGGCCCGGACGACCGGCGCCGCGCGGCCGCGCTGCACCGCGGGCTGTCCACGGCCAGGGACGCCGTCGCCGCCGGCCTGCGCGACCCGGTGGCGGTCGCGGCCGTCGTCGAGCGGGTTCTCGCCGGCGAGGGCCTCACCGCGGAGTACATCGCCGTGGTGGACCCCGGATCCTTCGCACCGGTGACATCGGTCGACCGGCCCGCCCTGGTGGCACTCGCCGTCCGCGTCGGCCCCGTCCGCCTCATCGACAACCTGGTGGTCACCCCGTGACCACCCGCCTGCGCGGCGCCCCGCGCGCCGTCCCCGCCACCCGTACGGCCGACCGACAGGAGTGACCATGTCCGGTGGACACCACGACCCCAGGCGCTCGCGCGTCACCCTCGCGTCCCTCGCCCGGCTCAAGGCCGAGGGACAGCCGGTGGTGATGGTCACCGCCTACGACCACCCCAGCGCCCTGATGGCCGAGGAGGCCGGCATCGACCTGGTGCTGGTCGGTGACTCCGCGGCCAACGTGGTGCTCGGCTACGACTCGACCGTCCAGGTCGGCGTCGACGAGCTGCTGGTGCTCACCCGCGCGGTGCGCCGCGGCCTGCGCTCGGCGCTGCTGGTGGCCGACCTCCCGTTCGGTTCGTACGAGGCCACCGACGCCGACGCGGTGCACACCGCGCAGCGGTTCGTGAAGGAGGGCGGCGCCGACGCGGTGAAGCTCGAACGGGGCGGGCCCATGATCGCCCGCGCCCGCGCGATCGTGGAGGCCGGGATCCCGGTGGTCGGCCACCTCGGCCTCACCCCCCAGGCCGCCACCTCGCTCGGCGGCTACAAGGTGCAGGGACGCACCGCCGCCCAGGCCGAGCGGTTGCTCGCCGACGCCCTCGGGCTGCAGGAGGCCGGCTGTTTCGCCATCGTGCTCGAGGCCGTCCCGGCCGCGGTCACCGAGCTGATCTCGCCGCGCCTGGACTGCCTCACGATCGGGATCGGCGCCGGCGCGGGCACCGACGGCCAGGTTCTGGTGTGGCACGACCTGCTCGGCCTGGGCAGCGGACGCCTCCCGGGCTTCGTCCGCACGTTCGCCGACCTCCGGCCCCGGGTGCTCCAGGGGCTGGCCGACTACGCCGCCGCGGTGCGCGACCGCAGCTTCCCCGCAGCGGAGCACACCTACGCGATCAGCGCAGAAGAGCTGGACGCCCTCCGGACACGACTGGCCTGACTAGCGACCGGCGAGCAGGCCGGCCATCGGCGGCGACCACAGGTCGTGGCCGCGGGCCCCGAATCCGGACAACAGCGTGTTGGCCGCCTGCCAGCCCGTGGTGGCCGCACGCTCCATCAGCGCGATCGGGAAGTCGCAACGGACGAGGTCACCGGCCAGCACCACCCGGCGGTCCGGTGTGGTGACCTCCGGACGGTCGCGCCAGGGCGAGGTGTCGACCAGCGGGCAGTCGTCGGCCACCAGCCACTCCTCCGCCACCACGGGAAGGGCGTCGATCTCGGGGTGCAGCCGGGAGGCCTCGTGCCACAACCGCTCCCGCGTGGCGTCGGAGGTGTCGGCCAGCGCGTAGCCGTGCACCTCGAGCACCGTCCCTCCCGTGCCGCGGCTCCACCGTGCGGCGCCGTCCTCGAAGGCATCGAGCCGACTGAGGTTGTCCAGCGGCCCGTAGCCGCTCGTCCCAAGGAACGCCGACGCCCACGGCACCGGGCCGGCCAGCCAGCGTCGTCCGACCCCGAACGGCGGCGCGGTCCGCAGCGCGGCGATCCGGTCGCGCCAGGCGGCGTCGCCCAGCCAGCCGGCGTCGGCGACGAGGGCCTGGAGCGGGCGGGTGTCGACCGCGAGGACCACGGCGTCCGCCGTGAGGTCCCCGGCGGAGGTCGCCACCACCACCCCTTCGCCGCTCTCGCCCAGCCCGGTGGCCCGGACGCCGGTGCGCACGTCCACCCCGAGACCAGCCAGGTAGCGGCCGAGCGGGGCCCACAGGGCGGTGTCGTAGTCGTCGTCGGGCACGTCGAACAGCAGGCCCTCCGCCGAGCCGACGAAGTAGGTGTGGAACATCGCCACGAGCTCGCCGGCGGAGAACTCCCGCGGGTCGGCGAAGAAGCTGCGGGCGAACACCTCGAGCGCGAGGTGCCGCGCCGACTCCGGGAACCGCAGCCGGTCGAGGGCCTGGGCCGCGCTGACGCCGTCCAGGTCGGAGTAGGTCTGGGGGAACCGCACCTTCAGCAGGCCCATCGCCTCGCGGACGTCCACCCCGGCGAGGTCGCGCAGGTGGAAGGAGGGGCTGGTCGCGACGAAACCCACGAGGTTCCACGGCGGGGTCCGGGGCACCTTCGCGAAGGAGTCCACCACCGGCTCGCCGCCATCGGTGGGAGCCAGCTGGAGGGGGTAGTCCGCCACCGGCACCAGCCGGGAGAGGTCGGGGTCGGTCCGGCGCAACAGTGCCCGCAGGTTGTAGTACTGCCGGAAGAACGCGTGGAAGCCGCGGCTCATCGTGCCGGCGTGACCCCCGGGCAGGTCGATCGGCCAGGAGCGCACCCGTCCACCGAGGGTCGGCTGCGCCTCGACCAGCACGACCTCGACACCGCGCTCGGCCAGGCCCGTGGCCGCGGCGAGGCCGGCGATGCCGCCACCCACCACGACCACCCTTCGGGTGGTGCCGGCGACGGACGTGCGCTGCCACGCGGGCGCCGGTGCCGGGTGGCGGACGGCCCTGCCGTCCCGGCCCGGACGCCACGGCCTCACGAGCGCACCTCCCGTCGTCCGGCGACCTCCCAGGTGATGATCACCGCTGTGACCAGGGCGAACCCGAAGCCGAAGTCCTCGATCGGGATGTCGAAGGGGAAGCGCAGGCCCAGGAAGTGCTCGGGGGCGTACAGCACGATGGGCGCGCTCAACTTGGTGAGCCATCCGTCCACCCACACCTGGAAGAAGAAGACGATCGCCATCGCCAGCCAGTACTGGGCGCTGCGGAAGATGCCCGTCCGCGCCCACAGCAACTCGATGGCGACCACCACCAGCACGGCGACGACGGTCGCGACGGTGTACTCCGGCATTCAGTCCCCCTCGGTGGCGCGGCCGGCGGGATGCCGGCGCCGCAGCACCGTCCCCACGGCCTCGTAGGTGAGCAGCCCGCAGATCGGGATCACCAGGAAGAACACGAGCTCCTCCAGTGGCACCGCGCCCGGCAGCAGCCAGCCCACGGTGTGGTCGGGGCTGTAGCCCCAGTGGCCCCGGGCGATCGCGACGGCGTCCCAGACGTAGAAGACGACCAGCGACGGGGCGAGCGCGATCGCGAGGCGCACGGGACGCCGGTACACCCGCGCCCGCAGCCAGAACTCCAGGGGCAGCGTCAGCAGCAGGCACGCCGCCATCAGCAGCAGGTACTCCCCGGGCACGGCTCACGCCACCTTCGCTGCGCCGGCGACCAGGCTCGTGGCCGCGGTCACGGCCTTGCGCCAGGTCGGCACCCTGGCCCGGCCGGAGAAGACGTCGTAGTCGCGCGCCTCGATGCGTTCAAGGATCCCTGAGTACAGGGTCAGCGCGGTGCCGACGCAGCGCGCCGAGGCCGGCGGCAGCATCGCCAACCCGGTGCGCGCCTGGGCGTAGAGCTCCCGGTTCCGCGCGATCTCGAACGCCATCACCTCGCGCCAGGCCGGGTCGACGCGGCGCCGCCAGGGGTCGGCACCGAAGCGCTCGAGGTCGTCGGCGGGCACGTAGACGCGTCCCCGGTCGAGGTCCTCCCCCACGTCGCGCAGGAAGTTCGTCAGCTGGAAGGCGAACCCCAGCGCGCGGGCCGGCGCGGTCGCCTCGGGCGTGAGCGGCTCCAGGACCGGCAGCATCATCTCCCCGATCACCGCCGCCGAGCCCTCCATGTAGCCCAGCAGGTCCTCCCACGTGCGGTAGCCGGTGACGGTGAGGTCCATCTCCATCGCGCCGAAGAACCGGTCGAAGCACTCCGTCGCGATGCCGGTCTCGTGGACGGTGTGGGCGATCGCGGCCAGCGTCGCGTCCGGCGGGTCGCCCGCCAGTGCCCGGTCGAACCCGGCCCGGAAGGCGGCCAGCGCCGAGGTCGTAGCCGCCACGTCCCCCGTGGTGGCGCCGTCGGCGTCCACGATGTCGTCGGCCAGCCGGCACAGCGCGTACACGGCGTAGACGTGGCGACGCTGCCGTGCCGGCAGCAGGGCCGCACCCCAGTAGTACGTCGTGCCGTAGGCGCGGGTCAGCCGGGCGCACTCCGCGTAGCCGGCCGACAGCTCGTCGCGTCCGCTCATCGGGCACCGCCGAGGTAGTCACGCACCCGTTCCGCCGCCAGCTCGCCGCTGATCAGCACCATCGGCACGCCGACGCCCGGGGTGGTGCCGGAGCCGGCGAAGAAGACCCCCGGGATCCTCGGCTCGACGTTCGCGGGCCGGAACGGGCCGGTCTGGGCGAAGGTGTGGGCGAGGCTGAACGGCGTCCCCATCGCCATGCCCTGTGCGCGCCAGTCCAGCGGCGTCACCAGGTGGTCGGTGACGATGTCGTCGGGGTAGCCGTTCGCCGCGAGGAAGCTGTGCAGGCGCTCGCGGGCGGGACCCCGCTCCGCCGTCCAGTCGATCCGCGCGCCCAGGTGCGGCACGGGCTCCAGCACGTACAGCGTGCTGTGGCCCGGCGGGGCCATCCCGGGGGCGTCAAGGCTGGGGATCGTGACCAGGCGGGACGGGTCGCTCATCAGCTCCTTGCGCGTGATGAGCTGCTCGAAGGAGTACGCCCACGCGTCGGCGAAGTGGATGTTGTGGTGCCCGACGCCCGGGGACGGAACGCCGCGGACGCCCACGTGCCACACCAGTGCGGACGGCGACCAGGACGCCTTGGCGAGCGCCCTCGGCGGGCTGAGCTGCGGAAGCAGCTCCTCGTACGCCGTCGGCAGGTCGAGGGTGATCACCACGGCGTCGGCGGCGATCCGCTCTCCGCCGGCGACCACTCCGGCGAACTTGCCGGTCGGATCGGTCAGCACCCGGCTCACCGGGTGGTCGTAGAGCACCTGGGCGCCGGCACCGGTGAGGGCCGACCCCAGGGCCTTCGGCACCTGGTGCATGCCGCCCTCGGGGAAGTACACCCCGGAGATGCAGTCCATGTAGGTGATCACCGCGTAGATGGCCAGGGCGTCGGCCGGCGCGAGGCCGGCGTACATCGCCTGGAAGGTGAACAACCGCACCAGCCTCGAATCCCCGAACCTCCGCGAGACCGCCTTCTCGAGACTGCCGAAGCCGCCCAGGCGCACCAGCTTCGCCGCGGCCGCCGGGCGGTTCACCAGGTCGATCACGGAGTCGAAATTGCGCTCGATGAAGTTCGGTACTTCAACGTCATACAACTCCTGCAGCCAGTCGACGAAGCCGGGGAACGCCTGTGCGTCGCGCGCGAGGCCTCGCCGCCGGAGTTCGGCCACTTGGTCGGCCGGGTCGGAACGCACCAGGAGCTCTGAACCGTCGGAGTACACCGCCCGGTAGGCCGGGTCGAGCCGGATCAGGGGCACCTCGTCGGCCAGCTTCCGGCCGAGCCGGCCGAACGCCCGGTCGAGCAGGTGGGGCATCGTCAGCACGGTGGGACCGGTGTCGAACCGGAACCCGTCCGACTCCAGGACGCCCGCGCGGCCGCCCGGGTCGGACCCCCGTTCGACCACCACGACGTCGTGACCGTCCCCCACCAGCTGTGCGGCGGCTGCGAGGCCGGCGAGACCGGCCCCGACCACGACCACCCTGCTCACGTGTTCCGCCACGCCACGCGTCGGGCGAGCGCCTCCAGCCCCGCCGCGGCTTCGCGGTCGATGGACGGGTCGTCGAGGGCGACGAAGGCCGCGGCCACGGCGTCCCGGATCATCGCCTCCACGTCACCGATCACGCCGGAGCGCACGAACTCGTCCTGCAACGACGCCACCAGCCCCGCGGACGCACGGCCGGATGCCGCGCGCTTCAGCGCCCGCCGCCAGCGCGGCGAGAACCGCTCCTCCGCGAGAGCCATCAGGACGGTGGGCTTGCCGGCGGCGACGTCGTCGCCCACGGGCTTGCCCGTCTGGAGCGAGTCGCCGATCACACCCAGGATGTCGTCGCGCAGGGCGAACGCCTCCCCCACCGCGATGCCGTAGCGCTCGAGGGCGGACAGCGTCTGCGCGGAGGCGCCGGCCGCCACCGCGCCGAGCTGGAGCGGACGCCACACGGTGTAGGCCCCGGACTTCGCCCGGGCGACCTCGCGGGCGTGCGCGAGGTCGCGGCGGCCGTTGGCCGCGCCCACAAGGTCGCGCCCCTGGCCCATCATCAGTTCGACGGTGAGGGTGCGCCACAGCTCCTGCAACTCACGGGGCAGCCGGGCCACCACCAGTCCGGCCTCGCTGTGGGCGAGGTCGCCGGCGAGGATCGCGATGTTCTCCCCGTAGCGCTGCGGGTCGCCGGACCCGTGCAGGTCGGCGTGCTGGCGGCGGGCGCTGGCGTGGACGGACGGACGCCCGCGCCGGGTCTCGGACCCGTCCATGACGTCGTCGTGGATCAGCGCGAACACGTGCAGCAGCTCGAGCGCCGTGCCGGCGAGCACCAGCTCTCCGTGCCCGTGGCCGGTGCGGTGTCCGCCGGCGGCCACCCAGCCCCAGTGCGCCATGCGTGGGCGGAAGCGCTTGCCGCCGGAGTGGACCATGCCCTCCAGCAGGTCGAGCACGGAGTCCGTGTGCAGCACCCCGTCCCGGGGGACGACGGCGGCCGCGAGCTCTGTCCAGTTCGCCCGGAGGGCGTCGAGGACCCGGGCGATCTCGGCCTCGACCGCTGCCACGGTGGCGTCGTCGCCGGTCAGGGGGCTGTGCCCGGTGTGGTGACGGGCGGGGTTCACCAGGGTCATGCCGCACCCGCCTTGCTCAAGGCCTCATCGAGGAGCGGCACCTGGAGCGCGGCCCACGGGCTGATCATCGCCGGCGCGGCGTCGGCGACGCGCACCAGGTCGTCCCACTCCACCCAGGCGTGCTCGCACACCTCCGACGGGTCCGGACGGAGCACGCCCGCCAGGCGACCGACCCACACCGGACAGGCCTCGTTCTCGACGATTCCCGAGGCGTCGACCGCGCGGTAGCCGAAGTCCGGGAGCACCAGCTCGAGCCCGTCGACCCCGGCACCGAGTTCCTGGGAGACCCGGCGGCGCACCGCGTCCTCTGCCGTCTCTCCCGGCCGGGGGTGCCCGCAGCAGGAGTTCGTCCACACGCCGGGCCAGGTGGCCTTCTCCAGCGCACGGCGGGTGAGCAGGACGCGTCCGCGCTCGTCGAACAGGTAGCAGGAGAACGCCAGGTGGCGTGGCGTGCGGTCGGTGTGGATACTCCTCCGCGGCGCCTCCCCGACAGGGAGGTCGCGCTCGTCGAGGAGCACCACGAGGTCGTCTGCAGGCTCGGCGATCATGCGGCGCCCCTCAGTGATGGACATGGACAGGAACAAGCTGACCGACCCGTCGCAGCCAGATCAACCCGGTCACGGTCAGCACTACTGCTGCGGCCACCGCGGCGGCCGCGCCCGCGAGCGGTGAGGCCGGTTCACCGGCCAGCCGTCCCACGGCGATCCAGGCGAGGCCCCAGCCCATCGCCAGCGCAACGCCCAGACGGGCGTCCAGTACCCGCGCCAGCAGCACACCGATCCCGGCTGCCACGGCGAGGACGCCGACCGCCCACAGCTCGGCGATTTCGAGCGGCGGGTTCACCCCGGAGGCGACCAGCGTCGCGGTGATGTTCGCCGCCGTCGCCACCGACACCCAGCCGAGGTAGAGCCCGAAGGTGCCGTCGACGACGAGCTTCTCGACCGTTCCGGCGTTGCGCGGACGGCCCAGGCGCTGCATCAGCAGCCCGAGCACCACCGCGAGGGCGACGATCACGACCACGCTCAGCCACAGCTGGCCGACCTGGGTCACCAGCAGCCACACGCCGTTGAGGACCATCGACGCCGCGGCCAGCCAGCCGATGCGTCGGGCGCGCGGGGACGCGGTCTGCGACGGCAGCCACTGCCACACGACGTAGGCGACCAGGCCGGCGTAGATCACCGACCAGATCGAGAAGGCGCGGACGGCGGGCGCGAGCAGGGTCGCCGTGGCCGAAAGGCTGCCGCCCGCCGACTCCTCCACGCGCGTCCCGATCACGCCGATCCCGAACAACGTGCCCACCACCATGAACACCGCGCTCGCGGTGACCACGACCTGGCGAATCCGATCTGACATCTCTCCAGCTCCTCCGCACTAACCTTTGACAACTGAGTGTCACATGCGGCCAAACCTTAGACAAGCTCGGCCTCAGAACCTTAGACAAACTGCGTATCTCAGTGCCGATGTTGTACATGTTTCGGCTCCCGTACCCCTACCATTGGCCTGTCATGCACACGATCAAGAAGGCCGCAGAGCTCACCGGGGTGCCCGAGCACACCCTCCGGGCCTGGGAGCGCCGCTACCAGCTGGTCGAGCCCTCGCGCACCGAGTCCGGCTACCGCCTGTACGACGACGTGGCGATCGCACGGATCCGGGCGATGCGCGACCTCGTGAGCGCGGGCTGGTCGCCCCGCGCCGCCGCGGAGGAGTCCCAACGCCGCGAACCGCCCACCTGGGCGGGCGCGGCGTCGCGCGCGGCACTGATCGCCGCCGCAGCCGACCTCGACGGCGACACCATCGCCCGCGTCCTCGACGAGGAATTCGCCCGGGGCTCGTTCGAGACCGTCGTGGACGACTGGCTGATGCCCTCGCTGTCGCAACTGGGACGCGGCTGGGAGCGCGGCGAGGTCTCGGTGGCGGGCGAGCACCTGGCCAGCAGCATCGTGATGCGCCGCCTCGCCAACGCCTACGAGGCTGCCGGGCGATCCGCGACCGGACCGACCGTCGTCGTCGGCGCCCCGCCGGGGGTCGACCACGAGCTCGGACTGCTGGCCTTCGCCACGGCTGCCCGGCGCGCGGGCCTCGACACCGTCTACCTCGGCGCCCAGGTGCCGGCCGAGGCCTGGCGCGACGCGGCGTCCAAGGTGGGCGCTGCGCACGCCGTCAGCTCACTCCACCAGCGCAAGGACGTCGCCCGGCTCGCCCCCGTCTCCGATGCGCTCGCCGGCCTGCCCGGCCTCCAGCTCTGGGTGGGCGGACGCCACCAGACGCTCGCCCCGCCGCAGTGGCGCCCGCTGGGGCACTCGATCGGCAGGGCGGCGGAGGTTCTCGCGCGCGGTTGAGCCGCTCAGCGCCGGGGGTTGCGGCGGGCCACCGCGGCGTTCAGGGCCGTGGCGAACGCGCACCACGCCGCGTACGCGCCGAACGACGCGGCCTTGCCCCTGCCGGTGGGTGCGGCCCGGCGGGCCAGGTCTGCGGCGCTGGTGGCCAGCAGCGCCGCGACCACGGTGGACGTGCGGGTCGCGTGGGCGCGGAAGAACAGGCCGCTCCAGGCGGCGTTCACCGCGAGGTTGGCGGCGTAGGCACGGGTGAACCGCTCGGCCTCCTCCGGCCGGCCGTCCTCCTCCAGTTCGGTGATCGTCGCCGTGGCCGCGAGCGCGATGGTGGTGAACAGGGTCGTCCACACGATCGGGAACGCCGCGGGCGGCGGCTGCCACGCCGGCGTGCGGAGACTGCGGTACCAGCGCGACCCCGGGGCGGTGAACACCGACCCGAGCACGGCACAGCCGGCCGTCATGGCGCCGACCGCGGTCGCCGTCCGCCGCCAGCGGGTCGGGTCGATGCCGGCTGTCGCGCGACGCACCGCGTCCTCGAACCCCGTCCGCCCGCCCGGCGGCGGTCCGACGAGCGCGAGCAGGTCGTCCTCAGCGGTGACCGCCTCGTGGATGAGGCTGCCCACCAGCGGACGGGCGATCCCCGCCACCACCGGCGTCACCAGACCCACCCACAGGCTCGCCAGCCCCGGGGTCAGCACGGGGACCGTGACGATCAGCCGGTGGCCCAGGCCGGTCACCCTGGCGTAGCCCTCGATCATCTCCGCGTAGGTGAGGACGTCGGGGCCGCCGATGTCGAAGGTTCGGTTCGGCTCGCCGGGCAGGACCGCCGCCGCGGCGAGGTAGTGCAGCACGTCGTCGATGGCGATCGGCTGGATGCGGTTGCGCAGCCACCGCGGGGCGACCATCGCCGGCAGCCGCTCGGTGAGGTGCCGCAGCATGTCGAAGCTGGCCGATCCCGCGCCCAGAACGACGCCCGCCTGCAGCACCACCGTCGGCACGCCCGACGCCATCAGGATCCTGCCGACCTCGACCCGGGAGCCCAGGTGGGCGGAGAGCTCGCCGGAGGGGTGCAGCCCCGACAGGTACACGATCCGGCGCACCCCGGCCCGCTTCGCCGCCGCGGCGAACACCTCGGCGAGGTGCCGGTCGCGGGTGACGAAGTCGCCCTTGCCGTCCATCGAGTGCAGCAGGTAGTAGGCCACGTCCACCCCGGCGAGGGCACGGTCGAGGTCGGCCGGCGAGCCGGCGTCCCCTTCCACCACCTCCACCCGGGAGGCCCAGTCGTGGCGCCGCAACCTGGCCGGGCTGCGGCTGATCACCCGGACGGGCAGGTCGCGGTCGAGCAGCGCGGGCACGAGCATCCCGCCGATGTAGCCGGTCGCACCGGTGACCAGCACCAGAGGGGACGGGGAGGCGGTCATGTCAGCTCCAGACGTCGAGGGTGTAGGGAAGGAGGAAGAGCATCCCGAGGCTCCAGGTGAGGTGGGTGACGATCGGGCCGAGCACGCCGCCGGTCACCCGCCGCTGGAGGCCGACCACCGTGCCGAGCACCAGAGCGGCGAAGACCAGCAGCGGGATGAGGGTGGGCACGGTGCTGAGCCCGTAGACCAGCGTGGTGGCCAGGACCGCCCCGCGCCGCGGCAGGGCGTCGAACAGCGCGCCGCGGAAGTAGAGCTCCTCGGCGATCCCGTTGACCGCGGTGATCACCGCGACCAGCGCCAGCGACCCGTACCGGGCGTGGTCGAGCAGCCCCTGCACGGGGTCGCGCAGCGCGGGAATGCCGGCCACCACCACGGCCCCGGCGAGGAAGACCCCGAGCAGCAGGAGGCCGAGCGCCAGGGACTGGACGACGGAACGGCTGGTCCGCGTCCCGGCCCTGGTGTGGGCACGGCCCAGGTGCAAGGGCCCGGCGAGCACGGCACCGACGGCCCAGACCGCGGCCAGGCCGAGCGTCGCAGGGTAGAACAGCGGGTCGCCGGGCGGGATCCGCAGCGCCCAGCCCAGCGTGACCGCGCCGGCGAGCAGGGTGGCCCCGGCGACCCAGCGGCGCCGCAGCAGGACGCCGGGCGCCTCGGTCCGGGCCTGGTCGACCGGGTCGAGCAGGGACGCGCGCAGGAACGCCCTGAGCTCTGCGACGGGTCCGGCCATGCCTAGGCGAACCGCGCGTCGGTGGACGAACGGCGCCGCAGCCACAGCGGCAGCGCCGGGCGGGCGACGAGGAACGCAGCCGCCCCCACGACCGTCGACTCCTCCATGCGTCCTCCCGCCGTCCCGGCCGTGATCGCACGGTCCGTGCACCAAGGGTTACCCGGAAACGCCGGACGCACAACCGCCGGGCGGGTGTGCCGCACCGGCCCTCGCGGGTACTCCGGCACCATGCCACGACTGCGCCGGGTGTCGCCGGCCTCCCCCGGCTGGAGCCGCCGCCGGAGCGGTCGCGGGTTCCGGTACACCGACGAGCGAGGGACGCCGCTGGATACCGAGGCGGTGGAGCGCGTCCGGCGGCTCGCGATCCCGCCCGCCTGGCGCGACGTGTGGATCTGCCCGTTCCCGAACGGCCACCTCCAGGCGACAGGCACGGACACCGCCGGCCGGCGCCAGTACCTGTACCACCCGGCCTGGCGGGAGTTGCGCGACAGGGCGAAGTTCGATCGGGTCGCCCGCGCGGCCCGGCGCCTGCCGGCGGTCCGCCGGCGGGTGGCTGCCGACCTCACCCTGCCCGGCATGCCGCCCGAGCGGGCCGCGGCCCTCGCCGTCCGGCTGCTCGACCTCGGGGCCTTCCGGATCGGCAACGACTACTACGCCGACGCGAACGGCTCGTTCGGGCTCACCACCCTGGAGCGCTCGCACGTGCGCCGCCAGGACGGCCGCCTCGTGTTCCGGTTCGTCGGCAAGTCCGGCATCGCCCACCGGGTCGAGGTCGACGACCCCGAGGCAGTGGCCGCCCTCGTGGCCATGCGCCGGCGGCGCGGCGGCGTCCGCCTGCTGGGCCACCGGGTCGCGGGCGGTTGGGCCGACCTCTCCTCCGCAGCGGTGAACGCCTACCTCGCCTCTCTGTTCGACGGCGAGTTCACCGCAAAGGACTTCCGCACCTGGCACGCCACCGTGCTCGCCGCCGAGTCGCTCGCCCTCACCGCAGAGCACGGGCGGACGACCGCCTCCCGCCGCCGCGCCGTCGCCCGGGCGTCCGCGGACGTGGCGGCCTACCTCGGCAACACCCCGGCGATCGCGAAGGCGTCCTACATCGACCCCCGCGTGGTCGACCGCTACGAAGCCGGTGAGACCATCGCGGTCGCCGCCCGACGGCGCTACCCCTCGCCGGCGCGCCGTCGCGCCGGCCTCGAGAGGGCCGTCCTCGCGCTGCTCGACGGGCCGGCCGGGGGCAGCGGCGGTTCGGCCGGGAACGCCGTGGGTAACCGGACGCCATGAGCGAACAGGACCACACCAGCACGCCGCGGCCCGGCGAGGACGCAGGCTTCCCCGCCCAGGAGCAGCCGCCGCCCGGCCTCACCGGCCGGATGGAGCCCCGTCCCGACCACGGCGAGGCGAGCTACACCGGGACGGGGCTGCTCACCGGCCGCAAGGCCCTGGTGACCGGCGGTGACTCGGGGATCGGACGGGCCGTCGCGATCGCCTTCGCCAGGGAGGGCGCGGACGTCGCGATCAGCTACCTCCCCGAGGAGGAGCCCGACGCCAGCGACACCTGCTCCTGGATCGAGAAGGCCGGACGCCGCGCCGTCCGCGTGCCCGGGGACCTCGTCGAGGCGGAGACGTGCCGCCGGGTCGTGGCCGAGGCGGCCGAGGCGCTCGGCGGCCTGGACATCGTCGTGAACAACGCGGGGATCCACTTCCCACGCGAGAACGACGGCACTCTGGAGGGGCTGCGCCCCGAACTCGTCGACCGGGTTCTCCGCACCAACATCGGTGCCACCCTGTGGGTGTCCCAGGCCGCCCTCCCCCACCTGCGCGAGGGTTCGACGATCATCAACACCAGTTCGATCCAGGCCTACGAGCCGTCCGGCCCGCTGCTGGACTACGCGGCCACGAAGGCGGCGATCAACAGCATCACCGCCAACCTCGCAGAACAGCTCGGCCCGCGCGGGATCCGCGTCAACGCGGTCGCTCCCGGCCCGATCTGGACGCCCCTCCAGCCGGCGACCAGGGAGGCGGGAACGATCGAGGACTTCGGCCGCGACACCCCGCTCGGACGGGCCGGCCAGCCGGCCGAATTGGCGCCTGCCTACGTGTTCCTGGCCTCCGAGCGGACGGCCGGCTACGTCTCCGGGACCATCCTGGGCGTCACCGGCGGCCGCGCCACGTTCTAGCCCAGGAGCCGGACCCGCGACTGCGCGGTCGGCGCTCCCGTCAGCCGGACTGGCCGGGAGCGTTGACTGCGAGCACCCGGTCGACGAAGCCCGCGTACTCTCCCACCCAGTGCTCGAGGAAGCGCCGGGTGGCGTCGTCGCGCACGGTCCCGTCGTCGGCGTAGGCCTCGGGGCGGAAGGTGATGTAGGCCTCCGGCGAGGTGAGTTGCGGGGCGTCGAGGAAGCTGAGGACGTTGCGCATCGACGCCTGCATCAGGGCCGTGCCGATCGCCCCGGTCGACGCGCCGATGATGGCGGACGGCTTCCGGGCGAAGGAGTTGCGCCCCCGCGGACGCGACCCCCAGTCGATGGCGTTCTTCAGCGCGCCGGGGATCGAGCGGTTGTACTCCGGGGAGACGAACAGGATGCCGTCGGCGGACTCCAGCTCCCGCTTGAACGCCGAGACCGTCGGCGGCAGGTCCTGCTCAAGGTCGGGGGTGAACAGGGGCAGGTCGCGGATGCCGATCTCGAAGAACTCCAGCGAGGCCGGCGCGAGGCCGATCAGGGACTTCGCCAGTCGCCGGTTGATCGAGGTGCTCGACAGGGAGCCGATCAGGTAGCCGATGCGCCGGGCCATGGCGCTCCTTCCGCTGGACGAGAAGAACACCTACCCACTTTCGCCGCCGAGCACCTCGAGGTCGTCCACCGCCGGACCCTCGAGGACCCGCCCGGACGCATCGAAGCGGGAGCCGTGAAGGGGGCAGTCCCACGAGCGCTCCTGGTCGTTCCAGGCCAGGACGCCGCCCAGGTGCGTGCACACCCCGGAGACCGTGCAGGTCACGCCGTCCACGCGTGAGCGGGCCGCCGGCCGGCCCCCCAGCCGGCCGACGACACCGCGGCCCTCGCCCGGGTCACCTTCCAGGGCGGTGGCCTCCCCGGCGATCCAGCCACGCGAGGCCGCGAGGGCGACCTCTGCGTTGGACCGCGTGCCCTCTGCCAGGTCGGCGAGAGAGGCGTGGACGTCGTCGAGCACCCGGGCCCAGGCGTGCTCCGCCCCCGCCCAGCGTCCGGCGATGCGCAGCGCGGACGCCACCGCGTTCGTCATGCCCCACTTCGCGTAGCCGGTGGCGGCGACCACGCGTCCGTTGCTCAGCGGCAGCACGTCGACCAGCGGCAGCCTCCCCGCGGGACGGTAGTCCTGGGCCGACCAGGCGTGGGTCCGTACCGCGCTGGGGAAGATCCCCGTGGTCCACGCCTCCAGGTCGGCGACGAGCTCCCGGGTGGACCCGTGGCGCCCCACCGGGTGCCCGTTGCCCCCGACGATGAGGACCTCCCCGTCCGGTGAGGGCGTGGTGCGCAGCGACCGCGTGGGCTCGTCGATCGACAGGTACATGCCCTGCGGCAGGTGGCCGTGCACGCGGAACGCCAGCGCGTACGAACGCTGCGCGGCGAGCCTCGCGAAGTGGCCCCCGCGATCGAGGATCGGCGTGCCGGTGGCGAGCACCACCCGGTCGGCGGACACAGTGCCGGCCGTGGTGGTCACCTGGCAGCCTCCCCGGACGGCGAGGTCGTGCACCCGGCAGCCGGTGTGCAGCACGACACCGGTTGCCAGCGCCTCGTCCAGCAGGGCGGCGAGCAGCAGCGTGGGGTGCAGCTGGAGTTGGGCCGCAAGGGCGATGGCGCCCGCGACGGGGTAGGGCAGGCCGGTCTCCGCCGCCCAGTCGACCGGGAGCCCTGCGGCGTTCGCCGCGTCCACCTCCGCGTCCAGCCGCCGCACGCCCTCGTGGGTGTCGGCGTAGCTGAAGGCCGTCCGCACCTGGTGGGCGAGCCCGTGGTCGACCATGTACTCCCTGAGCCAGGACTGGCCGGCGAGGTTCGCGTGCACGTAGGCGCCGAGCGCCTCCTCGCCGTGGTGCCGGCGTACCTGGGACAGGTTCGCGCCCTGGAGCAGGCTGGCCTTCGCCGACGTGTTGCCGGTGGTCACCGCGCCGACCGATCGTGCCTCCAGCAGGCAGACCCGTTGTCCGGCGCGGGCGAGCAGCAGGGCCGTGACGACACCGGTCAGCCCGGCGCCGACCACCACGGTGTCGTGGCGTTCGCCGGCCTCGATCGGGGTGCCCCGCTCCGGGACGGGGTGGGTGTCGAGCCAGTACGACGTCATGGGTCCTCCTCGCGGTCCTCACTCCCCCCTTACCCGCTGGCGCGGTACTCCGCCACTGGCGCAGGCACCGGGGTGCGCGGGTATCGTGACGGCACAACGCCTGTCCCGCGCCCGCGTGTGGGGAGCCTCCGCTCCGGGCGACCGCCTTCGATGGAGTGTGCCGAATGACCTTCGACGACCCTGCCGAGGACAGCCGGACGCCGCGCCGGCCGGCGGATCCGCCGTGGCTGGCCTGGATCGCCCGCCAGGGTGAAATGGGCGCGCGTGTCGCCGCCCACGACTGGGCGTCCACCTCTCTGGGGCCGATCACCGACTGGCCCCGGGCCACCCGGGACGCGGTGATGGTGACCCTCGGCTCGCTCTTCCCGATGAACGTGCGGCTAGGTCCGGAGCGACTGGCCGTCTACAACGACGCCTGCCGCGAGGTGTTCGGGCCGGACCGCTTCGCGCGTGCCCTCGGCCACCCGACGGTCGCCTTCTGGCCCGAGACGGCTCGCCGGATCGGGGCCTTGCTGGACACCGTGGAACGGACCGGGCAGCCGTTCTACGCCACCGACCAGGTCGTCCACCTCAACCGCAGCGTCCCCGGCCAGGAGTCCTACTTCACCTTCTGCTACTCCCCCGTCATCGGCGACGACGCACGCCCGCTGGGCGTGCTGACGACCTTCGTGGAGTCGACCGACAAGGTCCTCGCCGATCGTCGCCTGCGCACCCTCGAGCGCCTCGGCAGGGAGCTCCCCGACACGGCGACGGAGACCGAGATCGCCGAGCTCGCGATGCGGGTGCTCGCCGACAACGCCGCCGACCACCCGGCCGGGGTGCTGTGCCGGATCCCGGGCGACGACCGGCCGCCGCACGTCCTCGCCTCTTTCGGCGACCCACCGGACTGCACGGCCGCCGCCGACCTGCTGCGCGCGTGCGTCACCGAGGGCGGGCCCCAGCACGGGACCGAGGGCCCCAACGATGGGGTGCACGCGTTCGGGGTCATCGACCCCGAGCAGGCCGCGCCGACCCACGTCCTGCTGGTCCGCCACCACCCGGCCCGTCCCTGGGACGCGGACCTGGAGGGCTACCTGGCCCTGGTGGCGGCCGCGCTGGGCAGCGCGTTGCTCACCCAGGCCGAGCTGTGGGCCGAGCGGCGGCGCGTGGCCAGGGCCGTCGCGCTCGACGCCGCCAAGTCGGAGTTCTTCTCCGGCGTGAGCCACGAGCTGACCACGCCGCTGACGCTGCTGGCCGCGCCGATCGAGCACATCCTCGAGAGCGAGCCGGACCTGCCGGCTGCCGTCCGCCACGACCTCGTGCTGATGCGCGCGAACGCCTCCCGCCTGGCCCGCATGGTCGAGGCTATGCTGGACTTCAGCCGCATCGAGGCGGGGCGGCTCGTCCCCACCCTCCAGCCCACGGACGTGGCGCTCGCCACCCGCGGGCTGTGTGCAGCGTTCGCCCCCGCCGTCGAGCGGGCGGGCCTGGACTTCTCCGCCGACGTGCCGGACCTGTCGCAGCCGGCACAGGTAGACCCCGACTTCTTCGAGCGGATCGTGCTCAACCTGCTGTCGAACGCAGTCAAGTTCACCGAAGCGGGCAGCGTCACCGTCCGGCTGCGCGAGGAGGGCGACAGCTACCTGGTCGAGGTTGCCGACACCGGGCCGGGCATCGACCCGTCCGACCATGATCGGGTGTTCGCCCGGTTCGAGCGGCTCCGGCCGGCCACCGGGGGCCGCGAGGTGCCGGGGGCCGGGATCGGCCTGGCGATGGTGCGCCATCTCGCTGAGATCCTCGGTGGCAGCGTCGCCCTCGACTCCGAGCCGGGCAGGGGCAGCCGGTTCACCGTCCGGTTGCCGTTCCAGCCCGCCGTCCGCCACGCCGAGGGGCGCTCGGTCACCCCTCGCCGTGTCGGCTCGTTCCTCGCAGAGCTCGAGTCCTGGCACACCAGGACCGACAGCGCGGAGGATGGCCTGCCCCGCCTCCTCGTCGTGGAGGACGATCCGCAACTCGCGCACTTCTTCGCCGACGCCCTCGCCGACTCCTACGTCGTCGCCCTGGCCACCGACGGCGGGACGGCGCTCGAGTCGATCCGCGCCCGGCGCCCCGACATCGTGCTCACCGACCTCGTGATGCCCGGCATCGACGGTCTGGAACTCGTCCGGCTGATCCGGGCGGACCCGGCGATCCGGGACCTTCCGGTCCTCCTGCTGTCCGCCCGATCGGGGGCGGATGCCGCCGCGATCGCGCTGGACGAGGGCGCCGACGACTACATCGCCAAGCCCTTCACAATGCTGAACCTGCGGGCCCGACTCGCGGCCAACCTCGAGCGGGCGCGCGAGCGTTCCACGGACGCGGCCTGGCGACGGGCGGTGATGGCGGCGATCAACGACGGGTTGCTGATCTTCGACGCCGACGGCCTCGTGCTCGAACTGAACGAGTCGTTCACCGACCTGCTCGGCTACGGCATGGACGACGGGCCCTTCCGCCCGCCCTACCCCTGGTGGCCGACGGCCGAGGAGGACGCGGAGGCGCTGGCCGAGGTCAGGACCGCGCACGAGCGGGCGCGCCGGGGGGTCAGCCAGACCGTGGAGCTGCAGTTCCGCCGACGCGACCGCGAGCCGGTGTGGGTGCGCGCCACCGACGCCCAGGTGCGCCCGGTGGGCGCCATGGTCAGCGCCAACGTCCGCACGCTGCGGGACATCACCCGCGAGCGTGCGGCGCGAGACCGCCGCGTCGCCGGGGCGCAGGTCAGCGCCGACTTCGCGACGGTCGACGACCTGGACACTCTGCTCTCGGTCGCTCAGCACGGACTCGGTGTGCTCTTCAACGGTGGCAGCACCATCCAGCTGCGCCTCGACGAGCGGGAGGTCGTGCTTCACGGCCCGAACACCGTGACCGCGGAGGACCTCCCCGAACAGGTGCGTGTCGGGCTGGCGGGCGAGCCGAGCCCCGACACCGTGAGCCTGCGGCCCGGCATCCTGCTCGTGCCCCGCAGCAGCGCCACGGGTTGCCGCGCGTGGGTGCAGTTCCCCCGTCCGCGGCGCATCCCGCCGGACGAGATGATCGTGGCCGACCTGCTCGCGCAGGCCTTCGCGATCGCCGTCGACCGGGTGATCGAGGCCCAGCGCGCCGCGGACCGGGAGGCGAACCTCCAGGCTGCGATGGACAGCCACCGCCTGATCGGTCAGGCCATCGGCATCCTCGTCGAGCGGCACCGGCTGGTGCCGGGCCAGGCGTTCGACCGCCTGCGCTCGGCCAGCCAGAACCGCAACCTCAAGCTGCGCGAGGTCGCCCGCCGGGTGATCGAGACCGGGCTGGAGCCGGAAGAGGCCTGAGCGGGGCCGCAGCCCCGCGGGAGGTCACATCAGCTGCCGGTGTTGCCCACGTAGCGGCCCGGGTCGGCGGCGAAGGCGTCCCGGCAGCCCTCGGAGCAGAAGAAGTAGGTCTGCGCGTCGTAGGTCGTGGACGGGGCGGTCTGCTGGTCGACGCTCATGCCGCACACCGGGCACTCGGTCTGGTTCTGCATGGTCCCTCCTGGGGTGGTCGCTGCCCGACGGGTACCCGGCGACGAGGGGCCCGAAACGCCCGGGAAGGCGCCGCGGACAGGCACGACCTGCCGCCTGCGGCCCTGCCGGGGCGCCCACGCGCACTACCCCATGCCGCGGGCGCCGCCACGGCAGTCAACGTCACCAGCCGGCTGCCCCCTCCGATACGTCGGCGTGGTGTCCGTGCCCCCGGGAGTTGGCGGACCCTCCGGGAGAGGCCGTCTCGACCCTATGCCAAGGGGCGCCGTGCCGGTCAGACCCCGTCCGGGTGACCCTCGCCCGGGAGTGGCCGACGACGGAGGGCCGTCAGCCGCGGAAGTCGTCGGGCTCGACGTCGTCGAGGAACTCGTGGAAGGCGGCCAGTTGCGACTGCTCGTCGCCGGCGCCATCGGCGTCCGGCATGCCGGCCTCTGCGAACACCGCCTCGGCGACGAACACCGGTGCCCCGGTGCGGACGGCGAGGGCGATCGAGTCCGACGGACGGGCGTCCACGACCTCGTGCCCGGACGGCGTGGCCAGGGTGATCTCCGCGAAGAACGTCCCGCCCTCCAGACGGGTGACCACCACCTTCTCGACGTCGGCGTCCAGCCGGTCCAGGAGCGTGGTCATCAGGTCGTACACCTGCGGACGCGACGGCGCCTCCCCCGCGACGGCCAGCATGATCGCCGTCGCCTCCGGCACCCCGATCCAGATCGGGAGGAGCCGCCGGGCGCCCTGCTCCGCCGACGCGGGCGCCAGCACCACCACGGGCTGGCCGCGGGAGTCCACGGCGAGACTGGCGATCCTGACCTCGATCACAGCCACCACCTCCGTCCTCCCCATGCTAGGTCGCCCGCCCGGGCCGGACGATCCCCTGTTCCTTAACAATCGTCTCAGGATCCACTACGGTGAGCCGCGTCACGCGCAGCCTGTGCCCTGTCCCCCCAGCCTCCAGGTGGTCCGATGTCGAACACGTCCCGCGCAGACGCGGCCGTCTCCCCTGCCGCACCGTCGCGACGCGCTGCCCTGGGGCTCGCGGCCGCCGGCGGCTTCGCCCTCACCGCCGCGGGACGCGCGGCCGAGGCTTTCGCGGCACCACCATCCCGACCGCTGGCACCGGTGCTGCCCGCCGTCATCGGCGACCTCGCCTCCGGTCTCGACCTCACCTCCACTCCCGCGTGGCACCTGGCCCGCCGCGCGTGCCCCGCCCCCACGAAGGCCATCGCGGACGACATCGCCAAGCGGGGGCGCACGGCCTGGATCGACACCCAGCTGGCGTGGAAGAAGATCGACGACGCGAAAGCCGACGGCCTGGTCAGGAAGTACCTGAGCTACGCCACGATGACCGGCTCACAGGTCAACAAGGCCAGCGGAGGGGAGCCGTGGCGCGCGGGCAAGGCGTTGAGCATCTCTCGGACGATCCGCCAGGTGTTCACCAGGCGCCACCTCTACGAGTCGATGGTCGACACCATGGCCGACCACCTGTACGTCTCCGCGGACGGCAAGGCCAGCGACCTCGTGGCGTGGTTCGACTGGGCCGTGCTGCGGAAGTACGCGCTCGGCAAGTACTCCAGCATGCTCACCGCTGCCATCCGGCACCCGGCCATGCTCGTCTACCTCGACAACCAGCTGAACTCGGCCGACAACCCCAACGAGAACCTCGGCCGCGAACTCCTCGAACTGCACACGGTGGGCGTCGGGCACTACACCGAGGACGACGTTCGCGCCTCCGCGCTGATGCTCACCGGGCACGGCTACGACTGGCGCACGCGCACCTACTCCTACCACCCCCGCGAGCACCACGTCGGGGCCCTGACCATCATGGGGTTCAGCCACCCCAACGCCACCGCCGACGACGGCCCCGCGGCGCTGAAGGCCTATCTGGGCTACCTCGCCCGCCACCGCGGGACGGCCGAGCACATCGCCCGCCGCCTCGCCGTCCGCTACGTCAGCGACACCCCCTCCGAAGAGCTGGTGGGGATGCTCGCCGACGTGTACCAGGCCAGCGAGACCTCCCTCGCGGCCGTCCTCCGCGCGTTGCTGCTCAGCGAGGAGTTCGCCGCGTCCGTCGGCACGAAGTGGAAGCGGCCGCAGGAGACCATGGCCACGATGATCCGGCTGCGGCGCCCGTCCACCATCAAGACGAAGAAGAACGAGACCCAGCGCAAGGACCTGTGGAGCATCACCGGGACCGTCCAGTGGCTGCTCTACCTGGAGAACCACCAGCCGCGGATGTGGCCGGTGGTCGACGGCTACCCCGACCAGGCCGGCGACTGGCTGGGCACGCAGGCCCTGCTCAGCGGGTGGTACTCCGCCAACGCGCGCACGAACTGGGGCAAGGACGGCCAGTGGCCGTCCTCGTACTCGTCCTGGGCGAGCGCGCTCGGCCTGAAGAAGGGCGTCAGCGCCGTCGACGCCGCCCGCCGGATCACCACCGACCTGACCGGCTACACCTGGAGCCCCGAGCACGTCGAGGTCGTCGTGGCGAGGCTGAAGGGCGACGGGACGGGGACGACGCTCAGTTCCGCCCAGCTGCGCGACAACCTCGGGGCCGCTCTCGACTTCGTGTTCTGCTCCCCCTACTTCCGGCTCCGCTGAGAGGACGCGCGATGACCACGAGGCTGGACGCGTCCCTGCGACGGGGCGAGGCGCTGCTGCACGAGGACCTGATCACGCCCCTGCACCACCACGACGAGGCGCACAACCGGCTCCTCGCGACCGTCGGCGGCGACACCCGGGTCGTGACGCCCGCGCAGGCCAACGACCTCGTCTCCACCCTGCGACCCACCCGACGGATCGACGACCCCGGTGTCGAGCACACCCCCGACGGGCCACGCTTCGGGCGCCGCGGGCTGTTCCGCGGGTCGCTGATCGGCCTGGGCGGGCTCCTGGCCGCCTCCGCGGCGCCGCGCTACTCCTTCGCCGCCACGACCGGCGGCGACCTGCTGGTGTGCGTCTTCCTTCGCGGCGGCTTCGACGGGCTGGCGGCCCTCGGGATGCCCGGGGATCCCCGCTACGCGCAGCTGCGGGGGTCGGCGAAGGTCGTCGACGACTCGTTCACGCTCTCCCAGAAGTACGTGCTCAACCCCCGGTTCGCCGCGCTGAAGCCGCTGTGGCAGGCCAACCAGCTGGCCGTCGTCCTCGGGTCCGGCCACCCGGGCGTCACCCGGTCGCACTTCGAGGACCAGGACCTGTGCGAGCGTGCGGCCCGGGCGAACGTGCGCTCGGGCTGGCTCGGCCGGCACATCCAGTACTCCTCCCGTCCCTCGGGCACCTTCCGCGCGATCACCATGGGCGACCAGCGCGTCGTCCTGTCGCTGACCACCACGGCCTACCAGTCGGTGGCGATGTCGAGCGTGGACTCGTTCGACCTGGAGACGGCCTGGAACGACCGCGACCGCCTGGTCACCGACCTCGGCAGGCTCTACGGGGACGCCGGCGGCGTCCTCGCCACGCAGGCACGGGCCACCCTCGACGCGGTGACCAGCCTCGACACCGTGCGGTCGCGGGCCTACACGCCCGCCAACGGGGCGGCCTACCCCGACTCGACGTGGGGCGAGGGGCTGCGCGACATCGCGCGGCTGGCCAAGGCCGACCTCGGCCTCGAGGTCGCCTGCATCGACTACGGCGGCTGGGACATGCACCAGGGCATCGGCGCGACGTCCGACGCGGGCGGCCAGTTCTCGGCGAGGGCCACCGACTTCGCCCGCGGCCTCGCCGCCTTCGCCACCGACCTCGGCTCTCGCTGGAACTCGGTCACCGTGGTCACGATGAGCGAGTTCGGGCGCCGCGTCGAGGTGAACGGCGACGGCGGCACCGACCACGGCCACGGGAACGTGGCGTTCTACCTCGGCGGGGGCATCAACGGCGGCGTGTACGGCGACATCGAGGGCCTGGCGGACGACCAGCTCACCGACGGCGACCTGCCGATCACCATCGACTACCGCCAGGCACTGTCGGAGATCCTGGCGAAGCGGCTGGGCAACGACAACATCGCCGATGTGTTCCCGGGGTTCAGCCCGGGAACCGCCCTGGGGATCGCCTGAGCAGCCGGCAGCTCAGCGGGCGACCTCCAGCCCCAGCCATCCGGCCAGGGCGGCGATCTCTGCGTCCACGTCGTCGGCCACCGCAGGGCTGAACGGGACGTCCTGGTGCACGGCGTGGACGACCAGCCGGCCGGCCCTGCGGTCGGCCGTGGCGTCCAGCTTCCCGACCAGCCGGTCGCCGTGCAGGATCGGCAGGGCGTAGTAGCCCCAGCGCCGGTCCGACGCCGGCTTGTACATCTCCAGCACGTACTCGAACCCGAACAGCGCCTCCGCGCGCCGCCGGTCGTGGATCAGCCGGTCGAACGGGGACAGCAGGGCCGTGCGACCGGTGAAGGGGCGGTCGAGCTGGTCGGGGTCGACGCGCCAGCTGCCCGGCACATCGACCACCTCCGCCGCGACGCCGGCCTCCCCCACCTGGTACGGCTCCCCGGGCACGAGCGGTCCGCCGACCCGCGCGATCCCGGACGCCCGCAGCCGCAGCTCGTCGCGCCGGCGCACGGCGTCCTCCTTCGGCGGCAGCGCGAGGCCGGACGGGTACACGCGCTCGGCCAGGTCGAAGACCCGCTGGCGACCCACCCGTCCGGCGATCGCGACCTCGCCGGTCAGCACCAGGCACTCCAGCAACTGGGTGACGTTCCGTTCGTGCGTCCAGCCGGTGGAGCGCCAGGGCACCACCGCGGTGTCGGGCAGGTCGCGGGACAGGGACGCCCCCTGCTCGCGCAGCCGGGAGAGGAGGTCGCGGCGGAAGCTGTCGTTGGCCTCGAGCCAGGACCGGGTGGCGGCGGAGGTGGGCCAGCCCTGGAGCGAGCCGAGGATGATCGCCAGCTGGCTGGTGGGGCGCAGGAAGGCGTCCAGCTCGAACAGCTCCCTGCCCGCCAGGGCCTGGGCCAGGTGCTCGGGCCGGTGCCGCGCACCGAGCCTGCTCCACGCGACCAGGTCGGCGCTGGGGGCGATCGCCGCGGTCGGGTCGAGTTGCAGGAGCGTGAGGTGCGTGACCGTCGCCAGCAGGTCGTCGGGCCGAGGATCGTCCAGCAGTTGCGCGCGCACGGCGATCCGGCGGGCCTCCTCGAGCGGGATGCGGATCATCCGGGCAGCCTAGGGCCCCGCGGCCGCCCCGGGGAGGGTGGGAGCCTCCAGTACCGGTCCAGGATCGCCTCCTGGCAGTCACCCCCGGGCTTCCGGCGGGCCGCGACGGCGCCCTAGGGTGGGGATCCCCCTGTGTTCGACGAAGGCTGCCCCCGATGATCGTCTGGTCCCGGTTCACCCGCCCGCTGGCCGCGCTGGTCGTGGCCGCCGCGCTCACCGTCCCCGCCTCCCCGGCGGCCTCCGCCCGGACGACCGGTCCGGGCGGTGACCCGGTCACCAACGACGCGGGGGTGACGTTCGGCATCCTCTCCCACCGCGGCGGGCGGCTGGAGTGGCCGGAGAACTCGGTGGAGGCGTACACCCACAGCGTGGCGGCGGGCTTCGACGCGATCGAGACCGACATCGTGTTCACCAGCGATGGCCGGGGCGTGATGAGCCACTACGACACGCTCACGGACCGGTGCACCCAGGCCGGTCGCGCGATCCACCAGATGACGCTGGCCCAGGTGGCCGAGGTGCGGTGCAAGGACCTGTCCGGACAGTTCACCGTGCCCATCCCCACCTTCGAACAGCTGGCGGAAGCGCTCGCGGCCGACGACGAGGTCGGGCTGACCCTCGACATCAAGACCTACACCGGGCAGTCGGCCGCCGGCCGGCGCAGCTGGGCGAAGAAGGCGATCGGGCTGGTCAAGGAGCACGGGCTGCTCTCGCGCACCTCGGTGATCTCCTTCAAGTGGGACACCGTCCTGCCGACCATCCTCGCCGCTGCCCCGAAGATGTACGTGCTGGCCCTCGACTACGGAACCATGGACCTCGACCGGGTGCGGCTCGCGGCGAAGCTGGGCGCAGGCGGCTACGGGATCAAGATGAAGTACACCTCGGCCTACCTGGCCACCTACGTCAAGGCCAAGGGGATGGACTCGGTGCCGTGGGAGGTGGTCGGGACGGAGGCCCGCGCGTTCACCATCCACTACGGCGGCCCCCTCCAGCTGTTCAGCACCGACACACCGACCACCAGCCGCCGCGAGCTGGTCGAGGGCGTGATCGACCTGAACCCGGTGCCCAACCCCACCACCACGACACTGGACGCCCCGGTGACGATCAGCGACACCACCTACCGGGCCGACCGGAAGCAGTACAAGGTCGTGGGCACGAAGGCGGTGCCGGACGCGGCCCTGGCGATGCTGCGTGACGTGACGGTCACGGTGACGGTCACCGGCGGCACGGGGACGGGCTCGCTGTACATCGGCGCATCGTCCTCGCCCACCTCCAGCTCGACGAGGGTCGCCCTCCCCGCCAGCGGAAGGACGGTGACCGTCCGGGCGCCCCTGGGCGATGGCCGGAAGCTCCGGCTGTGGACCACCCGCACGGTGAAGCTGACGGTGAAGGTCGTCGCCTACACCCGCGTGCGCTTCGCCTGACCTCACTCCTGCACGAGCGCGTGGTCGACCTCGTCGCCTCCCGTCTCCGGCATGAGTCCGAGCGTGCGGACCGGCGTCTGCGCGCCGTAGCCCCATTCGTCGTAGACCCGGGCGAGGGAGCGCACTTCTGCGTCGGCGTAGGCGAGGACGAGCACCCCGTCCGCCACCCGGTAGGTCCCGTGGCGGACGCCTGTCGACGTCCACTCGCCGGGGCCGATGGTGACCACGGCCCCGGTGCCGGACTCCACCGTGCCGTCGGCGCCGAACCGGTGCTGGAGGACGCCGACGCCGGTGGTGCAGCGCCAGGTGCCGACGAGCGCCGCCGGGTCGAAGCCGTCGAGCACCGGCTGCGCGTGGAGGACGCGCACGACCGCGCCGCCGTCGAGCACCGTGCGGGCCGGGTTCCCCAGGGCCCACAGCACCCGCCGCGCGTCCCCACCGGCCAGAACGGCCGCCAGCGCGGTGAGGTAGCCGTCCCCGCGCGCCAGGTCGCGCTGGAGGGTGACGAAGCGCCAGCCGCCGGCGGTCACTCCGGACATCGTCGTCGTCCACGCGCTGGCCGGGCGCCACTGCGGCAGCAGGCCGGCCAGCACGGCGTCCGGGTCGTCCGCCGCGGGCGGGGACGCCTCGACCCCCACCACCGGCCCGTCGCCGCCGAGCGGCCAGTACACGTCCCCGGCCTCCCCCGCGAGGACGCCGTACCCGTCCGGAAGCCCCGTCGTCCCGCGCTCGCCCCCGAGTGCAACTCCCGCTACCGGAATTCCGGTAGCGGGAGTTGCACTCGGCAGCAGGAGCGGGTCGGGGACGCCGTCCGGGCGCGAGGCGGCCAGGAGCAGGTCGGCGCACTGCGCCGCTGTCGGGACCTCGGCCACCATGGCTCCACGATCCTCCCGCGGGAGGGGCGCCGCCATGGCCGATGCTGCGTAGGGCTCAGGCGTCCGGTGGCATCGGGTAGTCGAGCTGCCGGGCGGTGCGCACGGCGAGCTCCCTCCCGGCCAGCACCTCGACCAGGTGGAGGCTGAGGTCGATGCCCGCGCTGATCCCCGCGGAGGTGAACACGCGTCCCTGCCGCACCCAGCGCCGATCCCCCACCACCTCGAGTGCCGGGAACTGTGCGGCCAGGTCGTCGAGGTCCTCCCAGTGGGTGGTGACCGGGCCACCGGTGAGGATCCCCGCGGCGGCCAGCACGAACGCGCCGGTGCACACCGACGCCGTCAGGCGGGTGGTGGCGTGCACCCGGGCCAGCCAGTCCAGCACGGCCCGGTCCTCGCGCACCCCGTCCACCACGCCGCCGGGCACCACCAGGACGTCCACCACCCCCGCGTCCGCGATGGTGGCGGACGGCAGCAGCTCCAGCCCCGCGCGCGCCCGGACCGGGCCGGGGCCGGCGGCCACCGCGACCACCTCGAACACGGGCTCGCCCGGCGTGGTGCGCGCGTGCACGCGCGCGGCCGTGGTGAACACCTCGAAGGGACCCGCGAAGTCGAGCGCCTCCACTCCGTCGTAGGCCAGGAGCGCGACCCGGATCATGCCGGGCTCCCCTCGTTCCACGCCAGCAGTCGCCAGTAGTCGCCGGCGGGCCGCATCGTCGCCCAGTGGCAGTTGCGCAGGCCGCCGAACAGCCGCGCGTGGGAGTAGTCCAGGCCCATCAGCAGCAGGGCCCCGACGCGCAACGACAACCCGTGCCCCACGACCAGGAGGACATCACCCTCCTTCGCGGCCTCGACGTGGTCGAGCAGCGCCAGCGCGACCCGCCGGCCGGCCTCGGTGGCGCTCTCCCCTTCCGGAGAGCGACGGAAGTCACGCCCCTCACGCAGGGCGGGCCAGAAGTCCGGCTCGAGCCGGCCGGCCTCCTCCATGCTCAGACCCGCCCAGGACCCGACGTTGACCTCCCGCAGGCGGGCGTCGGTGGTGACGGCCAGCCCGCACCGCCCGGCGACGATCCGGGCCGTCTCGTCGGCCCGGGACAGGTCGGAGGCGACCACGCGGGTCGGGGCGAGCCCGGCCAGCCGCTCCGCCGCAGCGGCGGCCTGACGGCGTCCCTCGTCGTTGAGCGGGACGTCGGCGTGGCCCTGGAAGCGCCCGCCGTCGTTCCAGTCGGTGACGCCGTGCCGCAGCAGGACGACAGTGGGTGCCGTCATGCCTGGGCCGGCGGCGGCTCCAGCGGGCCGAGGTCGAGTCGGGGGCAGTCCTTCCACAGTCGCTCCAGCCCGTACAGCGCGCGCTCCTCCGAGTGCTGCACGTGCACGACCGTGTCGAGGAAGTCCAGCAGCACCCAGCGGTTCTCGCGGTCCCCCTCGCGACGCACGGCCTTGATCCCCGCCTTGAGCAGGGCCTCCTCCACGGCGTCCACGACGGCCCCGACCTGCCGCTCGTTGCCCGCGGTGACGATCAGGAAGACGTCGGTGATCGCCAGGCGTTCGGAGACGTCGAAGGCCACCGGGTCCTTGGCGAGCTTGGCGACGGCGGCCGTGGCCGCGATGCGGGCGATGTCGACTGCGTGTTCGGTAGCGGTCACCGGACTCCTCTGGGACGGTACAGGCCGCGCTTGGCGATGTACTGGACGATACCGTCGGGCACCAGGTACCAGATCGGCAGGCCCTGGGCGACGCGCTCGCGGCAGGCGGTGGACGAGATGGTCAGGGCAGGGACCTCGAGCAGGGTCACCTTGTCGTCGGGCAGGTGCGCGATGTCGTTCTCGCCCAGCGGAACGCCCGGTCGCGACACCCCGACGAAGTGCGCGAGGTCGAACAGCTCGTCCACGCCCTTCCAGGTGAGGATCTGGCTGAGCGCGTCCGCACCGGTGATGAAGAACAGCTCGAGGCCGGGGCCGCGCAGCTGCCGGATGTCGCGCAGGGTGTCGACGGTGTAGGTCGGCCCGGGACGCTCGATGTCGACGCGGCTCACCGAGAACCGCGGGTTGGAGGCGGTCGCGATGGTGGTCATCAGGTACCGGTCCTCGGCCTGCGAGACAGCGCGGTCGGCCTTCTGCCAGGGCTGACCGGTGGGCACGAAGACCACCTCGTCCAGGGCGAACCGGGCCTGGACCTCGCTCGCAGCCACGAGGTGCCCGTGGTGGATGGGGTCGAAGGTTCCGCCCATCACGCCCAGCCGCTGGTGGCGGGTGCCCCGCTGCTCCCAGGCGATGGGGGTCTCACTCATTTGGCGTGTGGCCTGCTCTTTCCCACCTGGCGGACGTAGCCGAGCCCGGCGAGCAGGACGACGAGGGCGCCCACGCCGATCACCACCGAGTTGGTCACGTCGACGACGACCTCGAGGACGGTATGCATGGCGCGGATCCTACACGCGGGCCGCTTCCCGGCGCGCCCCCCGACCCTGCGACCCGGACGGTCAGGCCCGGACCTGGCCGTCGCCGTCGACGACGTACTTGGTCGAGGTCATCTCCACCAGTCCCATCGGACCGCGGGCGTGCAGCTTCTGGGTCGAGATCCCGATCTCCGCGCCGAACCCGAACTCGCCCCCGTCCACGAACCGCGAGGACGCGTTCACCAGCACCGCCGCAGCGTCCACCTCCGCGGTGAACACCTCCGCCGAGCGGCGGTCGGAGGTGACGATGGTCTCGGAGTGCCCGGTGGTGTGGGCGCGGATGTGCGCGATCGCGGCGTCCAGGCCGTCGACGACGTCGCAGGCCAGGTCGAGCGAGAGGTACTCGTCGTCGAACTCGTCCGGGCCGGCCGGGACGACGTCCGCGGAGTACGCCGCGACCGCCGGGGTGCCGTGCACGGTGACCCCCGCCGCGGCGAGCGCCGCCAGCGCCCTGGGCAGGAACGAGCCGGCGATGTCGGCATGCACGAGCAGGGTCTCCAGCGCGTTGCAGACGCTGGGACGCTGCACCTTCGCGTTCAGCATGATCGCGATCGCCATGTCCTCGTCTGCGCTCGCGTCGACGAACAGGTGGCAGTTGCCGGTGCCCGTCTCGATGACCGGAACCTTGGAGCCGTCGACGACGGCGTTGATCAGGCCGGCGCCGCCGCGCGGGATCAGCACGTCGACCAGGCCACGGGCGGCCATCATCTCGCCGGTGACACCGCGGTCGCCCTCGACGAGCTGCACGGCGTCCTCCGGCAGCCCCGCCGCCGCCAGCCCGGCCCGCAGTGCCGCCATCACCGCACGGTTGGAGTTGATCGTGGACGAGGAGCCGCGCAGGAGCGCGGCGTTGCCGGCCTTGAGGCAGATGCCGGCGGCGTCGGCGGTCACGTTGGGCCGCGCCTCGTAGATGATGCCGACCACGCCGAGCGGCACCCGCACCTGGCGCACGCGGACGCCGTTGGGATTCGTCCAGCCGCGCACCACGTCACCCACCGGGTCGGGCAGGGCGGCCAGCGCCCGCAGGCCGGCCGCCATCGCGTCGAGCCGGGACGGGGTCAGCGTCAGCCGGTCGACCAGCGCGGCCGAGGTGCCCGCGGCGCGGGCCGCGTCGACGTCCAGGGCGTTCGCGGCGAGCACCGGGTCGGACGCGGCCGCCAGGGCGTCGGCCATCGCGTGCAGGGCGGCGTCCTTGCGTGCCCGGGTGAGGACGGCCAGCGCACGGGCGGCCGTGCGCGCGCGCACGGCCTGGTCAACGAAGGTCATGCCGCTCAGGATACGGCGGTGGAACCCGCCGGATCGTCCGCGGCCAGTTCGGCCTCGGCGACGAGGTCGCCCACCGACGCCGCGGACGACGGCCACAGTGCGCGCAGCCCGAGACGCCGCAGCGTGTACCAGACGAGGGTGAAGGTGACGATCACGGTGATCGCCACGGAGGAGATGATCGAGGACGGCTCGCTGATCCCGACCGCCCACGACAGCCACAGCAGCTGGTTCGCCAGGCCGAGCACGAGGAAGACCGGGGACAGGCCGGTGACGTCCCTGGCCCGGATCACCTCCGCACACTGGCCGAGGTTCGCCAGCGCCGCCGGCACCAGGGAGAACATCCCGAACACGCCGCCGGTGGTGAGCAGGTCGATCGTGATCAGCAGCGCGGCACCCAGCAGGCTCGGCCACAGCACCCGTGCCAGCGGACGGCCGCGGTCGCGGCTCATGAGCACCAGCACCGGCACGGTGGTGGCGAGGGCGAGAAGGTTCGGCAGGCTCATGTTCGCTGCGCCGATCTTCACCCCGTGGACGAACCAGATCAGGTTCAGGGTGAGGATCGCCTGCCACGCGAGCAGCGACAGCCCGGCCGTGCTGCGCGTGCGCACCAGGCGGACCAGCTGCGGCAGGCCCAGGGACGTACCGACGAGCGCGGCCAGCCACCCGAGGATCTCGACGCCGGTCAACTCTTCTTCTTCCTCGCCCGCACGATGAGGTCGTCACGGTGGACCACTTCCCGATCGAAGCCGGCCCCCCGTTCGGCCACCAGGTCGTGGGTGCTGCGGCCGATGATGCCCGGCAGGTCGGCGGAGTCGTACCCGACGAGCCCGCGCGCGACGACCGTGCCGGCCTCGCTCACCAGCCGGACCGGGTCGCCGGCCCGGAAGGCGCCGCGCACCTCGATGATCCCGGCCGGGAGCAGGGACGCCTTCCGCTCGGTGACGGCCTTCACCGCGCCCGCGTCCAGCACCAGCTCCCCCTGGGAGACGGAGGCGTAGGCCAGCCACATCAACTTTCGCGCGCGCCGCTTGCCGGTCGCCTCGAACAGCGTGCCGACCGGCTCGCCGGCCAGGGCCGCCGACACCCGGGACGCGGCGGCCAGCACCACCGGGATGCCGGAAGCGGTCGCGATCCGCGCGGCCTGGAGCTTGGTCGCCATGCCGCCGGTGCCGATCTCGGCACCGCGCCCGGAGGTGTCGACGGTGAGCTCCTCGATGTCCGGCACGACGGCGATCGGCCGCGCGTTCGGGCTGGACGGGTGCTCGGTGTACAGCGACTCCACGTCGCTGAGCAGCACCAGGGCGTCCGCACCGACGAGGTGGGCGACGAGGGCGGCGAGCCGGTCGTTGTCGCCGAAGCGGATCTCGTGGGTGGCCACGGTGTCGTTCTCGTTGACGATCGGCACCACGCCGAGCTCGAGCAGCCGGGTGAACGTGCGCAGCGCGTTGCGGTAGTGGTCCTGGCGGGCCACGTCCTCGACGGTCAGCAGCACCTGGCCGACGGTGAGGTCGTAGCGGGCGAACAGTGAGCCGTACCGTCCCACCAGCAGGCTCTGCCCCACCGCAGCCGCGGCCTGCTTGCTGGCCAGGTCTCGCGGACGGTGCTTGAGCCGCAGCGGGCCCATGCCGGTCGCCATGGCGCCGGAGGACACCAGCACCACGTCCTGGCCGCGCGCCCGCGCGGCCGCGAGGGCGTCCACCAGGGTCTCCAGCCGGGACATGTCGAGGGCACCGGAGGCGTCGGTCAGCGAGGAGGAGCCGACCTTCACCACCAGCCGGCGAGCGGTGGTGATCTCGGTGCGCAGCGCGTCGCGGGCGAGGGCGCTACTCATCGTCGTCGTCCTCGAACCCCTCCGCTGCCAGGCGGGTGTAGTCCTGCGCCTCGCGTTCCGCAGCCTTGGCCGCGTGGTACTCCGCGTCGCGGACGCGGCGCCGCTGGGCCGCGGGCCGCTCTGTGGTGAGGCGCTGGTCCTCGCCGCGCCTCGACAGGATCTCCGCGCCGATCTCGACCTGCGGCGCGAAGTCGAAGACGACCGGGTTCTCCGCCCCGATCGCGACCGCGTCGCCGGCCAGGGCGCCCATGGCGAGCAGTTCCTCCTCGACCCCCAGCCGCGCGAACCGGTCGGCGAGGTACCCGACGGCTTCTGCGTTGCCGAAGTCGGTCTGCCGCACCCAGCGCTCAGGCTTGTCGCCGCGGACCCGCCAGACGAAGCCGCCCTCGCCGTCGCCCTGGCGGGTGATGGTGAACTCCGGTCCGGAGGAGACCGGCTCGGGGCGGATGACGATCCGCGGTGCGGGCGTGCGGGCGGTCTCCTTGCGCCGCTGGGCCACCAGTTCGGCCAGCGCGAAGGTGAGCGCCTGGAGCCCTGCGCCGGTCTTGGTCGAGACGGCGAACACCGGCAGCCCCCGCGCGGCGACGTCGTCGGTCACCAGGGCGGCGAGTTCCGCGGCATCGGGGATGTCCACCTTGTTCAGCACGACCATCCGCGGACGGTCCTCCAGCCCGCCGTGGGCGGTCAGCTCCGCCTCGATCACGTCCAGGTCGGTCAGCGGGTCGCGGCCGGGCTCGTAGGTCGCGCAGTCGACGACGTGGACGATCGCCTGGCAGCGCTCGATGTGGCGCAGGAAGTCGTGGCCGAGGCCGCGTCCCTCGCTCGCGCCCTCGATCAGGCCCGGCACGTCGGCGACGGTGAAGGTGGTGGCCCCGGCGACGACGACGCCGAGGTTCGGCACCAGGGTCGTGAACGGGTAGTCGGCGATCTTGGGGCGCGCGCGGGAGATGGCGGCGATCAGCGACGACTTGCCGGCGCTGGGGAATCCGACGAGGCCGACATCGGCGACGACCTTGAGCTCCAGGGTGATCTGGCGGGACTCGCCCTCCTCACCCAGCAGCGCGAAGCCGGGCGCCTTGCGGGCCGCCGAAGCGAGCGCAGCGTTGCCCAGGCCCCCGCGTCCGCCCGCGGCGATCACGACCTCCGCGTCCGGGCCGACGAGGTCGGCCAGCACCGTACCGGTGTGGGCGTCGGAGACGACCGTGCCGTCGGGCACGGCCAGGACCACGTCCTCGCCGTTGGCGCCGTTGTTGAAGTCACCGCGTCCGGGCTGCCCGTTGCTCGCCCGGCGCACCGACTGCCGGTGGAACTCCACCAGCGTGGTCAGGCCGGGATCGACCCGCAGGATGATCGAGCCGCCGTTGCCGCCGTTGCCGCCGTCCGGGCCCCCCAGCGGCTTGAACTTCTCCCGCCGGATGGACGCGCAGCCGTGCCCGCCGTTGCCTGCGGCAACGGTCAGCACGGTCCGGTCGATGAAGGAGGGAATGGCCACGAGCGAGCTTTCGGTGCGACGGGCGGTCACCGTCCAGACGGACGGCACGCGGCGACCAGTCTATCGGCCCGCCCCGCGCGCGACCGAGCCGGGCCGCCCGGCCTCATCCCCGCGTCGCGGGCGGCGCCCACATCGAGGTGTCCGGACGGCCGGCACCTGGCGGGCCCGGGGGCGCGGGCGCCGGCCCGGGGGCGGACGCCGGGGCCGCGGGCGGGTGCGACCAGTAGGTGGGGTCGACAGGTCTCCGGGCGGGCCGTGGGGCTTCCGTCGCCGGATCCTGCGCCACCCGGGCCCAGGCCTCGTCCGGTACGGCGGCCGGTGGAGCGAACGCCTCAGCGGTGTCGACCGCCGCGTCGGGGACCGGATCGGCGTCGGCCGGCGCCAGTTCCGTCGCCGCCTCCGCCGCGCGGGTGCGCGCCGCCCTGCGCCACCGCAGTCCCACCAGGGTGCCGAGCACGCCGACGAGCAGGCCGATCGCACCGCCCACCGGCCCCCACGGAACCTCCGGGCCGGCCTTGGCGAGAACGCGGACGTTTCCGGCGAACACGTCGGTCGCGTCTCCGGTGAACCGGACCGTGTTGCCCTCCACCGTGCCCCCGCTGGCGGCCAGCACCCGCCCGGGCAGCTCCAGGGTCACGTCGATGGCCCCGGGCTGGATGTCGCCGCCGACGTTCGCTGTGACGACGTAGTAGTCGTCCATGGCCACAACGTCGAGCACCAGGAGGTCCGCCGGGCTGATCGTCCCGGTGACCCGGCACTCCCAGCTTCCGCCGCTCGCCGCCCGCAGGTCGACAGTCACCTTGGGGGAGGCGTCCCCGATGCCGCGGCAGGTGCGCCGGGTGATCCCGCCGAGGGTCACGTCGAGCACCACCTCGTCCGGGGAACGCACCTCGACCGTCCCGCGGGCGTCGCAGGCCGTGAGCGCCAGCGCCAGGACGGCCACGAGGGCGACGACGCCGATCCGGCCGGTGCGGAGCATGTCGCCGAGCATAACCGCCGGCCCGTCGGCACCCGGGGCGTCCGCCGACCGGCACGGGCAGGACCGTTCGGGAACGCAGAAGAGGCGGCCCCGGTGGGACCGCCTCTTGCCGTGCTGTGGGTTCGCCTACTCGGCGTCCTCGATCGCGATGTTCACCACGCGACGTCCGCGACGGGTGCCGAACTCGACCTTGCCGGGACGGAGGGCGAACAGGGTGTCGTCGCCACCGCGACCCACGCCCTCACCCGGGTGGAAGTGGGTGCCGCGCTGGCGGACGATGATCTCGCCGGCGTTCACCTGCTCGCCACCGAACCGCTTGACGCCGAGCCGCTGCGCGTTGGAGTCGCGACCGTTGCGGGAGGACGATGCGCCCTTCTTGTGTGCCATGTCAGTAGCCTCAGCTCTCGATCCCGGTGACCTTGACCTGGGTGTACCGCTGGCGGTGACCCTGGCGCTTCTTGTAGCCGGTCTTGTTCTTGAACTTGATGATCCGGATCTTCGGACCCTTGGTCTCGGCGATCACCTCTGCGGTGACACTCGCCTTGCCGAGCTTCTTCGCATCCGCGGTGATCTTGTCGCCGTCGACGAGAAGCAGCGGGGTCAGCGAAACGCTGTCGCCGGCCTTCGCCTCGACCTTGTCGATCTCCACGATGTCGCCCACAGCAACCTTGTGCTGGCGGCCACCACTGCGCACGATCGCGTACACGCCCGACCTACTTCCCTAAGCTCTTTCCGACAAGCGCGCTCACCCCGACTTCGCGGGTGTCCTGCGCTTTGGGTCATGCTCCCGGCGACGCAAAGCCGCACAGTGAGCACCGAGGGTCAAGAATACGGGCCCTCGGGCTGAGGGGTCAAACCGGGCGGCGGGCAGCACCCGGCCGCCGGCCGCGCGGTCCTCACGCCTGATCAGGTTCCAGGCCGGTGTCGACCATGCGTCCAGCGATCTCCCTGACCTTGATGTTCCGGTTCTGGCTCGCCGTCCTCAACCGGTCGAAAGCCAGTGCAGCGGTGAGCCGGTGACGTTCCATGAGGATTCCGGTGGCCTGCCCGATGATCCTGTGCGCCTCGACCGCGTCCCGCAGCTGCGCCTCACGCCGGGCCGCCGAATCCTCGCTGGCCAGCCGGTCCACCGCGATGGCGAAGGCCTGCGCGAACAGGTCGCCGATGATCAGTTCCTCGACGCTGACCCGACGGGGGACGGGGAACTGCACCCAGGCACGACACACCCCGCTGGCGCTGTGGGGTACGAGCAGGATGCCCGGACGCTCGTGCCAGACGTCGGGCGTCGGCGTGCTGGCCAGGCCCGAGGCCACCTCGTCGCGCAGCCCCTCCGACGGGATCCACTCGGGGACCTCACCCACCGGTGGATCGACCCGAACTCCGACCTGGATCGTGCACTCCCCGTCGAAGAGCTCACCCAGCCCGTGCTCCGCAATCCCGAGGAGGGTCGCCAGGTCCTCCTCGGAAGCGAGGTCCCGGCCGACGCGGACAGCGGTCGCATGGCGCGCAGCTTCCCTGACGTCCTGGTCCACTCTTCCCCCTGGTTGCGATGTGGGCGGTGCTCATTCTGCCGGTCGCGGGCGCATCTGGGCAGGCCACCGCACCCAGGGCCGTGCCTGCGGCACCCGGGGCTGCCGCTTCCCGGCCTTTCCGGATGCAGGACGGCCACGTCCGATTTCCGCTAGTTGTCGGTCGGGCGGCATGCCATGCTGAACGGCATGGACTTCGCGCAACGGTACCGGGCGGTCGCCACCCGCGACGCCCGCTTCGACGGCGCGTTCGTCCTGGCCGTGCGCACGACCGGCATCTACTGCCGCCCGTCCTGCCCGGCGCGCACTCCCCTGGCACGCAACGTCGAGTTCTTCCCCACCGGCGCCGCGGCGCACGAGGCGGGCTACCGGGCGTGCAAGCGCTGCCTGCCGGACGCCGTCCCGGGCTCACCGGAGTGGAACACCCGCTCCGACGTGGCCGCCCGGGCGATGCGCCTCATCGCCGACGGTGTCGTCGAGCGGGAGGGGGTCGGGGGACTCGCGTCACGGCTCGGCTACACCGCGCGTCACCTCAACCGGCTGCTCGGCGCAGAGCTCGGCGCGTCCCCGCTGGCCCTGGCGCGCGCGCACCGGGCGCAGACGGCCCGGCAGCTGCTGGTGGCCACCGACCTCCCGGTGAGCGACATCGCCTTCGCTGCCGGTTTCGGCAGCATCCGCCAGTTCAACGACACCATCACGGCGCTCTACGACCGGACGCCGTCGCAGGTGCGCGCCACGCGTCCCGGCCGGCGGGCCACCTCGCCCGCCACGTCGGCGGGCTCTCCGGCGCCGGGGACGCGGGTCGCGCTCGCGCTGCCCGTCCGGCTTCCATTCGACGCCGCCGGGGTGTTCGCCTGGCTGGCCGCCCGCGCGGTGCCGGGGGTCGAGCTGGCCGGCCCCGACCACTACTCCCGGACGCTGCTGCTGCCGGCCGGCCCGGCGGACTTCTCCGTGCGCTGGGACGGGGCGCGACTGCTCCTGGACGCCCGGCTGGCGGCGCTGTCCGACCTGGGTCCGCTCGTCGCGCGCGTGCGGCGCCTGTTCGACGCGGACGCGGATCCGGTCGGCATCGACGACGCCCTGCGCCGGGACGGTGCGCTGGCGCCGTCCGTGCGTGCCACACCGGGAATCCGGCTGCCGGGGGCCGTCGACGCCCACGAGCTGCTGATCCGTGCGCTCGTCGGCCAGCAGGTGTCGGTGGCCGCCGCCCGCACGCACCTCAGTCGCCTCGCCACGGCCCTCGGCAGCCCGGTCGCGGAGCCGTCCGGGGCGCTCACCACCCTGTTCCCCTCCCCCGCCGCCATCGCGGAGCACGGCCCGCAGGTGCTCACCGGTCCGCGCGCCCGGATCGACGCGATCGTCGGCGTCTGCCGCCGGCTGGCGTCCGGGGAGCTCGAGCTCGGCATCGGGGACGACCCCGCCGACCAGCGCGCGAGGCTGGTCGCCGAGCGTGGCATCGGCGCCTGGACCGCCGACTACGTGGCCATGCGGGTGCTGGGCCATCCGGACCTGCTGCTCACCGGGGACGTCGCGCTCCGGGCAGGGGCCCGGCGCCTCGGGCTGCCCGAGGGCCCCCGCGAACTCGCCGCCTGGGGGACGACCGTCGCCCCGTGGCGCTCCTACGCCGGCCTCCACCTGTGGCGGGCATCGACCGGAAGGAATTCACCGTGAAGCTGACCACCCTCGACACCCCGGACGGCCCCTTCACCCTGCTGGCCGACGACGGCGTCGTCCTGGCGTCCGGCTGGACCGACGACACCGGGTCGATCCTCGCCCGCCTGCCTCCCGGCGAGCGCCCCACCGACGTGGCGATCGTGCCCTCCGATCACGCCGAGGTCGCCGGGCCGGTGGCCGCCGTGCGCGCCTACTACGCCGGCGACCCCGCGGCGCTGGACGCCGTTCCCGTCCGGCAGGCGGGCAGCCCGTGGCGCCGCAGCGGCTGGGACCGACTGCGACGGATCCCGCCGGGAGCGCCGCTGAGCTACGCGGAGTTCGCGGCGGCCCTCGGCAACGCGAAGGCCGTCCGGGCGGCGGCGAGCATCTGCGCGAGCAACGCGCCGGCGCTGTTCGTGCCGTGCCACCGGGTGCTGCGCGGCGACGGCAGCCTCGGAGGGTTCGCCTGGGGCGTCGACGTCAAGCGATCGTTGCTGGCACGGGAGGCCGCCGGCCGCCCGTCAGCGGCGCCGCCGGCGTGACGCGATCCGGCCGCCCGGTGTCGTGGTGCGGGTCGATCCGGGCGGGCGGGCCGCCGATCGCCCTCGGAGTGCGACAGCCTCCGGCTACTCGGCGGAGGGCACCGGCTCCAGCACGTCGGCGATGAAGGTGACCACCGCACCGACCAGGAGCTGTTCGCGCTCGGCCACCGCCGGGGCCGGCAGGCTCTTCGCCGGGGCGAGGGAGTGGGTGGCCCCGGGCACGCCGACGATGCGCTCGCCCGCGTAGCCGGCGTCGGCGAGCGCCCGCGCCACGTCGGCCGGCGTCCCGAACGGGTCACCGGCGCCCTGGAGGACGAGGACGGGGCGGGTCGTCGCGGCCAGTTCGGCCACGCGGCTCTTGTGCGGCTTGCCCGGGGGGTGCAGCGGGAAGGACAGCAGGACGAGACCCGCGTCCGCCGCGTCGAGGCAGCGGCAGGCGCACCGGGCACCCGCGCTGCGCCCGCCGACGAACAGCGGCGTGCCCGACCATCGCTCACGCAGGACGGAGACGGCCGGCACCCAGGCGCGATCGAGGGAGGCCGGCGGCCCGGCGACCTTCCGCCCCGCGACCAGCCACGGCTGCCGGTACCGGGCGACGCTGATGCCCGCCGCGGGCAGTTCCCGCGCGAGGAGGGCGAGGTCCCAGGCGTCCTCGCTGCCCCCGGCACCGTGTCCGAGCACCACCGCGGCCGTCGGCGTGGCCGCCTCGTCGAGCACGAGCTCGCCGGGCCCGTCCGGCGTCTCCCCGCGCAGCACCTCGCTCATGGGTACAGTCTCGTCGATCGACCGCCCAGCCGTGGCATGCTGAGGCCACACCGGAGCCAGGAGCGCTGTCATGGACTTCTTCAACCTCTACGCCCACGGGTTCGCGCGGGTCGCCGCCTGCACGCTGCCGATCCGCATGGTGCAGCCGCAGGCGAACGCCGAGGCGGTGCTCGCCCAGGCGCGCGAGTGCGCGGACGCCGGGGCGTGCCTCGCGGTGTTCCCGGAACTCACGCTCAGCGGGTACTCGATCGAGGACCTGCTGATGCAGGACACCGTGCTCGACGCCGTCCAGGACGCGCTGGCCTGGCTGGTGCCGCAGACCGCCTCGGTCGGCTGCGTGATCGCGGTCGGGGCCCCGCTGGTCAGCCTCAACCGCATCTACAACTGCGCGGTGGTGATCCACCGCGGGCGCGTGCTCGGCGTCGTCCCCAAGTCCTACCTGCCGACCTACCGGGAGTTCTACGAGCGTCGCCAGATCGGCCCCGGCGACGACGTGACCGGCGAGATCCGGGTGGCCGGCCAGGACGTGCCGTTCGGCGCGGACCTCCTCTTCGCCGCGGACGACCTGCCGGGCTTCGTGCTGAACGTGGAGATCTGCGAGGACATGTGGGTGCCGATCCCGGCCAGCGCGGAGGCTGCGCTCGCCGGCGCCACGGTCATCGCGAACCTGTCCGGCAGCCCGATCACGGTGGCGAAGGCGGAGGAGCGCAAGGTGCTGTGCCTCTCCGGCTCGTCGCGGCTGCTCGCCGGCTACGTGTTCAGCGCCGCCGGGGAGGGCGAGTCGTCCACCGACCTGTCCTGGGACGGCCAGACGATGGTCTACGAGGCGGGGACGCTGCTGGCCGAGTCGGAGCGCTTCCCCGAGGGCCCGCGGGCGAGCATCGCCGACCTCGACCTCGGCACCCTGGTCCAGGACCGCCTGCGCCAGGGAACCTTCGACGACAACCGCCGCACCCACGCCGAGCGGGTGGGCGAGTACCGGACGGTGACCTTCGACCTGGAGCCGCCGTCCGGCGACCTCGGGCTGCGCCGGCCGCTGGCGCGCTTCCCGTTCGTCCCCGCCGACCCCGCCCGCCTCGCGCAGGACTGCTACGAGGCCTACAACATCCAGGTCAGCGGCCTCGAGCAGCGACTCCGGGCGATCGGCCAGCCGAAGATCGTGATCGGCCTCTCCGGCGGCCTCGACTCCACGCACGCCCTGATCGTGGCCGCGCGGGCGATGGACCGGCTGGGCCGTCCGCGCACCGACATCCTGGCGTTCACCATGCCGGGCTTCGCCACGTCCGCGCACACCAAGGGCAACGCGACCGCCCTCGCGCAGGCGCTGGGCGTGACGTTCGCGGAACTCGACATCACCGACACGGCCCGGCTGATGCTCGACCGGCTCGACCACCCGTTCGCCGACGGCGAGCCGGTGTACGACGTCACGTTCGAGAACGTGCAGGCCGGCCTGCGCACCGACTACCTCTTCCGCCTCGCCAACCAGCGCGGCGGCATCGTGCTCGGCACCGGCGACCTGTCCGAACTGGCGCTCGGCTGGTGCACGTACGGTGTCGGGGACCAGATGTCGCACTACAACGTGAACGGCGGGGTGCCCAAGACGCTCATGCAGCACCTGATCCGCTGGGTGATCAGCTCCGGCCAGTTCTCCGACGCCGTCTCGACCACGCTCCAGGCGATCCTGGACACCGAGATCACGCCGGAGCTCGTGCCGGTCGGCGAGGGCGAGACGCCGCAGTCGACGCAGGCGAAGATCGGGCCCTACTCGCTGCAGGACTTCACCCTGTTCCACGTGCTGCGGCACGGCATGAAGCCGTCCAAGATCGCGTTCCTCGCCTGGCACGCCTGGCGTGATGCCGATGCCGGCGCCTGGCCGGAGGGCTTCCCCCACGACGAGCGGACGGCCTACGACCTCGGAACGATCAGGAAGTGGCTGGGCGTGTTCTGCTCCCGGTTCTTCGGCTTCGCCCAGTTCAAGCGCTCGGCGCTGCCCAACGGGCCGAAGGTGGTGCGAGGCGGCTCGCTGTCGCCGCGCGGCGACTGGCGCGCGCCGTCCGACACCTCCGCGGCACTCTGGCTGGCCGAGCTGGAGAACGTGCCCCAGGGCTGACGGGGCACCCCGACGGGTGGACGCCGGGCCGGAGGACCGGCCGGCGCCCTTCGTCTGCTACTCGGCCGCGACCGGCTCCGGCTGGGCGTCCGCCGGCTGGTCGGCGACGGGCTCCCCCAGCTCAGCGGGATCGGCGACCTCCGGCTGGACGACCTCCGGCTCGACGTCGGACACCGGCTCGGCGGCGACGTCGACGACCTCGGCCGTCCCGGCCACGGCCTCGGTGGCCTCCACCGCCGGCTCGACGACCTCGACGGACTCCACCACGGCTTCGGTGGTCACCGTCTCGGCGACCTCGACCGGCGCGGCCGTCTCCTCCGTGACCGGAGCGGCCGTGTCGTCCGCGCCGTGCGCGTGCTCGGAGGCGGCGTGGATGGCCAGGATCTCCGGCGCCGGTCCGGCCGGGCGGGCCGGCTCTTCCTTGCGCGCACGGGAACTGCGCCGGGTGGTGGCCTGCTGGCCGCCGCCGGAGCGGCCACCGCGGCGGGCGCCGTCCCGGTCGCCGCCGTCTGCCGGTGCCTGGGACGCCACCGGGGCGTCGTGCACGTGGTACCCGCGGCCCTTGCAGGTCTCGCAGGCGACGGTGAACGCCTCGGCAAGCCCCGTCCCGATCTTCTTGCGGGTCATCTGCACCAGGCCCAGCGAGGTGACCTCCGCCACCTGGTGGCGGGTCCGGTCACGACCGAGGCACTCGACCAGCCGGCGCAGCAGCAGCTCGCGGTTGGCCGGCAGCACCATGTCGATGAAGTCGATCACGATGATGCCGCCGATATCGCGCAGCCGGAGCTGGCGGACGATCTCCTCCGCGGCCTCCAGGTTGTTCGACGTGACGGTCGCCTCGAGGTTGCCGGACGTGCCGGTGAACTTGCCGGTGTTCACGTCGATGACGGTCATGGCCTCGGTGCGGTCGATGATCAGCGAGCCGCCCGAGGGCAGGAACACCTTGCGCTCGAGCGCCTTCGCCACCTGTTCGTGGACGCGGTGCGCGTCGAAGATGTCGCCCTGCGTCGTGCGGTCCCAGCGCTTCAGCCGCTCTCCGAGGTGCGGCGCGACATGCTCGACGTAGGCGAGGACGGTGTCGTAGGCGTCGTCGGCCTGTCCGTTGCCGTCGACGATCAGCGTGCCGAAGTCCTCGGTGAACAGGTCGCGGACGATCCGGACGGTGAGGTCCGGCTCGGCGTAGAGCTGCTGGGGAGCCTGGCCGGCCTTGACCTTCTTCTCCAGAACCTCCCACTGCGCCTTGAGCCTGTTGACGTCGCGGACCAGCTCCTCCTCGCTGGCGCCCTCGGCCGCGGTGCGGACGATGACGGACGCCTCCGACCCGATGAGCTCGTCGAGGATCCCCTTCAGCCGGCGGCGCTCCCCCTCGGGCAGCTTGCGCGAGATGCCGGACAGGTGGCCGCCCGGCGAGTACACGATGTAGCGGCCGGGGATGGAGATGTGCGAGGTCAGGCGGGCGCCCTTGGCGCCGACCGGGTCCTTGCTCACCTGCACCAGCACCTGCTGGCCGGACTTGAAGACCCGCTCGACCTTCTTGTCCTGCCCGGTGACCCCGAACGACTCCCAGTCGACCTCGCCGGCGTACAGGACGGCGTTGCGGCCGCGTCCGATGTCGACGAACGCCGCCTCCATCGAGGGCAGGACGTTCTGCACGCGGCCCAGGTAGATGTTGCCGATCATCGACGTGGCCGAGGCCCGGTCGACGTAGTGCTCGACGAGAACCCCGTCCTCCATCACGGCGATCTGGGAGTAGTCGTCCGCTTGCCGGATGAGCATGGTGCGCTCGACGGCCTCGCGGCGGGCGAGGAACTCCGACTCGCTCAGGATCGGGGTGCGGCGGCGACCGGCGGCACGGCCCTCGCGCCGGCGCTGCTTCTTGGCCTCCATGCGCGTCGAGCCCTCGATACCGGTGACCTCGTCGCTGGCGGTGCTGCGGCGGCGCGGCTCGCGGACGCGGACCACCACGTCGACGCCGTCCTCCTCGCCGTCCCCTGCGTCCTCTCCGCGACGGCGGCGACGACGACGACGACGCGACGCGCTCTCGGTCGCGGTCTCCTCGCCGGGCTCGGCGTCGCCGTCGGTGCCTGCGGCGGACTCGGCGGCCGCGGGCTCCTCGCCCTCCTCCTCGAGGTCCGCGGCGGCCTCACCGGCCCCGCGGCGGCGGCGACGCCCGCCACGACGGCGGCGGCGACGGCGCGGGGTCGTCCCGTCACCCTCACCGGCCTCGTCCTCGGCCAGGTCGGCGGCGTCCTCGTCCTCGTCGTCCTCGGCCACCTCCTCGACGTCCTCCGCGTCCTCCTCGGCCTCGGGCTCCTCGCTCAGCAGGCCGCCGATCGCGGCCGCGAGCGAGTCGAGCACCTGGTCGGGGGTCGCCTCCTCGGTCAGGCCGAAAGCCTCGGCCTTCACCCGGCGGCGCGTGCGGGTGCGCTCCTGGTGGGCGAGCTCGGCGAGGCTGGCGGCCACGTCGGCGTCGTCCGCGGCCTCCACGGGTGCCGCGGTCGCGCGGGTGGCGCGGCGGCGGCGGGCGGGCGTCCTCGGCTCGGCGGCCGGCGGCGCCGGCTCCTCGGTGGGCTCATCCGTCACGTCGGCGGCGGGGGCCTCCTCCAGCGGCAGCGCGGCGGGGGCCTCGGCCTTCGCCCGGCTGCGGCGGGTGCGCTTGGGTGCCTCGGCGACCGGCTCAGGGGTGGGCGCCGCAGCGACCGGCTCCGCCGGCAGCTCGGGGGTCGGTGCCGCAGCGCCGGCGGGCTCCGCGGGAGGAGCCGCCGGGACGGCGCCCGGCTCGACGGCTGCGGGCGGTCCGGCCGGACGGCTGGCCGCGCGGCGGCGGCGCGGCGGGGCTGCGGGTGCCTGCTCGACAGCGTCCAGGGCAGGCTGGTCAGTATTCGGGTGTTCGGAATCGAGCACTGTTGCTCTCCTTCAGCGGCGGGGGTGCCGCAAACGTGGCTGCTCGTGGCAGCGAAGCCTCATCTGGTCGAATGCCTCAACACTGTCGGCCCCCGCGGTCGTCTGGCGTCGCGGTGAGGTCTCGGCTCGTGCCCGGCCTGTCACACCGGTTCAGCACTCGAGGGTCGGGGGTCTGGATGACTCCGGCCTGAGCCCCAGTATTCCACACTCCCCGGACCCGTCCCAGACCCGGTCCGGCGCGCCGCCGCCGTCAGCCGGCGAGCGGGTCGGCGATGCGCTCGCCGTCCCAGGACCCCTGCTCGAGGCGCGTGACCAGCGCGGGGACGCCGTTCTTGAGCCCCGGACGCAGCAGGTGGAGCGCCTGCACGACGTCGTCGGGACGCACCAGCGGCTCGCCCATCAGGGAGACGAGGTGGACGCGGTCGCCCTCCGCGGACAGCTGGATCACCGCCGCGCGTACGTCGAAACGACGCAGCCCGGTCTTCGTCATCCGCTCGACCTCGAGCCTCTCCGTGGCGAGCAGGTCCGCCACCGCCCCGGCCAGTTCCGCGGGATCGACCCCGGTCAGCACCAGTTCCCAGCGGGACGCGGTGAGCCGCTCGGCGAGCGAGCCGGCGGCCGCCTCGACGACGCGCACGACCACCAGGCCGTCCGGCATGGCGGCGTTCAACTGATCGCGCACCCACTCCGGGTCGAGCACGGCGGCGAGCCCCAGCTCGAGGTACTCGGCCTCGGTGGCCGCCCCGGTCGGCGAGGCGTTGGCGTAGCTGATCCTCGGATGCGGGGAGAAGCCCGAGGAGAAGGCCATCGGGATGCCGGCGCGGCGCAACGCACGCTCGAACGCCCGTCCGAAGTCGCGGTGCGAGGCGAACCGCGCCCGTCCCCGCTTGGCGTACTGCACGCGCAGTCGCTGGACGGGCGGCGCCTGCTGCTCGGGCTGTCGTCGCGGAGTCACGGTTGCACAGCGTATCCGGACGTCCGCCGCAACTGGTTTGATGGGGCGGTGATCGACATCCGCCCGGCCCTGCCCGACGAGTACGCCGCCGCCGGCGAGGTGACGGTGGCCGCCTACCTCGCCGAGGGTGCCCTGGCACCGGGAGACCCGTACCTGGAGCTCCTGCGCGACGCCGCGTCGCGCGCGGCGGGTGCGGAACTGCTGGTCGCGGTCGACGAGACGGGGGCCGTGGTCGGCACGGTGACCTCCTGCCCTCTCGGCTCGCCCTACCGCGAGCTCGGCACCGACGCGGAGGGCGAGTTCCGCGCCCTGGCCGTCGCCCCCGCCGCGCGCGGACGCGGGGTCGGCACCCTGCTGGTACGACGCTGCCTGGAGCGGGCCGCGGCCGACGGCTTCGACCAGGTGGTGATCTCCTCCGCCGAGTGGATGACGACCGCCCACCGGATGTACCGGCGGCTCGGGTTCACCCGCGCCCCCGAGCGCGACTGGTGGCCGCGCCCGGACGTGCACCTGCTGGCCTACGTCCACCCGTTGGGCTGACGGCCCGCCGGCCGAGGAGGGGTAAGCGGGCTCAGGTGATGCAGAACTCGTGGCCCTCGGGGTCGGCCATCGTGTACCAGCGGTGGGGACCCTCGGACCCTTCGTGGAGGTAGGACGCGCCACGTGCCAGGAGCGCGTCGCGGGCGGCGTCGAGGTCCGGCCCGGTCGCGGTCACCCGGAGGTCGAGGTGCAGGCGGTTCTTGACCGCCTTCGCCTCGGGCACCTGCTGGAACAGGATCCGGCGGCACGCGCCTCCGTCCGGGGCGCCGGGTTGCGTGATCGCCGCTCCCGTCGCCCACCACAGCTGGCCGCGCCAGTGGCGGGTGTCGGCCTCGCCGGCGTAGCCCTCGGCGATCATCCGCCGGATGAAGTCCTCGTTGGTCGGCTCGAGGTCCCAGCCCATGGTGTCGGCCCACCACTGGGCGAGCTCGTGCGGGTCCGCGCAGTCGACCACGACCTGGAACGACACCGGCACGGTCATTTCTCCTCCTTGGGCTGGGTGGTGGTGGCTTCAGGGATACCCGGGGGCCGCTCGCCGTACTCGCGCTCGTACCAGGCGGCGTACCCGGCCACGGCGGTCGGGAGCGTGGCGAAGATCCTGTCCTCGCCGACGGCCTCGACGAAGCCGGCCTGCGACAACTGCTCGCGGACCTCCATCTTCACCCTGGCCAGGGCGAAGACGATGCCCTGCCCGTCCAGCGTTCGCCGGAGCTGCTCGAGGGTGTCGACGGCGGTCAGGTCGACCTCGATGTTGGCCTCGGCGTTCAGGAGGAACCACCGCGGGCGGGGGTCGGCCCGGCGGACGGTCGCCAGTGCCCGGGTGAGGAAGTCGTCGGCGTTGGCGAAGAACAGCGGCGAGTCGTACCGGTACACGACCAGCCCGGGCACCTGGGTGGCCCGGGGGTAGTCGTCCACGTCGTGCATCCCGGCGATCCCGGGCACGTAGCCGAGGACGCCGTCATGGGGGTGCGCGATGCGCCGGATGAGGTCCAGGATCGACAGGCCGACCGCGATGCCGATGCCGTTGAGCAGACCGGTGGCCAGCACCGCTGCCATCGTGACGAGGGCCAGCACGAGCTCGCTGCGCCGGAACGCGCCGATGCGGCCGAGCTCGGAGAGGTCGACCAGCCGGAGGCCCGCGTACACGACCACGCCGCCGAGAGCGGCCTGCGGGAACGCCCCGAGAACGGGGGAGAAGAGGTAGATCGAGCCGAGCACCATTGCTGCTGCGACCAGCGAGTGCAACTGGGTGCGGCTGCCGGCCGCGTCCCCGATCACCGTGCGGCTCGCGGACGACGACACCGGGAAGCCCGCCAGGAAGCCGTTGGCCACGTTCGCCGCACCCATGGCGAGCAACTCGCCGGTGGCGTCGACGCGCTCGTCGCGCCGCGCGGCGAAGGCCCGCCCGGTGAGGATCACGTCGCTGTAGCCGACGACCGCGATGCCGAGCGCCGCCACGGCCAGCTGCAGGAGGTCGATGCCCTCGAGGTTCGGCAGCGCTGCCTGGGGAAGGTCCCTCGGCACCTCCCCGATCACCCGGATGCCCAAGGACCCCAGCGGCGTGAACGCCACCAGCGCCGCCGCGGTGAGCATCACCAGCAACGGACCCGGCCAGCGGGGCGCCCAGGCGCGCAGGGCAAACAGAGCGACCACCACGCTCAGGCCGACCAGCAGCGTGGGCAGATGGACGGCGCCGAGCTGCGACACCAGCGACAGGGTCTGCGTGCCCGGGTTGTCGCCCTCGATGGCCAGGCCGGTGAGCTTGGAGTACTGGCTGACGACCATCAGCACGCCGATGCCGGCCATGTAGCCCACCAGGACCGGCTTGGACAGCAGGTTGGCGATCTGCCCGAGGCGGGCGACCCACGCGACCAAGCAGACCGCGCCCACAGCGATCGCGATCAGCGCCGCGACCTCCGCCCGCCGGCCGGGGCCGACCTGGCCGACCAGCGCGCCGATCCCGGCGGCCGTCATCAGTGCGGTCGTGGACTCCGGCCCGATCGACAGCTGGCGCGAGTTGCCCAGGATCGCGTAGACAGCCATCGGCGCCAGCACCGCCCACAGGCCGGTGACCGGCGGCAGCCCGATGATCTCCGCGTAGGCCATCACCTGCGGCACCAGGTAGGCAGCGACGGTGACCCCGGCGATCAGGTCGCCGCGCAACCAGGCCCGGTCGTAGCCGAGGAGAACCTCCAGCCCGGGCGCCCAGCGCCGCCAGCCGACAGGTTCCTCACCCATGGCGCAACGCTACGGGACGCCGGCGCCACCGGGCACCCGGCGCGGCGAAACGGCGCCTACCGCCCCGGGACCGGGGAGACGGCCGGACGCACCACGGTGAGCGGGAGCAGCGACCGCCCGGTCGGGCCGATCTGGATCTCGGTGCCGAACTCCGGGCACACGCCGCAGTCGTAGCAGCCGGACCAGCGGCAGTCCTCGACCTCCGCGCCGGAGACGGCGTCCTGGTAGTCCTGCCACAGCCAGTCGCGGTCGAGGCCGGAGTCGAGGTGGTCCCACGGGAGCACCTCGCCCTGCGGGCGCTCGCGGGTGGTGAACCAGCCGACGTCCACGCCGTGGGGGGCGAGCGCGCGCTCCGCCGCCGCCATCCACCGGTCGTAGGAGAAGTGCTCGCTCCAGCCGTCCAGCACCCCGCCGTCCCGCCAGACCTCCTCGATCACGCGTCCCACCCTGCGGTCGCCCCGGCTGAGCAGGCCCTCGACCTGCCCGGGCTTCCCGTCGTGGTAGCGCATGCCGATGGCGCGGCCGTACCGCTTGTCGGCGCGGATCTTCTCGCGCAGCAGCCGGAGCCGGTTGTCGATCGTCTCCGGATCGGCCTGCGCCACCCACTGGAAGGGCGTGTGCGGCTTGGGCACGAACCCGCCGATGCTGATCGTGCAACGGATGTCGCGCGTGCCGGCGGCACGCCGTCCGGCCTCGATCACGTGGGCCGCCATGTCGGCGATGCCCAGCACGTCCTCGTCGGTCTCCGTGGGCAGTCCGCACATGAAGTAGAGCTTGACCTGGCGCCAGCCCTGGCTGAACGCCGCGGTGATCGTGCTGATCAGGTCGTCCTCGCTGACCATCTTGTTGATCACCTTGCGCATGCGCTCCGAGCCGCCCTCCGGCGCGAACGTCAGTCCCGAGCGCCGACCGTTGCGGCTGAGCTCGTTGGCGAGGTCGATGTTGAAGGCGTCCACCCGGGTGCTGGGCAGCGACAGCGAGACGAAGCTGCCCTCGTAGCGGTCGGCGAGCTGGCTGGTGATCGGCCCGATCTCGCTGTGGTCGGCGCTGGACAGGCTCAGCAGGCCCACCTCGTCCAGGCCGGTGGCGGCGATCCCGCCCTCGACCATCCGGCCGACGGTCTCGATGTTCCGCTCGCGGACCGGACGGGTGATCATGCCGGCCTGGCAGAACCGGCACCCGCGGGTGCAGCCGCGGAAGATCTCCACCGAGTAGCGCTCGTGCACGGTCTCGGCGAGCGGCACCACCGGACGGGCCGGGTACGGCCAGTCGTCGAGTTCCATGAGGGTGTGCTTGGCCACCCGCTCGGGCACGCCCGGCGTGTTGGGGCGGACGGACGCGATCGCGCCCGCGTCGGTGTAGCTGACGTCGTACAAGCCCGGCACGTAGGCGACGCCGGAACGGGCGAGCTCGTACAGCAGGCCGCGCCGTCCCCCCGGCTTCCCGGACGCCTTCCAGCCGCGGACCAGGTCGGATACGGCCAGCGCGGCCTCCTCGCCGTCGCCGAGGACGGCGGCGTCGATGAAGTCGGCGATCGGCTCGGGGTTGAACGCGGCGTGGCCGCCGGCGATCACGACCGGCTCGTCCTCGCCGCGGTCCGCGGCGTGGAGGGCGATGCCGCCGAGGTCGAGGGCCTCGAGCAGGTTGGTGTAGCCGAGTTCGGTGGAGAAGCTCACCCCCAGCAGGTCGAACGCCCGGACCGGCAGGTGGCTCTCGAGCGTGAACTGGGGCAGTCCGCCGGCGCGCATCAGGGCGGCGAGGTCCGGCCACACCGAGTAGGTGCGCTCGGCGAGCATCCACTCCCGCTCGTTGAGCAGCTCGTAGAGGATCGCGAGGCCCTGGTTGGGCTGGCCCACCTCGTAGACGTCGGGGTACATCAGGGCCCAGCGCACCTCGGCGGCGGCGAAGTCCTTGCTCACCGAGTTCACCTCGCCCCCCGTGTACTGGACGGGCTTGCTGACCTGCGCCAGGAGCGGCTCCAGGCGGGGATACAGCGATGCGACGGTCGTGGTCATGGTCGGACCAGCGTAATCAATGCGCCGCCGGGTTCCGAACGCACCGCCCTCGGCAACATTCGCACCCCTCTCCCCCGGTGACACCCGGACCGGCGGCTCCCCCGACTCACCGCTGGCGGTGGACGCGTGCGAGGACGGGCGCGCTGCGGAGCTCGCGGAGCGCGTCCCTGGCGATCCAGCGGGCGGCCGTGGACGCGGGGTGCCGCCGGAGGATCTCCTCGGCGGTCGCGACGGCGGCCGCGTGGCAGGTGGCCGACCGCTTGCCGACCTGGCGCAGCGCCCAGTTCACGGCCTTCTTCACGAGGTTGCGGTCGTCGGTCGCCTCGCGCACCACCAGCGGGAGGAAGGCCACCAGCCGCGCGTCGTCCGCCGCCTTGTCATGGACGGCGAGAGAGCACATCAGCACGAACCCGGCGCGCTTGACGAACACCTCCTCCGCGCCCGCCCACTCCACGGCCTTGTCGTAGGCGAACGGGGTGGACGCGAACAGCCCCTGGAGCTGGTCGCAGGTGTCCCAGGAGTCGAGGTCACGCACCCACGCGTCGGCCTGGGCAGGGGTGACCAGCGCGGGGACGTCCACCAGCGCGGCGAGGATGCGAGCCTCGTGGCACCCGGACGCCCACAGCGCCGCTGCCACCTCGTGGGCGTACGCGGGACGCTCCCGTCGCAGCGGGCGCAGCTCGCGCTGGAGCCCGCGCAAGACCGTCATCGGAACGCCGAGCGTGCCGTCTGCGCTGATGCCGTAGCGGGCCATGCCCGCAACGTTGGCCGGGTCGGACCGCTCCTCCAGGCGCCGCAGCAGCGCCGCGGCCAGGGCGTCCGGCTGCTCCGGGACCGCGGCCGCCGGGGCGGCGGCCACGCGGGTGGCCATGCCGGGCTCAGTCGATGACCGGCGAGTGCGGGGCGACGTTCTCCACGACTAGGTCGGCGCGGTGGGCCGGATCGCACGAACGCAGGTAGATCAACTGGCCCTGGTAGTACCGGGCGTTCGCGGGGTCCTCGGGGTCGGGGGTGATCTTGTCCTCGCGCTCGGCCAGGCGGTGGAACGACTCCGAGAACGGCACCTCCAGCCACACCGACAGGTCCCAGACCTTGTTCTTCCTGCTCGAGCACAGCTCGTCGCGGTGCATGAACATGCCGTCGATGATCACCACGGCGTCGTCGGGGGCGATCTTCCAGGGGGAGTTGACCTCGGACTCGGAGTCGAGGTCGTAGGCGGCCGTCCGGTAGCGGCCCGAACCCCCGTGCCCGAGCGGCTCCAGCACCTCGTCACTGAACCGCGCGTAGTCGTAGCTGTCCTCGAAGTAGCCCTTCGCGGAGCTGCGCCCCTGGGCGTACCGCTTCGACTGCGGGTTCAGGTAGTGGTCCATCGAGATCCGGATCACCGTGAGCCCGGACTCCCGGAGCAGGTCGGCCAGTTCGTCGGCGAAGGTGGTCTTGCCCGCGCCGTCGACGCCGTCGATGCCGACCAGCGTCCGCCCGCTGCGGGGACGGATCTTGGCCCGCAACCATTTGAGGGCACTGCCGGCGTCGACCTTGGTCACCACATCGTTAGTCATCTCACGCCCTTGTCAAGCGATCGTGTGCGAAGAGTTCCAGAATACCTCCGCCCCGAGGGCCCGCTCCCCAGGGGGTGGCGGGGCGGCCGGGGCGGTGGCCGTGGGGAGCCCGAGGCGGCGCGCCTGCCACAGCATCAGGCCGCCCACGACGACGACCGCGCCCATCTGCCAGAGGGTCTCCGGCCCGGCCACGCCGGCCTGCCGGTCGAACAGGCCGTCGAGCGAGGAGAACGGCAGCGTCGCCTCGCTGATCAGGTTGTTGACCACGTGCAGCGCCACGGCGGCCTCCAGGCCACCCGTGCGCCACGCCAGCACCGAGCCGACGACCGCGAAGAGGAGGTAGAAGGAGTTCAGCCACGGGTCGCCGGCGCCGTGCAGCAGCATGAAGACCACCGACGTGCCGACGGTCGCGACGACCAGTCCGACACGGCGGGACGAGAACCACGCGCCGAGGCAGCGCGCCCCCAGCCCACGCAGGGCGTACTCCTCACCGGCGGCCTGGAACGGCGTGGTGAGCAGGATCGTCACGATCAGGAAGAGCGAGTCGGGGTTCCAGGCCAGCCCCTCCAGCCCTCCCCCCAGCAGGATCTGGATGCCGGTCGAGACCGCGAGGACCACGAACGAGATCAGCGCGAAGCGCCCGAACAACCCCCACCGGAACCCGCCGGTGATCGAGGAGAGCCACTTCGGATGCTGGGCGAAGACCGTCCACGCCGTCAGGAACGCCAGTGGCACCCACAAGCCGAGGAACACGTTGTTGGCCAGGAAGAGCAGCGGTGTCATCGGGATGGAGCCGCCCTGGGCCTCCGCGGTCGTCAGCCGGCCGCTGATCACGTCCGGGATCACGATGACCGTCGCGACGATGATCGCCAGCATAAGCCCGATGAGGAACATCCCGAACGCGGCCAGCGGCTTCCACCAGCGCAGCCGGGGAGCCCGGAAGAACTCGTGGTACTCCCGCTGCACCACCGGCAGGGCGGGCGGCTTGGGCGGGCGCATGGGCGGCACCGGCGGATAGGCGGGCGGCCACGGCACCGGAGGCGGCGGGGCGAAGGCGCCCCCGGGCGCGGGGAGCGGATTGCCGGACGGCCCGGGGCCGGGCCACGCCGGCTGCCCAGGCGGCGGCGCCGCCGGGAACGACCCCTCGGGCGGGGTCAGGCCAGGCTCGGGAACCACAGGGCGACTTCCCGGGCGGCGGACTCGACGGAGTCCGAGGCATGCACCAGGTTCTCCCGGTTGGACAGCGAGTAGTCGCCGCGGATGGTGCCGGGCGCCGCGACGACCGAGTTGGTGACGCCGTTCATCAGGCGCACCACGTCGACAGCGTCGGGACCCTCGAGCACCAGGGCGACGAGCGGCCCGCTGGTGAAGTAGTCGCGCAGCGGCGGGTACCAGGGCTTCGCCACGTGGTCGGCGTAGTGCCGGTCGGCCATCTCGCCGTCCACGTCGCGCAGGCCCATGGCGACGATGGACAGCCCCTTGGCCTCGTAGCGGGCGAGGATGGCACCCACCAGGCCGCGGCGGACCGCGTCCGGCTTCAGCAGGACCAGCGTCCGTTGCAGCTCCGTCATGGCGAGCACCTTACCCGGCGTCAGGGACGGCTCCGGAACGCGGGCTCACCCGCGCGGCGGGCCGGCCGGCGGGGTGGCCGCGATCCGGCGGCCCAGGGCGAAACACACCACCCACAGCAGGGCGAACATGCCACCGACGGCGTACATCATCGGCGTGGCCAGGCCGAGCGCGATGCCCACCACCTGGGTGAGCCAGCCGAGCGGATAGCCGACCGGCCCGCGCAGCAGGGCTGCCGACACGACAGCGAGCACCGCTGCGCCTCCGCCGAGCCCGAACGCGAGCCCGACCGGCACGGAGGAGACCTGGATCATCCCGGGGATCGCCAGGCCGAAGACGATGGCCTCGAACGCGAGGATGCTCAGCATCACCCGGCCCATCGGGTTGGTCGGGGCGAGCCTCACGCGTCCGCCCCCGGCCGCACCAGGAGGGCCCGTGCCTCGCCGGCGGCGTACACCGAGCCGGCGACCAGCATCCCGGACCCGGGGCCGGCCTCGTAGGCCAGCCGGACGGCCTCCTCGATGGCCTCGGCCATGCCCGGCACCACCACGACGCGGTCCGCGCCGAACACGCCGGCGGCCCGCTCCCCCAGGTCGGCGGCCGGGAGGGCGCGGCTGGTGGAGCCGATGGACGTGCAGACGACGCTGGTCATCGCCTCGGCGAAGATCCCCAGCACACCGTCCACGTCCTTGTCCGCCATCATCGCGACCACCCCGACCAGCGGCGTGAAGTCGAACGCCTCTGCCACGGCGTCGATCGTCGCCCGTGCGCCGTGCGGGTTGTGGCAGGTGTCGATCACCACGGTCGGCGAGCGCCGGACGATCTCCAGGCGCGCGGGCGCCTCCACCTGCTCCAGGCCGGCGGAGATCACCTCCGGCGGCAGCGGCTTGCCGCCCAGGAACGCCTCGACCGCCGCGACGGCGAGGGCAGCGTTCTGCGCCATGTGCGCCCCGAACAGGGGCAGGAACAGGTCGCCGAGCGGCCCCTCGGCGGTGTCGAGGCGCAGCACCTGGCCGCCGATCGCCGGCGTGCGTCCGATGAGGCCGAACTCGACGCCCTCGCGCAGCACCTCCGCGCCCACCTCGGCGCAGCGGGCCAGCAGGACGCGCGCCGCGTCCGGTTGCTGGGCGGCCAGCACCGCCTTCGCTCCGGCCTTGATGATCCCCGCCTTCTCCGCGGCGATCTCCGCGACCGTGCCGCCGAGCAGGTGGGTGTGGTCGAGGTCGACCGGGCAGACGACCGCCACCTCGGCCTCGACGATATTGGTCGCGTCCCAGCGTCCGCCCAGGCCCACCTCGACGACGGCCACGTCGACCGGGGCGTCGGCGAAGGCGGCGTAGGCCAGCGCGGTCATCACCTCGAAGAAGGTCATCCGGACGCCCTCGAGCAGCTGGGCGTCCACCAGTTCGACCAGTGGCGACACCTCCTCGACCAGCGCGTCGAACGCCTCGGCACTGATCGGCTCGCCGTCGATGCTGATCCGCTCGGTCACGTCCACCAGGTGGGGGCTGGCGTAGCGGCCGACCCGCAGGCCGAGCGCCCGAAGGAGCGAGTCGATCATCAGCGCGGTGCTGCCCTTGCCGTTCGTCCCGGCGATGAGGATCACCGGCAAGGACCGCTCCGGCGAACCGAGCAGGTCGCACAGCGCCCGGACGCGTGCCTGGCTGGGCGCGACCCGGTGCTCGGGCCAGCGGTCCTGGAGCTCTGCGACGATCTGGGCGTGGGTTCGGCTCATGGTCCGCTCAGCCTAGTACCCGGCGCGGGCGGGACAGGGTGCCTCGATATACTGACGCGGTGCCCGCCTCCGTGACCGCCGTGCCCGCGCGGCGACCCTGGCAGGAATGGGTGACGCTGGCCGCCCGCCTGGTCCTCGGCGGTGTCCTGCTCGTCGCCGGGCTCCTCAAGGTCACCCAGCTGGACGCCTCCGTCCAGTCGGTGCGTCTCTACCAGCTCCTGCCGTGGGAGGTCACGGCCGCCGTCGGTGCAGCCCTGCCGATCGTCGAGATCATCGTCGGCCTGCTCCTGATCACCGGCACCTTCACCCGGCTCTCGGCCGTGGCCGGCTCGCTGCTCATGCTGGCGTTCATCATCGGCATCGCCTCGGTGTGGGCGCGCGGCATCTCGATCGACTGCGGCTGCTTCGGTGGCGGCGGCGAGGTCGAGGCGAGCCAGACGCAATACCCCGCCGAGATCGCGCGCGACCTCGGGCTGCTGCTCGCCGGCGCCTGGACGGTGTGGCGCCCGCGTTCCCCCTTCGCCGTGGACGGCTGGCTGTTCGCCGCCCCGGCACCCTCCGACGACCCCGTCCCCACGAACGAAGACGACAAGGAGCCCACCCGATGACGCAGAACAACCGCGAGCGCCTGCGCCAGGCGCAGGCCGCCGCAGCCAAGCAGCAGCGGCTCACCCGTGCGGTGGGGGTCGGGGCCGCGGTGCTGGCCGTGCTGATCATCGGCGTCGTCATCGCGGTGCTGTTCCAGAACCAGGGCAAGAGCGCCACCGCCGGGTCGGTGACCCCGCCGCACGCCACGTCCGACGGCCGCGCGATCGAGGTCTACCCGGGCAAGGCGAAGGCCGGCGCGCCCGTCGTCGAGCTGTTCTTCGACTACCAGTGCCCGGTCTGCAAGCAGTTCGAGGGCCTCTACGGCGGCCTGATGAACACGCTGGCCTCCTCCGGCGAGATCGACCTGCGTTACCGCACCATGACGTTCCTCGACCAGAACCTCAGCAACGACGCGTCCGTGCGCGCCGGCATCGCGGCGACCTGCGCGGACGTGGCCGGGAGCTACGGCGCCTTCCACAACGAGATCTTCGCAAACCAGCCCGCCCAGGAGGGCGCCGGGTACGAGGACACGCTCCTGCGGGACACCATCCCGGCGACGGTCGGGATCAGCGGGGACGCGCTCACCAGCTTCCAGGCGTGCTACGACAAGCAGTCCACGAAGGCGTTCGTGAACACCAGCAACGAGCTCGGCACCCAGGACCTGCTGGCGATCAGCAAGTCGGTGGGCACGCCCACCATCCACGCCAACGGCAAGGCCGTGTCGCTGTCGGACGTCGGCGCGGTCCAGCCCACGGACCCGGACGCCGCGGCGAAGCTCCTCCAGGTCTTCCAGAAGGCCGCGGGGGCCTGACGCCGACCCGGTGCTCGCGTTGTCCTTCCTGCCGCGCTGAACCCGGCGCGACGTCCGCAGGGCGTCGATTCTGATCTGGCGCGGGACGCTCAATAAGATGCACCCCATGACCGAACAGGCCCTGAACCGCATCGTGCCCGCGCCGACCGAGGGCACCGGCGGCGTACCGGAGCGTCCGGTGCTGGAGGGCCTCGAGGCGAAGTGGTCGCAGGTCTGGCGCGAGCAGGACACCTACGCGTTCGTCCGTCCCGCCTCGCGCGAGCAGGTGTTCAGCATCGACACCCCGCCACCCACGGTGTCGGGATCACTGCACGTGGGTCACGTGTTCAGCTACACCCACACCGACCTCGTCGCCCGCTACCAGCGCATGCGTGGCAAGCACGTCTTCTACCCGATGGGCTGGGACGACAACGGCCTGCCGACCGAGCGCCGCGTCCAGAACTTCTACGGCGTGCGCTGCGACCCGTCCCTGCCCTACGACCCCGACTTCACCCCGCCGGAGAAGCCGGACCCCAAGCGGCAGGTGCCGATCAGCCGGCGCAACTTCGTGCAGCTGTGCCACGAGCTCACCGCCGTCGACGAGCTGGCGTTCGAGAACCTGTGGCGCTCCCTCGGCCTGAGCGTGGACTGGAAGGCCCTCTACGCGACCATCTCCGACGAGGCCCAGGCGGTCGCGCAGCGCGCATTCCTGCGCAACCTCGCCCGCGGGGAGGCGTACCTCTCCGAGGCCCCGACGCTGTGGGACATCACCTTCCACACCGCCGTCGCCCAGGCCGAGCTGGAGGCCCGTGACTACCCCGGCCACTACCACCGGGTCGCGTTCCACCGTCCCGACGGCGAGCCGGTCTACATCGAGACCACGCGTCCGGAACTGATCGTGTCGGTCTGCGCGCTGATCGCCCACCCCGACGACGAGCGCTACCAGCAGCTGTTCGGCACCACGGTGACCTCCCCGGTGTTCGGCGTGGAGATCCCGGTGCTCGCCCACCCGGCCGCCGAACCCGACAAGGGCGCCGGCATCGCGATGTGCTGCACCTTCGGCGACCTCACCGACGTGCAGTGGTGGCGGGAGCTGCGGCTGCCCACGCGCACCGTGATCGGGCGGGACGGACGCCTGCACGCCGAGACGCCCGACTGGCTGCCGGACGCCGCGCCGTACGCCGAACTCGCCGGCAAGACCACCTTCGGCGCCCGTGAGGCGATGGTCGCGATGCTCCGCGCGTCCGGCGACCTGGACGGCGAGCCCAAGCCGACCCAGCGGATGGCGAACTTCTACGAGAAGGGCGACAAGCCGCTCGAGATCGTCTCCACGCGCCAGTGGTACATCCGCAACGGCGGCCGCGACGACGACCTCAAGGAAGCGCTGCTGGCCCGGGGCGAGGAGCTCGTCTGGGTGCCCGACCACATGCGGCACCGCTACGCCAACTGGGTCAACGGGCTCAACGGCGACTGGCTGATCAGCCGCCAGCGCTTCTTCGGCGTCCCCTTCCCGGTCTGGTACGCCCTCGACGCCGACGGCGAGCCCGACTACGAGCACCCGATCATTCCCGGCGAGGACGCGCTGCCCGTCGACCCGTCCAGCCAGTGCCCGCCCGGCTACACCGACGACCAGCGCGGGGTGCCCGGCGGCTTCGTCGGAGACCCCGACGTCATGGACACCTGGGCCACCTCCTCGCTCACCCCGCAGCTCGCCTGCGGCTGGGAGCGCGACGACGAGCTGTGGCGCCTGACGTTCCCGATGGACATGGCCCCCCAGGCGCACGACATCATCCGCACCTGGCTGTTCTCGCGCGTCGTGCGGGCGCACTTCGAGCACGGCTCGCTGCCGTGGAGGCTCGCGGCGATCTCGGGCTTCGTGGTCGACCCCGACCGGAAGAAGATGAGCAAGAGCAAGGGCAACGTCGTCGTGCCCACCGACATCCTCGACCGGTTCGGCTCGGACGCCGTCCGCTGGCGCGCCGCGATGGCGCGTCCCGGCATGGACTCCCCGTTCGACGAGACCCAGATGAAGGTCGGACGCCGCCTGGCGATGAAGATCCTCAACGCCAGCAAGTTCATCCTCGGCATCGCCGCGGACACCCCCAGCAGGACCCGGGCGACCGAGCCGGTGGACCTTGCCATGCTGGCCGCCCTTGCCGACGTCGTCCGCCAGGCGACCGCGGCGTTCGATGCCTACGACTACTCAACCGCCCTTGAGGCATCCGAGAGGTTCTTCTGGCAGTTCTGCGACGACTACCTCGAGCTCGTGAAGGAGCGCGCGTACGGCTCAGAGGAGCCCGAGGCCAGCGACTCGGCCCGCGCCGCGCTGCGCCAGGCCCTCGACGTGCTGCTGCGGCTGTTCGCACCGTTCCTCCCGTTCGTCACCGAGGAGGTGTGGTCGTGGTGGCGCACCGGCTCGATCCACCACGCCGCGTGGCCGACGGTCGACGAGATCCCCGCGGACGGCGGGAACCCGGCGCTGCTGGCGGACCTCGCGGAGGCCCTGATCGGGATCCGTGGCGCGAAGTCGCAGGCAAAGGTCTCGATGAAGACCGAGGCCACGCGCGCGGTCTTCTCCGGGCCCGAGGACGTGCTCAACCGGCTCTTCGCCGCAGAGGACGACCTGCGGGCCGTCGGACGGATCACGAGCCCGATCGAGTGGCAGGCGACAGGTGCGCCGCTGGCGGTCGCCGTCGAACTGAAGCCCGCAGAGGCCTGAGGCCCGTGCGGACGCGCACCGGCGGTCACGGGTGGCGGGTGATCGCCGTCGGGCTGGTCGCCGGGTTCGCGCTGCTCGGGTGCACGCCCGGGCCGCGTGACGGCGCCGGCCAGGTGACCGCCCCGGCCACCACCGACACCTTCTCGGTGCGCGTCGGCGACTGCCTCGACAAGCTGCCCAGCGAGAGCACCGACGCGCTCGCCCTCCTCCCGTGCGCCCAGCCGCACTTCTGGGAGGCGTTCGCCTCGACGACGCTGGAGGGCGAGGACTACCCGGGGACCGCCGCCGTCCGCGACCGCGCCGAGCAGGCGTGCAACGCGGCGTTCGAGGGCTTCGTCGGGCTGCCCGGGAAGAAGTCCCGGCTCGACATCACGATGCTCACCCCGACCCGCGAGACCTGGACCGGTGCGGGCGACCGCGAGGTGGTCTGCCTGGTCGGCAGCCCGAGCGGCGGCATCACCGGCACGCTGAAGGACGCCGCCCGCTGACGCACGCACCGCGTCCGCCTCAGCGCTCGTGACGCGCCGCTCTGCCCGTCCGCCTCGCGGCCCCAGGGCGCGCGGGCCCGCCTCCGGGGCAGCCCGGACGGGTCGGAGAGGACCGGCCGGCTCGGACTCAGACCAGGTCGGCGAGAACCGGGTCGGCCATCGCCATCACGGCGGCCTTGGCCTCCGTGGCGTTGGTGCCGGCGCGGGCAGCGGCGGCCATCTGCTGGCACTGCGTGAGGGTGTGCAGGCCCAGCGCCGTCCGGACGGCGGGCACCTTGCCCGGCGCCATGGAGAGGCTGGACACGCCGAGCCCGGCGAGGACCAGGGCGAGGCCCGGGTCACCGGCGGCCTCACCGCACACGCCGACCGGCTTACCCATCGCGGCGCCGCCCTCGCAGGCCAGGGCCACGACGTCGAGCAGGGCCGGCTCCCACGGGTTCAGCAAGGCGGCGAGCTCACCCTGCATGCGGTCGGCCGCCATCGTGTACTGCTGGAGGTCGTTGGTGCCCAGCGAGGCGAAGTCGACGTGGTAGAGGATGCCCTTGCTGCGGATCGCGGCCGCGGGGACCTCGATCATCACGCCCACCTTGGGCAGGCCCAGCGCCCGCACCTTGTCGGCGAACCAGGTGGCCTCGGCCTGGGTGGCGATCATCGGAGCCATCACCCGGACGTCGGCACCGGTGGCCTTGTAGGCCGCGGCCAGTGCCTCCAGCTGGGCGTCCAGCACGTCGGTGCGGATCATCCCGAGGCGGATGCCCCGCCGTCCCAGGGCCGGATTCTCCTCCGGCCCGAGATCGGCGAACTTCAGCGGCTTGTCCGCGCCGGCGTCGAGCGTGCGGACGACGACCCGGCGGGTGCCGAAGGCCTGGAAGACCTCGGTGTAGGTGGCGGTCTGCTCCTCCACGGTCGGCATCGTGTCGCGGTCGAGGAACAGGAACTCGGTACGGAACAGGCCGACGCCCTCGACGGGCTGCTTGGCCGCCTTGCGCGCGTCGTCGGCGGTGCCGATGTTCGCCAGCAGCGCGACCGGGTAGCCGTCCTTGGTCGCACCGTTCCCGGTGCCCCCGGCCAGGGCTGCGGCACGGCGGCGCTTGCGCTCGGCCAGCAGCTCGATCTCCTGCGCGGTCGGGTTGACCGTGATCTCCCCGACGCCGCCGTCGATCGCGACAGTGGTCTCCGCCGGGATCCCGAGGATCCCGACAGCCTGGACGACGGCCGGAATGCCCAGCTGGGACGCCAGGATGGCGGTGTGGCTCGTCGGGCCGCCGGCCTCGGTGATGATGCCCAGGCAGGTCTCGGCGGTCAGCGTTGCGGTCTCGGCGGGCGCGAGGTCCTGGGCGGCCAGGATGCTCGGCACGGTGAGGGACGGCACGCCCGGCTCCGGCTGCCCGAGCAGGCGGGCGACGGCCCGGTCACGGACGTCGCGCAGGTCCGTCACCCGCTCGGCCATGTAACCGCCGAGCGACTCGAACATCGCGCAGTACTCCTCCACCGCGGCGGTGACGGCGGTGGCCACGCCCAGCCCCTTCTGGAGCTGGGTGTCGATGCCCATCGCGAGCCCGGGGTCCCGCGCCATCATCGCGCCGGCCTCGAGGATCGGCTTGGCGTGCTCGGCGGCCGAAGCGGCCCGGGCGTCCAGGCCCTTCGCCACGTCGTCCAGCACCTGGTGGACGGTGGCGGAGGCCGCCGCCGCGTCCGTCGTCGGGGCCTCGTCCGCCGGAGCCTTCGGCGGCGGGGTGACCACGACGAGCGGACCCACGGCGGTGCCGGCACTGACGCCGATCCCGTGGAAGGTGCAATGCAGTTCGGCGTCGCCGGCCATGGCTACTCCGCGTCGAGATCGCGCGACAGCAGCGCGACCAGGGAGTCGAGCGCCGCCTCGGCACCCTCGCCCTCGGCCGACAGCGTGACGACCTCGCCGTGCTTGGCGCCCAGGGCCATCACCATCAGGATGCTGCGGGCATCCACCGGGTTCCCCCCGGCCTTGGCGATCGTCACGGGCAGTCCGGTGGCGGTGGCAGCCTGCACGAACAGCGACGCGGGGCGTGCGTGCAGACCGACCGAGGACGCGATGCTGACTTCACGGGTGGCCATGGGGAACTCCTTCGTTGGCAACGTTGTCGACGGGTCCACAATGGCATACCCGCGCCGCCGCTTGCGACCCTTTCCGCCATTGGCGGGACTATGACGTTTCAGTCGGCCCCGATGTCCCCGGGAAAGGTGCGGGAGGGGTCAGGCGCTCTTGTCGCGACGCTCGGTGCGGGCCAGCTGTGCGCGGCTGACAAGCTGCGGAGCAACACCATCGGTCACCACGTCGGCGTCGACGAGCACCTGCGCCACCTCGTCGTCGCTGGGCACGTGGTACATCACGTTGAGCAGGATCTCCTCCAGGATCGACCGCAGCCCGCGGGCCCCGATCCCCCGTCGCAGCGCCATCGCTGCGATCGCCTGGATGGCCTCGGGCGTGAACTCCAGGTCGACGCCGTCGAGCTCGAAGAGCTTCCGGAACTGCTTGATCAGCGCGTTCTTCGGCTCGACGAGGATCCGCACCAGCGCCTCCTGGTCGAGCTGGGCGACCGTCGAGATCATCGGCAGGCGTCCGATGAACTCCGGGATCAGCCCGAACTTGTGCAGGTCCTCGGGACGGACCTCCTCGAACGGGTTGAGGCTCGTCGGACGGCGGACCGCGGCATCGTTGTTGAAGCCGAGCGGACGCTTGCCGACGCGGGCGTTGATGATCTCCTCCAGGCCCGCGAAGGCCCCGCCCACGATGAACAGGATGTTCGTGGTGTCGATCTGGATGAACTCCTGGTGCGGGTGCTTGCGCCCGCCCTGCGGCGGCACCGAGGCCGTGGTGCCCTCGAGGATCTTCAGCAGCGCCTGCTGGACGCCCTCGCCGGAGACGTCGCGGGTGATCGACGGGTTCTCGCTCTTGCGGGCCACCTTGTCGATCTCGTCGATGTAGATGATCCCGGTCTCGGCCTTCTTCACGTCGTAGTCGGCGGCCTGGATCAGCTTGAGCAGGATGTACT
>JAIUOT010000036.1 GCA_020161015.1 Actinomycetota bacterium | reverse complement strand
GGGGGGGGGGGGGGGGGGGGGGGAATGCGTGGGGACGCGAGGGGAAGGCGAGCGGGGGGCGTGGGGGAGGCGAGGCGGAGGCGTCGGGAGGCGAGCCGGAGGCGTGGGGGAGGCGAGGGCAAGGCGAAGAAGGCGGCGCGCGGAGAGAGGCGAGCTGGCTCCGACTGGGAGCGAAACCTGAAGCGAAAGTCCGCTCCAGAAATGCAGAAACGCGATGAAATCGAGGATTCCATCGCGTGCGTGGCCAGGGCCGGGATCGAACCGGCGACCTTTCACTTTTCAGGCGAACGCTACTACCATCTGAGCTACCTGGCCGTCGAAGCAAATAGCTCGCTTCAGCGACCCCGACGGGACTCGAACCCGCGACCTCCGCCGTGACAGGGCGGCGCGCTAACCAACTGCGCTACGGGGCCTTGGTAGGCCTCACCAGCCCTTACCGGGCCAGCCCGGAAACTATAACGTACGCGCTCGCCCGGGCGAAAATCGGGCCCGGCAGGCGTCCCGCGGGAGCGTCCTCCCCTAGTCTGTGCCGCATGGGTCGACGCGTGCTGATCCTCGCCGCCGGGGTGGGATCCGGCCACAACCAGGCTGCCAGTGCGGTGGAGGCCGCCGTGCTGGCGCGTGAGCCCGATGCGGACGTGCACCGCCTCGACATCCTCGAGACCACCAATGAGGTGTTCAACCGCCTCTACGACGACGCCTACTTCCAGCTCGTGTCGCAGGCGCCGTGGCTGGTCGGCTGGGGCTACGACAACGCCGACCCGCCGTTCAAGCTGGCCGCGTCCCCGCTGCAGTGGCTGGAGCAGCTGAACACGCTGTCGTTCGTCCGCGAGTTGCGCGACGACGACCCGGACGTGGTGATCTGCACCCACTTCCTGCCGGCACGGCTCACGTCGCTGCTGATCGCCCGCAAGCAGCTGCGGGCCTCGCTGACCGTGGTCACCACCGACTATGACTTCCAGGGGCTGTGGCTGACCGCCCCGTTCCACCACTTCTTCGCCGCCCGTGAGGAGAGCCGGGAGTACCTGACGAGCATCGGCATCCCGGCCGACCGGGTGAGCGCGTCCGGCATCCCGGTGCGCGCCGGGCTGTCCGGTCCGGTGGACGATGCCGCCGTGCGGGCGTCCTTCGGGCTGCGTCCGGACGTGCCGGTGGTGCTGATCTCCGCCGGCGCCGCCGGCGGCGCCTACACCGTGCAGGTGGTGCGCCAGGCGCTGCGCATCGGGCGTCCGTTCCAGGCGGTGATCGTCTGCGGGCGCAACACCGAGCTGAAGGCCGAGATGGAGCAGGTGGTGGCCGGACGCGAGGACGACGTCGTCGTGCTCGGCTTCACCGACCGGATGGCCGACCTGATGCGGGTCGCGAGCCTGTTCGTGGGCAAGCCGGGCGGCCTGTCGTCCTCGGAGTGCATGGCCGCGGGACTGCCGATGGTGATCGTGAACCCGATCCCCGGCCAGGAGGTGCGCAACGCCGACTACCTGCTCGAGGAGGGCGCGGCCGTCCGCTGCAACTACCCCACGACGGTGGGCTACAAGATCGAGTCGCTGCTGGCCGACCCGGACCGGCTCGCCCGGATGGCCGAGGCGGCCCGCCGGGTGGGACGTCCGGCCGCGGGCGCGGACGTGGCTCGCACGTCGCTGTCGATGGAGGGCGAACCGCTGTGGATCAGCAGGGACGCCCAGCGCGCCATGCTGGCCAACGTGGAGGAGGGGCTGGCGGCAGCGGACCAGGAGGGGGCACGCCGCCTGCGGACCCTCTGTGAGGCCTCCACGGGCCGTTCGCTGGCCCTGGTGACCCACTCCCAGCTCGAGGTGCTCTCGCCGCTGCCGTGGGCCACGAGCGTCGAACTGGCCCGTCCGATGATGAACGCGCTGCGCTGGCAGCCGGAGAACCTCGACCTGGCGTCCACGGGACGCTGGCTGCTGGGGGAGCGGGAGACGCGGACGCTGACGATCCGCTGACAGTGGTATCCCCAACGGGATTCGAACCCGCGCTGCTGCCTTGAAAGGGCAGTGTCCTAGGCCGCTAGACGATGGGGACCTGAGGCGTCACTATACGGCGCGCGCCGGTGGCGTCCCAAACCAGGCCGGTCCGGCCCCGGACGGCCGAACGGTCCCCGTCGGTGGCTGACGGGGACCGCTCGGTCCGGGGGGATTGGGGGCAGGTCTAGCTGGGCTCGAAGGACACGTGGACGTGGTCGTAGTGGTTCTGGGTGTCGCTGCCGCGGTCGGCCATCTTGACCCAGTAGCCGCGGGTGAGGGTGTAGTTGCGCTGGCGCCAGATGACGTAGGTGACGTGCAGGCGCTTGCCGTTGTCGATGAAGTACTGCGCGAGCGCGTCGCCGAGGGCCTTGTTGGTCTTGTAGGAGGGGATCATGTTGTCGATCGCGCGCCCGTTGGGGTGGTCGGAGGAGTAGGCGCTCGAGGAACGCCACCCGTAGATCGTCTTGATCGCAGGGAACTTGGCGCGCACCTCGAGGACGGCGGCCTTGCCGTACGGCTCGAGCTTGTTGAGGCTGTCCGAGCCGAGGTCGACCGTCGGCGGGCTGGTGGCGAGGTCGGCGGTGGCCACCCAGTCGGTGCCGCCGTTCCAGATGACCTCGGTGAAGCCGTCCTTGGTGGTGCCGGTGATGCGCAGCGCCGTGCTCTGGGCGACGGTGGTGACCTTGGTGGCGTCGGACGCGGCGCCGGCGCGGATCACGACGCCCTCGGTGAGGGCGTAGCGGGCGCCCTTCGACAGGGGGAGCACGAGGTTGTCCGCGGTGCCGGCGACGGCCTTGAGGTAGCCGGTGATGACCCAGCCGACCTTGCCGGCGTACACGACCTGGCTGTAGCTGCCGGTGTGGGTGCCGGTGGTGCCGAGGGTGGAGCCGGTGGCGATCGTGCCCTGGTTGGTCGCGGCGACGGACGCGGTGGTGCGCAGGGCGAGCTTTGCCGTGGTGGTGTAGCGGGCGACGGTCTCTGGCGTGGTGTCGGTGGCGGTGGAGAGGAACTTCGAGTGGATCCAGGAGGTCTTGCCGCCGACGTTCACCTGGGTGAAGTCGCCGGAGGTGAGGCCGGTGACCTTGATCTCGGTGCCCTTGGTGAGGATGGTCCCGATCTCGGCGGTGAGGCTCGCGGACTGGCGCACGTTGACGTTCTTGGTGGCGGTCTTGCGTCCGGTCGGGCCCGTGATGGTGACGGCCGCGGGGTTGGTGTTCGGGTCGAGGTACTCGGCCCACGCGTAGGCGGTGGTGTTGTTGTACTTGATCGGCAGCCAGTCGCCGGAGACGGCGCCGGCGGCGATCACGCTGTCGCCGGCCTGGAGCTGGGTGAGGATGGTCTTGCTGGTGCTGGGGCCGCTGCGCACGTTGACGCTGGTGGAGGCGGTGTAGGTGGTCACGGCCGCCCGGGCGACGGGGGCGTCCACGAGGCTGAAGGCGAGCAGGGACGCAGTGAGCACGGCCCAGGAGAGGGCGGCGCGAGCGGTGGCCAGCGCGTGCGTCACGGTCTCAGGTTTCCTTCACATTCGGCGGTCATCGGCGTTCCGGTGAGGCAGGAGGGAGGGTCTTCCCCGTGACGTGCGTCACACCCGTCCCAGCTGCCCCAGTAGTTGTGGACTGTAATCAGCAAGGCCCGTCCGCGTCACCGTTTCAGAGGCAATTGCCCTAGTGGGAGCGGGAAATGACAGTCGTGTGATTCGGCTGCTCCGGGCCCGCTAGGGTGGAGTCATGGCCCTGGTGGTGTCGCCGCAGCGGTTCGAGCAGCTCGTGGACGAGGCGCTCGAACAGATCCCCGACCAGCTGTTCGACCTGGTCGAGAACTGTGCGCTGATCGTGGAGGAGGAGCCGGACGCCGAGATGGGCGACGTGCTCGGCTACTACGACGGAACCCCCTTGTCAGACCGCACTTCGCAGTACTCGGGCGTGCTGCCGGACCGCATCCTCATCTTCCGCGGGCCGCTGCTGCGACTGGTGTCGTCGGAGGCCGAACTGGTGGAGGAGATCCGGATCACGGTGTGGCACGAGATCGCGCACTTCTTCGGCATCGACGACGACGAACTGGACGACCTGGGCTACGCCTGAGGCGTCCGGCGAACCTGAGAAATCACCTAGAGCGCTACTTGAGAGATTCGTCGGCCTTCTCGGCGTTCAGCACCCACAGGCGTGCGCCGTCGCAGACCCAGGTGTCGCAGGTGCCCAGCGCCGCGTCGGGGAGGTAGCCGGCGCGCAGGTCCTCGCGCGGGACCAGCGCCGCGCCCACAAGCGAGCACAGGGTGCGCCGCTGGCTGTTGTCGGGGACGACCACGGCCACGCAGTGGAGGGTCTCCTGTGCCGAGTTGACGGCGAGGGTGGCGATGACGTCGAGCTCGAAGGACGGCGCGACGACGACCACCGCCCGGCCGGCGGACGTGGCCCGCTCGAGGAGCCCGAGGAGTTCGCGGGTGGTGGTGACGGGTTCGTCCGCCACGAGCACCAAGGGATGGTCGAGGACGCACAGGCCGCTGGCGGCGTCCGTGAGGAAGACCGGGTCGGCGAACCCGAACGGCAGGCTCGGCGAGCCGGCCATGCGACGCTGGAGGTCGCTGCGTCCCTGTTCGGGGAGTGGGGTGGCGTTCGCGCGGGGGTTCCGGAGGGCGTCCGCCTGGCTCAGGTAGCGCGGGGACGGCGCGTCGTCGCGCAGGCCGGGGATGGGACGGTCGGGCGCCTGCGTGAGCGCGTCCTGGCGGCGCTTCGTGTCGGTGCGGTCGGCCAGCCAGCCGTACACGACGACCGCGATCCCGAGCACCAGCACGAGCCCGATCCCAAGGTAGCCGACGTCCACCCGTCCAGTGTGCACGAGCCCTGCGCGGCTAGGTACGCTACGAGGGCGCTCCGGCGTGGGGCCTATAGCTCAATTGGCAGAGCAGCGGACTTTTAATCCGCGGGTTCTGGGTTCGATTCCCAGTGGGCCCACAAGCGAATTTCAGGCCTCTGACTAGGGCAAACGCAGGCCATACGGAAGCGCTCTGGCGGGCAGATGTCGATGCTCGTATGCTCTCTTAGTGCACGTAGAGTGCACGGATCTGGGCGATTTTGGAGGCCTCGGTGGTCGACAGACGGGACTTCGGCACCATCCGCAGGCTGCCATCGGGCAGGTATCAGGCTAGCTTCATCGGGCCCGACCTGGCACGGCACAACGCCCCGGTCACCTTCGAGAACAAGGACCTGGCGGTCGTCTGGCTGTACAACGAGAAGAAGCGGATCGACCAGGCAACCGTCGACGACGAGCGCTGGAGCTCGCCGGGCGAGCGGGCCGAGGAGGCGAGGCTCGCGGCCGCGCCCAAGGAGCTCTTCGGTGACTACGCGACGCGCTGGATCGACGAGCGGCGCAACTCGAAGGGCGAGCCGCTGCGGGCCCTAACCCAGAAGGACTACCGCCAGGTTCTCGGCGCCTACCTGATGCCGACGTTCGGCAAGAAGCCCGTCGATCGGATCACCCGTCCTGACGTGCGGGCCTGGCACGCCAGCCTGAACAAGGCGACGCCGAGGGCGCGGACCAAGGCCTACGCCCTCCTGCGGGCGATCATGAACAGCGCCGTCGACGACGAGCTGATCGCCGCCTCCCCGGTCCACATCCGCGGTGCCGGCGCAGCGGCGGTGAGGCGTCCCGTAGAGCCGGCGACACCCGCCGAGATCCAAGTCATGGCCGACAACATGCCGCCGCGGTTGAGCGCTGCGTTGATGATCGCCGCATGGTGCGCCCTCCGCTACGGCGAGATCGCCGAGCTGCGTCGCAAGGACATCGACGTCGCCAACCACCAGATCAAAGTCAGACGTGCAGTCACCTTTCCGCCCGGGGGAGCTGTCGTGGGGCCGCCAAAGTCCGACGCCGGCGTCCGCGACGTCTCGATTCCTCCCCATGTGTGGCCCATCATCGAGCAGCACCTCGAGACCTACGTGCGCCCTGGACCCAACTCCCTTCTCTTCCCTGGGGAGGCCCGAGGTCACATGTGGCACTCGGTGATGGGCAGCCACTTCGCCAAGGCCAGGGCCGCAGCCGGCCGGGACGATCTGAAGTGGCACGACCTTCGCCACACCGGAGCCACGCTGGCCGCCCAGGTCGGAGCGACAACGGCCGAGCTTCAAGCGCGACTCGGCCATTCGACCTCTGTAGCGGCGCAGCTCTACCAGCACGCCGCGAAGGACCGCGACCGCCAAATCGCCGAGCGACTATCGCAGATGCTTGCCGGGCAGGATTGACGTCTCGCGCTCATGGCTCCCCTCTGTCAAGAGGCGGCGGGAGGGCGGGTCGTAGGCTTGGGTTGGCAGGTCCGGGCTGTGGCTTTTCCGAAGTGCTGGTGTGGGGTGTCAGGCCAGTCGCGCTGGAGTCAGAGTCGTTGCCCCGTTGCCCTCCCGGGCCTGCTCCTACTGCCAGGGC